>NZ_JBIBST010000010.1:0-358915 GCF_043077765.1 Streptomyces sp. NPDC015661 | reverse complement strand
TCGAGGTAGACCTCGCGGGTCGGGGAGCCCTTGATGCCGAGCTTCTTCTCCGGGGCGCCGAAGGAGACGCCCTCGTCGGACTTCTCCACGACGAACGCGCTGATGCCCTTGGAGCGCTTGTCGGGGTCGGTGACGGCCATCACGGTGTAGTACTCGGAGACGCCGGCGTTGGTGATCCAGCGCTTGACGCCGTTGAGGACCCAGTAGTCGCCGTCGCGCACCGCGCGGGTCTTCATGCCGGCCGCGTCCGAGCCCGCGTCGGGCTCGGACAGGGCGTAGGAGAACATCGCGTCGCCCTTGGCCAGCGGGCCGAGGTACTTGTGCTTGAGCTCCTCGGAGCCGGACAGGATCACCGGGAGCGAGCCCAGCTTGTTGACGGCCGGGATCAGCGAGGAGGAGCCGCACGCGCGCGCGACCTCCTCGATCACGATCACCGTGGCGAGGGCGTCCGCGCCCGCGCCGCCGTAGGTCTCCGGGACGTGCACGGCGTGCAGGTCGTTGGCGACCAGCGCGTCCAGGGCCTCCTGCGGGAACCGGCCCTCCTCGTCCACCGCCGCCGCGAACGGAACGATCTTCGCCTCCGCGAGGGCACGCACCGACTCCCGGAGCATGTCGTGCTCCTCGGAAGGCCGGTAAAGGTCGAAATCAGTCGAACCCGACACGCTCACTCACTCCCACGCTGCTAACTACCGTTAAGTAACCCAAATGGTAGGGCGTGACCCGGCCCCGGGCCAGGGCACGACTATGCTCGGGCAGGCATTCCGCCCGACGTTCCCTGGAGTCCCGCATGGCCCTCAAGATCACCGTG
This sequence comes from Streptomyces sp. NPDC015661, assembly GCF_043077765.1. Taxonomy (NCBI): domain Bacteria; kingdom Bacillati; phylum Actinomycetota; class Actinomycetes; order Kitasatosporales; family Streptomycetaceae; genus Streptomyces; species Streptomyces sp. NPDC015661. The sequence continues at coordinate 358,107 of NZ_JBIBST010000010.1, read as the reverse complement.
ATCGGCACCGGCTACCTCGGAGCCACCCACGCCGCGGCCATGGCGGAGCTGGGCTTCGAGGTGCTCGGCCTGGACGTCGTCCCCGAGAAGATCGAGATGCTGTCCGGCGGACGCGTCCCGATGTACGAGCCGGGACTCGAAGAGCTGCTCGCCAAGCACGTGGCCGGCATCGAGGGATCGAGCGGCCGGCTGCGCTTCACCACCTCCTGGGAGGAGGTCGGCGCCTTCGGCGACGTGCACTTCGTCTGTGTGAACACCCCGCAGAAGCACGGCGAGTACGCCTGCGACATGAGCTACGTCGACGCCGCCTTCACCTCCCTCGCGGGTGTCGTCCGCGAGGGCTCCGTGGTCGTCGGCAAGTCGACCGTCCCGGTCGGCTCGGCCGACCGGCTCGCGGCGCTCCTCCCCGAGGGCGTCGAGCTCGCCTGGAACCCGGAGTTCCTGCGCGAGGGCTTCGCCGTCGGCGACACCCTGCACCCGGACCGGATCGTCGTCGGCGTGCGCGGCGAGCGGGCCGAGAAGACGCTCCGCGAGGTGTACGCGGTCCCCGTCGGCGAGGGCTCGCCGTTCGTGGTGACCGACTTCCCCACGGCCGAACTGGTGAAGACGGCCGCCAACTCCTTCCTCGCCACCAAGATCTCCTTCATCAACGCGATGGCCGAGGTCTGCGAGGCCGCCGGCGGCGACGTCGCCAAGCTCGCCGAGGCCATCGGCCACGACGACCGCATCGGCGCCAAGTTCCTGCGCGCGGGCATCGGCTTCGGCGGCGGCTGCCTGCCGAAGGACATCCGGGCCTTCATGGCCCGCGCCGGCGAGCTGGGCGCCGACCAGGCCCTGACCTTCCTCCGCGAGATCGACTCGATCAACATGCGGCGGCGCGGCCAGATGGTGGAGATGGCCCGCGAGGCGCTCGGCGGGTCCACCTTCCTGGGCCGCCGGGTCGCGGTGCTGGGCGCCACCTTCAAGCCGGACTCGGACGACGTCCGCGACTCCCCCGCGCTCAACGTGGCCGGTCAGATACACCTTCAGGGCGGCCAGGTGACCGTCTACGACCCCAAGGGCATGGAGAACGCCCGCAAGGTCTTCCCGACCCTCGGCTACGCCGACTCTGCCGTGGAGGCCGTGCGCGGCGCGGACGTGGTCCTCCACCTGACCGAGTGGCGCGAGTTCCGCGAGCTCGACCCGGCGGAGCTGGCCGCGGTCGCCGCCACGCGCGTGATCCTCGACGGCCGCAACGCCCTCGACGGGGAGCGGTGGCGGGCGGCCGGCTGGACGTACCGGGCGATGGGCCGCCCGACGGCCTGAGAGCAGCGAAGAGGGGCGCACCGCCGGGCGGTGCGCCCCTCTCGCGTACGTAAAGACCGTCAGGCCGCGGCCGGCCGGATCCGGTTGGTCCGGGACAGGAACTCCGTCTCCCGCAGCGCCCGGGTGGCGTTGGCGTGCGCGAGGCCGACGAGTTCCTGGGCGGTCCAGCCCCGGCGGAGCAGCTCCGCGAAGAGCGGCACGTAGCCGGCGGCCGGGGCGGTGGTGTGCGAGACGCCCGCGCAGTGCGGGCCCGCCTGCGCCCGTACCCGGTCGAGGACGTCGGCGACGGCGGCCGGGTCGTCGGTGACCGTGACCATGAGGACGGCGCCGTTCTCGCCGAGGAGGCCGAGGACCTCGTCCGGCAGGGTCTCCGGGTCGGCCCGGGTCAGCAGCGCGGGGGCGCGGGTGACGGCGAGGGCGCGGCGGACCGTGTCCGGGTCGGCGCCGGAGAGGTCCACGGCCAGGCCGATGCGGTTCATCTCCCGTACGGCGTCGCGGGCGAAGCGGTCGAAGGAGGTGAGGTTCACGGCCCGTACGCCCAGGGCGTGGTAGGCCCGCAGGATGGCCGCCGAGCCGCCGAGCGCCGTCCAGCCGACCGGGCCGAGCAGGGCGGCGACGCGGCCGCAGTTGCGGGCGTGGGCCAGCTCGGACGAGGTGTACGCGAGGCGCAGGTCCTCGGGGCAGGTGGCGACGAGGGCGCGGACGGCGTCGATCCGCCGCAGGGTCCCGACGACGCCCTCTTCCGGCTCGGTGTGCAGGGACCACAGCTGGGCCCCGGCCTCCTTGGCACGGACGGGCGGCAGGTCCTCGGGGTCGAGGGAGTCGGGGAGTTCGGTGTGGCCCTCGGTGACGGGCTGCGTGGCCAGGAGGGCGCGGGCGCGTGCCGTCTCGTCGGGCGGCGGAGGTGGCTCCGGGGCGGCGGGCACGGTCGCGAGGGTGGTGGGAGGGTCGTCTAGCAGTTCCGCCATGGTGTTACTCCGGACTCGGCGATGCAGTACCGCCCCGCCGAGAGCGGCGGGGCAGTACCGTCCACCGTGCCACCGGCCCCCGCGGGGGGCTCGGCGGAGTGGGCCGTCCGGGTGAGGACCCGTCATACGGGCGCCGGGCCGTGTCCGGAAAGGAGCGCCGGACACGGTCTACGGCGTGTCGAGCGCCTCGATCGTGGCGTTCGACGGGGCCGTACGGCTCTTCAGATCGCGGGAGACGGCCTCCGCGTCCCGCAGTGCGCGGACCGCGTTGGACCAGGTCAGCTTGGCGAGGTCCGGGTGGGACCAGCCGCGGTGCAGCAGCTCCGCGATCAGGTTCGGATAGCCGGCGACGTCGTCGAGACCGGCCGGGGTGAAGGCCGTTCCGTCGTAGTCGCCGCCGATGCCGATGTGGTCGATGCCGGCGGCCTCGCGCATGTGGTCGAGGTGGTCGGCGACCGTGGCGGCGGTGGCGATCGGGCGCGGGTTCGCCTCCTCGAAGGCGCGGTGCAGCTTCATCGCCTCGGCGGTGGTGTCGAGGTGGTCGAAGCCGTGCGCCCGGAGGTTCTCGTCCGCCCGCGCGGTCCACTCGACGGCCGCGGGGAGGATGAACTTGGGCACGAACGTGGCCATCGCGACGCCGCCGTTGGCGGGCAGCCGCTCCAGGACGTCGTCCGGGATGTTCCGCGGGTGGTCGCAGACCGCGCGGGACGAGGAGTGCGAGAAGATCACCGGCGCCGCCGTGGCGTCGAGCGCGTCCCGCATCGTCGTCGCGGCGACGTGCGAGAGGTCGACCAGCATGCCGGAGCGGTTCATCTCGCGGACGACCTGCCGGCCGAAGGCGGACAGCCCGCCGACGCCGGGCTCGTCGGTCGCCGAGTCCGCCCAGTCGTTGTTGTCGTTGTGCGTGAGCGTCATGTACCGCACGCCCAGGGCGTGCAGCGCGCGCAGGGTGGCGAGGGAGTTGTTGATCGAGTGGCCGCCCTCGGCGCCCTTGAGCGAGGCGATACGGCCCTGCTTCCGGGCCGCCTCCATGTCGTCCGCCGTCAGGGCCGGGGCGAGGTCGGAGGCGTACCGGTCGAGGAGCTGGTCGACGATGTCGATCTGCTCCAGGGTCGCGCTGACCGCGTCGTCGCCGGCCAGCCGGCAGGGCACGTACACCGACCAGAACTGGGCGCCGACACCGCCGGCCCGCAGCCGGGCGAGGTCGGTGTGGAGCGCGCCGGTCTGGTCCGCGCCGATGTCCATCCGGTCCAGGTCGTAGCGCACGTGCTCGCGCAGCGCCCACGGCAGGTCGTTGTGGCCGTCGACGACGGGGTGGCCCGCGAGCAGCTCGCGGGCCTCCTCCAGTCGGTCCGCCGCGCCCGGAGCGGCGCTCACTTGGCGAAGCCGAAGGACGCCGAGCCCTCGACCTTGGCCCGGAGCCGCTTGCCCTTCTCCGTGGCCTGGTCGTTGAGGTCCTGGAGGAACTCGGTCATCCGGGCGCGGAGCTCGGCGTCGCTCGCGGCGAGGATGCGGGCGGCGAGCAGGCCCGCGTTCCGCGCGCCGGCGACGGAGACCGTGGCGACGGGGATGCCGGCCGGCATCTGCACGATGGAGAGCAGCGAGTCCATGCCGTCGAGGTACTTCAGCGGCACCGGCACGCCGATGACGGGCAGCGGGGTGACGGAGGCGAGCATGCCGGGCAGGTGGGCGGCGCCGCCGGCGCCCGCGATGATCGCCTGGATGCCGCGGCCCGCGGCCTCCTCGCCGTACGCGATCATCTCGCGCGGCATCCGGTGCGCGGAGAGGACGTTCACCTCGTACGGGATCTCGAACTCGTCGAGGGCCTGGGCGGCGGCCTCCATGACGGTCCAGTCGGAGTCGGATCCCATGGCGATGCCGACGACGGGGGCGGTGGCGGTGCTCATTCGGTGATGGTTCCTCGCAGATAGCCGGCGGCGTGACGGGCGCGCTCCAGCACGTCGTCGAGGTCGTCGCCGTAGGTGTTGACGTGGCCCACCTTGCGACCGGGCTTCACGTCCTTGCCGTACATGTGGATCTTGAGCTGCGGGTCCCTGGCCATGCAGTGCAGGTACGCGGAGTACATGTCCGGGTAGTCGCCGCCCAGGACATTGCACATCACGGTCCACGGCGCGCGCGGTCGCGGATCGCCGAGGGGCAGGTCGAGAACCGCCCGGACGTGGTTGGCGAACTGCGAGGTGATCGCCCCGTCCTGGGTCCAGTGGCCGGAGTTGTGCGGGCGCATCGCCAGTTCGTTGACGAGGATGCGGCCGTCCGTGGTCTGGAACAGCTCGACGGCGAGGTGGCCGACGACGTTCAGCTCCTTGGCGATCCGCAGGGCCAGTTCCTGCGCCTGCCCCGCCAGCTCGTCGTCGAGGTCGGGCGCGGGCGCGATGACCGTGTCGCAGACGCCGTCGACCTGACGGGATTCGACGACCGGGTAGGCGACGGCCTGGCCGTGCGGGGAACGGACGATGTTCGCCGCGAGCTCGCGGACGAAGTCGACCTTCTCCTCGGCGAGGACCTGGACCCCGGCGAGGAAGGGGTCGCGGGCGTCCTCGGGCGTGCGGACGAACCAGACGCCCTTGCCGTCGTAGCCGCCGCGCACGGTCTTGAGGATGATCGGGAAGCCGCCGACCTCGGCCGCGAAGGCCGCCGCGTCGGCCGGATCGGCGACGATGCGGTGCCGGGGGCTGGGCGCGCCGATCTCGTCGAGCCTGGCGCGCATCACCCCCTTGTCCTGCGCGTGGACGAGGGCCTCGCGGCCCGGGCGGATCACGACGCCGTCCGCCTCCAGGGCGGCCAGGTGCTCGGCGGGGACGTGCTCGTGATCGAAGGTGATCACGTCGCAGCCGCGCGCGAAGTCACGCAGCGTGTCCAGGTCGCGGTAGTCGCCGATGACGACCTCGCCGACCACCTGGGCCGCGGAGTCCTGCGGGGTGTCGCTGAGGAGCTTGAACTTGATGCCGAGGGGGATACCCGCCTCGTGGGTCATACGGGCGAGCTGCCCGCCACCGACCATGCCTACTACGGGGAACGTCACCCTCTTAGGGTATCCGCACCATCGGGGAACACTCGTCCGGCTGTGGTTTGGCACAAGCACGGCACGGGTGAGGGACGGGTGAGATACGGGTTCTCCACGGGTTTGGCGGCTACACAGGCGGGTGACAGGGGGGCTGGTTAGCATGGTTGGGTTGACGTCGCCCGGACGTCATCCGGACGGACGGACAGAGCGATCACCATGAGTGAACCCGGCGCGCTGCGCATGCGACTCGAGGCGCTCTTCCGCGAGGTCGCCAAGTTCGGCGCGGTCGGCGCGGTGGGGGTCCTGGTGGATCTCGGGGTGTTCAACCTCGTGCGCCACTTCTCGGACCTTCCGGTGGTGCGGGCGAGTGTCATCGCCACCGTGGTCGCGATCGTCTTCAACTACCTCGGCTTCCGGTACTTCACCTACCGGGACCGGGACAAGAGCAGCCGCGCCAAGGAGCTCTCCCTCTTCCTGGTCTTCAGCCTGGTCGGCCTGGTGATCCAGAACGGTCTGCTGTACGCGGCGACGTACGGGTTCGGCTGGGACACCCCGCTGCAGAGCAACTTCTTCAAGTTCTTCGGCATCGGCGTCGCGACCCTGTTCCGCTTCTGGTCCTACCGCACGTGGGTGTTCCGGGCGCTGCCGGCGAAGGAGGCGGTGCAGACCGCCGAATCGTTCCTGGAGCAGGCCCCGCGGCAGGCGACCCGCCGCCAGCCCAACCGCGTCTGACCTGGCCTTTCACCCTGAGAGCTAGCGCACGGGGCGCTCCTGCGGCGCCTCCGCGACGCTCCTGACCTCCCGGCTCAGGAAGAGCGCGAAGACCGGCGGCTGCTGCTGGAGCAGCTCCAGACGGCCGCCGTCCGCCTCCGCCAGGTCCCGGGCGACCGCCAGGCCGATCCCCGTGGAGCTGCGGCCGCTCACCGCCCGCTCGAAGATCCGCGCGCCGAGGTCGGCGGGGACGCCCGGGCCCTCGTCGGTGACCTCGATCACCGACTGGTTGCCGGTGACGCGGGTGCGCAGGGCGACCGTGCCGCCGCCGTGCATGAGCGAGTTCTCGATCAGGGCGGCGAGGACCTGGGCGACCGCGCCCGGGGTGCCGACCGCCCGCATCCCCTGCTTGCCGGAGTGCACGATGGCCCGCCCCGCGCTGCGGTAGGCCGGGCGCCACTCCTCGATCTGCTGCTTGACGACCTCGTCCAGGTCGAAGGCGACGGCGGAGCCGGTGCGGGGGTCCCGCGCGTTCGTCAGGAGCCGCTCGACGACGTCGGTGAGCCGCTCGACCTGGGTGAGCGCGATCGTCGCCTCCTCCTTGACCGTCTCCAGGTCGTCGGCGAGGGCGACCTCCTCCAGACGCATGGAGAGCGCCGTGAGGGGCGTACGGAGCTGGTGGGAGGCGTCGGCGGCGAGCCGGCGCTCGGCGGTGAGCATCCGGGCGATGCGCTCGGCGGAGGCGTCGAGGACGTCCGCGACCCGGTCCAGCTCGGGCACCCCGTACCGCTTGTGCCGGGGCCGCGGGTCTCCGGAGCCCAGGCGCTCGGCGGTCTCGGCGAGGTCGGTGAGCGGGGACGCCAGCTTGTTCGCCTGCCGTACGGCGAGGAGGACGGCGGCGACGACCGCGAGCAGGGCCACGGCGCCGATGATCAGCAGGGTGCGGCCGACCTCGGCGGTCACCGCGGAGCGGGGTTCCTCGACGATCACGGTCTCGCCGCGCTCGCCGTCCGCGAGCCCCCGGATGACCTCGCCCTCGGGGCGGACGCCGATCTCGATGGGCTCGCGGCCGGGGATGCGGATCTGGGCGTACCGCTTGGCGCCGCCCTGCTCGGCGAGGATGTCCGGGTTGACCGGCTCGCCGCCGATCAGCCGGCTGTCGACGATGGAGACCAGCCGCAGCGCCTCCGAGTCCACGCTCTCCTGGGCGCTGCTGGAGATCGTGCGGGTCTCGACGATGACCAGGGAGACACCGAAGACGGCGATGACGACGAGGACGACGGCGAGCGTGGAATTGATCAGGCGGCGGCGCATGGCTTAACGGTGGCTCAGCTCTGGTCGAGAACGGTGCTTTGCGGAGACGGTGGCTCAGCTCTTTTCGAAGCGGAAGCCGACGCCCCGGACCGTGGCGATGTAGCGGGGGTTCGCCGCGTCGTCGCCGAGCTTCTTGCGCAGCCAGGAGATGTGCATGTCGAGGGTCTTGGTGGAGGACCACCAGGTGGTGTCCCAGACCTCGCGCATCAGCTGGTCGCGGGTGACGACCCGGCCGGCGTCCCGGACCAGGACCCGGAGCAGGTCGAACTCCTTCGCCGTGAGCTGGAGCTCCTCGTCGCCCATCCAGGCGCGGTGCGACTCGACGTCGATCCGCACGCCGTGGGTCGCGGGGGCGGCGGCCGGCTCGGTGGAGCCGCGCCGGAGCAGGGCCCGGACCCGGGCGAGGAGTTCGGCGAGCCGGAAGGGCTTGGTGACGTAGTCGTCGGCGCCCGCGTCGAGCCCGACGACGGTGTCGACCTCGTCCGCGCGGGCGGTGAGGACCAGGATCGGGACCGTGTGGCCCTCGGCGCGCAGTCGGCGGGCGACCTCGAGGCCGTCCATGCCCGGCAGGCCCAGGTCGAGCACGACCAGGTCGACCCCGCCCTGGAGTCCGGCGTCGAGGGCGGTGGGGCCGTCCTCGCGGACCTCGACCTCGTACCCCTCTCTCCGCAGGGCGCGGGCCAGCGGTTCCGAGATGGATGCGTCGTCCTCGGCGAGCAGTACACGGGTCATGGGGTGATGGTAGTCCGCACGGCACCCGGACCGGGGCGGGATCCGGGCGGCCCGAACGACCCCTGGGGATCTTGTGGGCAACCAGGAGATGACCTTCGAATGATCGCGTACGGTTCCTTCGTCACCTGTGATCCATCTCTCAAGTCCTTCCATATCCGGCACTGTCGTGTCGTATGGTGGCGAGACGTCAGTAGCGGTAATCGGGGACCTTTGGCCAGCTTCGCGCGCCAAGGTCCTCTTTCTGCGTAGGGTCGGCTCCGCCGAACCTTGACGGTGAATGACCTGTGGGCCGGGTCCCGGGACGCGACAACGCGTCTCCCGGGGCGTGGATCCCGGTGGAGTCACTCGACTCCCCGGTGCCGGCCTCCCCCACCGGGCGCACCACGCTCACAAGGCGTGCGTCCCGACAGAGCAAGGATCGACATGGCGTCCAGCCTGACGACGGCTTCCTCCGGAAGCGGCGGTTCCGCCGGCACCTCCGGCTCCGAGAAGACGTTCTTCGGCCACCCCCGTGGTCTGGCCACCCTCTTCATGACCGAGATGTGGGAGCGCTTCTCCTACTACGGCATGAGGGCCCTTCTGGTTCTGTACCTGGTCTCCGGCGGCGCGGACGCGGCGACCGGCAGCCAGGGTGGCGGCCTCGCCATGACCGCTGCGACGGCGACGGCGATCTACTCCGTCTACGTCTCGATGGTCTACCTCATGGCCATGCCCGGCGGATGGTTCGGCGACCGCGTCTGGGGCGCCCGCAAGACCGTCACCGTCGCCGGCTTCGTGATCATGGCCGGTCACGCCTCGCTGGCCATCCCCGGCCAGGCGATGTTCTTCGTCGGCCTGGCACTGGTCGCCGTCGGCTCCGGTCTGCTCAAGGCCAACATCTCCACGATGGTCGGCCACCTCTACGACGGCCCGGACGACCCGCGCCGTGACGGTGGCTTCACCCTCTTCTACGTCGGCATCAACCTCGGCGCCTTCCTCGCCCCGCTGGTCATCGGCACCGTCGGCGAGAGCCACAACTGGCACCTGGGCTTCCTGCTCGCGGCCATCGGCATGGCGATCGGTCTGGCGCAGTTCCTGTTCGGCACCCGCCACCTGAGCGAGAAGAGCAGCGTGGTCCCGAACCCGCTCTCCGCCGCCGAGCGCAAGTCGGTCCTCGTGAAGGTCTGCGTCGCGGCCGTCGCCATCGCCGTCTTCTACGGCGCCGTCGTCGCCGCCGGCATGTACACCCTGAACTGGGCGCTGGTCCCGATCACCATCGCCGGCCTGATCATCCCGATCGCCGTGATCGTCCGCATCAAGCGCGACAAGGAACTCGACAAGACCGAGCAGTCGAAGGTCACCGGCTACATCTGGTTCTTCGTGGCCGCGGCCGTCTTCTGGATGATCTACGACCAGGGCGGCTCGACCCTGTCCCTCTTCGCGGACAGCGAGACCACCGACCACATCGGTCCGCTGAGCTTCCCGGCCACCTGGTTCCAGTCGCTCAACCCGCTCTTCGTGATGGCGCTGGCCCCGGTCTTCGCCTGGCTGTGGCTGTGGCTCGCCCGCCGCAACCAGGAGCCGAGCACGATCGTGAAGTTCTCGCTGGGCCTCGTCGGCATCGGCATCTCGTTCTTCGTGTTCCTCGCCCCGATCGGCATGGCCTCCGGTGACGCCAAGGTCAGCCCGATGTGGCTGGTCGGCATCTACATGATCCAGACCATCGCGGAGCTGTGCCTGTCTCCGGTCGGCCTGTCCGTCACCACGAAGATGGCGCCGAAGAAGTACGCCTCGCAGATGCTGGGTGTCTGGTTCCTCGCCGTCACCGCCGGTGACTGCACCACGGGTCTGCTCTCCCTCGCGGGCGTGGACCTGAACGGCACCGGGATCATCGCCCTGCAGGCGGTGGCCGTGACCGTCGCCGCCGTCGCGATCTTCATGTACCGCAACAAGGTCAAGAAGCTCATGGGCGACGTCCACTGACGTCACCCGCCCCGCACGGAGGGCCCGTCGCACCGCACGGTGCGACGGGCCCTCCGTCGTTTCCCGCTCCTCACCGCCTGAGCCGCGCCCAGGGGGTGAAGGTGAAGACCGCGCCGCCGACCAGGATGATCGTGCCCGCGACGAGGCCGAGGGCGCGCAGCGCGCCGTCGTTCTCGGCGCCGGTGTGGGCGAGGTTCCCGCCGTCGGAACCACCGGAGCCGGAGCCCGAGGTGGTCGTCGTGTCCCCGCCGCCGGCGGCACCGCCGGCCTGCTTGCTGGTGTCCAGTTCGAGGGAGGCCTGCACGGCGCCCTTGACCTGGCAGGGGATGACGATCGGCGAGCCGCCCAGGGAGACGCTGATGGTGAGCGCGCCCGGGCTGAGGGTGGACTTGCCCGTCGCCCCCGGGGTGTAGGTGCCCTTCATGTCGGGCAGGTCGACCGGCTTGCCCGCTTCGAGAGGGGCCGCGTTGGCGGGGCCGGTGACCTTCACCGTTCCGCTGTCGGCACCGCCGATCCTGACGGCCATGGACGGCTTGAGGGCGCCGGCGGGCAGGGCCGCAGGGCTGTTCATGACGCCCTTGGCGGTCTTGACCGTGAGGTCGTAGCCGTTGCCGTTCTTCTTGGCGTCGATCGTCACCTTGGAGGCGATCGAGGTGGGGCCGGGGGGCTGGCAGGAGAACTGGACCGCGACCTGCTTGCCGGAGAAGTCGGTCTGCCCGCCGGAGCCGCCGGTCCCGCCGGACGAGCTCGTGGCGGAGCCGCCGGATGTCGAGGAGCCGCCGCCGGTGGAACTCGTACCGCCGGAGCTGGAGGAACCGCCGGAGGTGGTGGTGCCACCCGCCGTGGACGAACCGCCGGAGGTGGTCGTACCGCCGGAGGTGCTGGTCCCACCGGACGTGCTGGTCCCGCCGCTGGAACTGGTACCGCCCGACGTGCTCGTCGAACCGCCCGAGCTGCTCGTCGTACCGCCGCCCGACGTGCTCGTCGAACCGCCGCCCGAGGTCGAGGAGCCGTCCGTGACCTTGATCGTCGCGCCGACCGGCACCGCTTCCTTGGGGGAGCACTTGGTGTCCGTCGACAGGGGCTTGGAGACGTTGATCGTGTACTTGCCGGGCGTCAGCGTGATCTCGCCGGCCTTCTCCAGCTTCAGCTTCCCCTTCATGTCGGGGAGGACCATCGGGCTGTTCTTGGGGATCGGCGGATTCTGCCGCGGTCCCTCCATCGCGACGGTCCCGCTCCCCGCGCCGCCCACCGTCAGGACGCCGGTGGGCTTCACCGTGTCCTTGTCGAGGTCGAGCACGTCGGGGTTCTTCGAGGCGGCCTGGACCGTCTTCCAGACGATCTCGACCTCGTCGCCGACCTTGGCCTCCGCCGGTGCGGTGATCAGCACCTTCGTGGTGCCCTGCACGGGCGGAAGGCCGGAGATCGACGGCGGAATGCACTCCGTCGCGTACGACACCTCGGCGGCCTGGGCGGGGCCGGCGGCATACAGGATCCCCGCGCCGCCGAGCATCAGCGCGACCCCGGCCGCGCTCATCCTCCGTTGCGTACTCACGCATGTCCCTTCGTCGTCGGGCTGCTGCTCTCTGGCGCTGACGGTGCGGAGTCAGGGCTGAACCACGGCAGGGCCGCGGTCGTCTCCCCGTCCCCCGGTGCGGGGGCGGAAGCGGGTGTACGGGCCGGGGCGCGCCGACGCGGGCGCGCCCTCGTCCGGGTCCTGGGGGCGCCGGCCCGGCCGGCCCCGGAAGCGGGCCGCGCGCGGTCGACCACGGCCATGCCGATCCGGAACAGCGCGGCCGGCACCACGACGGCGAGGAGCACCCAGAAGAGCGTCACGCCCCAGGGCCTGCCGACGCCCCAGGGCTGCTCGACGAGGACCTTGCCCGCGTACTTCACGGAGACCTGGTAGTCGCCGTGGGCGCCGGCCGTGAGCTCGGCGGGGAGGCGGATCAGGGCCTTCTCGCCGGGCTCGACGGTGCCGCGCCACTGGCGTTCCTCGTACTGGGGCGCGAAGACGCCGTGGCTGGTGCCGACCTGGAAGACGGGGTCCTTGACGGGGGCCGGGCCGAGGTTGCCGACGGTGAAGACGACCTCGCGGCGCGGGGGCGCGCCGAACCAGACGAGGAGGCCGCTGGAGCCGTCGAGCCGGACGGCGGCGAGGACCGCGAGGCGGCCGTCGCCGGAGGCTTCGGGGAGGGGGGCGGTGGGGTGCCCGGCGACCGTGAACTCCTTGTCGACGGCGTCCTGCTGGCCGGTGACCCCGGCGACGTGCACCACGCAGGGGCAGGGCTTGGGCGGTTCGGCGACGGGGAGCTTCGCGCTGAACGCGCCCCGGCTGTCGACGGTCGCCGCCCGGCCCTCGGTGTTGGCGCAGGAGTTGGTGCCGCCGACGACACCCTTGCCGGGGGCGCCCTGACCGCAGATCAGGAGCATGAGGAGCGCGCCGGGTTTCCAGCCGCTGCCGCTGACGGTGATCTCGCCGCCCTTGCCGCCCTCGGTCGTGGAGAGCTCGACGACGGGCCCCGGGGCCGCCGTCGCCGCGGGGGCGGTGGGCAGCAGGACGAGGGCGAGGGCGGCGAGGAGGGCGGCGGCCGTACGGATCGTCCTCATGCTGCCTCCGGCTGGGTACGGGACTTTCCGCGCCGCCGCACCGCGTACCCGGCTCCGGCCGCCGCCACGACGAGCAGTCCGGCCGCTCCGGTCAGCGCGGGGCCCGAGGCGAAGGCGGCCTCGGCGCGGGCGGTGGCGGGGGCGGCGCCCGGTGCGGTGGCCGTCAGCCGGACGGTGACGGAGTCGAGGGCGGGCGGGTCGGGCCAGGCTTCGGTCCGGGTGGCCCGCTCGCCGGGGCGGAGGGTGAGCGGCAGGGGGCGGTCCGGGCGGTCGAGGACGGTGCCGAGGAGGCCCTCGGCGCGGACCGCGAGGCGCGGGGCGAGGACGGTGGTGCCGCGGTTGACCAGGGTGTAGCGGACGGTGCCGGTCGTGTCGTCGAGGTGGACGTCCTCGACGGTGAGCGCGGCGAGGTGCGGTCCGCTGACCCGTAGCCGCAGATCCACGCTCACCTCCCGGCCGGCGGCCACGGCCCGTACGGTGCCGCGGTGTTCGCCGGGCGGGGTGTCCGCGGTGACGGTCACGGCGAAGGGCACGTCGGCCCGGGTCCTGGCGGGCACGGTCACGGACCGCGCGGCGAAGGAGACCGGGGCGCCCTGGCCGGTGAGGCGCACGGTGAGCGGCGCGGTGCCGGGGTTGGTGACGGACAGGGTGTCCTGGAGGACGCTGCCGGCCGGGCCCTCCAGGTAGGCGTACGGCCGTCCGGCGGCGGGCGCCGCCGTCCACTCGCGGGCGCCGGGTGGCGCCGCCGCGACCGCGCCGAGGAGCGCGGTCGCGGCGAGGGCGAGCCCGGAGCGCGCGGCCGTCCGGGGCCCGGGAGGGCCGTTCGTACGCCTCCGCATCAGCGTGCCGTGCGCCGCGTGAGCCAGAGGACTCCGGCGGCGCCGGTCAGCAGGACGGTGCCGCCGAGGGTGCCGAGCGCCATGGCGGAGTCGAGCGGGCCGGTCTTGGGCAGCTGGTCGTCGTTGGTGGCGGGCGGCGGCGTGTCGTCTCCCGAGCCGCCCCCCGAGACGCCCGTGACCTGGAGTTCGAGGGAGGGCTTCGGGTTGTTCTTCGGGGTGCAGACGGCCGCGTCCATCCCGAGGGCGTGCACGGTGAGGACGCCCGCGGTGAAGGTGACCTTGCCGTTCTTCTTCGGGGTGAACGTGCCGGTCAGCGTGCCGATCTTGATCGGGGTGTCGGGCGGGATGGCGGCCGTGTTCGGCGTGCCCGTCACCTTCACCGTGCCGCTGGCGTCGCCGCCGAGGACGAGCTCGGCGCGCGGGGTCATGACGCCCTTGGGGAGCTCGACGGGGCTGTCGGAGACGCCCTTCTCGAACGACATCGTGATCGTGTAGCCGCTGCCGCTCTTGACGGCCTTGATGTCGACGGGCGAGACGGCGCTCTTCGGCCCGATCTTCGTCTCGCAGGCGTAGTTGACGTCGACGACGGCCGCGTGGGCGGCCGGCGCCCCGGCCAGCACGGTCGCACCCGCCACGGCGACCGCGGCCGTGAGCGCGGCGGTCGTTCTCCTCCGGTTCGGCACCTTGGACACCCCGAGCACCCCTCACCGCAACGTAACTGACGGTCTTTCAGATTGGCCGTCAAGGTACGCCCGGGGCCCTGAGGAGGGAAGGCAGGGGAACGGGTGAACTTGTGAAAGTCCTAGGCGGGTGCGGCCAGTTCGGCCCAGACCGTCTTGCCGGGGGCTCCCGGGGTGCGGTCGATGCCCCAGTCGAGGCAGAGGCGCTGCACGATGAACATGCCGTGGCCCCCCGGTCGTCCGGACCGGTGCGGGGTGCGGGGTGCGGGCTGGCCGGCGCCGCGGTCGGTGACTTCGAGGCGCAGGGTCCGGGGCATCCGCAGGACGCGCAGCCGCTCGGGGCCCTCGGCGTGCAGGCAGGCGTTGGTGACGAGCTCGGAGACGACGAGCAGGACGTCCTCGGCGGCGGCCCTGCGGTCGGCGGTGGCGGCCGGCAGCCAGCCCCACTCGTGGAGCGCCGAGCGCGTGAAGTCGCGCGCGAGCGGCACGGTGCCGCTGGTCTCGCCGAGGGCGAGCGTCCGGACGTCGGAAGCTTGGTCCATCAACGCTTCACCTCACCGATCGACGGGACAGAGGGACAGGACGTACGGGCGGAGCCGTGGCGCAGCAGGCGGGACGTATGACGCCGGTCTCAGCCGGGGAGTGCTGTGGCGAGCGTCTCGTGGACGGTGAAGACGGCGTCCGCGCCCGTGATGTGGAACACCCTGGCCACCGCGGGCCGCATCCCCACCAGATGGACGCCGCCGCCGGCGGCGTCCGCCCTCAGCCGGGCGCCGAGCAGCACGTTGAGCCCGGTCGAATCGCAGAACTCCAGGCCCGTGCAGTCGACGACGAGCCGTGCGCGGCCCGCGTCGAGGGCGGTGTCCAGCGGGGTGCGCAGCAGTTCGGCGGTGTGGTGATCGAGCTCACCGACGGGCGTGAGGAGCGCGCTTCCGGCGACGTCGCGGACCTCGACCCGCAGCCGCGCGGGCGGCGCGCTGCCGATGTGTTCGCGGTCCATGGCCGTGCCTCTTCTCGCTGTCGCGGATGCCGACTGACGTGCCCCGAACCCTACAAGTGGCGCGCCCTCCGATGCACATGAGGTACCTCCCATATCGGGGCGAAACGGATTATTGCCACTTGCAACCATCAGGGTCGAGCGGGTAGGGCTAGAAGGGAACGTCCGACCCGGCCGGCTTTGGAGGCGCCGCAAACCGCAGCGAGAAGAACCCGAAGGAGACCCATGTCACCCCGGCTCGACGCCCCGCGTACCCCCGACGCGCCGTCGGCAGCAGTCCCCCTCCCCCCTGCCGCACCTGTCACTCCCGGCGCGCCCGGTGCGCCCGGCGCCCCCGTCGTCGATCTGCCCGACCGGCTGCTCGACACGCCGCTCGACCGGATCGGACCGGTCGACGCCCGCGCCCTGTCGAAGCAGCTCTTCGCCCGGCTCTCCGAGCTGGAGGAGGGCACCCACGACTACGCGTACGTCCGCAACACCCTGGTCGAACTCAACCTCGCCCTGGTCAGGTTCGCCGCCGCCCGGTTCGGCACCCGCAGCGAACCGATGGAGGACATCGTCCAGGTCGGCACGATCGGCCTCATCAAGGCGATCGACCGCTTCGAACTGACCCGCGGCGTCGAGTTCCCGACGTTCGCGATGCCGACGATCATCGGCGAGATCAAGCGCTTCTTCCGCGACACCTCGTGGTCCGTGCACGTGCCCCGCAGGCTCCAGGAGCTGCGGCTCGACCTCGCCAAGGCCGGTGACGCGCTCTCCCAGCGCCTCGACCGCGCGCCGACCGTCGCCGAGCTCGCCGAGGAGCTCGGCATCGCGCCGGAGGAGGTCGTCGAGGGCATGGCCGCGAGCAACGCCTACACCGCGGCCTCGCTCGACGCGCAGCCCGACGAGGAGGACGGCGCCGGCGGCGAGGCCGCGCTCGCCGACCGGCTCGGCTACGAGGACCACGGGCTCACCGGGATCGAGTACATCGCCTCCCTCAAGCCGATGATCGCCTCGCTGCCGGCGCGCGAGCGGCAGATCCTCTCCCTGCGCTTCGTCTCCGGCCTCACCCAGTCGGAGATCGGCGCGGAACTCGGCATCTCGCAGATGCACGTGTCCCGGCTGCTCGCCCGCACCCTCGGCCGGCTGCGGCGCGGGCTGACGCTGGAGGAGTGACCTCCACACCGACGCCTCGAACCGCCAGGATGGCTGCGGAAAGGGCCCGTTCACGGTCGACCGACCCGGGACGGGCCCTTCCGCACACCAAGGGGCGGACGGGGAGGGCCGGTTGGAGATCATCGGACAGGGCAGGACGGCGGACGTGCACGCGCTCGCACAGCGCCCCACCGTTGGGGGCATGCGTTTCGCAAGGGGCGGAACGGGTGGGCACAACGGAACGGCGCCCTTACCGGCGCCAGAGGCTTCAGTGCCTGAACCCGCACCCTCAGGTACGGCGCACAAGTGGTGCGGGTCAGGGCGCGGAACGCGGAGGCGCCGCTGAGGGCGCCGTCCCGTGTGCCCACCCGTCCCGCCCTGCGGGACGATTGCCCACACGGCGGTGGGGCCGAGGAGGGCGGCCCTCCTGTCCCACGTGGCCTCCCCGCTCCTCCCCCACCTCCCCGCGGCCCGCGGCCGCCGTGCGTCGGACGCGAACCTGACGGCGGAGGAGGTGGCGGCGCTGGGGGCGGCGGCGGAGCTGGTCCGGGCGCTGTCGGGCTGAGCTACCAGCCGATCTGGACGTCCCCGAGGACCTCGCCGCCGACGAGGGCGGCGAGCTTCCGGGCGCGGGGGAGGTCGCCCCACTTGTCGACGTGCACGAAGACGGTGTGGTGCGGGGTCCAGTCGTCGATCTGGGCCCTGTCCCCGTGCAGGACGAGCTGGACGCCGTCGTACTTGTCGAAGCCGCGCTGGTCCGCGTCGGGGTCGTCCGGCCAGCGCCCGCGCCACCAGACGTCGGTGATGCCGTCACCGACCGCTCGGACCAGCTCGGGCCCGACGGTCGGGGCGGGCACCTCGGCGGAGAGGAACAGCGGCAGCTCGGCGCGGATCTCGTCGTCCCCGGCGGTGTCGAGATCGAGCGTGCAGTAGACGTACTCCCCGGTCTCGGGGTCCCGCTCGATCTCCACCCGGTCGACGTCCGCGCCCGGCAGCAGCCGCGCGACCCGCCGCGCCTCCTCGACGGTGCGGACCTCGACGTCGACGTACACCTCCGCGTCGACGCGTTCGAGCAGCCCGACGAGCCGCCACGCGCGCGCGTACGCCTCGTCGGCGTCGGTGGTCGTGAAGACGGCGTAGGCCCGCGAGTTCCCCATGCGCCCAAGCTCGCACGGGACCCGGCCGACCGGCCACGGAAATAGGAGTGCCTGCCCCACCGGACCGCCGCTACCGTTCGGAACCCCGACCCCGCCCGGAAAGCGAACCGCCATGACCGCCCGCACCCGCCCGACGACGACCCTGTGGCGCCCCACCGGCCCGGTCGAGCTGGAGCTCGTACGGGAGTCGGGATGGCGCGCGTGGCCGCCGCGACTGCCGGAGCAGCCGATCTTCTATCCGGTGCTCAACGAGGACTACGCGGTGAGGATCGCGCGCGACTGGAACGTGAAGCACGACGGCGCCGGCTACGTCACCCGCTTCGAGGTCGACACGGAGTTCCTCCGCCGCTACCCGGTCCAGCGGGCGGGTGGCCGGACCATCCTGGAACTGTGGGTCCCGGCGGAGGAGTTGGACGAGTTCAACGCGCACATCCTGGGCGGGATCGAGGTCGTCCACGAGTTCCGCCGGCGGCGCCGTGGCGGGAGCGCCCCCGCCGACCGGTAGGAGTGCATCCTGGTCTCACGTCCGATGACGAGCCGTACGCACCGTTTCCGATGCTCAGGAGCACCCGATGACCGTCCGCCGCGTCGTCCCCGACCTCCGGACGGAGGCCCCGGCCGAGAACCGCGCGTTCTACGGCCTGCTCGGCTTCGAGGAGGTCATGAACCACGGCTGGATCGTGACCCTCGCGTCCCCGTCCGTCCCCACCGCCCAGCTCAGCCTGATGTCCGCCGACCCGACCGCCCCCGTCGCCCCCGACCTCAGCGTGGAGGTCGAGGACGTCGACGCGGCCTACGAGACGGTGCGCGCGGCGGGCGCGGAGATCGTCCACCCCCTGACCGACGAGGAATGGGGCGTCCGCCGCTTCTTCGTCCGCGACCCGGACGGCCGCGTGGTCAACGTGCTGGGTCACCGGGGCTGAACCGCGCGCCCCGTCCTCAGACCGCCCGCACGCCCTTCCGCCAGACCTCCGCGATCAGCGGCACGCCCGGGCGGTAGGCCAGGTGGACGTGGGAGGGGGCGTCGAGGATCGTCAGGTCCGCGCGGGCGCCGACGTTCAGGTGGCCGACGTCCGTGCGGCGCAGGGCCGCCGCGCCGCCGGCGGTGGCGGACCAGATCGCCTCGTCCGGGGTCATCAGCATGTCCCGTACCGCGAGCGCGATGCAGAACGGCATCGAGGACGTGAAGGACGAGCCCGGGTTGCAGTCCGTGGACAGGGCGACCGTCACGCCGACGTCGATCAGGCGGCGGGCGTCCGGCCACTCGGCGCGGGTGGAGAACTCGGCGCCGGGCAGCAGCGTGGCGACGGTGTTGCCCTGGGCGAGGGCGTCGATGTCGGCGTCCGTCAGGTGGGTGCAGTGGTCGGCGCTCGCCGCGTCCAGTTCGACCGCCAGCTGCACACCGGGGCCGTACGTCAGCTGGTTGGCGTGCACCCGGGCCTGGAGGCCCTTCGCCATGC
The DNA here is from genome assembly GCF_043077765.1 of Streptomyces sp. NPDC015661. Taxonomy (NCBI): domain Bacteria; kingdom Bacillati; phylum Actinomycetota; class Actinomycetes; order Kitasatosporales; family Streptomycetaceae; genus Streptomyces; species Streptomyces sp. NPDC015661. The sequence goes on along the minus strand of NZ_JBIBST010000010.1, from coordinate 339,210 downwards.
CCGCCTTGAGGATCGCGCGGGCCTGGTCGCCGTCGAAGGCGCCCTTCTCGCAGAACACGTCCACCCAACGGGCGTACGGGGCGCAGGCGTCCAGCATCTCGCCGGTCACCAGCTTCACGTACCCGGCCGGGTCGTCGGCGTAGTCCGGGGAGACGATGTGCGCGCCGAGGTAGGTCACCTCGTCCGTGTGCTCGGCCGCGATGCGCAGCGCGCGGGCCTCGTCCTCGACGGTCAGGCCGTAGCCGGACTTCGTCTCGAAGGTGGTGGTGCCCTGGCGGAGGGCCTCCCACATGTACTTGGCCACGTTCGCGGAGAGCTCCGCGTCCGTGGCGGCGCGCGTCGCCGCGACCGTCGTGCGGATGCCGCCCGCCTTGTACGGCTGGCCCGACATCCTCGCGTTGAACTCGGCCGTGCGGTCGCCCGCGAAGACGAGGTGCGAGTGGGAGTCGACGAAGCCGGGGATGACGGCGCGGCCGGCGGCGTCGACCGCGTGGTCGGCCGCGGGGGCCTGTGCTGCCGGGCCCGCCCAGGCGACCTTCTCGTCTTCCAGGACGAGCGCGGCGTTCTCGATCAGGCCCAGGGGGCCTTCGCCGAGGGTGGGGTCGTTCGTGACCAGGCTGCCGATGTTCGTGATCAGCGTCGTCGTCATCTTGCTCTCCGTGGGGACGGGTCGTTCGGGTGCGGGCCGGTGGTCGGGTTGTGCCCATCCGTTCCGCCCCCGCGGAACGCCTGCCCACAACCCGACGGTCAGCTTCTGAGTGCGGCGATCGCGGTCGCGAGGGCCTCGCCCGTGTCCGGTACCGAGACATGGCTGCCGTCCCGGACGATCGTCCGGCCGCCCACCACCACGTGGTGCACGTCCGCCGCCGTCGCCGCGAAGACCGCCGTCTCGGCCGCCAGGCGCGGGACCGGGCCCGCCGTGCGGACCGAGTCCAGGGTGATCGTGGTGAAGTCGGCCAGGGCGCCGGTCTCCAGGACGCCCGCGTCCTGCCAGCCGAGGGCCGCGTGGCCGTCCGCCGTGGCCGCGCGGAGGAGCGCGGCGGCCGTCCAGTGGCCGCGGGTGCGGGTGCGCAGGCGCTCGTTCAGTTCCATGGCCCGCGCCTCTTCGAGGAGGTCGATGACGGCGTGGCTGTCGCTGCCGAGGGAGAGCGGCGAGCCGGCGCGCTGGAGGGCGACGGCAGGGCCGATGCCGTCGGCGAGGTCCCGTTCGGTCGTCGGGCACATGCAGGTGCCGGTGGAGGAGCCGCCGATGAGCGCGATGTCCCCGTCCGTCATGTGCGTGTTGTGGACGCCCGTCGTCCGCGCGCCGAGGACGCCGTGCTCCGCGAGGAGCTGCGTCGGCGTCATGCCGTGGGCGGCGAGGCAGGCCTCGTTCTCGGCGGTCTGTTCCGAGAGGTGGACGTGGAGGGGTGCCTGCCGGTCCCGCGCCCAGCGGGCCACCGTCGACAGCTGGTCGGCCGGGACGGCCCGTACGGAGTGGATCGCCGCTCCGACGCGTACGCCGTCGCGCTCCTTCAGCGCGCTCACGCGTTCCGCCCACTTCTCGGCCGTGCCGTCGGTGAAGCGGAGCTGGTGCTGCTCGGGGGCGGCGCCGAAGCCGGAGGAGAGGTACGCGGTGTCGAGGAGGGTGATGCGGATGCCCGCCTCCCCGGCCGCGGCGATCAGGGCCTCGCCCATCGCGTTGGGGTCGGCGTAGGCGCTGCCGCCGGGCGCGTGGTGCAGGTAGTGGAACTCGCCGACGGAGGTGACGCCGGCGAGGGCCATCTCCGCGTACACCGCGCGGGCGAGCGCGAAGTAGCTGTCGGGGGTGAGGCGCTGGGCGACGGTGTACATGATCTCGCGCCAGGTCCAGAACGTGCCGGAGCCGACCTGGACCGTGCCGCGCAGGGCGCGGTGGAAGGCGTGCGAGTGGGCGTTGGCGAGCCCCGGGATCGTGAGGCCGCGGAGGACGACCGCGCCGGGCGGGGGCGTCTCCACGCCCGTCCGTACGGCGGTGATCCGGCCGTCGGTGCCCGCGGCGGAGCCGCCTGTCGATACGGTCAGGGCCACGCCCGGCTCGACGTTCGTGTCGAGCCAGGCGTGTTCCAGCCAGTACGTCGTCAGCGGCACGCCAGCTCCTCCAGTACGTCGGCGAGTGCGATGACCCCGGCCACGCAGTCGTCCTCGGCCGCGTTCTCGGCCGGGGAGTGCGAGACGCCGGTGGGGTTCCGTACGAACAGCATGGCGGTCGGGATCGATTCGGACAGGATGCCCGCGTCGTGTCCCGCTCCCGTGCCGAGGACCGGCACCTTGCCCGTGGTGCCCAGGATGCGGGAGAGCTCGTCGCGCAGGGCGTGCGAGAACTCCACGATCGGGGTGGAGGACTCCTGGACGACGGCGAGGTCGATGCCGTGGCGCTCGGCGTACTCGCGGGCCGCCGTCTCGACTCCCTCGACGACCTTCTCCAGGGAGCCCTGGTCGGCGGCGCGGGCGTCGAGCCAGCCGCGGACCATCGACGGGATGGCGTTGACGCCGTTCGGCTCGACCGCGATCTTGCCGAAGGTGGCGACGGCGCCCGCGAGTTCGGCCTCGCGGCGGGCCGCGAGGACGGTCTCGGCGTACGTGAGCATCGGGTCGCGGCGGTCGACCAGGCGGGTGGTGCCCGCGTGGTTGGCCTCGCCGGCGAAGTCGTACCGCCAGCGGCCGTGCGGCCAGATGGAGGAGGCGATGCCGACGGGGTCGCCGGAGAGGTCGAGGGCCCGGCCCTGCTCGACGTGGAGCTCGACGAAGGCGCCGATGCGGGCGAGCCGCTCGGGGTCGGCGCCGATCGCGGCGGGGTCGTACCCGGCCGCCTCCATGGCCTGCGGGAGGCTGATCCCGTCGGCGTCGCGGAGCTCGTACGCCTGCTCCTTCGTCAGCCGGCCGGCGGTGAGACGGGAGCCGACGCAGGCGAGGCCGAAGCGGGCTCCTTCCTCGTCGCCGAAGTTGACGATGGCGAGGGGCCGCTTGAACGAGACGCCGCGGGCGCGGAGTTCGTCGAGGGCGGCGAAGGCGGACACGACGCCGAGGGGGCCGTCGAAGGCGCCGCCGTCGGGGACGGAGTCCAGGTGGGAGCCGGTGACGACGGCGTCGCCGGCCGTCGGGTCGCCGAGCCAGGCCCACTGGTTGCCGTTGCGGTCGGTCTCGACGTCCAGGCGGCGGGCCTCGGCCTGCATCCGGAACCAGAGCCGGCAGTCGGCGTCGGCCTCGGTCCAGGCGTAGCGGCGGTAGCCACCGGAGGCGGCGCTGCGGCCGATGGGCCGCAGCGACCGCCACATGGCGTGGAAGGTGGCACTCACGCCGAGGCCTCGTCGTCGGAGCCCTCGCGCATCGGGACGCGGACGCCCTTCTCGTCGGCGACGCGCTCGGCGATGTCGTAGCCGGCGTCGACGTGACGGATGACGCCCATGCCGGGGTCGTTCGTCAGGACGCGCCGGATCTTCTCGCCGGCGAGCTTGGTGCCGTCGGCGACGGAGACCTGGCCGGCGTGGATGGAGCGGCCCATGCCGACGCCGCCGCCGTGGTGGATGGAGACCCAGGACGCGCCGGAGGCGACGTTCACCATGGCGTTGAGCAGCGGCCAGTCGGCGATGGCGTCGGAGCCGTCGAGCATGGCCTCGGTCTCGCGGTACGGGGAGGCGACGGAGCCGCAGTCGAGGTGGTCGCGGCCGATCGCGAGGGGCGCGGCGAGGGTGCCGTCGGCGACCATGTCGTTGAACATGGAGCCCGCCTTGTCGCGCTCGCCCTGGCCGAGCCAGCAGATGCGGGCGGGGAGGCCCTGGAAGTGGACGCGCTCGCCGGCCATCTTGATCCAGCGGTGGAGGGACTCGTTCTCGGGGAAGAGGTCGAGGATCGCCTTGTCCGTCTTGTGGATGTCGGAGGCCTCGCCGGAGAGGGCGGCCCAGCGGAACGGGCCCTTGCCCTCGCAGAACAGCGGGCGGATGTAGGCGGGGACGAAGCCGGGGAAGGCGAAGGCGCGGTCGTAGCCGGCGAGCTGGGCCTCGCCGCGGATCGAGTTGCCGTAGTCGAAGACCTCGGCGCCGGCGTCCATGAAGCCGACCATGGCCTCGACGTGCTTGGCCATCGACTCGCGGGAGCGCTGGGTGAAGCCGGCCGGGTCCTTGGCGGCGGCGTCGGCCATGTCGTCGAAGGCGACGCCGATCGGGAGGTACGAGAGCGGGTCGTGGGCCGAGGTCTGGTCGGTCACGATGTCGATCGGGGCGCCCTCGGCGAGCATCTGCGGGAGCAGTTCGGCGGCGTTGCCGAGGAGGCCGATGGAGAGCGGCTTCCTCTGGTCGCGGGCCTCGGTGGCGAGCTGGAGGGCGTGGGCCAGGTTGTCGGCCTTGACGTCCAGGTAGCGGTGCTCGATGCGGCGCTCGATGGCGCGCGGGTCGACGTCGATGCAGATGGCGACGCCGTCGTTCATGGTGACGGCGAGGGGCTGGGCGCCGCCCATGCCGCCGAGGCCGGCGGTGAGGGTGATGGTCCCGGCGAGGGTGCCGTTGAACTTCTTGGCGGCGACGGCGGCGAAGGTCTCGTAGGTGCCCTGGAGGATGCCCTGGGTGCCGATGTAGATCCAGGAGCCGGCGGTCATCTGGCCGTACATGGTGAGGCCGAGCTGCTCCAGGCGGCGGAACTCCTCCCAGTTGGCCCAGTCGCCGACGAGGTTGGAGTTGGCGAGGAGGACGCGGGGGGCCCACTCGTGGGTCTGCATGACGCCGACCGGGCGGCCGGACTGGACGAGCATCGTCTCGTCCTGCTTGAGGGTGCGCAGGGTGCGGACCATGGCGTCGAAGGAGCGCCAGTCGCGGGCGGCCTTGCCGGTGCCGCCGTAGACGACGAGCTTGTCGGGGTGCTCGGCGACCTCGGGGTCGAGGTTGTTCTGGAGCATCCGGAGGGCGGCTTCCTGCTGCCATCCCAGGGCGCTCAGTTCCGTACCGCGGGCGGCTCGCACGGGGCGGGGTCCTGACATGGGGGTGCCTCCTCGGATGTCGTTCAGATATTCACATCTTGGCTCGCTGAATAGTTGTAGTCAACAGGGCGTACCGGCCATACGGTGGACGAGGATGGATCCCATGGCCTCCTCCCGTCGCGATCTCGCCGTCCGAGCCACCGTCGATCAAGGACTCCTCTCCCCCGCCGAACCGGTCGTCGCCCTTCTCGACACCGCCGGCATCCGCGCCTCCGCCGCGGCCCTGACCAGCGCTTTCGCCGCCGTCACCGACGCACACGTGCTGCACGCCTTCGCCGTGAAGGCCACCCCGCTCGTCCCCGTCCTGCGCCTGCTCCACGAAGCCGGGCTCGGCGTCGAGGTCGCGAGCCCCGGCGAGCTGGCCCTCGCCCGCGCGGCCGGCGTCCCGCCCGCGCACACCGTCCTCGACTCCCCCGCCAAGACCCCGGCCGAGCTCCGCCAGGCCCTCGCGCTCGGGATCGCCGTCAACGCCGACAACCTCCAGGAGCTGGCCCGCCTCGACGCGCTCGTCGCCTCCGCCCCCACCGCCTCACCGCTGGGGCTCCGGGTGAACCCGCAGGTCGGGGCCGGTTCCATCGGCGCGCTCTCGACCGCGACCGCCACCTCCAAGTTCGGCGTGGCGCTCCGCGACGAAGGCGCCCGCAAGACCGTCGTCACCGCTTACCTGGAGCGGCCCTGGCTGACCCGGCTGCACACCCACACCGGCTCCCAGGGCATCCCGCTCGCCCTCATGGCCCAGGGGGTCGGCGAGGCGTACGCGCTGGCCGAGGAGATCAACCGGGCGGCCGGCAGGCAGCAGATCGACACCCTCGACATCGGCGGCGGGCTCCCGGTGAACTTCACCTCCGACGAGGAGACCCCGACGTACGCGGAGTACGCCCGGCTGCTCGCCGACACCGTCCCCGGCCTCTTCGACGGCCGCTACCGGCTCGTCACCGAGTTCGGGCGCTCCCTGCTCGCCAAGCACGGCACGGTCCTCGCCCGGGTGGAGTACACGAAGACGTCCGGCGGCCGCCCGATCGCCGTCACCCACGCGGGCGTGCAGCTGGCCACCCGTACGGTCTACGCCCCCGAGTCCTGGCCGCTGCGCGTCCTCGCGTACGACTCCGAGGGCCGGCCCCGCACCGGCGACGTCACCGTCCAGGACGTGGCGGGCCCCGCCTGTTTCGCCGGGGACCTGCTCGCCACGGGCCGCGCCCTGCCGCTGCTGCACCCGGGGGACGTCGTGGCGGTCCCGGACACCGGCGCGTACTACTTCGCCCACCACTACGCGTACAACAGCCTGCCCCGGCCCGGGATCCACGGGTTCACGGTCGACGACGACGGGGAGGTGACCTTCACGACCGTCCGCGCGGCCCAGACCCTCGACGAGATCGTCGCCGAGGCGGGCGGGGCGCGGGCGGACGCGCTGGTCCGGCAGCACGCCGGGTAGCCGGTCCGGTAGCGCGTCGGGAGCGGCCCGGTTTCGATGAGGTCATGACTGGAACGGGTACGGACACCACCTCCGTCGTCGCCGAGCGCCGGGTCGCCGCCTCCCCCGGGCGGGTCTGGGAGGCGATCACCGACCTGCGGGACATGCCCCGGGTCCTCTCCGGCGTCGACCGGGTGGAGGTGCTCACCGAGGGCGGCTTCGGCGTGGGCACGCGCTGGCGCGAGACCCGGCGGATGCTGGGCAAGGAGGCGACGGAGGAGATGACGGTGACCGAGTGCGAGCCGCCCGACCGGTACGTCACGGTCGCCGAGTCGCACGGGATGCACTACGTCTCCGAGCTCACCCTCACGCCCGACGGCGCCGGGTCCACCACCCTGCGGATGGCCTTCTCCGCGCGGCCGGCGGGCGGCCGCACCATCGGTCTTGTCGCCCGGCTGCTCGCCCGGTTCGGGGCGAAGGCGGTCGCGAAGGCGCTCGCGAAGGACCTGTCCGACATCGCGCACACGGTGGAGTCGCGCGGCTGATCGACCCCTCCGGAGATCCTTTCGGATCAATTCGAGTCAGACAGCGGCATGTTCCGATGGAAAATGCCAGAACGCCTCCCCGGGGCACGAACGTTCAGTAGCGTCACCGTCACTGCCGTACGTTCGCACGCCGCATCGGGAGGGGAATCCGCGTGCCCGGAATCGACGAGTGCCTACGGGAGGCCATGGCCCTGCCCGGGGCCCGGGGCGCCTCCCTGGTCGACTGGACCAGCGGGCTCGCGCTCGGGACGGCGGGCGACTCACCGGTCGGCGACCACGAGACGACGGCCGCCGAGACCGCCGAACTCGCCCGCTCCGCAGCCGAGTTCGACTCCTTCACCGCAGAGGGCGAAGGCCCCGGCGGCGAACCGCCCGTCGAGGACCTGATCCTCACCACCCGCGCCGGCTACCACGTCCTCCGCTTCGTCGAGACCTCCTTCGACAGCAGCGTCTTCCTCCACCTCTGGCTCGACCGCGACTCCGGCAACCTCGCCCTCGCCCGCCTCCGGCTCCGCGACCTCGCCGAGAGACTGGTCCTCGGATGAACCGGACGGCCGTCTCCCCGATGCTGGTCCGGCTCGCCGCCGAGAAGGCCACCGGCGCCCTGCTCCGCGACCACGGCACGCTCTACCTCGTCGACGGCCGGGTCGTGCACGCCGAGTCCCCCGCCGCCCCCGGCGTCGACGTCCTCCTCACCACCGGCGGCCGGCTGCCCCGCGAGGGCTGGGACGAGGCCGTCGACCGGGCCGGGGCCCACCGCGCGGTCGGCCGCTTCCTCGTCGACAGCGGCCGGCTGCACGACGGCGAGCTGGAGATATGCCACCTCGGCGCCGTCTTCGACGCGGCCTTCTTCGCCCTCTCCCCCACCAGCGGGCCGACCCGCTTCCGGTACGGGGTGGGCCACTGGTTCGGGACGGTGCGGCCGGTCTCCGCCGAGGCCGTCGAGCGCGAGACCGTACGCCGCCGCGAACTCCTCGACGCCGTATGGCCGTACGCCTCCGTCGACACCGCCCCGGTCGTGCCGCGCCCCGCCTCCCCCGGCCAGACCGTGGGGGCCCGGCAGCGCGCGCTGCTCGCCGCCGCCGACGGCGAGCGGACCCCGGCGGAGCTGGCCCGGCTGCTCGGCCGCCCCGCCTTCCACACGCTGATCGACGTGCGGCGCCTCGCCGCCGCCGGGCTCGTCGAGACGCCGCCGGAACCCGACTCCGTACCGCCCCCGCCGGTGCTCTTACCGGCACCGCCGGTGGCCGATCCCGACATCGCCCTGCTGCGCCGGCTCCGTGACGCCCTGGAGGCACACCTGTGATGAGGCGTGCCCTGCGCCTGCGCGCCGAAAGGAAACAGCTCATGACCGCAGAAGCCGAGGTCCTCGGCGAGCTCAGACGGCTGCGGGCCCGGCTGCCCCAGCTCACCGGAGCCCTGGCGGCCAGCGCCGACGGCCTCGTCCTCGCCCACGACACGGTCGACGGCGAGGCGGAGAGCGTGGCCGCGCTGACCGCGGCGGCGCTCGGCGTCGGCCAGCGGCTGACCGACACCACCGGGCAGGGCCGCTTCCGTGAGCTGCTCGTACGCGGCGAGGACGGCTATGTCGCGACGTACGCGGCGGGCGGCTCGGCCGTCCTGACGCTGCTCGCCGAACCCCGGATCAACGTGGGGCGGCTCCATCTGGAGGCCCGCAGGGCGAGCACCCGGATAGGGGAACTCGTCGACGGCGCGCTGGAACGCAGAGACCTGAACTGACCCGTACGGATTCACCGAACCCAGAAGGAAGTACGAGACCCATGGCGAACACCGAAACCTCCCTCAAGGAAGCGGCCCAGATCGAAGGCACGATCGGCGCCGCCCTCGTCGACTACACCAGCGGCATGGCGCTCGGCACGATCGGCGGCGGCAAGGACCTCGATCTGAACATGGCCGCGGCCGGCAACACCGACGTCGTCCGGGCCAAGGTCCGAACGATGGAGATGCTGGGCCTCAAGGACGAGATCGAGGACATCCTCATCACCCTCGGCGGCCAGTACCACCTGATCCGGCTCCTCAAGGGGCGCGGCACCAACGGCCTCTTCCTCTACCTGGCGCTCGACAAGAGCCGCGCGAACCTGGCGATGGCCCGCCACCAGCTGAAGAAGATCGAGGCCGAGCTGGAGGTCTGAGGGGACACCCCCTACTCGACGAACAGGCCCCGGGCCGCCGCCTTCGTGTCGAACTCCTCCAGACGCGCCTGCGCGTCGGGGAGTTCGTCGGCCATGGCCTCCAGGAGGACCCGGCCGAGGAGCATCGGCGCGCAGGCGGTGTCGAAGGCGAGCCCGGTGCCGACGGCGGCCGGGATGAGCAGGTCGCTGTGGACGGCGACGGGCGCGAAGGCCGACTCGGCGACGGTCACGACCGTGAGCCCGGCCGCCCGTGCGTACTCCAGGGCCTCGACGACCTCCTTGGGGTGCCGGGGCAGCGCGAAGCAGAGCAGGGCCGTGGCCCCGGCCCGTACGACCGCGTCGATGCGGTCCGTGAGCATCGAGCCGCCCTCGTCGAGGAGCCGGACGTCCGGATGCACCTTGGCGGCGAAGTAGGCGAAGCCGCGGGCCTGTGAGGAGGCGGCCCGCAGCCCGAGCACGGGCAGCGGCCGGGACCCGGCGAGGAGCCGGCCGGCGCGCTCGACGGGCGCGGGGTCGGCGAGGAGCCCGGCGAGGTGCTGGAGGTTCTCGATCTCGGCGAGCACGGCCTGCTGGTACTCGTTGTGGCCGGAGTTCTCCTCGGCGGCCGCGGGCATGCTCTCCCGCAGGTGCTTGCGGAGCGCCGGGTAGCCGTCGAAGCCGAGGGCGACGGCGAAGCGGGTGACGGAGGGCTGGCTGACCCCGGCCAGCTCCGCGAGCTCGACGCTGGACAGGAACGGCACGTCGCCGGCGCGCCGGACCATGGAGTGCGCGATCCGCCGCTGCGTCGGTGTCAGCCGGTGCCCCTCGAAGAGCGCCTGCAGCCGACCGGCCGGGCTGTCGCTCATGCCGCCCCCTTCATCTATTCACCCACATAAGACCTTGCATAAGGATATGCAGTCGGCGGGCTCAGGGCGAGGGGTGGGCGGCCATCGCCGTGCAGGACTCCTCCGGCCCGTGGGCCGTGACCCGGGGCCGGACCCGGGCGGTCTCCGGAAGCTCGATGGTGAAACAGCGGACGGCCATGGCCTCGGCCGGCCCGAAGACGACCACGGTCCGCTCGTACGGGCGGGAGAACAGCACGAGGACCCGGGTGCCGTGCTCCGTGGGACGCACCCCCGCGAGCGACCCGAGGTGCGGGCCGTCGCCGGCGAACCGGTCGAGGGCCTCGCGGACGTCCTGCTCGGAGGGCGTGCCGCCCTCCGGGGCGAGGAGGCCGGCGAACCGTTCCGCGTCCGCCCGGGTCGCCTCGAAGGCCTCGTCCTTCCGGCCGGACTCGCGGGCCGTGGCGAGGGCGTGGAGCGTGACGAGCGCCAGGGCGGGAACGAGCAGAACCGCGCCCAGGACCTTGGCCCAGGGCGCGGTTCCGCCTCTTCGTTCTGTCTTCACGGCTTCCTGACGACGTGGTTGGCGCGGGGACCGCCGCACCCCCGTCACCGGGGGGCGGGACGACGGCGGTCCCCGCGAGAGACACGGGCCCGGGTCAGGGCCGGTCACCGCGTCCGCGGCGTCTCTGGAGGCCCGGGAGCCGCTCCGGAAGTCCGTGACGCCGACAACCACCAATGTGCCGGACGCGTGTTAAGCGGGTGCTGCGGGTACGTGTCGCCCTCGTACCAGTTGCGCGAACTGCTTCGTGCCGCCTACTTCGAGCCGCCGTTGGCCAGGAAGGCCAGCAGGTCCTGACGGCTCACCACGCCGGTCGGCTTGCCCTCGACCAGCACGATCGCCGCGTCGGCGGACTCGCCGAGGACGGACATCAGGTCGGCGACCGGCTCGCCCGAGCCGACCTGCGGCAGCGGCGCGCTCATGTGCTGCTCCAGCGGGTCCTCCAGGGAGGCCTTCTTGGTGAAGAGGGCGTTGAGCAGCTCGCGCTCGACGACGGAGCCGACGACCTCGGCGGCCATGACGTCGGGGTGGCCGGCGCCGGGCTTCACGATGGGCATCTGGGAGACGCCGTACTCGCGCAGCACCTCGATGGCCTGGCCGACGGTCTCGTCCGGGTGCATGTGGACGAGGGAGGGCATGACGCCCTCCTTGTGGCGCAGGACGTCGGCGACGGTGGCGGTGGAGGTGTCCTCCAGGAAGCCGTGCCCGGCCATCCACTCGTCACTGAAGATCTTCGACATGTAGCCGCGGCCCGAGTCCGGGAGCAGCACGACGACGACGTCGTCGGGGCCGAGCTCCTTGGCGACCTCCAGGGCCGCGACGACGGCCATGCCGCAGGAGCCGCCGACGAGGAGGCCCTCCTCCTTGGCGAGGCGGCGGGTCATCTGGAAGGAGTCCTTGTCGGACACGGCGACGATCCGGTCCGTGACGTTCCGGTCGTACGCGGTCGGCCAGAAGTCCTCGCCGACGCCCTCGACCAGGTAGGGACGGCCGGAGCCGCCGGAGTAGACCGAGCCCTCCGGGTCCGCGCCGATGACCTTGACCGTCCCGCCGCTGACCTCCTTGAGGTAGTTGCCGGTGCCGGAGATGGTGCCGCCGGTGCCGACGCCCGCCACGAAGTGGGTGATCTTCCCGTCCGTCTGCTCCCAGAGCTCGGGACCGGTGGTCTCGTAGTGCGAGCGCGGGTTGTTCGGGTTCGAGTACTGGTCGGGCTTCCAGGCGCCCGGCGTCTCCCGCACGAGGCGGTCCGAGACGTTGTAGTACGAGTCCGGGTGCTCGGGGTCGACGGCCGTGGGGCAGACCACGACCTCGGCGCCGTAGGCCCGCAGGACGTTGATCTTGTCGAGCGACACCTTGTCCGGGCAGACGAAGATGCACTTGTAGCCCTTCTGCTGGGCCACGATCGCCAGGCCGACGCCGGTGTTGCCGGACGTGGGCTCGACGATGGTTCCGCCGGGCTTGAGCTCCCCGCTCTGCTCGGCCGCCTCGATCATGCGCACGGCGATCCGGTCCTTGACCGAGCCTCCGGGGTTGAAGTACTCGACCTTGGCCAGAACGGTCGCCTGAATGCCCGCTGTGACGTTGTTGAGCTTCACCAGCGGGGTGTTGCCGACGAGGCTGATCATCGAGTCGTGGAATTGCACCGTAATCTCCGGGGTCTCCGTAATGGTGTGGCCAGCGTATGCGTAGTCGGAGCGGGTTACGGGGCAGTTAGACCCTGAACGGCTTGAAGGAGGTGACGGCCCCCATGTCGAGGGCGAGGGTGGCGCGGCGGATCGCGGCGGGTGCGGCGTACGGCGGCGGGAGCATCGGGCTGATCGGGGTGGCGGCGGTGGGGGTCCTCCTGGCCGAGGCACAGCTGGCCAAGCGCACGGTCTACGGCGCACCGGCGCCGCTGCCGCCGGTGGCGGACGGCCTCTACGGCCGCGCGTTCGGCACGGAGGACCCCCTGCGGCTGGCCCTTCTGGGTGATTCCACGGCGGCGGGCCAGGGCGTCCGCCGCTCGGGTCAGACCCCGGGGGCGCTCCTCGCCTCCGGGCTCGCGGCGGTGGCGGAGCGGCCGGTCGTGCTGCGGAACGTGGCGCTGTCGGGGGCGCGCTCGGACGACCTGGAGCGGCAGGTCTCGCTGCTGCTCGCGCAGCCGCTCGGGCCGCCGGACGTGTGCGTGATCATGATCGGCGCGAACGACGTGACGCACCGGCTGCCGGCGACGGAGTCGGTACGGCTCCTCGCCTCGGCCGTACGGCGGCTGCGGACGACCGGCGCGGAGGTGGTGGTCGGCACCTGCCCGGATCTCGGCACGATCGAGCCGGTCTACCAGCCGCTGCGCTGGCTGGCCCGGCGGGCCTCGCGGCAGCTCGCGGCGGCGCAGACGATCGTGGTCGTCGAGCAGGGCGGGCGGACGGTGTCGCTGGGCGACCTCCTCGGGCCCGAGTTCGCGGCGAACCCGCGCGAGATGTTCGGGATCGACAGCTTCCACCCCTCGGCGGAGGGGTACGCGACGGCGGCGATGGCCATCCTGCCGACGCTGTGCGCGGCGCTCGGCGTCTGGCCGGAAACGGACCGGCTGGAGCCGGAGCGGCGGGAGGACATGCTTCCGGTGGCGAAGGCGGCTGCGGAGGCGGCGAAGGAGGCGGGGACGGAGGTCACGGGGGCGCGTGCTCCGTGGGCACTCCTGAAACACCGCCGGCGCCGCCGTCTCCCGACCGCGGAAACCCCGGCCCCCACCCCGGAGGACGCCCAGACGTGACCCCCGCCCGTTGTGGGCGCCCCTCCCGCCGGGGCGGTGCCCACGCCGCCCCCGTTGTGGGCGCTCCTCCCGCCGGGGCGGTGCCCCCGCCCACCCCCGTTGTGGGCATGCGTTCCGCCGGGGCGATGGGGGTCCCCCCTGCTCGAGCGAAGCCGAGAGCTTGGGGGAGGGTGGGCACAACGGACCCGCGCCCTGCCGGCGCCAGAGGCTTCCAGGCCTGGACCCGCACCCCTTTGCGCGGCACGCTGGGGGTGCGGGTCAGGGCGCGGAACGCGGAGGCGCCGCTGGGGGCGCCGTCCCGTGTGCCCACCCGTCCCGCCCTGCGGGACGATTGCCCGCACGGCGGGGTGGGCCGGGGGCGCCCCGCCTGAGCGCTCGCTTAGAAAAGAGGTCCGCATCACATACCGGCAACGGTGACCCCGGCGGTACGTACGGGTAACTTCCCTTTCAGTCCGCCCACTCCGCACCCTCATGGAGCCGTGATGCCCGAAGCCGTGATCGTCTCGACCGCCCGCTCGCCCATCGGCCGGGCCTTCAAGGGCTCCCTCAAGGACCTGCGGCCGGACGACCTCACCGCCAGGATCATCCAGGCCGCGCTCGCCAAGGTCCCGGAGCTGGACCCGCGCGACATCGACGACCTGATGCTCGGCTGCGGCCTCCCCGGCGGCGAGCAGGGCAACAACCTGGGCCGGATCGTCGCCGTGCAGATGGGCATGGACCACCTGCCGGGCTGCACGATCACCCGCTACTGCTCCTCCTCCCTGCAGACCTCCCGCATGGCGCTGCACGCGATCAAGGCGGGCGAGGGCGACGTCTTCATCTCGGCCGGTGTCGAGATGGTGTCCCGCTTCGTCAAGGGCAACTCCGACTCGCTGCCCGACACGCACAACCCGTTCTTCGCCGAGGCCGAGGCCCGCACCGCGCAGGTCGCCGCCTCCGAGGGCTCCAGCTGGCACGACCCGCGCGAGGACGGCATCGTCCCGGACGCGTACATCGCGATGGGCCAGACCGCCGAGAACCTGGCCCGCTGGAAGGGCATCAGCCGCCAGGAGATGGACGAGTTCGGCGTACGGTCGCAGAACCTCGCCGAGCAGGCCATCAAGAACGGCTTCTGGGAGCGCGAGATCACCCCGGTCACGCTGCCCGACGGCACGGTCGTGTCGACGGACGACGGCCCGCGCGCCGGCGTCACGCTGGAGGGCGTGCAGGGCCTCAAGCCGGTCTTCCGCCCCGACGGCCTGGTCACCGCCGGCAACTGCTGCCCGCTGAACGACGGCGCCGCCGCCCTCGTGATCATGTCCGACACCAAGGCCCGCGAGCTCGGCCTGACCCCGCTGGCCCGGATCGTCTCCACCGGCGTCTCCGGCCTCTCCCCCGAGATCATGGGCCTCGGCCCGGTCGAGGCGTCCAAGCAGGCCCTCAAGCGCGCCGGCCTGACCATCGGCGACATCGACCTCGCCGAGATCAACGAGGCCTTCGCCGCCCAGGTCATCCCGTCCTACCAGGACCTGGGCCTCGACCTGGACAAGGTGAACGTCAACGGTGGCGCGATCGCCGTCGGCCACCCCTTCGGCATGACCGGCGCCCGCATCACCGGCACGCTGATCAACAGCCTCCAGTTCCACGACAAGCAGTTCGGCCTGGAGACCATGTGCGTCGGCGGCGGCCAGGGCATGGCGATGGTCATCGAGCGACTGAGCTGAGCCGTAGCGGAGGGCAGGGGTCGCCTGAGGAACGAAGGCGGCACCTGCCCGCAGCGGTGGCGAAGCCCGGTGCGACCGAAGAAGCGAGCGACTGAGCCGACAGGGGCGGGCTGATCCCCCGCTCTCCATGCGCCGAGCGCGTCAACCGCTCCGCGTCCGAGCCGTGACCGAATCTCCCCCAGGATGTGACCTACGTCCCGGGGGACTTCGTTTTCCCAGGTCAGAACGGTTTCGGGACTAAACTCCTGGCAGAAATACCTGTCCAATTCGTGACGTAATGCACTGACAGCGGGCACCACCCCAGGACAAGCTGATGTAGGAAGTCGGGGGATCGACTCGGAATCGGGAGTACGTCAGTGAGCGCCATGTCTCTTGCCCTGCTGCTGACCACGGCCGCCGCCACGGCCGTGGGCGCTGCTGCCCTGCACGCCGTCCACGGTCTCCGCAAGGAGGTCACCGCCCTCCGCGGCGAGCTGGCCGCCGGTCACGGCGCCACGGTCCCCGCGGCCCGCGCCACGCCCGCCGCCGAGATACGGGCCGCGGTCGCCGAGGCGCTGGCCGAGGAGCGCGAGCGCGAGCTGGCGGAGGCGCGCGCCTTCTGGGCGGCGCAGGAGGCCCGTGACGCGGCCGACGCCCCGTCCCTGCTGGGCGGTCTGGGCGGCCCGGTCGACGACGGCACGCTGTTCGTGCCGCGCCAGGCCGACTTCGTGGGCCTGGAGGCGATGGCCCTGGAGGCGATGGAGGCGGAGGCCGCCGCGCTCGACGGCCCCGACCCGATGGACGCCTTCGACACCTTCGACGAGTACCCCGAGGACTCGGCGGAGCTCGCCGCGGCCCGCCGCCGGCACCCCTCGCACCCGGACTTCGTGCCGGTGCAGACGCCCGTCGTCACCGACCACGAGCGGACGGTGGCCCGCCTGGAGGAGCTCGCGGACACCCGTACCGCGCTGACCGACGTGCGCCCGGGCCCGCTCGGCACCCTCGACGTGTACGTCTTCGCGGACGGCACCACGCTCTGCATGACCCCGGGGCACCGCGAGACCGCGGAGCGCCTCGCGGAGGCCCTGCGTTCGGGCCGCACCCCGGTCCTGCTCGGTGGTTCGGGCGTCTCGGGCGCCTTCGCCCTGACCTTCTCGTACGGCGACTCGGACGAGGAGAACGTCTACATCCTCGCGGACCGCGTCATCGCCTCCCTCTAGAGCCGCACAGGGGCCCTCCAGGGCCCCGGAGCGGCCGTCTCAGAGCCCCGCGCGCTCCGCCGCCTCCCGTACCAGCCTCACGGCCTCGTCCAGCTCTCCCTCGTGGGAGCCGGCCGGGGCCGTTCGCAGGATTTCGGCCAGATCGTTCCCGGCGACGGCGAGCTGGTCCCCGACCACGAAGAGGCCCGCGTCCGGCATGGTCCTGGGCTCCCGGTCCGGGTTCTCGGCGCGCTGGGCGCGCACCGCCAACTCCCTGGCCAGGGCGAGACCTTCGGCCGCCGCGACCTGCTTGAGGCGGCTCTGCGGGGCCGCCCGCAGCCGGTCGGCGAACCGCTCGACGGCGGTGGTCAACTCACTCGTATCGTGCACGCCGCGACCCTACGCGCCCTCCCGGGCCCCTTGCCAACGGCCGAAGGCTTCGGCACGGTGACGGGAAGGAGTACGAGAAGCACACGGTACGAAGCGTCCGGAGGCGCCGATGTCCCACACTTTCTCCGAAGAGACCCACCGCAACCTCTTGGCCCGGATCCCGCGCCGCACCGGTCGTGAGATCGCCGACTGGATGCGCACCGTCGAGGAGGGCCCCTCCCTCCTCCGCTTCGAGGAGCGGGTCAGCTGGCTCCGCGGGGCGCACGAGCTGGCGTACGGCCACGCGAAGGCGATCATCCACGAGTACGACCTGCGGCGGGCGGCCCGCAGACTGCTCTGAGACCGGTCTCCCGTCACTTCACATGGCGGCCGAGGAAGTCGCGGACGAGTGCGGCGATCTCCTCGCCGTGCGTCTCCAGGGCGAAGTGCCCGGCGTCCAGGAGGTGGATCTCGGCGTCCGGCAGGTCGCGGGCGAAGGCCTCCGCACCGGCCGGCCCGAAGATCTCGTCGCCGCGTCCCCAGGCCGCGAGCAACGGCGGCCGGTGGGTGCGGAAGTACTCCTGGAAGGCCGGGTAGCCGTCCAGGTTGAACTGGTAGTCCCAGAAGAGCTGGAGCTGGATCTCCTGTTTCCGGGCCGGTCGAGGCCGGCCTGGTCCAGGGTCCAGGTCTCGGGGCCGATCCGGTCGAGCCGGTCGGCGGGGACGCCGTGGGTGTACTGCCAGCGGGTGGCCTCGGCGGTCAGCAGTTCCCGTACGCCGGCCTCGTTCGCCGCCCGGTCCTCGGCGTGGGCGAACAGCACGTCCCAGAAGGGCGTGAACCCCTCCAGGTAGGCGTTGCCGCTCTGGCTGACGATCGCGGTGACGCGCTCGGGGTGGCGCGAGGCGATCCGCAGGCCGATCGGCGCTCCGTAGTCCTGGATGTAGAGCGCGAACTTCTCCACGCCCAGCCGGTCGAGGAGTCCGAGCGTGATCTCGGTGAGCTTCTCGAAGCTGTACGCGAAGTCCTCGACGGCCGGTGCGGCGGAGGCGCCGAAGCCGATGTGGTCCGGGGCGATCAGGTGGTACGCGTCGGCGAGCTCGGCGATGAGCCCCCGGTACATGTGCGAGCTGGACGGGAAGCCGTGCAGCAGGACGAGGGTGGGGTTCGCCGGGTCGCCGGCCTCCCGGTAGAAGACGTCGAGCCCGTCGACGGTGACGGTGCGGGCGCGCAGGGCGTATGCGGACATGGCTGACTCCCCGTTTCCGGTTTCCGATCGAGAGAACGAGCGTTCTCCCGATGCCCTGTAGACTACGAGAACGATGGTTCTCCACGCAAGGGGTGATCGGACGATGGACGCGGAAACGGCCGAGCTGAAGCTGCTCGACACCGCGGAGCGGCTCTTCGACGAGCGGGGGGTGCAGGCCGTCGGCATGGACGCCATCCGCGGCGCGTCGGGGGTCTCCCTGAAGCGGCTCTACCAGGTCTTCCCGTCCAAGGAGCTCCTGGTCGAGGCCGTCCTGCGGCGCCGCGACGAGGCCGTGCGGGCAGCGCTCACCGGGCATGGCGCACGGGCCGCCGAGGGGCCGTACGAGCGGGCCCTCGCGGTCTTCGACTGGCTGGCCGGCTGGTTCGCGGAGCCCGGCTTCCGCGGCTGCGCGTTCATCAACACCTTCGGGGAGCTCGGCGGGGTCACCCCGGCGGTCGCCACGATCGCCCGCGACCACAAGGAGGCCCTGCGGGCCTACTTCGCGGAGCAGACCGACGCCCTCGGCGCCCCGCCCGTCCTCGCCGACCAGCTGGCCCTGCTCGCCAACGGCGCCATGGCCGTCGCGGGCATCACCGGCTCCCCCGAACCGGCCGCGCAGGCGAAGGCCGCGGCGAGGGTCCTGCTGGACGCCGCGAAGTAGACACGCATGAACCAGACACACATACGGAAGGGCCCGCCCGGCACGAAGCCGGACGGGCCCTTCCCCCCGAGTCAGGGGGTGCGTCAGTCGTCGCCCTGAAGGATCGACAGCAGACGCAGCATCTCCAGGTAGATCCACACCAGGGTCATGGTGAGACCGAAGGCGGCCAGCCAGGCCTCCTCGCGCGGCGCGCCGTACGTCACGCCGTCCTCGACCTGCTTGAAGTCGAGGGCGAGGAAGCAGGCGCCCAGGATGATGCCGACGATGCCGAAGGCGATGCCGAGGCCACCGCTGCGGAAGCCGAGGCCGTCACCGCCGGCGAAGACGGCGAACAGCAGGTTGGTCAGCATGAGCAGCGTGAAGCCGATCGCGGCGGCGATCACGAAGCCGTAGAAGCGGCGGGTGACGCGGATCCAGCCCATCTTGTAGGCGATGAGCACACCGGCGAAGACCGCCATCGTGCCCAGGACCGCCTGGATGACCACGCCGTCGGCGATGTACGTCGAGACGGCGGCCGAGATGACGCCGAGGAAGACGCCCTCGAAGGCCGCGTAGGCCAGGATCAGCGCGGGAGACGGCTTGCGCTTGAAGGACTGGACGAGCGACAGGACCATCGCGACCAGGCCGGCACCGATGGCGATGCCGTAGGACTTGCCCAGGTTCGCCGGGTCGACCGGCAGCAGCAGCCAGGACAGGACGGCGGTGAGCACGACCGTGCCGAGCGTCATGGCCGTACGGCTCACGACGTCGTCGATCGTCATCACATTGCCGCGGGCCTGCTGCGGGGCGCCGAGCTGGACGTCCTGCGGGGCGTACGGGTTGGTCGCGTACGGGTTCGCCGCGCCCTGGGCGTACGGGTCGCCCTGGGCGTACGGGTTGGTTCCGACGGCGGGGCCCCCGGCCTGCGGCTGCTGCGCGTTGAAGCCCGCGTAGCCGGCGTCGCGGCTGAACCCCCGTCGCGAGAAGACCGGGTTGCTGCTCCTCATCTCACTCCTCCATGGCAAGACCGCACGGCGCGGTCTTGCGTCAAGAGTAATGGGTAGGCAAAAGAAACTCCCTAGTGCTCGAGGAGGATCTTTTCCCGTAAGTTTTCGATCTTCGTCGGCGGCGGAGGACCCCGCTCCGCCACGCTCCCCCCGTACGGAACCACCCCTCCGCAGAGGAGAGCCGATGACCACTCAGCCGAACGACACCTGGGAGCTGCGCGGCGGAGCCGCGTACACCTTCCCCGCGAACGACAACGGATACCTCACCAGGCCCCTGATCCTGGTCGGCGACGCCGGCACGGAGCCCGACGCGCTCATCGGGAGCGCGGACCACGGCTCGTACTCGCTCCTCGCGGAGACGAAGGCGCGGGGCCTCGACCTGGTCCTGGTCGCCCTCGCCGCCGACAGCACCATGACCGGGGCCGGCGGCACCGTCGAGAACGCCGTCAAGCGCGCCATCGCGGAAGTGCTGGGCTCCGAGCCGCTGGTCGTCGGCGGCACCGGCCACGGCGCCCTCGCCGCCCGCTACGCCCTGGCGAGCCTGGAACACCGGGCGGAGGACCACCGGACGGGCCTCCACTTCACCCACAACGGCGCCGCGCCCGCCTTTGAGGACGAGGCCGAGCTCAGCCGCCTGAACGGGCCGAGGATTCCCCGCCGCCTCCGCCTCCTCGACAGCGGCGCCAGCGACGGCCTGGCCGACGACTGGGCCGACGACGAGATCAGGGGCGAGGACGGGCAGACCGGCCCGCTCCTCTCCAAGGAGTACGGCTCCTGGCTGCTGGACCGTCTGCCGCAGTAGCGAAACCGTGGTGCCCGGAACCGGACTCGAACCGGTACGGCCCGAAGGCCAGCGAGGTTTAAGCTCGCCGTGTCTGCATTCCACCATCCGGGCGTCGCCGCGAAGCTCCGCGTTGGCACATGAGCCTATCGGGACGGTTTCCCCCGATCAGCGGAACGTCGGCCCGATGTTGTCTTATTTTATTGACGTCTGAGGGTGCGTCAGTGCAGGTGGGAGCCCTTTCGCCAAACTGTGACGGGGGGCGCAGGCGCAAAGCGGCACCCCCTGGAATGACGAAAAGTCGTCGCAGGTCTGTCACCTCCGCCGGGCCCTCCGCGCGGAGGCGCCTCTCAGGGGCGCCGTCATACCAAAGGAGGACGGAACGACCCCCGGGTCAGACTCCAGACTGCCCCGGGAACGGGCATGTGGACGGACGACCGGGGCCATAACGCTCGACACGATGGAGGGGTTCCCGAATCGCCGTCGCAGTGACAGGAGTCCTCCCGTGACCACCACCCCCACCGTGTCCCGCGCCACCGCGGTGGCCGCCCGCGCCACGGATCTCACGAAGGTCTACGGACACGGCGAGACCCAGGTGGTCGCGCTCGACCGGGTCAGCGTGGACTTCCGACAGGGCGAGTTCACCGCGATCATGGGCCCCTCCGGCTCCGGCAAGTCGACGCTCATGCACTGCGTCGCCGGCCTGGACTCCTTCTCCTCCGGCTCGGTCCGCATCGGCGAGACGGAGCTCTCCACCCTGAAGGACAAGCAGCTCACCCAGCTGCGCCGGGACAAGATCGGCTTCATCTTCCAGGCCTTCAACCTGCTGCCGACGCTGACGGCCCTGGAGAACATCACGCTGCCCATGGACATCGCCGGCCGCAAGGCCGACAAGCAGTGGGTCCAGCAGGTCATCGACATGCTCGGCCTCTCCGCCCGGCTCAGCCACCGCCCGTCCGAGCTCTCCGGCGGCCAGCAGCAGCGCGTGGCCGTGGCCCGCGCCCTCGCCTCCCGCCCCGAGATCATCTTCGGCGACGAGCCGACCGGAAACCTGGACTCCCGCTCGGGCGCCGAGGTCCTCGGCTTCCTGCGCAACTCGGTGCGGGAGCTGGGCCAGACCGTTGTCATGGTCACCCATGACGCGACGGCCGCCTCCTACGCGGACCGCGTGATCTTCCTCGCGGACGGCCGCATCGTCGACGAGATGCTCCGCCCGACGGCGGACGGCGTCCTCGACCGCATGAAGGCCTTCGACGCCAAGGGCCGTACGAGCTGACGCGGAACCGAACCGCCTCCGCCCGTCGCCCCCTCGAACTCCAGGACCCTCCCATGTTCCGTACCGCCCTGCGCAATGTCCTCGCGCACAAGGCGCGGCTGCTGATGACCGTCCTCGCCGTGATGCTCGGCGTGGCCTTCGTCTCCGGCACCCTCGTCTTCACCGACACCCTGTCCCAGGCCTTCCGCAACCAGTCGGCCAAGAGCTACGACGACGTCGCGGTCGCCGTCGAGATGTACCCGAACCCCGAGGAGGCCCGGAAGACCCCCGGCCTCTCCCAGCAGGTCGTCGACAAGGTCGCGCGGCTCGACGGGGTCGCCTCCGTCTCCCCGCGCGTCGACGGCTTCGCCGGTGTGCCGGACAAGGACGGCAAGCTGATCGGCGCCGGCTGGGCCAACAAGGGCGCCAACTTCTCCCCCGGCAAGGACGGCAAGGACCGCGCGTACACCTTCGTCACGGGCAGCGGCCCGACGCGGGACACGCAGATCGCGCTCGACAAGGACACCGCCGACAAGGGTGGTTACCAGGTCGGCGACACCGTCCGCGTCGCCACCAACGGCCCGGTGAAGGAGTACGAGCTCGCCGGTGTCTTCACCACCGAGGACGGCGCCGTCAACGCGGGTGGCAGCCTCGTCCTGTTCGACGCTCCCGTCGCGCAGAAGCTCTACCTGAAGCCCGGCTACTTCCAGAACCTGACCGTCACCGCCGCCCCCGGCGCCGACGCCGGCAAGCTCCTCGACGAGGTCCTGACCGTCGTCCCGAAGGCCGCCACCGCGCAGACCGGCACGGCCCTCGCCGACCAGCAGGCCGAGGACATCGAGGCCGGCATGGGCGCGCTCAACCAGATCCTCCTGGGCTTCGCCGGCATCGCGCTCTTCGTCGGGATCTTCCTGATCTCCAACACCTTCACCATGCTGGTCGCCCAGCGCACCAAGGAACTGGCCCTGATGCGCGCGGTCGGTGCCTCGCGCCGGCAGATCACCCGCTCCGTCCTCGCCGAGGCCGGTCTGGTGGGGCTCGTCGCCTCCGCCGTCGGCTACGTCCTCGGCATCGGCCTCGCGGTCGGACTCCGCTCGGCCATGAGCGCCTTCGAGCTGAAGGTCCCGGACGGTGACCTGGTCCTCGGCGCCACCCCGGCCCTGGCCGCGTTCGGCGTCGGCGTCCTGATCACGATGCTCGCCGCCTGGCTGCCCGGCCGCCGCGCCGCGAAGATCCCGCCGGTCGCCGCGATGAGCAGCGTCCACGCCACCGCGAGCACCAAGTCGCTGGTCGTCCGGAACTCCATCGGTGCCGCGCTCACCGCGATCGGTGTCGTCCTGATCGTGCTCGGCGCCGGCCAGGGCGGCGACGACGGCCGCATGCTCATCGCGGGCGGCGCCTTCCTCACCCTCATCGGTGTGATCGTCCTGATCCCGTTCCTGTCCCGGCCCGTGATCGCCGTGATCCGCCCGCTCTTCGTGAACGTCTTCGGCGTCTCCGGCAAGCTCGCCGGCCTGAACGCGGTCCGCAACCCGCGCCGCACCGGCGCCACCGCCTCCGCCCTGGCCATCGGCCTGACCCTCGTCACCGGTCTCTCGGTCCTCGGCGCCACGGTCGGTACGGCCCTGGACAAGGCGACGACCGACCAGATCAAGGCCGACTACATGGTCACCATGGCCAGCGGCAACAGCCTCAGCAAGGAGGCGCTCACCGCCCTGGAGAAGGCCCCCGGCGTCACGGCGGTCTCCCCGCAGCAGGCGGGCGCCCTGGAGATCAAGGGCGACTACGTCTCGGCCTCCGGCGTCACCCCCGGCGACATCGAGAAGGTCCTCAAGCTCGACGTCGTCAACGGCTCGATGGCCTCGCTCGCCGAGGGCAAGATCGCCGTCGACGAGAAGACCGCCACGAAGCGCGGCCTGAAGGTCGGCGACACCGTCCCCGTCGAGTACCTCGACAAGCAGAAGGGCCGGCTGACCGTCGGCGCCGTCTACGAGGCCGGAGACTTCGTCTCGCCGGTCCTCATGGACCGCAAGCTGATCGACGCGCACGAGGAGCAGTCGGAGATCCGCCAGATCTTCGTCTCGACGGACGGCGGCGCGAGCGCGGCCCACGAGCGCGCCCTGTCGAAGGCCATGGGTGACAACCCGGCGATCACCGTCATGGACCACAAGGAGATCCGTGACTCCTTCGGCGGCCCGATCAACATCATGCTGAACATCATGTACGGCCTGCTCGGCATGGCCCTGATCATCGCCGTCCTCGGTGTCGTCAACACCCTCGCGATGTCGGTCTTCGAGCGCCAGCAGGAGATCGGCATGCTGCGGGCGATCGGCCTCGACCGGCGCCGGGTGAAGCGGATGGTCCGTCTGGAAGCCGTCGTCATCTCGGTGTTCGGCGCGGTCGTCGGCATCGGCCTCGGCTCGTTCCTCGGCTGGGCCATCGGCGAGACCTTCAAGAGCAGCCTGCCGGGCTACGCCCTGGTCCTGCCCTGGGACCGGATCGGGCTCTTCCTGGTCCTGGCCGCCCTGGTCGGCGTCCTCGCCTCCCTGTGGCCGGCCCGGAGCGCGGCGAAGCTGAACATGCTCTCCGCGATCAAGGCCGAGTAGTCCCCGTACGACAGGAAGGGCCGGTCTCCCGCACGGGAGGCCGGCCCTTCGCGTGCGTCCGTCAGACCTTCTCGTTCCAGACGCGCGGCCGCAGCGCCGTGCCGCTCGCCCCCGACACCGGGGTCTTCACCGCGAGGAACTGGTTCACGCCGATCCGGTTGCGTTCGAAGGAGACCGCCGAGGCCGCCATGTAGAGCCGCCAGATCCGGGCCCGGCCGGCCGAGGTGAGCCGCACCGCACGGTCCCAGTCGCCCTCCAGGTTGGCCACCCAGCGGCGCAGCGTGAGCGCGTAGTGCTCGCGGATCGCCTCCACGTCCCGGACCTCGAAGCCGGCGTCCTCCAAGGTCGTCAGGGTGCGGCCCATGGGGGCGAGTTCGCCGTCGGGGAAGACGTACGCGTCGATGAACGCGTCGACCTCGTAGGCCTCCTCGTCGGGTTCGGGGCGCCGGGAGATCTGGTGGTTCAGGAGCCGCCCGCCGGGCTTGAGGAGGGCGTACAGGTCGTCGGCGTACTCCCGGTACTTCGCGGCGCCGACGTGCTCGGCCATGCCGATCGAGGAGATCGCGTCGTACGGGCCGTCGGTGACGTCCCGGTAGTCCTGGACGCGGATCTCGACGAGGTCGGTGAGGCCCTCGTCGGCGATCCTCTTGCGGGCGTAGGCGGCCTGTTCGCGGGAGAGGGTGATGCCGACGACCTTGGCGCCGTACTCGCGGGCCGCGTGGATGGCCATGGAGCCCCAGCCGCAGCCCACGTCGAGGAGCCGGTCGCCCTCCTGGAGGTTCAGCTTGCGGGCGATGAGGTCCAGCTTGTCGCGCTGGGCGTCCTCGAGGGTGCCGTCCTCGGTCCAGTAGGCGCACGAGTAGACCATCGAGGGGCCGAGCACCAGCTCGTAGAAGTCGTTGCCCACGTCGTAGTGGTGACTGATCGCCTGCTTGTCGCGGCGCTTGCTGTGCCGGCTGCCGCTGCGGCCGCGCATCTCCTCGGCCGGGGGCTGCGGCGGCGGCAGGGGCCCGGCGAGCCGCAGCAGGGAGCGGGCGGCGGCGCGGAGCTTGGGGTCGCGTACGGAGTCGAGGAGGCCCCTGGTCTCCTCGCCGCGCTCCCACAGGAGGCCCGAGAGGCGGTCCAGGAGCGTGTAGAGGTCGCCCTCGACGTCGATCTCGCCGGCCACCCAGGCGCGGGCCAGGCCCAGTTCGCCGGGCTTCCAGATCATCCTCCGCAGGGCCCGGCGGTCGCGGACGATCAGGACGGGGCCGCCGGCGGGCCCGGCTTCACTGCCGTCCCAGGCTCGCAGACGGACCGGGAGCGGTCCTCCGAGGAGTTCCTCGGCGAGAGTCGTCAGCCGCGACGCGGCGTCGGCCATGGTGCACACCTCCGTGATCTCGTGCCCCAGAAATGCTCGTCACCAAGGGAACACCGTCCGTAGGCGTTTGCAGTCCCGGCCCGCGCAACAAGTCGGCAAAACACGCGAAGGGCCGTCCGCACCACGGATGGCGGACGGCCCTTTTACGGCCTTGCGTGTACTGCTGGTACTGCTCGGTACTGCGGGTGGTGCTTAGGAGGCCTTGGCCTTCTCCTGCGCCGGGGCGGCCGGCGCCGGGGCGGGCTTGGCCGCCTCGTAGAACTCCTCGCGCGGCGTCTCCATGGCGCCGAGCGACACGACCTCGCGCTTGAGGAACATGCCGAGGGTCCAGTCGGCGAAGACGCGGATCTTGCGGTTGAAGGTCGGCATCGCCATGCCGTGGTAGCCACGGTGCATGTACCAGGCGAGACGGCCCTTGAGCTTGATCTTCACCTTGCCCATGACGATCATCGCGACGCCCTTGTGCAGACCGAGTCCGGCCACCGCGCCCTTGTTGGCGTGGCTGTACTCCTTCTGCGGGAAGCCGCGCATGCCGGCCACCACGTTGTCGCCGAGGACCTTGGCCTGGCGCAGGGCGTGCTGGGCGTTCGGCGGGCACCAGGCGCGCTCGCGCGGGACGCCGGCCTTGATCGCGGCCATGTCCGGGACCTGGGCGTTGTCGCCCGCGGCCCAGACGTAGTCCATGCCGTTGACCTGGAGCTTCTCGTTGCAGTCCACGTGGCCGCGGGGGCCGAGCGGCAGACCGAAGCGGGCGAGCGCCGGGTTCGGCTTCACACCGGCGGTCCAGACGATCGTGTTGGAGTCGACCTCGAGGCCGTTCTTCAGCACGACGTGACCGTCGACGCAGGAGTCCATGGAGGTCTCGAGGTAGATCTCGATCCCGCGGGACTCCAGGTGCTCCTTGCCGTACTGGCCGAGCTTCGGGCCGACCTCGGGAAGGATCTTGTCCGCGGCGTCGACCAGGATGAAGCGCATGTCCTCGCGCGACACGTTCTGGTAGTACTTCGCGGCGTCGCGGGCCATGTCCTCGACCTCGCCGATCGTCTCGGCGCCGGCGAAGCCGCCGCCGACGAAGACGAAGGTCAGCGCCTTGCGGCGGACCTCCTCGTCGGTGGTCGAGTCGGCCTTGTCGAGCTGCTCGAGGACGTGGTTGCGCAGGCCGATGGCCTCCTCGATGCCCTTCATGCCGATGCCCTGCTCGGCGAGGCCGGGGATCGGGAAGGTGCGCGAGACCGCGCCCATCGAGATGACCAGGTAGTCGAACGGCAGCTCGTACGCCTCGCCGACGAGCGGCGCGATCGTGGCGACCTTGCGGTCCTGGTCGATGGTGGTGACCCGGCCGGTGAGCACCTCGGCTCCGCGGACGACGCGTCGCAGCGGGACGACGACGTGACGCGGCGAGATGCTGCCGGCGGCGGCTTCGGGGAGGAAGGGCTGGTAGGTCATGTACGACCGCGGGTCGACGACCGTGACGGTCGCTTCCGCGTAGCGCATCTTCTTGAGGATGCGCCGAGCTGCGTACAGGCCTACGTACCCGCCGCCTACTACGAGGATCCTGGGACGCTCCGTGGTGCTCATGGGATCGAGTATCCACCCCTCCCCAGGGGGGTGCTCGTGCGCCCCTTCACAAGCTCTGTGGACACCTCTGCTACACTCCGCCGCCCACGTGATCCACGTCATGGTGCTGCAAAGGAACCGGGGTGCACTGGTGAACGTTGTTCACCCCCCGTGAACTGGCCTGGAGAGCGGCCGTTAACGCTGAACCGGACTCCCGCTTCACACGATGGAAACATCGAGCGAATCGGCCTCCGCACCTGCGAAAGGGCCCCGAGACACCCCTCGGAGGGCCTAATGACCTTCCTCGGGCGCCATCAGGGCCCTTTTCCTTGTGAAGAACTTCACGAACCTTTTCCGACGGGCTGTCGCCGGAGGGCTCGATAGCCGCCCGCTATGCCACGGATAGGGCGATCCCATCGAGAATGTCGTGCTCGCTGACGACGACCTCGCGGGCCCCGACGCGCTCCACGATCTCCCGCAGGACGAGGGCGCCGGCGATGATCACGTCGACCCGGCCGGGGTGGATGACGGGGATCGCGGCCCGCTCGTCGTGGGTGGAGGCGAGGAGCCGCTCGGTCACCTCGGCGACCTGCTCGGCGGAGATCCGGGAGTGGTGGACCTTCTCGGAGTCGTACTCCGGGAGCCCGAGGGCGATCGCGGCGACCGTGGTGACCGAGCCGGCGAGCCCGACGAGGGTCTCGGCCGCGTCGATCGGGACGGTCTCGGCGGCCAGGTCGAGCGCGGTACGGACGTCGGCGCGGATCGCGGCGACCTCCTCGGCGGTCGGCGGGTCGTGGCGGACGTGCCGCTCGGTGAGCCGGACGCAGCCGATGTCGACGGAGCGGGCTGCCTCGACGTGCTTGTTGCCGACCACGAACTCGGTGGAGCCTCCGCCGATGTCGACGACCAGGCGCCGGTCGTCCCCGTGCAGCTCGCCGGTGGCGCCGGTGAAGGAGAACTCGGCCTCCTGGTCGCCGGTGATGACCTCGGGCTCGACGCCCAGGATCTCCACGACGCCGTTCACGAAGTCCTGCCGGTTCTCGGCGTCGCGGGAGGCGGAGGTGGCGACGAAGCGGACCTTCTCGGCACCCAGCTCCTTGATGACCTCGGCGTACGCGCGGCAGGCCGCGAAGGTCCGCTCCAGGGCCTCGGGGGCGAGCCGGCCGGTCTTGTCGACGCCCTGGCCGAGCCGGACGATCGTCATCCGCCGGTCCAGCTCGATCAGGTCGCCCGTCTCCGGGTGGATGTCGGCGACGAGGAGGCGGATGGAGTTCGTACCGCAGTCGATTCCGGCGACCCGGGTCACTTCGCGTCCTCTTCCTTCTCCCCGCACGGGTTCACGCACGGGCCCTTCGCCCACCACTCCGGCAGCATCGCGAGCGCCTCGTCGCCGAAGGGGTTCACGCCCGGGCCCGCGGCCAGCGAGTGGCCGACGAGGACGTGCAGGCACTTGACCCGGTCCGGCATGCCGCCGGCGCTCGGGAAGCCCTCCAGGACCTCGATGGCGTCACGGCGGGCGATGTAGTCCTCGTGCGCGGCCCGGTAGGCGGCGGCGAGCTCCGGGTCGGTGGCGAGCCGGGCCTGCATCTCCTTCATGACCCCGTTGGCCTCGAGGGTGCCGATGGCCGAGGCCGCCCGGGGGCAGGTCAGGTAGTACGTGGTCGGGAACGGCGTGCCGTCGGGGAGCCGGGGCGCGGTCTCGACGACGTCCGGGTTGCCGCACGGGCAGCGGTGCGCGATGGCGCGCAGGCCGCGGGGCGGCCGGCCGAGCTGGAGCTCGAAGGCGGCGATGTCCTGCTCGGTGGGCTCGGTGCGTTCGGTCTGCGGAGGGGGCGTTTCCATGTCTGCCTTGTTCGTGTCGCGGAGGGGTCAGGGACGGTCGGCGTGGTCGACGCCGTCCCAGAGGTTGTCGTACCAGGGGCGGTCGGCCGCCCCCTGGTCGGCGCGGGGCCGTTGCTCCGCGTCGGGATCGTTCACGGTGAAGCCGGTCTCGCCGGGGAGCACGTAGTGCAGGTGCTCGCGGGCCAGGCGGCGGACGTAGGCCGGGTCCTGGAGGCGGGCCTTCTCGTCCTTCAGTTCCTCGACCCGCCGGGCGGCCTCGGCGGCCCGGCGCTCCTGCTCGGCGATCTCGCCCTGCTGGGAGACGTAGCTCCGCATCGGGTAGGCGAGCGCCACGACGAGGGAGCAGACCACGAGGGCGAGGAAGGCCGCGCGGCCGGTGAGCCGGGAGCGGCGGGCCTGGCGGCGGGTCTGGGAGCGGTAGACACGGGCGGCGGTCTGCTCGCCGAGCAGCCTGATCCGGGTCGCGGTCGAGAACCGGTCCCGGTCCTTCGCGGCCATGTCGTGTCGCCTCCCCTGTTCACGCGGACGTCCCCGCACACGGTACGGGACCGAGTGCGGGGACGTACGGAGGCTGCTTCAGGGAGTAGCTCAGCCCTTGAAGCGCGGGAAGGCGCTGCGGCCGGCGTAGACCGCGGCGTCGTCGAGGATCTCCTCGATGCGCAGGAGCTGGTTGTACTTGGCGACGCGCTCGGAGCGGGCCGGGGCGCCGGTCTTGATCTGGCCGCAGTTGGTGGCGACGGCGAGGTCGGCGATGGTGACGTCCTCGGTCTCGCCGGAGCGGTGCGACATCATGCACTTGAAGCCGTTGCGCTGGGCGAGCTCGACGGCGTCCAGGGTCTCGGTCAGCGAACCGATCTGGTTGACCTTGACCAGGAGGGCGTTGGCGGTGCCCTCCTCAATGCCGCGGGCGAGGCGCTCCGGGTTGGTGACGAACAGGTCGTCGCCGACGAGCTGGACCTTGGCGCCGAGCTTGTCGGTGATGACCTTCCAGCCGGCCCAGTCGTCCTCGAACAGCGGGTCCTCGATGGAGACCAGCGGGTACGCGGAGACGAGCTCCTCGTAGTACTCGGTCATCTCGGCGGCCGAGCGGGACTTGCCCTCGAACTCGTACTTGCCGTCCTTGTAGAACTCGGACGCGGCGACGTCGAGCGCCAGCGCGATGTCCTTGCCCGGGACGTAGCCGGCCTGCTTGATGGCCTCCAGGATGAGGTCGAGCGCCTCGCGGTTGGAGTCCAGGTTCGGGGCGAAGCCGCCCTCGTCGCCGAGGCCGGTGGAGAGGCCCTTGGTCTTCAGGACGGACTTGAGGGTGTGGTAGACCTCGGTGCCCCAGCGGAGGGCCTCGGAGAAGGACTCCGCGCCGATCGGGGCGATCATGAACTCCTGGATGTCGACGTTGGAGTCGGCGTGCGACCCACCGTTGAGGATGTTCATCATCGGAACGGGCAGCAGGTGCGCGTTCGGGCCGCCCAGGTAGCGGAAGAGGGGCAGGTCGCTGGCCTCGGAGGCGGCGTGCGCGACGGCGAGGGAGACGCCGAGGATGGCGTTGGCGCCGAGCGAGCCCTTGTTCTCCGTGGCGTCCAGGTCGAACATGGCCTGGTCGATGAGGCGCTGCTCGGTGGCGTCGTAGCCGACGAGCTCCGGGCCGATCTGCTCGATGACGGCGAGGACGGCCTTCTCGACACCCTTGCCCTGGTAGCGGTTCGGGTCACCGTCGCGAAGCTCGATGGCCTCGAACGCACCGGTGGAGGCGCCGGACGGAACAGCAGCACGACCGGTGCTGCCGTCGTCGAGGCCGACCTCGACCTCGACCGTGGGGTTGCCTCGGGAGTCCAGGATTTCCCGGGCTACGACGACGTCGATGGACGGCACGAGCATCTCCTTCTGGGATGTGACGCTGGATGTGACGCAAGGTCGTGCAGGGTCGCGTGGCCTTGCGACAAGAGCCTAACCGGCTCGGGGGCTCCGGCCCGCCGTGCGCCCGCCCCCTGGGACGAAAAAGGACCCAAGGGCACGCATCACGGGACGAAGGACCCCAGATCTACTGGACGGTAACCCTCGGGGCGGTCGGTTTCTCCGTGGAAGCGGTCGGGTTCGCCGTAAAGCGGTCGGCTTCGCCGT
Source organism: Streptomyces sp. NPDC015661 (assembly GCF_043077765.1). Classification (NCBI taxonomy): domain Bacteria; kingdom Bacillati; phylum Actinomycetota; class Actinomycetes; order Kitasatosporales; family Streptomycetaceae; genus Streptomyces; species Streptomyces sp. NPDC015661. The sequence goes on along the minus strand of NZ_JBIBST010000010.1, from coordinate 308,317 downwards.
AGAAAGGGGAAACCCCGGTCCGGCGCGCACGGGGGAAGGGCACGCCGGACCGGGGTGGTCACCGCGGGAGGGTCGTCGGGGCCGCGTGAGCCGCCGGACTCACGCGAGCCGCCGGGCTCACTTCAGGTGGAGCTGCTGGCCCGGGTAGATCAGGTCGGCGTTCTCGACGACGTCCTTGTTCAGCTCGAAGAGCTTGGCCCAGCCGCCCTTGACGCCGTGCGCCTGGGCGATCTTGCTGAGGGTGTCGCCGGCGACGACCTTGTACTCGCCGTCACCCTTCTTGACCTTCTTGCCGGTCGGGGTGGTGACGGTCTTCTTAGCGGCGGCCTTCGGGGCCTGGCGCTGCTCGCTGCGGGTGGTCGGCTCCTCGGCGCGACGCTCCTGCTGCTTCGGGGCGGCCGGCTGGGGCGCGCTCTGCTGCGGGGCGGTCTCGGCGGCGCCGCCGTCATAGGAGGCGCTGGAGAGGCCGACGCCGCAGCTCGGCCAGGCACCCTTGCCCTGGCCCGCGAGGACCTTCTCGGCGATGGTGATCTGCTGGGCCTTCGAGGCCAGGTCGGCGCGCGGGGCGTAGGCGGTGCCACCGAAGGCGGCCCAGGTGGAGTTGGTGAACTGCAGGCCGCCGTAGAAGCCGTTGCCGGTGTTGATGGACCAGTTGCCGCCGGACTCGCACTGGGCGACGGTGTCCCACTCGGCGGTGGTGGCGGCCGAGGCGGTGCCCGCGGTCAGCAGCGGGGCGGCGACGGCGACACCGGTGACGCCGACGAGCGCGGCGACCTGGGTGGCCTTGGAGGGACGGCGGTGTTTGCCCTTGGCGGAAAACAGCATGGGAATTCTCCTCACCGACGCCTGTGAGGTGAGCTGTCGGGTTCGGGCCGGAAAGTTGCCCGGCCGCGTGTCCTTGCACGCGGCTTCACCCCAAGCCGATCGTCGGCCGTCTGTCTCAACGGCCGGGACCGGCACTTACCTTGGGTCCCCCACTCCTGCCTTCGGCGCTTGCGCGACGACTGTTCCCATCGGCCGACGGCAGGATTCGGCGTTTCGGTCGACGGGGCCCGCGGTGGCGAGCGGTCACGACCGTAGACACAGACCCACCGGAAGTTCAAAGAGGCTCATTGCGGAAAAATCGCCCCTACTTGCCCTCCGGTGGGCGGTGTTTGCGCAGGTGAGAGGTGACGGAAGCAAAGTTTGCGGACGTGACACGCCAGTTGGGACGAAGAGACCCATGTCTCACTTGCCCAGAACCGGACATAAGCCCGCGAACTAGCCTGCCGTCGCCGTCGAACCGGCCGTCAGGTCAAGGCTCTGACCAGGCAGGATGAGGTCCGGATCGACGCCCACCGTCCCCTTGTTGGCGTCATAGAGGGCGGTCCAGCCTCCGGGGAGTTCGTTCTCCTCCGCAATGCCGGACAGGCTGTCACCCGGCTGGACGGTGTACTCGCCCGAAGTGCCCTGACTGTCCGTTGCGCCCGAATTCTTCGCTTCGTCAGTCACCGGCGTGGCGTCGACCTTTTCCGTGGACTTGCCCGCACCCGAGGCGTGCCGACCGGTTTCGACCGAGTCGTCCGTTGTGCCGGATTCCTCCGGGGCCGCCTCGCCCCGGTGCTTGCCGGTGCCGGGTGTGGCCGACGGCGTGTCACCCTTCGGCGTCTCGGGCGAATCCGGCGTACCGGGCGTAACGGACGCGTCGGGCGTGACCGGGGTCGCGGGAGTGGCGGGCGCGGCCGGAGTGGCGGAGCTCGCCGGAGCGCTCGGCGTGGCGGGCGTCGCGGGAGTGGCGGGGGTCGCGGACGCGGCGGACCGCCCCGCCGCGGACCCTTCGTTCCCCGTGGTGCGGTTGGACTCGGGGAGCGGGCCCGCGGGGGTGGTCGGGACGGCGGCCGGGCCGGGGTTCACACCAGTGGCCTTGCCGTCGTTCTTCAGGCCGGCGATCGGAGCGCAGGTGGCCCACTCGTCGCTGCCCTTGGCGAGCGCCTTCTCGGCCACCGCGATCTGCTGGGCACGGCTGGCCAGGTCGGGGCTGGGCGCGTACGTCAGGCCGCCGTTCCGCTCCCAGCTGTCCTGGGTGAACTGGAGGCCGCCGTACATGCCGTTGCCGAAGTTGGCGCTCCACTGGCCACCGGACTCGCACTCGGCGACCCGGTCCCAGGTGGCGGCGTCGGCGGCGGACGCGGATCCGGTGGCGAGCAGCGGCAGCGCCATGGCGGATCCGGTCACGCCCGCGGCGACGACGATGGCGGGGGCCTGACGGGGGCGACGGTGTCGTCCGTTCCCGGAACGCATAGGAACGCCTTTCGCGTGACGGCTGAGACTGCCGGGAAACGTAGCGGCATTCGAACGCCCGTCACAAGTCGATCGCCCCCCGATCACGTAAAGATCACATTCCTGATGGTCCGTCAGTAGCCAAGAGTGGTACGGAAGGGGAGAACTGCACCGGAAGCGTGCGCAATCCACGCATGATGAGCCCACCCCGCCACCGGAGTTCGGACGGATCCGCGGCAAGTCGCAGATCCGGCAGCCGAGTCAGCAGGGTCGCGAGCGCGGTCTGCCCTTCGAGGCGGGCGAGCGGGGCGCCGAGGCAGTAGTGGATGCCGTGCCCGTATCCGAGGTGCTGGTTGTCGCGGCGGGCGAGGTCGAGCGTGTCCGGCCCGTCGAACCGCTCCGGGTCCCGGTCCGCCGCGGCGAGCACCACGAGCACCGGGTCGCCCGCCGGGATCGCCTGCCCACCGATGGTCAGCTCCCGCGTCGCGTACCGCCAGGTCGCCATCTCCACGGGCCCGTCGTACCGCAGCAGCTCCTCGACGCCGGTCTCCAGGAGCCCGGTCTCCCCGGCGGCGAGCGAGTCCTGGAGCCGCGCGCGCTGCTCGGGGTGCCGGAGAAGCGCGTAAAGTCCGTTTCCGACCAGATTGACGGTCGTCTCGAAGCCGGCGAAGAGAAGGATGAACGCCATCGCGGCGGCCTCGTTCTCGGTGAGGTGCTCGCCGTGGTCGGAGGCCTTGATGAGCCCCGAGATCAGGTCGTCCGCCCCTTCTTGCCGCAGGCCTTCGCGCTTGCGGTGGATCAGCTCGGCGAGATAGCCGCGCATCTTCTTCACCGACCGGGCGACCCCGCCGCGCGGCCCTCCACCGTGCCGGATCATCATCCCGGCCCAGTCCCGGAAGTCGTCCTGGTCCTCCTGCGGCACCCCGAGGAGATCGCAGATCGCGTAGATGGGGAGCGGGAAGGCGAACTCGTGGATGAGGTCGGCGCTCCCCCGCTCCACGAAGGAGTCGATGAGCCGGTCCGTCAGCTCCTGCACGCGCGGCGCGAACTCGGCGACCCGGCGCGGGGTGAAGGCCTTCGAGACGAGCCGACGAAGCCGGGTGTGGTCCGGCGGGTCGATGTTGAGCAGATGCGTCATCAGCTCGGCCTTGCGCTCGCCCGGGATGCCCGTCTTCCCCTTCGCGTGCGGCGACTCGTCGTGGTGCGCGGGGTTCTTGGAGAGCCGCTGGTCGGCGAGGGCCTGCCGGGCGTCCGCGTACCGGGTCACGAGCCAGGCCTCGACCCCGCTGGGCAGCGTCGTCCGGTGCACGGGCGCGTGCTCCCGCAGCCAGGCGTAGGCGGGATACGGATCGCTCGCGAACTCCCAGGTGAAGAGCGTGGGGGCGGGGGCGGGGCCGGGGGTCGTACTCACGGCACGACCGTACAGGGCGGGCCCGGGAGCCACGTCCGGGCGGAACGGGAGTCACGTACGGGCGGCGCCATGAAGCCACGTCCGGGCGGAACGGGAGTCACGTACGAGCGGCGCCATGAAGCCACGTCGGGGCGGAACGGGAGTCACGTACGAGCGGCGCCACGAGGCACGTTCGTGGAGAACCTGTGATCAAGCGGTACAGGCTGTGCCTTAGATTCTTGTCAGTGGATCCTCAACTGCTCAGAAGTACGTTCGCGATCGTCGAGAGACGGGCCGACCAGGCCGTCACCTTCTTCTACTCGCACCTCTTCTGGCACAACCCCGGCGTGCGCGAGCTCTTCCCCGAGGACATGGTCCCCCAGCGGGACCGGCTCTTCGCCGCGCTCACCCATGTGGTGACCCACCTGGAGGACCCCGGCCTCGCGACGTACCTGGGGCAGCTGGGCCGCGACCACCGCAAGTTCCTCGCCTCCCCCGCGCTGTACGCCGCCGTCGGGCAGAGCCTGCTCGCCGCGTTCGCGCACGCCGCCGGCGCCGCCTGGACCATCGAGGCGGAGAAGGCGTGGACCGAGGCGTACGGCCTCGTCGCCGACCTGATGCTCGCGGGCGCCGACACCGCGGCCGGGGCCGGGGAGCCCGCCTGGTGGGACGCGGACGTCGTCCGGCACGAGCGGTACGGCGACGACCTGGCCGTCCTCACCCTCCGCCCCCGGCAGCCGCTGCCGTTCCGCCCCGGCCAGTACGTCAGCGTCAGCACGCTGCGGGTCCCGCGCGTCTGGCGCACCTACTCCCTCGCCGACGCGCCCCGCCCCGACGGCACCGTGGAGCTGCACGTCAGCCGGGTCGCGGGGGGCGCCATGAGCACGGCGCTCGTCGAGGAGACGGGCCCGGGCGAGGTGCTGCGGCTCAGCGCCCCCGGCGGCGCGCTGACCGCGCGGACGCCGCCGGGCGGACTCCGCACCTATATATGCGGCGGTACGGGCTGGGCCCCGGTGCGGGCGCTGCTCGCGGAGGCCGCCGGGACCGAGCCGGAGCTCGAAGGCCGGCTGTTCGTGGTGGCCCGCGCCAAGGAGTACCTGTACGGGCGCGAGGACGCCGAGCTCCTGAGGGCGCGCCTCCCCCGGCTCAGCGTCACCTACATCACGGCCGCGCCCCGGCAGCGCAGGGACCAGGCGACCGAGCGGCTGCTCCAGGCCCTGCGGGCCTGCGTCCACTGGTCGGCGCACGACGTCTACCTCGCCGGGCCGCCGGCCTTCGTCACGGAGGTCCGCGAGGTCCTGGAGGAGCTGGGCACCGACCCGGCGCGGATCCACCACGACACGCTGCCGTCCGTGGGCCGCTTCGCCACCCGCCCGAGCTCCGCCGCCGAACGCCTCCTGGGCCCGCCGGCCCCGCTCTGGCACAACCCGGAGGCCCGGGCGCCGCGGGAGGGGTAAGTCGTAGGCCATGCGGCACAGCACACGCGTGTCCGGTCCGGTCGGGCCGTCGGCACGGGCCACGCTCGGGCCATGACACCCACTCGGATGCGCGCGGCCGTGCTCCCCGCGCTCGCGGCCGCGGTCCTCGCGGTCTCCGGCGCCGGCCAGGCCCAGGCCCAGGCCGATCCCCGGACGCAGACCCGGCCCGTCACGGCGGCCGCCGTCCCGCCCGCGGACCACAACTGCATCAGTCCCGACGGGACCAACCTCAACACCTTCCTCGGCATCAGCGAGCGGATCATCGGCCCGCCGGCCTGCCGAGAGGCGTTCGTCGGCGAACGCTGGGTCCGGAGCATGCCGTCCTGGGGGACGGCACCCGACGGCGACCGCGCCCACTACCCGCGGGGCTACACGCCGACGCTCTTCGACCCGATGGACGACTTCGTCTCGAAGTTCCAGGGGATCCGGGTCGTCAGCGACCTCGGCACGGCCCGCGAGCAGAGCCGGACCTTCGGCCCCGAGGCCCTCCGCCGGATCGCCCCCTTCGACGGGAACCCGTTCGCCTTCCTCGCCTCCGATCCGCTCCCCTCGCTCACCGCCGGGGAACACACGTCGACGGTCTACATGCGGCTGAGCGCGCGGCACTGCGACGGCCTCGGCCCCCGCCCGGCCGTGAACTGCCTGCCGGCGGGCGAGTTCGTGTACACGGGTCCGACGACGATCAGGTTCTTCCTCCCGCCCGCGTGAGGCCGGGAGCCGGGCATCACGCGTGACGCGGTGGGCCGGTCGTACCGCGTCACGCGGTGGGCCGGGGCGTCAGCCCCGGTCCGCGTCCCCGTCCCCGCCCCGGGCGCGCCACACGGCGAACCGCACCAGCGACACGGCGCTCGCCATCGCGATCAGCGCGGCGCCGATCCGCAGCCACGCCGGGGATCCGCCGCTCGCCGCCTCCCACCCGGAGAAGAGGAGCAGGAGGGCCGTCACGCCCGGCGCGTCGGCGGCGCCCGGCCTCCGCCGGCCCGGTGCCCGGCTCACAGCCCCTCCGCCGCGCGGATCGCGTCCCGGTACGTGCGGGCCGCCGCGCGCAGGGCCGCCTCCGGGTCCACGCCCGAGGCCTCCGCGCGGGACGCGAGGGCGAGGAGCTCGTAGCCGATGCCCTCGCCGGCCGGGAGCTTCACGTCGAGGGCGGCCGCCCGGGCCCGGCCCGCGAGCTTCGCGGCGAGCGCGAGGCCCGGCTGGCCGAGCGGCACCCCGTCGGTGACGGACTCCCGCTGCTTCTCGATCGCCTTGGTGCGCAGCCAGTGCGCGTGGACGTCCTCGGGGGTCTCGGCGGTCGCGTCCCCGAAGACGTGCGGGTGCCGGTGGATCAGCTTCTCGACGAGCGTCCCGGCGACGTCGTCCACGGAGAACGGCTCCTCCGTGTCCTCCTCGGCGATCCGCGCGTGGAAGACGACCTGGAGCAGGACGTCCCCGAGCTCCTCGCGCAGCTCCTGCCGGTCGCCCTCCTCGATCGCCTCGACGAGTTCGTACGCCTCCTCGATGGCGTACTTGGCGAGCCCCTGGTGGGTCTGGCGCGAGGTCCAGGGGCACTCGCGGCGGATGCGGTCCATGATCTGCACGAGGTCGAGGAGGCGGGCGCCGGGCAGGTCGTACGAGCCGGGCAGCAGCTCCAGGTCGGGCATGGAGACGCGGCCGGAGCCGGCGAGCCGGGCGAGGCCGTCGGTCAGCGCCCTGTCCCCCTCGCCGGAGGGCAGCAGCAGGACCGTGCGGCCTCCGGCGCAGGCCTCGACGAGCTCCTCGGCGGTGGGCCGGGCCTGCTCGACGGCGACGCCGGCCTCCCGCAGGTAGGGCAGCTGGGGGTGGTCCTCGTCGGGGCAGAGCACCCGGTCGGCAGCGCCCAGCGCCTGCCAGGCGGGCCAGGACAGCAGTCCGGGGGCCACGCGGTGGCTGGCGGTGAGCAGAACGATGCGGCCGGGGCTCTCAGAAGTCACCCCTCGAACCTACCTGGACTCAGGCACCGGACGGGACGGCCGCCGGGTCCTGGCTGATCTGGCGGAGCCAGGGCGCGGTGGTGTCGGCGAGCCGGACCTGGGTGTCGTCCCAGCGGCCGTAGCGCGGGTTCACGTCGACGGCGAGGTCCTTGGAGGCGGCGGAGAAGACCTCCGTCAGCTTCTTCTGGCCCGCGGCGTCGTCGGTGGCGCCCAGCTTGGTCGCGATCTTGTTCATGAGGACGTTGCGGCGGACGAAGGCGTCGATCTGGTCGGGCGCCACGCCCTGCTCCTGGAGGAGGACGGCCTTGAGCTGGTCCTCGCCGCCGGCCTGCTGGACGAAGGAGGCCCGGGTCTGCTGCAGTTCGGCACGGCTGGCGGTGACGCCCTGGTCCCGGGCGACCTTGTCGACGACCCGGTCGAAGATCATGACGTTGAGTTTGCGGCGGCCGAGGTCGCCGGTGGCCGCGACCAGCTGGGCGGACTGCGGCGAGGCCGCCTGCGCGGCCCGCACGTCCTCGACCTGGGCCTGGACGCTGGAGACCGGGATCCGTTCGCCGCCGACGACGGCCGCCGCTCCTGGGTGGGCGTCACTGCCGCAGGCGGTGAGCAGCGGGGCCGCGGCGAGCAGGGCGGCGGACACGGTGAGCGCAGTGCGGCGGTGCAAAGGAGCCTCCCGGGCTGGTCGTGCGTCAGTTGAACGACCTTGCGGTGATCGATGGTAGGGAGTCGCCGGGGCCGGAGCCACTACTTCGGAGCGACTGTTTCCCACAACGACTCACCTGTCACCCGGGTGTCGGCCGCCTCCGAACCTCCGCTCGTCTCCTTGAACAGGTAGTGCGGCCGCCGCTTCACCTCGTAGTAGATGCGTCCGACGTACTCGCCGATCAGTCCGGCCATCACCATCTGGACGCCGGCGAGGGCGGTGACGGCGACGAGGAGGGTGACGTAGCCGGGGGTGTCGACGCCGTTGACGAGGGCGTCGCCGACGATCCAGGCCGCGTAGCCGAGGGCGACGACGGTGAGGAGGAGGCCGAGGTGGACGGCGGCCCGCAGCGGCTTGTTGTTGAAGGAGAGGAGCCCGTCGAGGCCGTAGTTGAGGAGCTTGCCGAAGCTCCACTTGGAGCGGCCCTGCTCGCGGACGGCGTTCTCGTAGGAGAAGGTCGTGGTGCGGAAGCCGACCCAGGAGAAGAGGCCCTTGGAGAAGCGGTTGTACTCGCCGAGGCCGATGACGGCGTCGACGGTGCGCCGCGACAGGAGCCGGAAGTCGCCGACGCCGTCAACGAGCTCGACGTCGACGAGCCGGTTGATCGCCCAGTAGTAGAGGCGGGCGGTGAGGGTACGGGTGACCCGGTCGCCCTCGCGGGTGCGGCGGGCGACGACCTGGTCGTACCCCTCGGCGTACAGGGCGACCATGCGGTGCACGAGCTCCGGCGGGTGCTGGAGGTCGGCGTCCATGATGACGACGGCGTCGCCGGCGGCGTGCCGGAGCCCGGCGAGCATCGCGGCCTCCTTGCCGAAGTTGCGGCTGAAGGAGAGGTAGCGGACCCGGTCCGGGTCACGTCCGGCGAGCTCCCGGAGGAGCGGGAGGGTCCCGTCCCGGCTTCCGTCGTCCACGTAGACGAGCTCGAACTCTCCGGCGAGACGGGAGAGTTCGGCGGTCACACGGTCGTGGAAGCGGGCGAGGACGTCCTCCTCGTTGAAGCACGGGACGACGATCGAGAGCAGCACGCGGACCACGACAACGGAGCCCGGTGTCCCGGCCGGTCCGGGTGGATGGCGAGCAGGCGACCATCGCGTGAACTGGCCCGCCGGACCCGTCGTTTCCCGCGCCTTCGCTGTCATATTCGATCCGTCATGCCGAAAACCAAGCACTCCTGCCTGCTCGCCGCCGTGCTGGCCGCCGTCGCCGTCTGCGGCGGGGACGCGGTCGCCCGGGTCTTCCCCTTCGGGCCGCGCCGCCGGGCCGTCAACGACCTCGCCAACCAGTTCGTGCCGTTCCACGCGCACCTGTGGGACCTGCTGCGGGGCCGGGCGGACGGCGGGCTGCTGCTCGACTGGGGGGCCGGCTGGGGCACGAGCTTCCTGCCCGACTACGGCACCTATCTGTCGAGCCCCTTCGCCCCGCTGGTCGCGCTCTTCCCGCGCGGCGACATCGAGTACGCGGTGTACGGCATCACCGTCCTGAAGACGGCGCTCGCGGCGGCCGCGATGACCTTCCTGCTGCGGCGCCTCGGCCCGGCGGGCGTCTGGTGGTGGGCGTCGGTCCTGGGCGCCTCGTACTCACTCTGCGGCTGGTCGCTCGCGGAGGGCACGTACAACCCGATGTGGCTGGACGGCCTGATCGCCTTCCCGCTGCTCTGCCTGGTGGGCGAGTGGGTGCGGGAGGGCCGGCGGCCGCTCCTGGGCCCGCTGGTCGTGGCGGTCTGCTGGCTCGCGAACTTCTACACCGCGTACATGGCGACCCTGGGCGCCGCCCTGGTGCTCCTGGTCCGCCTGGCGCTCACCGACTCCTTCCGGTGGCGGACGCTGCTCAGGGCGGCGGGAACGACGGCCCTCGGGATCGGCCTCGCGGCCCCCGTCCTCGTCCCGGTCTTCCTCGGCTCCCGGCACGCCTACCCGGGCGTGGTCCGGGACTTCGCCCCGGCGGCCGGCCCGGACGTGCTCGCCCGGCTGCTCCCGGTGACGTACAGCTTCGCGACCCCGGCGGCCTTCGTCTGCACGGCGGTGCCGCTGCTCGCGGGGGCGCTGCTCTTCCGCCGGGACGCGCCGGGCCGGGAGCGGTGGCTGTGGGGCGGCCTGTGCGCGGCGGTCGCGCTGTCGATGCAGTGGACCCCGACGCACCTGCTCTGGCACGTCTTCGCCACCCCGAACGGCAGTCCGTACCGCCAGACCTTCGTCCTGTCCGGCGTCCTCGTGCTCGCCGCCTGGACGGGTCTCGCACACGGCCTCCCGGACCGCAGGTCGCTCCTCGGCGGGGCGGCGGTCGTGCTGGCCCTCACCGCCGGGGCCCTGCCGAGCGACCTCCTCACCCCGTGGGCGCTGCTGCTCGCGGGCGCCGGCCTCGCGGCGGTGGCGGGCGCGCTCCTGCTCCCCCGCCGGGGCCGGTACGGGCTCCTCGCCGCGCTCCTCGTCACCGGCACCCTGCTCGGGCAGGCGGCGGCGACGACGGCGTACGCGGACCGGGAGCGGCTCGCCCGGCTCGACGACTACCCGCCGTGGGGCGCGGAGCACGAGCGGCGGGCGGCGGCGCTCGCGGCGGCCGACGGCTGGCCCGCGTACCGCACGGACTCCGGGCTTCCCCGGGTCGCGGGCAACGATCCGCTGCTCCTGGGCGGCCAGGGCGCCGCGTACTACAGCAGCCACACCCCGAAGGTCCTGACCGAGACGCTGGCCGCGCTGGGCGGCGGCTGGACCTCGCGCGGCCGGAACCTGCTGAGCCTGGACAACCCGGTGACGGACGCGCTGTTCGGGGTGGGGGCGCGCTGGCGGGACGGCGAGGTCGTCCGTACGGACGCGTACCTGCCGCTGGTGACGGTACGGCCCCCGGGCCCGCCCCCGGTCTACGGCCCGTCGCCCTTCCGCAACCAGGAACTCCTCCTCGGCGCCCGGGTGTACGAGGCTCCGCACGCGGGCGCGTGCCCGGTCGGTACGGAGGTCTTCCTCTGGTCCCCGGACGCGACGGGCACGGCCCGACTCGGCGGGAACGCCCCGGTCCACCTCCTCGGCGGCGCCCCCAAGCGGCGCGCGGCCCTGACCTCGCTGGGCGTCCAGCGGGTCCCCGGCCTGAAGCCGGTCCTTCCCGGGGCGGGCGAGCTGGGCTGCCTCGACCACACCCGCCTGGACGCGGCGGTGAAGACCCTCCACGCGCGCGCGGCGACCTCGATCGAGGTCACGGCCTCCGGCGTACGGGCCGCCCTCCCGCAGGGCACCACGGGCACGGCGGTCGTGGCGACCCCGCACATCGCGGGCTGGCACTGCGAGGGCGCCGCCCCCGTCCCGTACGGCGGCCTCCTCGCCGTCCCGGCCCGGGACGGCGCACTCTCGTGCGCGTTCCGGCCGCCGGGCCTGCGGGCGGGCCTGGCGGCGGGGACGGCGGCGCTGCTGCTCCTGGGGCTGGTCCTGCTGCGTGTCAGGAGCGGGCGATCGCCTCGCTGACCGCGGCGCCCGTGGGCGGGACGACGAGCGCCGCCTCCCGGAGGAGTTCCGGGAGGTGGTTCCGCTGGTCCTCGTGGAAGAGGAGGGCGGCGCCGCCCACGGGAAGGACGACGGCCCCGAGCGCGTCGGCGAGGCGGGCGAGCACGTCGAGCACGGCGCCGCGCGAGAGGTGCATCGCCGTCAGGGACGTCGGTCCGTCGGCGCCTCCGCCGCGTACGAAGAGCTCCGCCGTCCCTCCGTCCGCCGCGCGCAGGAGGACCTCGCCGAGCTCCGGCGCCCCCGCCACCACGTACGGCTCGACCTCCCGGCGGAACCGCTCGACGTCAAGGTCCGCGGGCTCGCCGTCCACGAACCGCAGGAGGAACGTCTCCGCGCTCACGGCCCCTCGATCCCGAAGAACTCCTCGCATCCCTTCAGGCCGTCCACGGTCACCGGCGGGTGGTCCCGGGCGGCCCAGTCCTCCCGGGAGAGGCGGAAGCGGAGGGATTCGACGACCTCGCCGTGGAGGACGTCGCGGGTGATGCCGTCGGGGCGGTAGCCGAGCTTGCGGGAGACGGTCGCCGAGGAGTGGTTGTCGGTGAAGGACAGCGACGTCGCCGAGACCGTCCCGAGCTCCGCGAACGCCAGGTGCAGCACGGCGACCCGCATCTCGGTGCCGAGGCCCCTGCCCTGGTGATCGAGGCCGAGCCACGAGCCGGAGACGATCTCGCGCCGGACGCCGAAGTCCACGGCCCGCACGTCCTGGATGCCGATGGGGCGCCCCTCGTGGAAGGCGACGAGGTTCAGCGCCCAGTCCCGCGGGGTCCACCGCCCGAGGCGGCTCCAGTGCAGCTGGATCACGTGCCGGGCCCGCTCGGCGGGCGGCAGGTCGGTCCACGGCGTCAGGAACGGCCGGGCGCCCGGGGCGTGCACGCCGCGCGCGGCGACGTCGGCCACCTCGGCGAGCTCCTCCTCGGAGGGGAGCCTCAGCTCCAGGCGGGGGGAACGGACACGGAGGGCCGTGAGCGGCCAGTGGTCGGTGAGCACGGGGGCGAGTCTGCACAGCCGACGCGCCCGGCCGCACCTCGTTTACGGGGCGGTCCGCAGCTCCCAGCGGACCTCGCCGTCCTGCCGTTCCTCCGTCGGCGCGAGGCCCGCCGCGCGGGCCACGGCCGCCGAGGCCGTGTGGTCGGGGTGGACGTGGGCGACGACGGTACGGACGCCCCGGTCGACGAGCAGTCCGACGAGCGCCCCGGCCGCCTCGCGGGCGATGCCCCGCCCCTGCCACTCCGTCCCGGTCACCCACGCGACCTCGGCGGTCCGGCCGCCCCCGGTGACGGTCGCCTGCACGGTCCCGGCGAGTCGGTCCTCGGCGCGGAGCCGCACCACCCAGTTGCACCAGACGACGGCCGGGTCCGGCGATCCGGCGACCAGCCGCTCGTACCGGGCCCGCAGCTCGGGCCCGGTCGGCGGGGCGCCGCCGATGAAGGTGTGCAGGGCGGGGTCGGCGAGGACCCCGGCCATCTCGCCGGCGTGCGCGACGGCGAGCGGGACGAGGTCGAGCCGTCCCGTCCGTACGGTCGTCACGAGGTCTGTCCGTGGTGTGTTCACGCGTCGAAGTCCCAGATCGCCTGTCCGTTGTCGTCGGCGCTCATTGTGGTCCCCCCGTCCTCTCGAAACCTGCCGGACGGCTCCGAGCCTAGGAACGCGACCGCCCGTCCCGCTGTGCCTCAGGCGCGGGCCTCCTTGACGCTCAGCGCACGGAACTCGGTGGGGCTGACTCCGTACGCCGCCCGGAAGGCGCGGCTGAAGACCGCCGGGCCGCTGAACCCCCACCGCGCGGCGACGGCCTGCACGGGACGGCCGAGGAGTTCGGGGCGGGCCAGGTCGGCACGGCACCGTTCGAGGCGGCGGCGCCGGATGCGGGCGTGCACGGTCTCCCCGTCGCCGTGCGCCTGGAACAGCTGGTGGAGGGTCCGTACGGAGACGTGGTGGGCGGCGGCGACGGCGGCCGGGGTGAGGTCGGGGTCGCCGAGATGGGTGTCGACGAAGGTGTGGATCCGCTGGAGCAGGGCCCGCGCCCGGGCCTCGGCGGGGAGCTGTTCCTCGACGTCGAGGTTCTGGGCGAGGCAGGCGGCGACGAGGTCGACGACGACGGAGCCGAGGCGTGGCAGGTCCTCGGGCGCGCACTGCCCCGCGTGGCCCTCCAGGGAGCCGAGGAAGGAGGCGAGGACCGCCCCGAGCCCGTGGCCGCCGGGGATGCGGCTGGCGAGCAGCCGGTCGATCCGCCGGGACCGCAGGGGCAGGCCGTCACGCGGGAGTTGGAGCATCAGCAGCTGCACGGGCCCCGCGTCGATGGGCATGGCCGCGTCGGAGGGCCGCGAGGTGTCCCAGAAGACCAGGTCGCCGGCGCCGACGCTGCAGTCGTTGCGGTGCTGGGACAGGACGGTGGCGCCCCGCCGCATCAGGCCCAGCTGGTACTGCTCCGGGTCGCCGCGCCGGATCAGCGCGGGCGTGCGGCGGGAGCGCAGGGGCGAGAAGGAGAACCGCGCGACGCGGACGGTCTTCAGGTCGAGGACGGCCGCCTCGGCCTGGAAGTCGGCGGGCCGGTCGACGCTGAGCGCGGTGGGCATCACCTCCCGCGTGACGAGGTCGGCGAACCAGTCGAATCGTTCCTGAGCGGGCAACTCCCCTGCCGAGACCACGGACCACATCGCACGCTCCCCCGTCGAGCCTTCTGTCGGCGGTCAGAATGCAGTGGCGCGAACGCGTTTGTCGCCGGGTTTTGCGCTCGGCGTGGCGCGCCGGGGAGGGTCCTCCGGCAGGCCGTCACGGGGTCCCGAGGAAGCCGGGGTCGACGCCGTCGAGCTGCAGGGCCGTCTCGCGTCCGAGGCCGAGGAGCTGCTCCAGGGGGACGACCGCGCGACTGGTCCCGGCCAGGTCCTGGTGGGCCTCGGCCGACCACAGGGGCGGATAGAGGCTGAGCCCCTCCCCGCCGGTCAGGCTCGGCACCTCGTCCCGCCAGCCGGGCCAGCGCAGCCCCTCGTAGAACTCCTCCGCACCCCCGGCGAGCACCCACGACAGCCAGGCCCCGTAGCCGGCGCCGATGGCGTCCCAGCGCAGCGAGTCGGGAGCGAAGTAGACCATCTCGCCGGGGCTGCCCGGGAGTCCGGTCTCCTCCTCCGTGCCGCCCTGGATCGCGAAGGCCCCGCCGAGCACGTCGTGCGCGACGACGAGCCCGGCGGCGGGCCGCCAGTCGGCGTCGGGCTCGGCGGGGTAGCCGTTGACCCGGGCGAGGCCGGGCAGCCGCCGGTCGTTGTGGGCGGCCGGGCTGCCGTACACCCGCAGCCAGCCGTCGTCGACGAGCACGCCGCCGGTGTGGAAGAGGAACGCCCCCAGGTACGAGCGGACGGTGACCTGCGTCTGGAGGAGGGTGGCCGCCGCCTGTCCGGGGTCGGGGTCGAGCACCTCGACGGGCACCTTCGCGGCCCGCAGTTCCTCTTCGAGCAGCGGCCACGCCGGCTCGTCGACCCGGGTCAGCTCGTTCAGTTCACGCAGTTCTCGCACCCGGGCATCGTCGCACGCGGCTCCCGTTGATCGGCGGCCGTTGATCGGTGGCGCACTCGGGGGTATCTTGCATTACATGGTTCCTGGCGAAGCAAGATCCGAGGCGGCCGGAAAGGTCGCCAGTCAGCTGCGCAAGGGCGTACTGGAGTACTGCGTCCTCGCCCTGCTGCGCGACGGCCCGCGCTACGGCGTCGAGATCCTCGACGAACTGGCCGCGGTCAGCGTCATGACCACCAGCCAGGGCACGATCTACCCCCTGCTGTCCCGGCTTCGCCGCGACGGACTCGTCGACACCGAGCTGCGCGAGTCGGCCACCGGCCCCGCCCGCCGCTACTACACGCTCACCGCGCCGGGCAGGACCGCGCTCACCGAGTTCGCCGAGAGCTGGCCGCGCTTCCGCGACGGCGTCGACCACTTCCTGACCGCATCCCACGGAGGCTCCGCATGACCGGCACCGAACACCCCCTCGTGACCGACTACCTGGCCACGATCGAGCGGGAGGCGTCCTTCCTGCCCGCGGGGCGCCGCGAGGAACTCCTCGCCGACCTGCGCGAACACCTCGCGGTCGCCGTCGGGGACGAGGAGGACCCGGAGGCCGTCCGCGCGGCCCTCGAACGGCTCGGCAGCCCCTCCGCGATCGTGGCCGCGGCCCGCGCGGAGGAGCCGGAGGCACCGGCCGCGCCGGAGGCGCCGAAGGCCAAGACCCCGACGCGGAACGTCGTCACCGCGGTCCTGATCGGCATCACGGGACTCTCCGGACTCGGCGGCTCCCTGCCCGCCGTGGCCGCCCTGATCGTGGGCCTCGTCCTGCTGTGGACGTCCGACGCGTGGGACCGGGCCACCAAGGTCCTGGCGACCGCCCTCACCCTCGCGACCCCGGTCGTCGTCGCGCTCGGCGCCGTCCTCCTGGCCGCCCGCTTCGGCCCGACGGAGCTGCTCGTCGTCCTCGCCGTGGGCATCACGCTGCCGGCCGTCGCGGCCGTGCGACTGCTCCGGACCCAGCCCAAGGCGGCCTGACCAGGGGCGGAACCCGAAGGGGCGACCCCCTCGCCGACCAAGATCATTACGGGTGCAGAATGACCCTTATGACCCTGGCAAACACACCGAAGACGGCCACGATCGACGACGCTCGCACGGTCGGCCACACCCTGGCCTCCGCCTTCGGCGACGACCCGATGATGCAGTGGTTCTTCCCCGACGGCGCCTCGCGCGAGACGGACCTCGTCCGCTACTTCACGACCCTCTTCACCCGGCAGTACGGCCTCCACGGCGTCTGCGAGCGGACCGAGTCGGCCGCCGCCTTCTGGGTGTCGCCCGAGGGTGCGGACAAGGCCGTCCCCGACGCGGAGACCATCCAGCAGCTCGTGGAGATCCTCGGAGACCGCGCCCCCGTCTTCCAGGAGGCCGTGATGGCGGCCGCCGAGCACGGGCCCGCCGAACCCCACTGGTACCTCGCCGTCATCGGCGCCGACCCCGCCGCCCGCGGCCAGGGCCACGGCTCGGCCCTGCTCCGCTCCGGCCTCGCGAAGGCCGACGCGGACGGCCTGCCGGTCTACCTGGAGTCCTCCAAGCCGGACAACCTGCCGGTGTACGAGCACTTCGGCTTCGTCGTACGGGACGAGTTCTCCCTGCCGGGCGGCGGCCCCGTCCTGTGGTCCATGAAGCGGGAGCCCCGCACCTAGGGATGACCCTGGGGATGGTCCTGCCACAGGTGGCGCCGGAGCAGCACGTTCGCGTCCGTCACCGCACTGTGGTCGAACCGCTCCCGCGCCGCCCGCCGGTCCCGTACGAGCAGCGCACACGCGACACAGTGCGGTACGGGCTCCGGCGGGCGGCTCGGATCGGGTACGGGCTCCACCGCCCCCGCCCTGGCCCGCCCGTTGGCCGCCCGCACGCCCGCGCTCAGCCGCTCGGCGGGGGTGGCCGGACGGAGGTCGGCGGGATCGGCCTGCCACTCACGGCCGCCGCCGACCGGCCGGAGCATCGCGTAGGGCCCGACGGACCCCTTGAACTCACCGACCACACCTGCCACTTGGTCGTAGACCCAAGCTCCGAGTTCCATGGATACCGCTCCCTCCGGTGGACTACCCTCTGTGATCCCGGCGCTACGAGAATGGACCGGGAAACAGGGAACCCGGAGCGGTGTCGGGCTGTACTTCCCCAGGTCGCGCGGGTAGTTCCACATCTTCCACAAGGGAGTGCGCGCGATGCCGGCGAGACGGGTGGTGACGGGCCGCAGCCAGGAACCGAGGAAGCGGTTCGCGGAGGAACTGAAGTTACTGCGGACCGAACGGGGCCTGAGCCTGCGGAAGCTGGGCGAGGTGGCGGGCTGGGACTGGTCGCTGTTCTCGAAGATGGAGAAGGGCGAGACACTCGGCGGCCCGGAGGTGGTCCAGGCGCTGGACCAGTACTACCGGACGGGACGGATGCTCCTGGCGCTGTGGGAGCTGGCGGTGGGGGACCCGACGCAGTTCAAGGAGCGGTACCGGCGATACATGACGCTGGAGGCGGAGGCGATCAGCCTGTGGCACTACGCGCCGTATTTGCTGCCGGGCCTGCTCCAGACCGAGTCATACGTACGCAGCCTGATGCAGTGGGCCGGCGGCTTCGAGGGCGACGAACTGACCCGGCAGATCGAGGCGCGCGTGGGACGGCAGGCCCTGCTGGAAGGGGAGAACGCCCCGACGTTCCGCACGATCCTCTCGGAGACCGTACTGCGCACGCCGCTACCGGTTC
The DNA here is from genome assembly GCF_043077765.1 of Streptomyces sp. NPDC015661. Taxonomy (NCBI): domain Bacteria; kingdom Bacillati; phylum Actinomycetota; class Actinomycetes; order Kitasatosporales; family Streptomycetaceae; genus Streptomyces; species Streptomyces sp. NPDC015661. The sequence continues at coordinate 290,801 of NZ_JBIBST010000010.1, read as the reverse complement.
GGGCGCAGTGGCAGGAGCAATTGGAACACCTCCTCGCGGTGGGCGACCGCCGGAACGTCACCATCCAAGTGGTGCCACACTCCGCCGGACTGCTCGGCCTCGCGAACACGGACGTGATGTTCCTGAAGCCGACGGACGGCCGAACGGTGGCCTGGGTGGAGACCGCCTACTCCGGTGAACTCGTCGAGGAAACAGCCGCCGTCGACCGACTCCAGCTTCGATACGATCTCGTCCGTGATCTGGCCCTTTCTCCGGCAGATTCAAGGAAGTTCATCATGCGGACGTGGGAGGAAGCATCGTGGGAGCCGTAGACCCGAGCACCGTCACTTGGCGCAAGAGCTCGTACAGCAACGAGGACGGCGGCCAGTGCCTCGAAGTCGCCGACCACCTCCCCCACGTCCCCGTCCGCGACTCCAAAAACCCCACCGGCCCCACGCTCGTCTTCGGCGCCGAGGCCTGGACGGCCTTCATCGACGGAGTCACTGGCACTGCCCGGGGCCGATGACCTGTCGGCCGATCCGTTCGGCGAGCCACTTCGCGTGGCGTTCCGCGTAGGGCATGCGGCCGTCGAGCGTTTCGGTGCGGCGGACGTGGACGAGGACCAGGTGCGTGTCGGCGGGGACGTCGAGTCCACGTGAGTCGTTGTTGAGGACGAGCGTGACCTCGGCGTGCGTGGCCTCCTCGCCGTACACCCCGTCCTCCGGCGCCTCCGGCCAGACCAGGTGCTCCCAGCGGAGCTCGGCCGGGGCGACGCCGGCGGCGTGCACGAAGCGGTCCTCGACGCTGCCGAGGGGCTGTTCGTTGATCGCGAAGGCGAGCGGGAGGTACGGCTCCGCGCCGGTCAGGTCGTCGGGCAGTTCGTGGGCGTGGAGCGGGTGCGTCAGGTCCGGGAGACCCGGCGGCGGCTCGGCGGGGGCGCCCCTGTCGTCCCAGCAGATGACCCACGCGTCCGGCAGTTCGCCGCGCAGCCGCTTGAGCTCGTCCAGGCTGTGCGCCTCGGCCTCCACGCTCACCTCGCAGCCCGGCTGGAGGCCGACCGCCACCATCTCCCGGGCCACGCGGAGGGCTTCGGTGCGGTCGGAGCTGCGGAAGATCGGATACGCGACGTCATTGGACATGCCCCGAGGCTGTCACGCCCCGGGCGACCCGGCCCCCCGTTTCCGGTGGCGGCTCAGCGCCTGAACCTTCGGACCAGCACTCCTCTCGATCGCCTACCGCTTCGTGCACGTCAGCATGCAGCCGCGTAGGCGAGGAGCCAGGCCCTCGCCGCCGCCTCGGCCTCGGCCGCGTCCGCGTCCGCCTTGCAGTCGGAGCACCCGCCCGGTTCCCAGGCGCGGAAGGTGAACTCTTCGCAGGTGACGCAGGTCTGGATCGGCGGTGGGCCCTTGACCGAGGGCGCCGTGGGGAGTGGTGGCGGGAGGAGGGTGTTCAGGCGGTGGGAGAGGATCCCCGCCGGGTGCTTGAGGGTCTCCGGGAGAGCCGCGAGGAGCGTGCGGCGGACCGCGTCGGGCGTGGCTCCCCTGGCGAACCAGGCGTCGACGGCCGGGGCCAGGTGCCGGATGTCCCGGGCGGAGAGCAGGAAGCGGGCGTCGCGGCGGCGCAGGTCACGCAGCAGCTCGGTGGCCGGGGTGATGGGGAGGGCCGGGGTCTCGTCCCGTACCGGCTTCGGCGACGGCTCCGGGTCCGGCTGCAGGTCCGGGGCCGGGTCCGGCTGCAGGTCCGGGCCGCGCGCCCTCAGCTGTGACCACCCAGAGCAGGTGGGGGGTGGTGGGTTCTTTCCCCCGGTGCTTTAAAGGACGTCGGCGCAGGCCGGGTCGCGGAAACCCCGGACACGGCACGCCGAAGCGGCCTCCACCCAGCAGGGGTGGAGGCCGCTTCGTACCGTCAGGCGCTGATGAGGATCCGCTCAGTCGAGGCAGAACTCGTTGCCCTCGATGTCCTGCATGTTGATGCAGGACTCGTTCTCCTCGTCGGCGTACAGCGTGTTCAGGTGCGTCGCGCCCAGCTTCACCAGGCGCTCGCACTCGGCCTCCAGCGTCGCGAGGCGCTCGTCGCCCACGAGTCCGGTGCCGGCCCGCACGTCGAGGTGCACCCGGTTCTTGACGACCTTGCCCTCGGGGACGCGCTGGAAGAGCAGGCGCGGACCCTTGCCCGTGGGGTCGCTGCACGCGAAGTAACGGTCCTGCTCCTCGATCGGCACCGAACGGCGGTACGCCTCCCAGGAGTCGAACCCCTCCGGGGCCGGCGGCAGGACGTACCCCAGGACCTCGCACCAGAAGGCGGCGAGGCGCACGGGCTCCGCGCAGTCGATGGTGACCTGGAATTCCTTGATCGATGCCATCCGACCACCGTAGCAGGGGGCCCTCAGCAGCTCATTTCCTTTTTCGGGGAGGCCTGTCAGGACGTCAGGACCACCAGGCGCTGCGTCGCGCGGGTCATCGCCACGTAGCGGTCGACCGCGCCCTCGACGCCCTCGCCGAAGGAGTCCGGGTCGACCAGGATCACCAGGTCGAACTCCAGGCCCTTCGACAGCGAGGGGGTGAGCGAGCGGACGCGGGGGCGCTCCTCGAACGCCGGCGCGCCGATGACGCAGGCGACGCCCTCCGCGTGCTCGTCGAGCCAGCCGTCGAGGATCTCCTCCAGCTCGGCGACCGGGGCGTGGGTGACCGGGATGCCGTTGCTGCGGACGGACGTCGGCACGTTGGCGTCCGGGAGGGCGGCGCGGATGACCGGCTCGGCCTCCGTCATGACCTCTTCCGGCGTGCGGTAGTTGACGCTCAGGGACGTCATGCCGATGCGGTCGAAGCCGACCCGCTCCAGGCGCTCCCGCCACGACTCGGTGAAGCCGTTCCTGGCCTGGGCGCGGTCACCGACGATCGTGAAGCTGCGGGACGGGCAGCGCTGCAGCAGCATCTGCCACTCGGCGTCGGTCAGCTCCTGCGCCTCGTCGACCACGATGTGCGCGAACGGACCGTCCAGCGGTTCCAGTTCGGCCGTGGGCAGGGCGCTCTCGTCGATCAGGCTCTCCTGGAGGTCCTTGCCGCGGAGCATGGTGACCGCGCCCTCGCCGTCCGCGTCGGCCGCGACGATGCTGTCGATGACCCCGGCCATCCGCTCGCGCTCGGCGGCGACGGTGGCCTTGCGCCGGAGCTTGAGGCGGGCCGTCTCCGGGTCGCCGAGCCGCTGCCGGGCCGCGTCCAGGATCGGCAGGTCCGACACGGTCCACGCCTGCGCGTCCGCCCGCCGCAGCCGCTTCACCTCGTCGGGGGTCAGCCAGGGCGCGCACATCCGCAGGTACGCGGGGACCGTCCACAGGTCGCCGACGAGGTCGGCCGCCTCCAGCATCGGCCACGCGCTGTGGAGGGCCCCGGTCAGCTCCCGGTCCTGGCGCAGCGACTTCCGGAACTGCTCCTCGGGGATCTCCTCGCCGTCGTACTTGTCGAAGAGGATCGAGACCAGGTGCTCCCAGATCTGCTCGCGGGCCTCGTTGTGCGGGGTCCCGGGCTCGGCCGCGTCGAAGGCCTCCGCCCAGTCGGCGGCGGTCAGCGGGATGTCCGACCAGTGGGTGGTGACGGTCATGCCCTCGGTGGGCGGCTCCTCGTAGAACGCCACGGCCTTCTCGATCGCCCGCACCATGTCCGCGGAGGACTTCAGGCGGGCCACCTCCGGGTCGGTCTCCGCCGGCGCCTTCGCCCCCTCGGCGACCAGGTCGCGCACGGTGCAGGTCCGTACGCCCTCCTCGCCGAGGCTGGGCAGCACGTCGGCGACGTAGTTCAGGTAGGGCTGGTGCGGGCCGACGAACAGCACGCCGCCCCGGCGGTGGCCGAGCCGCGGGTCGGAGTAGAGCAGGTGCGCGGTGCGGTGCAGGGCGACGACGGTCTTTCCCGTGCCCGGGCCGCCGTCGACGACGAGGGCGCCGCGCGAGCCCGCGCGGATGATGGCGTCCTGGTCGGACTGGATCGTCGCGAGCACGTCACGCATCCGGGGCGAGCGGTTGCCACCGAGGCTGGCGATGAACGCGGACTGGTCGTCGAGCGCGGCGTGCCCTTCGAGGCCCTCGGCGGTGAAGACCTCGTCCCAGTAGTCGGTGATCCGGCCGCCGGTCCAGCGGTAGCGGCGGCGGCTCGCCAGGTCCATGGGGGTGGCGTGCGTCGCCGCGAAGAACGGTTCCGCCGCCGGGGAGCGCCAGTCGATGAGCAGCCGGCGGCCGGTGCTGTCGGTGAGGCCGAGGCGGCCGATGTAGACGGGCTCGGGGTCGTCCGTGCCGACCACGCGGCCCAGGCACAGGTCGAGGCCGAAGCGGCGCAGTGTCCGCAGGCGGCCGCTCAGCCGGTGGATCTCCGCGTCCCGGTCCATCGCCTCCCGGCCGACGCCGCCGGGCGCCTTCCGCTCGGCGTCGAGCCGCTCGGACAGCTCGGCGATCGTCTCGTCGAGGCACCGGGCGATGGCGGCGAAGTGCTGCTCGTCGCCGGCGATGAGCGCCGGGTCGGCCTTGGCGGAGAGGTTGCCGGAGAGGTCGAACACACCGGCAGTAAGGGACGTCATGTAGTAAATACCCCGTTTTCACGCATCTTCTGGCTTCGAGGAGCGATTGTGCGCCACGGAGGGGGCCTTGCCGCAAGGCCCCCTGTGCGCTATACGTTGAGATAGCGGAAAGGGCCGGAACCCATCGGGTTCCGGCCCTTCGCGTTGTACGGGTGAGGCGCGCGACTACTTCGCGGCGACCTCGTCCAGGCAGAGGACGAACTTGTCCGAGCCCAGCTGCTGCGCGAGCGCGGAGAGCTCCTCGCCGCACTTGTTCAGGTCGAAGGTGTTGTCGATGACCTTGACGACCTTGAAGAGGTCCGCCTTGCCCGAGGAGCAGTCGACGGTGTCGACCTTCGGGTCGTTGTCGGGGCCGGTGACCGTGACGCACTCGCCGGCCTCGGCGTGCACCGGGGCGTCGCCCGTGAGGTGCGGGAGGCCGAGCTTCACCGCGACGGCGACGACGATCGCGACGACGATGCCGCCGACCTTCTTCAGGAGGGCGCCACCCTTCTTGGCGGGGGCGGCGGGCTGCTCGGGGGTGAACGGAGCGGACGGCGTCGTCATGTGGAATTCCTTGGGGGACGCGGACATGATCAGACGCGAAGGCTACATGCACCAAAACGGTCAAAAAGGATCATGAAGATCCACTACGTGATCAGTTGTCGAGTCGTGACCCTGTCACCCCGTCAGGGCCCCTGCCCCAGCTGCCGCTGATGGTCGAGCGCCCGCCTCAACTCCACCGGAAGCGGGTGATACGGGCCGTACGCACGTTCCGCGTCGAACAGCAGCCGCTGCAGCTCCTCCTGACCCGCCGCGTACTCGCCCGCCGCCAGAAGCAGCAGCCCGATCCGCTGCCGGATGTCGAAGGCCCGCGCCAGATCCCGCTCGTAGGACGGCAGGACCGCGCGGAACTCCGCGAGCGCGGCCGCCGTCTCCCCCAGCTGCTCCAGGCACAGCGCCGCGTCGTAACGGAACTGCAGGAACTGCGGGTCCGCCGGACCCGCCTCCGCCCCGCGGTCCTCCGCCAGCCGGCGCAGCTCCGGCAGCGCGCGCCGGTACTGCCCGTCGTCCATCAGCGTCGACGCGTACTGCTTGCGCAGGATCCGGACGACCGGCGACCCCTCGCCGTGCTCGGCCGCCGCGGCCGGCAGGATCCCGCCCAGCATGTCCACGGCCTGGGTGAGCGAGCCCTCCCCGAGCAGCCGCTTCACCTCGTCGACGGCCGCGGCCACGTCGGGACGCGCGGGCCGCGCACCACTCGCGTACACCCGGGGATCCGAACGGGGATCAGTACGCGGATCGGTACGGGGATCGGCCGGCACGGACGGCGGCGCCACCGGGACCGGCGGCACGGGGACCGGCGGCAGCGGCACGACCCGGTCCGCCGCCCGGTCCGGCCAGGGCGCGTGCGGGCGCAGGAACGGCCGGGTCGGGTCCATCGGCCCCGCCGGGGCCCCGCGCGCCGGAAGCAGCGGCAGCAGGTGCTCGTACACCTCGTGCGCGCCGGACGGCCGCGCCTGCGGGTCCTTGGCGAGCAGCCGCAGGACCAGCGCTTCGAGCGCCTCGGGGACCTCGGGGCGCAGCTGCCGGAGCGGCGCGGGCGGCTCGTGCAGATGGCGGTGCAGCACGCCGAGCGCGGTGGAGCCCGCGAACGGCACGTTCCCGCTGAGGAGTTCGTGGAGCAGGACACCCAGCGCGTACAGGTCGGTGGACGGGCCCACGGCACCGCCCATGGCCTGCTCCGGCGCCATGTACGCCGGGCTGCCGATCGGCGAACCGGTCTGCGTGAGCCGGGTGGTGTCCGTGTCCAGGACGGAGGCGACGCCCAGGTCGAGGACGGTCAGCGCCCCGTCCGGGCGGATCATCACGTTCCGCGGCTTGAGGTCGCGGTGCACGATCGGCACCGCGTGCACGGCGGCGAGCACCGCGCAGAGCTGCGCGGCGACGCTGACCGCCCACTCCCAGGGGTACGGGTCGTGCTCGGCGAGGTGGTCGGCGAGGTCCGCGCCCTCCACGTACTGCATGACGAGGTAGAGGTCGTCGCCGTCGCTGCCCGCGTCGTGCACGGTCACCAGGCCCGGGTGGTCGACCTGCGCGGTCACCCGGCACTCCCGCACGAAGCGGCGCCGGAGCTCCTCGGCGGCGGTGGCGGGACCGGTCATGGTGGCGGGCCGGAGCAGCTTCACCGCGACCCGGCGGTCGAGCCGTCCGTCGTACGCCGTCCAGACCTGGCCCATCCCGCCCTGGCCGATGACGGTGGCGAGCTCGTAACGCCCGCCGATGACCCGCCCGTTCATCTGCCGCCCGCGCCTTCCCCGCCGTTCCCGGTGTCCTTCCTGAGCAGGTCGCTGAGCTCGTCGAGCTCGGCGCGGACCTGGTCGATGCGGGGCGCGGGGGCGGGCGCGGCGGGCGGCGGGACGACCGGGCGGGTGTACGGATTCGGGTTCCCGATCGCGCTCGGGACCGTGACGGCGGCGGCGTGGTCGTAGCCCGGCGGGCGGAACGCGGGAGGCGCGGCGGGCCGGTCGAACCGGCGGATCTCCGTCACCAGGTAGTACGTGATCGAGCCCGCCACCAGGAGCACCATGACCCCGACGCCGATGAAGGACTCGGCGGTGGTGGGCTCCTGGTCGCCGGTGACCCCCGCGTACGTGAAGAGGCCGCCCGCCACCAGGAACGTCAGGCCGAACAGCGTCCAGTCCAGCGCCCTGCGGGTGACGCTCGCGAGGTGCAGCATCGGCGCCCACGCCAGCAGGCCGCAGCTCAGCAGCGCGAGGGCGGAGAAGAGGACGAGCAACGCGATCCGGCCACCGGAGACGGGGCTCTTCGGCGGCTGCGGAACCTGCGGGGCCTGCGGGGGGCCGTACATCCAGCTGCTCCTGCTCGAACGGATCGGGTGCGGAGACGAGCGTATACACCCCCGCGGACAACGGTTCCGGGATACCCGGAACCGTTGTCGAACAGATCAGAAGCGCCCTTCCCCCAGCGGGGCCTACGGGGCCACCGTGCCGTCCGCCAGACCGTCGTAAAGGCCCTGGACCAGCTGGTCGCCGAGGCGGGCCGCGAGCCGCAGCGACTCCTCGAACTCGGCGAGCGCCCGGAACCGCTCCCCGAACCTGCGCTGTTCGGCCAGCGGCAGGCGCGGGAGCTGCAGCCGGCGCACATCGAGCCGGGTCGCGGTGGAGGCGTAGCTGCTGGCCTGCCGGGTGTTGGCGGTGGCCCGGAGGAAACCGGCCAGGAACCAGGGGTCGAGGGCCGCCGGATCGGGGCGCAGCAGCTGGAGGTTGCGGCCGAGCGCGGCACCCTCGGCGGCGGCGTCGACGACCCGGACGGCCGCGCCGCCGCCGAGGACCGGGACGACGACGTCCCCGGCGGCGAGGAGCACCGGCTCCTCGGGCGGGCCGTCGGGCAGCGTCCCGGACGGCGGCTGGGCGGCGAGGACGTCGTGGTCGGTGAGGACCGCGACCGGGGCGGCGGCGGGGGCCGTGCCGACGCCGCCGGCGCGCAGGGCCAGGGCTCCGGCGCGGGCGAGTTCGCCGACGGTGGTCGTGGGCCGGCCGGACCCGGTGCCGGAGCCCGGGTCGGTCACCGGCGGCGGGGTCAGTTCACGGGTCCGGTGCAGCGTCTCCGTGAGCCGCTCGCGCACCCCGGCCAGCTGCACGACGCCCTCGGCGGCGGCCGGCGGCGGCAGGTGGCGGGCGGGGGCGAGGTCGACGTCGTCGTCGAGGAGCTCGATGACCGGCACGGAACGGCTCGCGCCCGGCGTCCCCGGCAGGGTCCCGTCCCGGTCGAAGGGCGTCCAGGCGTCCAGTACGGCGGAGTGGACGGCCGGCCAGTCGAGCCGGTCGCGGCCCTCCCGGCCCGGCCCCGCCTGCTCGGACGCGGCGTCGACGAGGAGGAGTTCGGCGGCGGGACGATCGCCCTGGACGGGCCGGCGCAGCACCCACAGGTGGAGCGGGATGCCGTACGGCGGGGCGGCGCCGGCCGGGAGGGCGACGACCGCGCGCAGGGCGCCCCGGCGGAGCAGATCGGCGCGGATGCGGCGGCCGGAGCGGCGGGAGGCGGCGGCGGGCGGCATGAGGAGGACGGCGGTGCCGCCGGGGCGGAGGCGGGCCAGGGCGTGCTGGACCCAGGCGAGCTCGGACTCCGTGCGGGCCGGGAAGCCGTACTCCCAGCGCGGGTCGTATGCCAGCTCGTCGTGGCCCCAGTTCCGCTCGTTGAACGGCGGATGACAGAGGACCGCGTCCGCCGCGAGCGTCGGGAACGCGTCCGCGCGCAGGCTGTCGCCGGTCCGGACGCGGATGTCGGCGTCGGTGGCGAGCGCCAGGCGCAGGGCGGTGAGCGCGGCGAGGTCGTGGTCGGCGTCCTGGCCGCAGACGGCGCCGGGACGCTCGACCGCGCTCAGCAGACCGCCGGTCCCGGACGCGGGGTCGAGCACGGTGAGCGGGGCACCGCCGCGCCCCGCCTTCGGGGCCGCCGCGAGCGCCGCCATCAGGGCGGCGGGGCCGGGCGGGGTGAGGGTGTACTGCCGGGGGTTGGCGTCGAGGTGACGGCCGAGCAGGAACTCGAAGGCCCCGCGGACCCCGCTCCCGGCCGCGAGCTCGGCGGCCCCGCGCAGGAGCGGGACGGAGGCGGCGAGCGCGGCGCTGGTGGGGGTGAGGACGGCCCGCTCGGGGCCGAGGCGCTCGGTGAGCGTCTCCTCCAGGGCGACCGGCAGCACCTCCGCGAGCCGCTCGTCGGAGAGCTCGGCGAGCGCGGGCCAGGCCGCGGACCTGTCCCGTACGAGGAGGAGGGCGCAGCCCGCGTGGACGAGGGCGGTGACGGCGCCGGCCGGGTGGCCCGCGACCTGCTGCCAGACGCGCTCCTTGAGCGGGACCTCGGCCAGCTTGCCCTGGGCGCGCAGCCACCGCTCGACGTCCGCGAGGGCGAAGGACGGGCTGGTCTCCGTGCCGCCGACGGGCTTGGGGAAGTCGGGGTGGCGGCGGCGCCAGTTGCTGACGGCGGCCCGGCCGACCCCGGCGAGCCGGGCGATCCCGGCGGCGGTCACCTCGGCGGCGGGCGTGTCCGCGGCGGGCGTCTCGGCGGCGGTCACCTCCGCGGCGGGCGTCTCGGCGGCGGTCACCTCGGCGGCGGGCGTCTCGGAGGCGGTCACCTCGGCGGCGGGCGTCTCCGCGGCAGCGGGTTCCGTGCCACCGGGTTCCGTGCCACCCGTGTGCTCCGCACCCGCCTCTGCTGCGTTCTCCGGCACGTGACCCATCTCCCCTGACTCGCCGTCTGGCTGTGACACCAATCCTAGCGAGGAACACGCGCCGCACCACTTCACAGTGTGAGTCGACCCGTTTTCCGTGAACCGTGTTGACTCGGTTCACAGCCTCTGCTGTGATTGACCCATCGAACGAGACATCTTCTTCGTCCGGGAGGACACACCCATGTCGTACGACACCCAGGTCCCGCCCGTCGCCCCGCAGGTCATGCGCAACGGCCTCGGCACCGCGGCCCTGATCCTCGGCATCATCGGCACGATCTCGGGATTCATCCCGCTCTTCTTCTGGCTGGCCGGCATCCTCGGCCTGATCGCGCTGATCCTGGGCCTCGTCGGCAAGGGCCGTGTGAAGCGGGGCGAGGCGAACAACAAGGGAGTGGCGCTCACCGGCGTGATCCTGGGCCTCGCGTCCCTGATCCTCTCGGTCGTCGGCCTGGTCATCGTGGTCACGGCCGTCAGCGACGTGGCCGACGAGCTCGACAAGTCCATCAAGGACACCGCCCCGAAGGACCCGTCGAGCTCCGCCCCGGCGAGCAAGGCCCCGGCGGGCGACGCCGGCAAGGCCGACAAGAACAAGGGCCAGGGCCTGGCGGACGGCGACAGCTCGGTCTACGACGACGACCTGAAGGTCACGGTCTCGAACCCGAAGCCGTTCTCCCCGGGCGAGTACGCGATCGGCCACACCAAGGGCAACAAGGCGTACCAGGTCACCGTCCTCATCGAGAACGGTGGCAAGGAGAAGTTCGACACCACCCTCGTGTCCTTCAGCGCCACGGCCGGCAAGGACGGCGTCGCGGCCGAGCAGGTTCTCGACGACAAGGTCGGCGCGGGCTTCGAGGGCACGATCATGCCGGGCAAGAAGGCCACCGTCACCATCGCCTTCGACGCCCCGAAGGACGCCAAGAACCTGACCGTCGAGGTCAACCCCGGCTTCACGTACGACGCCTCCCAGTGGGAGCTGAAGGTCGGCTGACCCGGGCCGGACACGCACCACGCACCACGCACCACAAGGACCGGGGCCCTTCGGGGCCCCACCCCCCGTACGACCCCCTCGGAGACACCACCATGCCTGCCGCCCCCCGCCGAACCGCCCTCGTCGCCGCCCTGAGCGCCGCCTTCGCCCTCGGGGCCACCGCCTGCGGCCCGCTCGCGGACGACGCGAAGCCGGCCGGGCCCTTCGGGGAGCTGACCGGATCGCAGATCGTCGACAAGGCCTTCGCGGCGACGAGGACCGCGAAGTCCGTGACCGTGGACGTCGACGAGCAGAGCCCCGTCGAGCCGCTCAAGGCCTATCTGTCCCTCGACACCCGGGGGCGGTGCACCGGCACGCTGACGATCGGCGCGACCGGCACGGTCGAACTGCTCAAGACCGACGCCAAGAGCGTCTACATGCGCTTCGACGAGGCCTTCCTGCGTCAGCAGGTCAAGGAGGAGGGTCCGGAGGCTCAGGACGCCATGGTCAAGGAGCTCAAGGGCCGCTGGATGAAGGGGCCCGTCTCCGACCCCGACAACAAGGGCATGCTGGAGCTCTGCGACCTGAAGGAGCTCCTCGGCGGGTTCGAGGAGGGCGCGAGCGGGATCGTGAAGGGCGAGGAGACCACCGTCGGCGGCCAGAAGGCGCTGGCCCTGACGGAGCCGGGCGACGACGGCGAGACCAACACGGTCTACGTGGCCACGCAGGGCACCCCGTACGTCCTGAAGATCGTCACGAAGGGCGGCGAGGAGCCCGGGACGATCACCTTCTCCCACTACGGCAAGCCGGTCGAGGCGAAGGCCCCGGCGGCGAAGGACGTCGTCGAGACCGACTGACCGATACGCGGGAGGGGGGCCGTCACCTGGTGACGGCCCCCCTCCCGCGTACGTCCGGCGTGTCAGATCCGGTGCCGGACCCACACGTTGGGCTCCACGTACACCGCGTAGCCGCGCGCGGCCTCGCAGTGGACGGGCACCAGCGCGCCCTCGACCTCGACCGGGCCGTCCGTGTCGAAGGGGAGGCCGGTCCACTGCCGCCACTGCTCGACGGAGCCGGAGACCGTCATCGACGCCGGGGCCACCGCCTCGATCACGCCGCCCGCGCGCACATGGACGCGGAGCCACGGGTCGTGCGGCAGGCCGTCGGCCTCACGCGTACGGAAGGCGTACTCGTGGATGGAGGCCCCGGGCTCCAGGTGCTTGCCGTTGGGGCGGACCGGGGCGACCAGCTCGGCGAAGCCGCGCTTGCCGACGTTCTCCCGCATGGCGGCGAGCATCGTGTGCGAGATGCCCTTGCCGAGGTGGCCGAGGTCGACGGTGATCTCGATCGCGCTCACCGTGTCGGCCTCGCGGCCGTGCCGCAGGTCGGAGAAGGCCCAGTTGAGGACCTCGTCCCAGCCGCGGGCGGGCAGCTCGCGACGGCCCTCGGTGTCCAGCCGGAAGGGCACGCTGAAACCACGGGCGACGACCGCGCCCGCGGAGTCGGTGGCGACGAGCACGAACTCCGGGAACTCCCGCACGATCCGTCCCATGTTGGCCCAGCCGACCGGGTCGTACATCATGAACTCGGGCCAGAGGTCCTTCATGGACCACATCGCCCCTTCGAGCTCGGGTCGTTCGGCGAGGGTCGATATGTTCAGGTCCATACAGCCAGGTTAAAGATCGTTCACGGAGTGCCCAACCGCTTTTTCCACGGAGCGCACAACCGTTTCTCCTACGGCAGCCTCTCCTGCGGGCAGCCGCCGAGGACCCGCTTCATCGCGTCCCGCTCCCCCGCCGTCACCCACACCCCGTACTTCTTCTTCACCGCGACCTGCCGGGCCACGTACGTGCAGCGGTAGGCGCGGTTCGGGGGCAGCCAGGTCGCGGCGTCGCCGTCGGACTTGCGGCGGTTGGTCGCCGCGTCGACGGCGAGGAGGTTGAGCGGGTCGTTGGCGAAGCGGCGCCGGGTCTCGCCGTCCCACTTCTGCGCCCCCTTCTGCCAGGCGTCGGAGAGCGCCACGACATGGTCGATGTCGACCTTGGAGCGGCCGCGGACGTAGCGGACGGTGGTGCCGGTGTACGGGTCGTCGGTGAGGGTGCCGGAGGCGACCTTGCAGTGGCCGTCCGTGAAGCGGACGCCCGTCAGGTCGCGCTTGAGTATGTCGTCCCGGGTGCCGCAGCCGTTGCCGTCGACGTCCACCCAGGCGCGGCCGAACTTCTCCCGCTCGTAACCGGTCTTCGGGGCGCGGCCCTTGACGGTGAGGGTGTCCACGGCGGCGAGCGCCGTCCCGCGCGCGGCGGGCCTCCCGGCGGCGCCGCCGGACGGCTCGCCCCCTCCGCCCGGTGAACAGGCGCCGGCCGTGAGTACGGCGGTGACGGCGAGGGCCGCGGGCAGGATCGTTCGACGTGTCAGCACCCTGGGATCCTAGGCCGAGGAGCGCCGGACCCTTCGGATCTTCGGTCCCGCATCGGACGGCCCGAAGGCCCGGGAGGTGAGGTCGCGTCAGACCTTCCCGATGCCGAGGGTGTTCTCGGAGGGCAGCAGGCCGGAGCCGACGATCGTGAGCCAGGGGCCGCCCAGGAGCTCGGCAAGGCGTGCGGTGGCCTCCGGGCCGAGGGCCTCCCAGGGGCCGGCGGCCAGCTCGTCCGTGCGGCGCTCGACCTCTTCGCGCAGGGCGCGGCCGGTCTCGGTGGCCGTCCCCTCCGGGCCGAGGAGACCCCGGGCGGTGAGGCGCTCGCGGGCGGCGGCCCATGCGGCGGGGCTCCACCCCCGGCTCGCGAAGACGGGTTCCGGGGCGGCTCCGACGGCGGCGAAGGAGACGAGCGACTCGGCCGGGTCGAGGCCGGCGGCGACCAGGGCGGCGATGTGGCCGTCCCCGCGGTGCTCGCGCAGGATCGTCGCCGCCTGCCAGAGGACGAGGTGCGGGGCCTCGGGCCAGGGCAGCTCGGCGTGGGCGGCGGCGAGCGGGCGGCCTTCGAGGCCGGCCGCCTCGGCGGCGCGGCGGGCGAGCCCGGCGGCCTCGGCCAGCGCGGGGCTGTCGAGCGTCTCCCCGCCGAGGAGGGTCCGGTAGGTGCGGTCGACGGCGCGGAGCCGGGCGGCGAGCACGTCGGCGGGGGTGGCGACCGCCCAGGCGGCGGGGACGTGCCGGGCGACCGTCTCGGGGCTGAAGCCGTAGAAGGCGGAGGTGACGCGGACCGGTCCGACGGGGCCGAGGGCGGCGGCGCGCCAGGCGAAGTAGGAGGGCCAGCGGTCGGCGGTCTCGTAGCCGAGGGCGGCGGCCTCCTCGAAGGCCTCGGGGGCGTAGTAGAGCACGGCGTGCAGGGGTTCGAGCAGGTGCCACATCTGACGTACGCGAGCGGTGTCCACGGTGTCCTCCCGGCTTCAGCCACATCTTGTCAGTGACTAGATTGCAGCCGGAGCCGAAACTTGTCAATGACTAGATGGCGGCTAGGCTGCTGCCATGACGACGAGCCGGATCACCTACCACCACGGCGACCTGCGGCAGGCCGTTCTCGCCGCCGCCCTCGACGTGATCGCCACCGAGGGCCCCGGGGCGCTCAGCCTGCGCGACCTCGCCCGCCGCGCGGGCGTCTCGCACGCCGCCCCCGCGCACCACTTCAAGGACCGCACGGGCCTGCTCACCGCGATCGCCACCGAGGGGTACGAGCTCCTCGCCGAAGCCCTCGCGGGCACCCCGGCCCTCGTCGACCGCGGCGCCCGCTACGTGGGCTTCGCCGTCGCGCACCCCGCGCACTTCCAGGTCATGTTCCGGCCCGAGCTCCTCCGCGCCGACGACCCGGAGCTCCTCGCCGCCAAGGAGCACGCCTCCGCCGAACTCCGCGCGGGCGTCGCCGACCTGCGGGGCGCCTCCGACCCCCGTACCGCCGGCATCGCCGCCTGGTCACTGGCCCACGGCTTCGCGACGCTGCTCCTCAGCCACAACGTCGACGAGGCGATGGGCGACCGCAGCCCCGAGGCGTACTTCCGGGAGCTCACCGCCCAACTCCCGCCCCGAGAAAGGGAATAGCCCGCGCGGGCGGGCAATTGAAGCAGTACATGAAGATCGCGAAGCCGCTGCGCCACACCGCCCTGACCCTCGCCACCACGGCCGTCCTCGCCCTGACCCCCGCCGCCGTCGCCACCGCCACGTCGCCCGGCCACCACGCCCCCGCGTGGCGCGGCGCCTGGGCCGCCTCCCCGCAGTCGCCGACCGCCCCCTTCACCCCCAACTGGTCGAAGCAGGGCTTCGCCGACCAGACCGTCCGCCAGGTGATACGGGTCACCGCAGGCGGCACCAGGGCCCGCGTCGAACTGACCAACCGCTACGGCACCACCCCGCTCCGGATCACCGGCGCCACCGTCGCCCGCACCGCGAAGGGCGGGGCCGTACAGCCCGGTTCGGTGCGCCCGCTCACCTTCGGCGGCGGCCGGACCTCCGTCACGATCCCCGCCGGCGGCACCCTCCTCAGCGACGGCGTGCCCTTCCGCACCGCCGCCCTGGAGTCCGTCACCGTCACCCTGTACCTGGCGGACCCGACCGGCCCCGCCACCTTCCACCACCTCGCCGCCGCCACCAGCTACCGCGCCACCGGCGACCACCGCGCCGACTCCTCCGGCACGGCCTTCACCGAGACCAGCGCCTCCTGGTACTACCTCTCCGGCATCGAGGTCAGCGGCGGCCGCGACACCGCCCGCCGCGACGGCATCGTCACCTTCGGCGACTCCATCACCGACGGTGTCGGCTCCACGCCGGACGCCGACAACCGCTACCCCGACGAGCTCGCCGAACGCCTCGCCGCCACCGGCCGGTCCCGCGCCGTCCTCAACCACGGCATCGGCGGCAACCAGGTCACCAACGACACCACGTGGGCGGGCGAGAAGGCCGTCGCCCGCTTCCAGAAGGACGTCCTGGACGAGAAGGGCGTCAGCACGGTCGTCCTCCTCGAAGGCATCAACGACTTCGGCGGCAGCGGCCCCGCGTTCCCCGGCGGCCCGACCCCCGAGGTCTCCGTGAACCGCCTCATCGAGGGCCACCGCACCCTCATCCGGCAGGCCCACGCCCACGGCCTCAAGGTCGTCGGCGCCACCCTCACCCCGGTCAAGGGCTCCTTCTACTTCACCGAGGCCAACGAGGCCAAGCGGGAGGCCTTCAACGACTGGGTCCGCACCTCCGGCGCGTACGACGCCGTCGTCGACTTCGACCGCGCCGTCGCCGACCCGTCCGACCCGGACCGCATCCTCCCCGCGTACGACTCGGGCGACGCCCTCCACCCGAACGACGCGGGCTACCACGCGATGGCCGAGGCCCTGGACCTCGACGAGCTGTAACCCCTCGCGGTGCGGCGCCCCCGCGGGAGGGGCGCCGCCACGAGCTCAGCCCCCGAGGATCGTCGTCAGGAACTCGCCCGTCCACGCGAGGAGTTCACGGCCCACCACCGGCTTCCCGCCGATCTTCCCGCTCGTCGGGCGCGGCACCAGGATCTGGTGGACGGCCGGCTTGATGACCGTGCGCGGGTGGAGGCGCTTGAGGCGGAGCTCCTGGGACTCGCGCAGCTCCACCGGCGCGAAGCGGATGTTGGAGCCCTGGAGGACGATCTCGCCGACCCCGCACGCGCGCGCCAGCATCCGCAGGCCCGCCACCAGGAGCAGGTTCTCCACCGGCTCGGGCAGCTTGCCGTACCGGTCGGTGAGCTCCTCGCGTACGGCCCTGATGTCCTCCTCCGAGTTCGCCGAGGCGATCGAGCGGTAGGCCTGGAGCCGCAGCCGCTCGCCCGGCGCGTAGTCGTGCGGCATGTGCGCGTCGACCGGGAGCTCGATCTTGACCTCCAGCGGCGGCTCCTCCTCCACGCCGCCTTCGAGGGAGGCCCGGTAGTCGGCCACGGCCTCGCCGACCATCCGTACGTACAGGTCGAAGCCGACGCCCGCGATGTGACCGGACTGCTCGCCGCCGAGCAGATTGCCCGCGCCGCGGATCTCCAGGTCCTTCATGGCGACGTACATGCCGGCGCCCATCTCGGTGTGCTGGGCGATCGTCGCGAGCCGCTCGTGCGCGGTCTCCGTGAGCGGCTTCTCCGGCGGGTACAGGAAGTACGCGTAGCCCCGCTCGCGGCCACGGCCGACACGGCCGCGCAGCTGGTGGAGCTGCGACAACCCGAAGTTGTCGCCGCGCTCGACGATCAGGGTGTTGGCGTTGGAGATGTCGATGCCGGACTCGACGATCGTCGTCGAGACGAGCACGTCGAACTTCTTCTCCCAGAAGTCGACGACGACCTGCTCCAGGGCCTGCTCGGACATCTGGCCGTGCGCCGTCGCGATCCGCGCCTCGGGCACGATCTCGCGGAGCCGGGCGGCGGCGCGGTCGATCGAGTCGACCCGGTTGTGGATGTAGAAGACCTGGCCCTCGCGCAGGAGTTCACGCCGGATCGCGGCGCCGATCTGCTTCTCCTCGTACGGGCCGACGAAGGTGAGGACCGGGTGCCGCTCCTCCGGCGGCGTCGTGATCGTCGACATCTCCCGGATGCCCGTCACCGCCATTTCGAGCGTACGGGGGATGGGGGTGGCCGACATCGTCAGGACGTCGACGTTCGCCCGGAGCTTCTTCAGCTGCTCCTTGTGCTCGACGCCGAAGCGCTGCTCCTCGTCGACGATGACCAGACCCAGGTCCTTGAACTTGGTCTCGGAGGAGAAGAGGCGGTGGGTGCCGATGACGACGTCGACCGAACCCTCCCGCAACCCCTCCATGGTCGCCTTCGACTCGGTGTCCGTCTGGAACCGGGACAGCGCCCGCACCTTCACCGGGAACTGCGAGTACCGCTCGCTGAACGTGCCGAAGTGCTGCTGCACGAGCAGCGTCGTCGGCACGAGGACCGCGACCTGCTTGCCGTCCTGGACGGCCTTGAAGGCCGCCCGCACCGCGATCTCCGTCTTGCCGTAGCCGACGTCGCCGCAGATCAGACGGTCCATGGGGACCGTCTTCTCCATGTCCTCCTTCACCTCGGCGATGGTGGACAGCTGGTCGGGCGTCTCCGCGTACGGGAAGGCGTCCTCCAGCTCCCGCTGCCACGGGGTGTCCGGGCCGAAGGCGTGGCCGGGGGCCGCCATGCGGGCGCTGTACAGCTTGATCAGATCGGCGGCGATCTCCTTGACCGCCTTCTTCGCGCGCTGCTTCGTCTTCGTCCAGTCCGCGCCGCCGAGCCGGTGCAGGGTCGGCGCCTCGCCGCCCACGTACTTGGTGACCTGCTCCAGCTGGTCGGTCGGGATGTACAGCCGGTCGCCGGGCTGGCCGCGCTTCGCGGGCGCGTACTCCACGAGGAGGTACTCGCGGGTCGCGCCCTGCACGGCCCGCTGGACCATCTCGATGTACCGGCCGACGCCGTGCTGCTCGTGCACGATGTAGTCGCCGACCTCCAGGGTCAGCGGGTCGATCGTCTTGCGGCGCTTGGCCGGCATCCGCTGGCCGTCCTTGCCGGCCGCCTTCTGGCCGGACAGGTCGGTCTCGGTCAGCACGGCCAGCTTGAGCGCCGGGTCGACGAAGCCGTAGTCGATGGAGCCGGTCGACACGTGCACGACCGACGGCGAGATCTCCGCGAGGTCCGCGTCGAGGCGGGCGGCGATGCCCTCGCCGCCGAGGACCTCGACCGTACGGGACGCGGGGCCGTGCGCCTCCGTCACGTACACCGTGCGCCAGCCGTCGGCCAGCCAGCCCTTGGTGTCGGCGAGGGCGCGGGCGGTGTCCCCGCGGTACGACTCGGGGGCGTGCATGCCCAGGGTCAGCGTGTCGCCGTCGGCCTCGCCGGAGTCCGCCGCGAACGGCGACACCGACCACCAGGCCATGCCGAGCTCGCTCGCCCGGTCCCGTACGTCCGCGATCCCCCACAGGGAGGCCGCGCCGACGTCGATCGGGGCCTCGCCACCACCGGCGGTGGCGGCCCAGGAGGCCTGCAGGAACTCCTGGCTGGTGGCGACCAGGTCCGCGGCCCGGGTCCGCACCCGCTCGGGGTCGCAGACGACGGCCAGGGACCCCTTGGGCAGCACGTCGAGCAGCAGCTCCATGTCGTCGACGAGGACCGGAGCGAGGGACTCCATGCCCTCGACCGCGATCCCCTCGGCGATCTTGTTGAGCAGCTCGCCGAGCTCGGGATGCTCCTCGGCGAGGGCCGCGGCACGCTCGCGCACCTCGTCCGTCAGCAGCAGTTCGCGGCAGGGAGGCGCCCACAGCCCGTGCTCGGCGACCTCCAGGGACCGCTGGTCGGCGACCTTGAAGTACCGGATCTCCTCGACGTCGTCGCCCCAGAACTCGATCCGGAGCGGATGCTCCTCGGTCGGCGGGAAGACGTCCAGGATGCCGCCGCGCACGGCGAACTCGCCGCGCTTCTCGACGAGCTCCACCCGGGAGTACGCGGCGGCCGCGAGGCCCTCGACGATCTCGTTCAGGTCGGCGGTCTGCCCACCCCTCAACGCCACCGGCTCCAGATCGCCCAGGCCCTTGACCTGCGGCTGGAGCACGGAACGGATGGGCGCGACGACCACGGAGACGGGACCTGCGGCGGGGTCGTCCTCGCGGGGGTGAGCCAGTCGCCGGAGCACCGCCAGACGCCGCCCGACGGTGTCGGAGCGGGGCGAGAGGCGCTCGTGCGGCAGGGTCTCCCAGGAGGGGTACTCCACG
Organism: Streptomyces sp. NPDC015661; assembly: GCF_043077765.1. Taxonomy (NCBI): domain Bacteria; kingdom Bacillati; phylum Actinomycetota; class Actinomycetes; order Kitasatosporales; family Streptomycetaceae; genus Streptomyces; species Streptomyces sp. NPDC015661. The sequence goes on along the minus strand of NZ_JBIBST010000010.1, from coordinate 271,391 downwards.
ACCGTGTCCGGGTCGAGGAGGGAGCGCAGCGCGGCGGCGAGGTCCTCGGCCTCCCGGCCGGTCGCGGTCACCGCGAGCACCGGCCGCCCCGAGTCCCGGGCGAGCGCGGCCACGGCGAACGGGCGCGCGGCCGCCGGCCCGACCAGGTCCACGTGCGGACGGTTCCCGTCGGCGGCGGCCTTCACCGCCTCGGCGAGGGCGGCGTCCTTGACGACGACATCGAGCAGACCGTGCAGGCTCATGGAGCTTCTTCCATCCCGGGTTCGTACGACGGGGGCGGGCAACGCGAACAGCCCGACACGTCGAACGGGCCGGGTGGTCCCGGGCGCGTACGGCCCGGTGCGCCCCCAGCCTACGACGTGGCACTGTCACGCGCCCGAAAGAACGGGGCCACTCGGGACCGGGAAGCTGGCTCCCGCTCAGCCCCTCGCACTACGCTTGAGGCTCACACCCACACCCGGTCCACCCCGCGCACACTCCAGCTGTGAGCACACCTCACTGTGAGGCCGCGATGGAAGCAGCCCGGCAGTACAACGTCAACGAGGCGAAGGCCCACTTCTCCAAGATCCTGGATGCGGTCGCCACCGGCGAGGAGGTGATCATCAGCAAGTCCGGCGAACCGGTCGCGAAGGTGGTCCCGCTGGCCGGCAAGACCCACCGGGGCGGCTACGGCTCCCTCAGGGGCCGCATCACCGCCGCCGACGATTTCGACGATGCCCCCGAGGCCTTCGACGAGGCCTTCGGGGACGACGAGTAACCTCCCGCCCCGCCCCCGTGTGGGCAATCGTCCCGCTCGGGCGATGGGGGTCCCCCCTGCTCGAGCGAAGCCGAGAGCTTGGGGGAGGGTGGGCACACGGGACGGCGCGCTTGTCCGCGCCCCCGCCTTCCGCGCCTGAACCCGCACCACCAGTGCACTGCGCACGGGGTGCGGGTCCAGGCTCGGGAGCCTCTGGCGCCGGCAGGGGCGCCGTCCGTTGTGCCCACCCGTTCCGCCCCGGCGGAACGCATGCCCACAACGGGGGGCGGGGGCACCGCCCCGGGCGCTACTCGCTCGCGATGGCGTTCAGGACGTTCATGCGGCCCGCCCGGAACGCCGGGACCAGTGCCGCGAAGAGGCCGACGAAGGCCGAGCCGATGAAGACCGTCACGATCGTCGGCCAGGGGATCTCCAGGACCCCGAGGCCCTCGAGGGCGAGGAGCTTCTGCGCGGCCGTGCCCCAGCCCATGCCCAGGCCGAGGCCGAGGAGGGCGCCGAAGAGGGCGATGACCACCGACTCCAGGCGGATCATGCGGCGCAGCTGCCGGCGGGAGAGGCCGATGGCCCGCATGAGGCCGATCTCGCGGGTCCGTTCGACCACCGAGAGGGCGAGGGTGTTCACGACGCCGAGGACCGCGACGATGATCGCCAGGGCGAGGAGCCCGTACACGATGTTCAGCAGCTGGCCGACCTGCTTCTGCAGCTCCTCCTTGTAGTCGGCCTGGTTGCTCACCTTGTACTGGGGGTACGGCGCGAGGGCGTCCTTGAGGGCCTGGTAGGCCCGGGTCTCCTGGCCGTCCTTGGCGCTGGCCAGGATGAGCAGGCTGTTCGGGACCCGCTCGGCGGGCAGGTGGCGGGTGACGGTGGAGACGTCGGTGTACATCGCCCCCTTGTCGACCTGACCGGTGTCCGCCGTGATCGCCGCGACCCTGAGCCTGACCGTGTCTCCGCCCTTGAAGGCGACGGTCAGGACGTCGCCGACCTTCACGCCGTGCTCGGTGGCGTAGTCGCTGCCGACGGACATCGCGTCCTTGCCGTACGCGTCGGTGAGGGTGCCGGCGGTGACCTCGCGGCGCAGGTCCTTCACGTACGTCGGGTCGGTGGCGGCCAGGTCGGCCGTGGAGACCTTGCCCCGCGGGTCGGTGACCTTGGCGTCGACCCACCTGTACTCGGTGACGTGGTCCAGGCCGGCGGTCTTCTCCACGGCGGCCTGTGCCTGCGGCACGATCGGCTGCCCGGTGCCGGACTGCACGATGAAGTCGGCGCCGACGGAGCGGTCCAGTTCCTCGGTGGCCGAGGCGACCATCGAGGAGCCGACCACCGACAGGCCGGCGACGAGCGCGAGGCCGATCATCAGGGCGGCGGCGGTGGCGCCGGTGCGGCGCGGGTTGCGGAGGGCGTTCCGCTCGGCCATCCGGCCGACGGGGCCGAAGATCCGCAGGACGACGACGCCGAGGGCGCGGACGACCCCGCCGGCGAGGAGCGGGCCGACGACGACGAAGCCGAGGAGGGAGAGGACGACGCCGAGGCCGAGCCAGAGGGAGCCGGGTCCGGCCTCGTCGGCGCGGGCCGCGACCACCAGGGCGGCCGCTCCGGCGGCGGTGAGGGCGAGCCCGATGCCGCCCCGTACCCGGCCGGCCTTGCCGTCGGCGGGGGTGCCCGCGTCGCGGAGGGCGGCCATCGGGGAGACCTTCCCGGCCCGGCGGGCGGGGATGTACGCGGCGAGGACGGTGACGACGATGCCGAGGGCGAGGCCGACGGCCGGGGTGGTCCAGGCGACGGTGAGGTCGCGGGTGGAGAGCTCCATGCCCATCGAGGACATCAGCTTCATGAGCCCGACGGCGAGGCCGACGCCCGCGGCGACACCGGCGACCGAGCCGACGAGGCCGAGGAGGAGCGCCTCGACGAGGACGGAACGGTTCACCTGCTCGCGACTGGAGCCGATGGCCCGCATGAGGCCGATCTCGCGCGTGCGCTGGGCGACCAGCATGGAGAAGGTGTTGACGATGAGGAAGATGCCGACGAGGAAGGCGATCCCGGCGAAGCCGAGCATCGCGTACTTCATGACGTCGAGGAAGCCGGCCATGCTCTCGCGGCCCGCGTCGGCGACCTCGGCCGCGGTCTGCAGCTTGTAGCCGTCGCCGACGGCGGCGGCGACGTCCGCCTTGAGCGCGTCGTCGGACACCCCGTCCTTCGCGTCGACGGAGATCTGGGTGAACAGGCCTTCCTTGCCGAGGAGTTCGCGCTGGGCGGTGGCGGTGTCGAAGTAGACGACGGTGGCGCCCGGGTTGGTGACCTTGAACTCGACGATGCCGGAGATCTTCGCGGTGAAGTCGCCGGTGACGGCGATGGTCCGCAGCTCGTCGCCGAGCTTCAGGCCGTGCTTCTCGGCGGTGGCGCCGTCGACGACGACCTCGGTGGGGCCGCGCGGCTCGTGACCGGACGCGATCTCCACCGAACGGAGCTCGTTGGGCGTCCAGTTGGCGGCGATGGTCGGCGCGCCGCCGGTCGGGCCGACGTTCTTGTTCCGCGCGTCGACGACGGTCACGCTCAGGGAGGCGACCGAGCCCTGCACGTCCTTGACGCCCTCGGCCTTCCTGACCTGCTCGACGAGCGAGGCGGGGAGGGACTCGGGGCGGCCGTTCTGCGGGGTCTCGTCGTTGCCGCCCGCGCTCTTCGGGCTGACGGTGACGTCGGAGGCGGTCGACGCGAAGAGCTTGTCGAACGTCGTGTTCATGGTGTCGGTGAAGACGAGGGTCCCACTGACGAAGGCGACGGAGAGCAGGACGGCGACGGCGGAGAGCGCCATGCGGCCCTTGTGCGCGAAGAAGTTGCGCAGCGAGGTCTTGAGGACGGTCATGACGTCCGCCCGCGCGCGTCGAAGTCCTTCATGCGGTCGAGTACGGCGTCGGCGGTGGGCCGCTCCATCTCGTCGACGATCCGCCCGTCGGCGAGGTAGAGCACCCGGTCCGCGTAGGAGGCGGCGACGGGGTCGTGGGTGACCATGACGATGGTCTGGCCCAGCTCGTCCACGGACGCGCGGAGGAAGCCGAGGACCTCGGCGCCGGCCCGCGAGTCGAGGTTTCCGGTCGGCTCGTCGCCGAAGATGATCTCGGGCCGGGCGGCGAGCGCGCGGGCCACGGCGACGCGCTGCTGCTGGCCGCCGGAGAGCTGGTTCGGCCGGTGCTTGAGCCGCTCGGAGAGCCCGACGGTGTCGACGACCCGCCGCAGCCAGTCGGCGTCGGGCTTGCGCCCGGCGATGTCCATCGGGAGCGTGATGTTCTCGATGGCGTTCAGGGTGGGCAGCAGGTTGAAGGCCTGGAAGATGAAGCCGATCCGGTCCCGGCGCAGCTGGGTGAGCTTCTTGTCCTTGAGGCCGGTGATCTCGGTCTCGTCGAGGAAGATCTGCCCGCTGGTGACGGTGTCGAGCCCGGCCAGGCAGTGCATCAGGGTCGACTTGCCGGAGCCAGAGGGACCCATGATCGCGGTGAACTGTCCGCGGGCGATGTCCACGTCGACGGAGTCGAGGGCGACGACCCGGGTCTCCCCCGAGCCGTACGCCTTCACGACCTGACGCGCCCGCGCGGCGACGGCCGTTCCCTCTCCCGTACCCCCGTGCCGGGGGATGGTCAGAGCCGAAGTCACGGTTTTCTCCTTGGAGCGGTGGGTGGTTTGTAAGTTCAAGTTAAGAAGCGGCAAGGGCACTTCACCTCCTCCGCCGGGACGAACGACCCCTGGACCGCATGGGGGAGGTTCCCCTAGGGGCTCCTCCACCCGTGGTGGGAGACCGGCCCGCCGAAGGGGGTGCGACCGGATCCGTACACGGGCGCGCAGCCTGCCGGCGGTACCCCTACGGGGATCAGCGACCCGCGGTCGTCCCCCGGCCGGGCCATGCGAGGTCGTCGACGGCGAGGAACGGCTCACCGGCCACGGTCGCGGGGGTCGCCCCGGTGAACGCCATGACGTCCCGGTGCAGGTGCGACTGGTCGGCGTAGCCGGTGTCGGCCGCGACCCGGGACGCGCTCTCACCCGAGACCAGGCGGTGGGCGGCATGGTCGAAGCGGACCAGCGTCACGGCGCGCTTGGGCGGCAGCCCGAGCTGCGACCGGAACCGGGCCCACAGCCGCTTCCGGCTCCATCCGACCTCGGCGGCGAGTCCGTCGACCCGGGCCAGGCCACGGCTGCCGACGATCCGGTGCCAGGCCCGGGCCACCTCCGGGTCCACCGTCGGCCCCGCCGCGTACCGGCGGGCGAGCAGCGCGTCCGTCAGCGCGAAGCGCTCCTGCCAGGACGGGATGCCGCCGAGCCGCTCACGGATCCGGGACGCCTCCCGGCCCCACAGGTCGTCCAGGGGCACGACGACGCCGTCGAGTTCGGCGGGGGAGACACCCAGAATCGCGCGCGCGATCACCGGGGACAGGCGGACCTGCACGCACTCGACGTTCTCTCCGTGCGCCCGGACCGCGCCTCCGGACCCGAGCCCGGCCCCTGCGACGACGCATCCCCGCTGCTGCCGCCCGGAGGGACAGTCGAGGACGGGCGAGCCGGCGCCGAACTCCAGGAGCAGCGTCACGGCCGGGTGCGGCACCATCCGGAGCGCGTCCAGGTCGCCGACCCGGAACCCGGCCATGGTGAGGCCGGGGACCCGGCTCGGCCGCCGCGGGCACGCGACGTCCCACTCAGCGGCACCGTGCCTGAACGTCTGCACCGTCCCATGGTGCTACGGGAGCCTCCCCGGCGGGAGGACGGGGGAACATTTGTCCAATACGCCGGTGGGTGCCGGCGGAGACCGTGGGCTCATGACAGCTCCTGACAGCGACCGGTACGCGGACACCGACCCGTACGCGGACACCGACCCGTACTCCAGCAGCGATCCGTACTCCAGCAGCGATCCGCACGTGAACGGCGGCGCCGCGGCCACCGCGAGTTCGCCCCCGTCCCCGGACGACGACGGCATCCACGTCCGCCAGGACGGCCCCCGCGACGCCCCCGCGCTCCTGCTCATCCACGGGTCCGCCTCCTCGACCCGCGTGTGGGACCCGCTGGTTCCGCTGCTGACCGGATCTCACCGCGTCATCCGGATCGACCTGCTCGGACACGGCCGGTCGGCCAAACCGGCCGACCGCAGTTACGCGATCCCGGAGCAGGCACGCCGGGCCGGCGCGGCACTGGACCGGCTCGGGATCGAGCACGCCGTGGCCGTCGGTCATTCGAGCGGCGGCGCCGTCGCCACCGCCCTCGCCGAGCGACGGCCCGAGCTGGTGACCGCGCTCGCGCTCATCAACACCGGCCCCGGCCTGGACGCCTTCATCGCCACCGGGTCCGCCACGATCGACCTCTCGCCGTGGCCGCCGGCCGACGAGCAGCTCCGGCGGTTCGCGAGCACCGCCGTCAGCCGCCCGGGCTACCTGATCCCGGAAGAGCTCCTGGACGACGTGCGCGCCATGACCCCCCACACGCTCACCGCGACGACGGTGGCCACCCGCTCCTACCTGGAGCAGCGGGCCCTGCCCGATCGCCTGGCGGTCCTGGGCAAGCCGCTCCTGGTGGTCTTCGGCGAGGACGACCGCCGATGGCGGTCCTCGTCCGCCTCCGACTACCGCGCCGTTCCCGGCGCGAAGGTCGAGTTGCTCCCCGGTCTCGGCCACTCGCCCCTGCTCGAGGATCCGCCGCGGACGGCAGCTCCCCTGCTGGCCTTCGCCGCGATCCACTCCGTACCGGCGGACGCATGAACAGGAGGGGTGCCATGCGGATTCTCGTCTCCGGCGCAGGCGTCGCCGGTCCGGTGCTGGCCTACTGGCTCACCAGGTACGGCTTCTCCGTCACCGTCGTCGAGCGCGCGCCGGCTCTGCGCAGGACCGGCGGGCACGCGGTCGACCTGTTCCGGCCCGCGGTGCTCGTCTCGGAGAGGATGGGCGTGCTCACGCGTATCGAGGAGCGGGCCACCGGCACGAACCGGATGACCGTCCACCGGGAGGGCTCACGGCGTCCCGTCCGGGCGGACCTCTCCAAGATCTTCGGCGCCGCCTCCGGCCGACACGTCGAGATCATGCGCGACGACCTCGGCGCGATCTACCACGACGCCGCACGCGACGACGTCGAGTACGTCTTCGACGACTCGGTCACCGCGATCTCACCCGACGGCGAGGTGCGGTTCGAGAACAGCGCGCCGCGCCGCTTCGACCTCGTCGTCGGCGCGGACGGACTGCACTCCACGGTGCGCCGCCTGGTCTTCGAGGGGGACGCCCGCTTCACCTCCTTCATCGGGGCCCACTTCGGGGTGCTGACCCTGCCGAACGTCTCCGGCCTCGACCGCGAGCTGCTCCTGCACGTCGGCGTCGGCCGCACCGCCGGCATGTACGGCGCGCGTCACCTCGGCGACGAAGCGCGCGCGTTGTTCCTGTTCCGGAGCGAGCACGAACTCGGCCACCACCACCGTGACGTGCCCCGGCAGAAGGAACTGCTGCGCGCCGCGTTCGCCGGCATGCACACCGACGTGGACCGCTGGCTGGACGAGCTCGACCGCACCCCGGCGTTCTACTTCGACTCGATCACCCAGCTCCGCATGGACACCTGGTCGCGGGGGAGGGTGACGCTCGTCGGCGACGCGGGCTACAGCCCCGGTCCGGCGGTCGGCGGCAGCACGACCCTGGCCGTCGTCGGCGCGTACGTCCTCGCCGGAGAGCTGGCGCGGGCGGGCGGCGACCACGAGCGCGCCTTCCCCGCCTACGAGCGCGCGATGGCGGAGCACGTGCGCGGCAGCCACGCGGCGGCGCTGAGCGCGGCGAAGACCCTGATCCCCGGCTCCCGCCTCGGCGTGTGGGGACTGGCCCGGGGCGCCCGTCTGATCTCCGCCCTCCCCACGGGCCCCAGCCGCGCCCTCGTCCGCCTCACCACCAGGACCGCACGCCTCTACGACTCCGTCACCGTCGACGACTATCCGGCGCCGCCCGTGCGGTGAGACCCTGTCCGCGGACATTTAGGTGTACGAAGAAAGGAAGGGTGTGCGGTGACGGAACCGTCGACGACCCGGGCCGGAGCCGGCACCGCCCCGGCGGCCTCCCCCACCGCCGGGCCCCGCGGTCCCGTGGTCATCGCGCTCATGCTGGCCATGGGGCTCGCCGCCCTCGACGGCACGATCGTGTCCACCGCCGTCCCCCAGATCGTCGGCGACCTCGGCGGGCTCTCCGTCTTCTCCTGGCTCTTCTCCGGCTATCTGCTCGCCGTCACCGTCACCCTGCCCGTGTACGGCAAGCTCAGCGACACCTTCGGCCGCAAGCCCGTCCTCATCGCCGGAACCGTCCTCTTCCTCATCGGCTCCGTGCTCTGCGCCGCCGCCTGGAACATGGCCTCCCTGATCGCCTTCCGCGTCGTCCAGGGCCTCGGCGGCGGCGCCCTCCAGGGCACCGTCCAGACCATCGCCGCCGACCTGTACCCCCTGAAGGAACGCCCGAAGATCCAGGCGAAGCTGTCCTCCGTCTGGGCCGCCTCCTCCATCGCCGGACCGGCCGTGGGCGGACTCCTCGCCGGCTACGCCGACTGGCGCTGGATCTTCCTCATCAACCTGCCGGTCGGAGTCGTCGCGCTCTGGCTGATCGCCCGCCACCTGCTGGAACCCGCCCGCACCGCACCCCGCGCGCGCGTACGCATCGACTGGGCCGGGGCGCTCGCGATCTTCGCCACCGGAGCCGTCCTCATCACCGCGCTCGTCCAGGGCGGCGTCGCCTGGCCCTGGCTCTCCGCCCCGTCCCTCGGCCTCCTCGGAGCAGCCGCCGCCCTCGCCGCCCTGACCGTCGTCATCGAGCGGCGCGCGGCCGAACCGATCATCCCCGGCTGGGTCTGGCGCCGCCGCACGATAGCCGCCGTCAACCTCTCCCTCGGCGCGCTCGGCCTGCTGATGGTCGCCCCGACGGTCTTCCTGCCCACGTACGCCCAGTCGGTCCTCGGCCTCGGCCCGATCGCCGCCGGCTTCGTCCTCTCCTCCTGGACCCTGAGCTGGCCCATCACGGCCGCCCTGTCCAACCGCCTCTACACCCGCATCGGCTTCCGCCTCACCGCGATCCTCGGCATCTCCGGCGCGCTGCTGCTCCTGCTCGCCTTCCCGTTCCTGCCGTACCCCGGCGAGGCCTGGCAGCCCGCCCTGCTCATGCTGCTCCTCGGCGGCACCCTGGGCCTCTTCCAACTGCCCCTGATCGTCGGCGTGCAGTCCACCGTCCCGTACGAGGAGCGCGGCACCACCACCGCCTCCGTCCTCTTCTGCCGCCAGGTCGGCCAGAGCGTCGGCGCGGCCCTCTTCGGGGCCGTCGCGAACGGCGTCCTCGCCGCCCGCCTCGGCGCCGACACCGACCTCGACGCCCTGGCCCGCTCCCTCGACACCACCGACGACATCCGGCGGGCGGTCGACGCGGCGGTGGACTGGGTCTACCTGGGCGCGGCGGCAGCGGCGGCCCTCGCCCTCCTGGCCCTCCTGACCGTGGCTCCCCGCCGCTTTCCGGTCCTGAAGGAGGAGGACCAGGGGATGCCCCGCCCAGGCCCCGCCGACTGAGCCGACGGCCGCCGCCGCGACCGGCTAGGCAGCCCCCAACGCGCAGGCGCCCAGAGTGATTTGGGTAGCGCTACTCAGGCGCCGAGGGCCGCCCCACCACGTGAAGACCCTCCCCCGACTCCACGGGCGCGGCGCAGCCCCGGCGCTCCCCCGACTCCACGGGCGCGGCGCAGCCCCGGCGCTCCCCCGACTCCACGGGCGCGGCGCAGCCCCGGCGCTCGACGGGCTCGCCGAGCGCCGGGGCTGCTGCCGGAGGCGTGGGCGGAGTGCGCCCTCGCCTGAAGGTCGGGGCTAGAAGGCGGTGTTGTAGGTGATGTCCTGCGTCAGGGACACGGAGACACCGCGCTTGAAGGGAGCCCTCCAGTCACCCGTGCCGGCGTAGAAGGTCTCGTCGCCGTTCGAGGCGATCAGGTCGGCGCGGCCGTCGCCGTTGGCGTCACCGACGGCGGTGAGGCCGGTGAAGGCGCCCCACCCGGCGCCCACCTTCGTGCGGGCGGCGAAGGTGCCGTCGCCCTTGCCGAGGTACAGCCAGAGGACACCGGCCCTGTCGCGGGCGACGAGGTCCCCGGCCGGACCTCCGGCGATGTTGCCGGTGGCGCTGAGCTGGTTGTAGATGCCCCAGCCGTAGCCGATCTTCTTGCGGGTCGCGAAGGGCGCGGTGGCGGAGCCCGTGCCCTTGTACAGGTACAGGTCGCCCGCCTTGTCCGTGGCGACGAGGTCCGCGCGGCCGTCGCCGGTCAGGTCGGAGCCGCCCGCGAGCTGGTCGTAGATCTGCCAGCCGGCACCGATCTTCGTACGGACCCCGAGGGGCTTCGCCCGGTCGCCGGTGCCCTGGTAGAGCCAGAGGACGCCGTCCTTGTCGCGGGCCACGGCGTCGGGCGCGGTCGTGCCCGCGATGTTCCCGACGGTTTCCAGCCGGTCGTAGATCCCCCAGCCGCTGCCGACGCGCGAGGCGCCGGTGTCCGTCAGGGAGCCGCCCGGGGCCGTGGGCCGGCTGCCGAGGCGCCACAGCACACCGGCGGGGTCCCGGACGAGGAGGTCGGCGGTGCCGTTGTCGTCGAAGTCGTGCGGGGCGGCGGGCCGGGTCACGGTGAACCGGCCGGTGGCGACCAGCTCGGGGCCGATGCCCTCGTCCGGGCGGGCGGTGAGCTCCCACGTGTACTCGCCGTTCAGGGCGGGGCCGGTGGGGTCGTACGACGAGTTCGTCAGCTCCTTGCCGTCCCAATGCAGGCCGACCGTCTGCGGGGCCGTGGAGCCGTCGCCCGTCACGACCGCCCACTGTTCCTGCACTCCGGTCCGCACATGCTTGAGGGTCACCCAGGCGTACACGTCTCCCCGGGACAGGTCCCAGGTCAGGTCGACGCCCTTGGCGAGCTGTTCACCGGTCAGCGCCGGGGGAGCGGTGGTGCCGCGCAGGGTGACGGCGGTCGCCTGGCCGGTGGGCGCGACCAGCGTGGCGACCGGCTTGCCGTCCGCGCCGAGCGCGACGCGGTAGAAACCCTCGCCCTTGTCGAGTGAGCCGCCGCGCACGAGCAGGGTGCCGTCGGGGGCCTGCACGGCGGACGAGAAGTGGGTGAGGAGCGCGATCTTCTCGCCGGTGTCGAGCGACTGTGCGGTGAACGGCCTCGGCGCCTCGGGGTCCTGGCCCGCGTACGGCTGCCCGCCCTCCTCGACGCGCCGCGGCTGGCCGTACGTCAGCCAGCCGCCGAGCAGCTGGATGGTGTCCTCGAAGTAGCCGTTCGCGTCGATCAGCCTGGTCCCGGGCGTGCCGATCCGGCCGACGCCGATCCGGTACTTCGCGCCGTCGTACAGCTCCCAGGCCACGTGGGTGGCGGAGACCGCGGCCCCGTCCATGGCCCACGGAGCGCCGGCGTCGTACGAGGAGACGACGGCGGCCGTGGCGAGGTCCACGACGAACCTGGTCTCGGGGCCGTCGTCGTACCCGAGCCCGCAGTCGACCACCGCGGTGCCCGGGGCATGCGAGCCGTCGAAGAAGAAGCAGACGCTCCCCGGCATCCCGGTCACCGGGCGGTCGATGAGCTTCCCGTCGGCGCCGACCGTGACGAGGTGCGGGAGCCAGGGGCCGTCCTCCTGGTCCACCATGACGACCAGCGTCGAGCCGACGGCGCCCGCGAAGGAGTAGCCGGAGCCCAGTGCGTCGAGGTTCACCTCGACCGGCGCCGCCGACGGGTCGCTCATGTCGTGGAGCTTCAGGACGCGGTTGTCGGTCGGCTCCTCGACCTCGCCCGTCACTACGGTGTCCGAGACGCCACCGGTCGCCAGGGCGACACCGGGCAGCACGGTCGACGTGCCGTCGGCGTACCGCGTCCAGCGGTACTCGGGGGTCGTGCCGTTCGTCCGGGACAGGAAGCCGGTGGTGCCGCCGGTGACGATCTCCGCGTCCAGCGGGAAACGGGCGGCGGTGGGCTGCGGCGTCTCGTCGGCGACTGCCGCGGGACCCGAGGCCGGTGCGGCTGCGGCCGGGACCGTGGCGATCGTGGCGCCCGTCGTCGCGAGGACGGCGGTGACGGCTGCGGCCGTGAGACGGCGACGACCGGACATGCGTACGTGCTTCAAGTTGTTCCCTCCCCTAGAGGGGCTGACGTTAGCCGCCCCCCGGGGCCCGCCTCCCGTCACCCCCGGCCGGAGCCCGGACTCCGACCGGAGGCGGCGGACGTCGTCAGACGCTCCAGATCTCCTTCATCGTCGCCACCTCGCCCTTGGCGTTCAGGGTGACCTCGTACACGTTGCCGTAGCAGCCGTAGGGGGCCTCCACCTTGGGGTAGTCCTCGGTGGGAGCCCCGATCTCCTGGGCCAGGCAGCGGTCGATGTGCAGCGCCAGCTGCTCGTGGTCGACCTGCTTCGACTGACCGGGGCCGAGGGCCAGGTACGCCTTGACGTCCTTGGGCAGGACGTAGTGCTTGCTCGGGTCGTCCTGCTCGGCGCCGTAGATCCAGTCGTTCGGCGTGCAGTGCGGCTTGGCCTCCGCGGCCTCGAAACCGCCGGAGTCACGCATCAGCTGGACCTTCAGCTTCTTGATCCCCGCGGGCAGGACCGGCGGCTTGCCGCAGTCCCCGCCCTTTCCGTCACCGTCGACGTCGTCGGCCGGGGCGTCGCCGCCGGCCTCGCCGGGGTCCGTCGTCCCGGACGCCGTGGCCGACGGCGCCGCGCTGCTGCCGGAACCTCCGGTCGCACCCGCGGCGCTGGGGTCTTCCGGACCGCAGGCAGCGACGCCACCCAGGGCGGCGAGAAGGGCAATCGCACTGAGAACACGGCGAGTTGAGGTCATTCTTCCATTCCCCCGAATGAGAGAGCCTTGTGACGTGATCATGATTGATCGACGGAGCTTTCTACCCCACCGGGTTGTTGAAAGACCAATCGGCAGGGCCGACACGCTCCGGTCAGACCTCCCTCCGCGCCCGCACCACCAGCAACAGCGGTACCACCGCGAGCAGTTCGCCCACGGCTCCGGTCCACAGCGCCGCACGCACCCCCGCGTACTCCCCCACCAGCCCGCCCGCCAGCGCGCCCAGCGGCATGCAGCCCCACACGACGAAACGGAACGTCGCCGTCACACGGCCGAGGAGAGGGGCCGGGGTGAGGCGCTGGCGGAGCGCCACCGAGTTGATCCTGAAGGTCATGAAGGCGGTCCAGCCGAGCCCCTGGAGCAGGCACGCCACCGCGTACCGCCCGTCCGCCTGGAAGAACGGCAGCGCGAACAGCCACAGCACCCCGCTGGCCACGACCGAGGCGCACATCGCGCGCCCCTCGCCGAGGCGCGCCGAGATCCGGGTCGTGAGGAGGCTGCCGAGGAAGCCGCCGAGCGCCTCCGCCGTGAACACGAGCCCGCACAGGAACGGCGACAGGCCCAGGTCACCCGCCAGGAGGACCAGGAGCATGGACGCGCCGATCGTGCCGCACAGGTTGGAGATCGCGGCCGTCAGCGTCAGCGCCCTCAGCAGCCGGTCCCGGAACACGAACCTCAGCCCCTCGGCGATCTCGTCCCGCAGCCGGGCCCCGGGCACCCGGGCCGGCCGGGGGTCCGGGCGGCGGATCCGGGACAGCAGCAGCGCGGAGGCGAGGAAGCTGGCCGCGTCGACGGCGAGCGCCACCGGCGCCGTCACCGCCGCGACGAGCGCGCCGCCCGCGCCGGGCCCGCCCGCAGCCGTCACCGTACGGGTCGCCTCCAGGGCCACGTTCGCGTCCACGAGGCGGTCCTCGTCGACCAGTTGGGGCAGATGGCTCTGGTACGCGATGTCGAAGAAGGCCGTACAGACGGACAGCCCGAAGGCGACCGCGTAGAGATGGGGGAGCGTCAGCACGTCCAGCCACGCGGCGAGCGGCAGGGTCGCGAGGAGGACCGCCCGGCCCAGATCGCCCGCGATCATCACACGGCGGCGGCGCATCCGGTCCACCCACGCCCCGGCGGGCAGCCCGAGCAGGAGAAAGCCCAGGTACTCGCACATCACGAGCAGTCCCGCCTCGAAGGGGGACGCGTCCAGCGGCCCGATCGCCACGAGCGGAAGCGCGAGGACGGTGACGGCGGTGCCCGCCTGGCTCACGGTGTCGCCGATCCACAGCCGGCGGAAATCCGGCAGCCGGACGAGCCGGGGACGGACGGGAGAGATTGCGGTGGTCATGTCGGGGAACACCACCACCCCCGGCCGGAGCCGACCATTGTTTTAGTCTGGGCGAAAAGCTCGTGGGGGTGGTGTCCGGTGGGAGAGATACGGTTCGGGGTCGACGACCTGGCGCAGCTCCGGTTCGCCGTGTCACCCCTCTGGGAGTCCCTCGCCGCCCTGCGCGCCTCCGCCGACCCCGGCGGCCACGCCCTCCATCTCCCCTGGATCAAAACGGCGTTGACCGTCGGCCGCGAGCGCACCGGCCTGCTCCCGCACCTGCCGGAGCTCGAAGCCCTCGCCCCTCCCCCGCGCTGCCCCCTCGCCGAGATCGAGGAGGAGCTCCCGGCCCTCGCCGGGCCGCCGTCCCTCACGGAGGCGGTGCTCGCCTGGTGGCGGGCCGGGGTGCGCCCGTACTGGCCCCGGATCAGGGCCGTACTGGAGGCCGACCTCGCCCACCGCACCCGGCAGCTCGCCGAGGACGGCATCCAGGAGGTCTTCGCCCATCTGCACCCGAGCCTGCGGTGGGCGGAGGACCGGCTCACCGGCGCCGGCCTCCCGCCCGGGGGGCTCGCCCTGGACGGCGGCGGGATCACCCTCGCCCCGAGCGCCTTCACCGCCCGCTGCGTCCTGCTCCCGGGGCGGTACGGCGTCGCGCCGTGCCTCGTCTATCCCGTACGGGCCGTCGGCACCCTGTGGGAGCGGGCCGCCGAGCCGGGCGACGGGCTCGCGCGGCTCCTCGGGCGCAGCAGGGCCGGACTCCTCGGCCGTACGAGCACCCCGACGACCACCACCGGCCTCGCCCTGCAGACCGGCCTGAGCGTCGGCGCGGTCTCGCAGCACCTCGCCGTGCTGCGGGACGCGGGCCTGGTGACCTCGCACCGGTACCGGCGCGAGGTGTACTACCGGACGAGCGAACTCGGCGAGGCGCTGCTCGGCCGCGCCTCCTAGGAACGGCCGGACTCCGCCCGGGCGTCCCGCGGCGGGCGCGGGATCGTCAGGCAGAAGGGATGGCCCGCCGGGTCCAGGACCACCCGCCACAGGTCCGGGCGCGGCTGGACGTCCGGGACGGTCGCGCCGAGGGCGACGAGGCGGGCCGTGGCCTCCTCCAGGTCGTCGACGTCGAAGTCGAGGTGCAGCTGCTGGGGGACCTCCTGGTCCGGCCAGGACGGCGGACGGTAGCCGTCGACGCGCTGGAAGCCGAGGAACATCCCGTCCGCGTCGCGCAGTCCCGCGAACTCGTCGTCGGACCGGTCGGCGAGCGGGATGCCCGTGGCGTGGTGGTAGAACGCGGCCAGGGCCATGGGGTCGGCGCAGTCGAGCGTGATCGCCGTCAGTTTCATGAGCATGGGCGGGAGCCTAGGCGGGCGGATCGGGCGTGTAGACGCTGAGGTTGATGACGGCGCCCGGGGCCGTGAGCGGTTCCGCCAGGCAGGTCGTGAGGTGACCGGGGCCGTGGAGGGCATGGCGGACGGGGAGGGCGGCGCCGTCGGTGTACGAGAGGGGGACGGGGTCGCAGGCCCGGTAGAGCGGGCCGGTCACCGGGTCGGCGAGGACGTCCTGTTCGAGCCGGCCGAGCGCGGAGTCCTCCGGGCGCCGCACCACCGCGTGCTTGAAGTGCGTCAGCATCTCCGGCACCCAGCGGGTCTCCCAGTCGATCAGGGTCTCGGTCCGGGCCCGGGTGTCGAGCAGCAGGTACCGCATGATGTTGCGCGGGGCGCGTCCCGGCGGGAAGAGCCGGACGAACTCCTCGTTGTGGGCGACGATGCCGAACGCGGCATCGCTGATGTACGCCACCGCGCCGCCGACCCCCTCGATGAGCCTCCCCCACATCCCCGCGACGGACATCCCCGTACTGCCGTGCAGGGTGCCGGGCGGTTCCTCCTTGCGGGTCAGCCGCCACAGCAACGTCCACTCCTGCTCGCTCAACTCCAGAATCTTCGCAACCGAAGCGAGCAAATCCGCGCACGGGCGGTCCAGTTGACCGTTCTCGAAGCGGTTGTACGTACCCCGGGCACGCAGGAGCAGCTCATCCATCTGCTCCTGGCTGAGCCCGGCCGCCCGCCGGCCGGGCCCGGCGGATCTTCGGACGAACCCCTTGGCCAGAGGGTCAATTGCCGCCCGTCTCGCCTGGAGGACCCGCTTCAGGGCGGCTCGTTCACTCGTGTCGATGCGCATGGGTGGACGTACCTCGTCGCTCGGGCCGCGGGGCGGCGCACGGAACTCGCCGGACGATCGTCCTTAATATCTGCAATTTCTTCGCGTGGAAAGAGAGTTCTCGGACGGACAGACTCTTCCCGTCACGCAAGAACGCACTGTGCACACCCTGACCAGGAGGTATCAGTGAAGTTGAAGCGCAAGCTGGCGACGGTCGCGCTCGCCGGGGGACTGGCCCTGACGGGCGTGGCGGCGACGGCACCGTCCGCGGCGGCGAACGAGGGCAACTGCCCGAGTGGCCGAGCGTGCTTCCACGAGAACATCGGCTACTACGACCGCGACGTCGAGACCGGCACCACGAAGACCTGCATCGACCTGCGCAAGTACGGGGAGACCAAGTTCGCGGTCGGTATCGGCTCCTACGTGAACTACCTGCCGGTGAAGGTCGACGTCTACCACCGGAACGGCTACTACGGGGCGCTGGTGTACGACGGAACGATCCGGCCGGGCGGCTTCAGCTCCAACAGCTCCAACGGGGGCTGGTGGGGCGAGTACGGAACGATCTGCACGGGCGGCGCCACCCCGTAACCCCGCCGACGACTAGGAAAGGTCGGCGTCGGACTCCGGCGCCGGCCCCTCCGGTCCTTCCGGCCCCTTGGGGCCGTCCGGGCCGTCCGGCTCCGGGGCCGCCGGACGGCCCGTCAGTGCCGCGAGCGAGTTGCGGATGTGCTCCATGTGGGAGTGGATCTCGTCCCGCCCCTCCTCGTGCTCCCGCAGCACCCGCTCCGTCTCGCGCTCGACCCGCTCCGTCTTCATCCTCGCCTCGGCGAGCAGCTCCTCCGCGCGGGCCTCGGCGTCCTCCTGGCCGTGCCGGGCCTGCTCCTCCGTCTCCGCCAGGGCCTTCTGCGTCTCCGCGAGCCGCGCCTCCGCCGCCGCGACGAGCTCCTCGTGGCGGGCGTCCAGGGCCGTCGCCGCCGCCTCCGCCGTGCGCTCCGCCTCGTCCCGTACGGTCCGCTGCTCGTCCGACTGCTCCGCGAGCAGCGCCTCCGCCCGGCGCTCCGCCTCCTCGAAGGTCTCCCGCGCCGCGTCCCGGGCCCCCTCCGCGTCCCGGCGGGCGATCACGCCCATCTCCTCGGCCCGCGCGCGGGCCTCCTCCAGGGCGGCCCGGGCCGCCGCGTCCGCCGCCGCCCTGACGCCCTCCGCGTACGCCGAGGCCGCATCCTCCGCCTCCCGGGCCGCCTGCTCGGCGGCCTCCGCGAGGGCCTGGGCCTCCGCCTCGGCGCCGCGGACGAGCCGCTCGTCCTCCTGCTCGGCGAGCTCCAGGATCTTCTGCGCGGCCTCGCCGAGGGACTCGTACCGGTGCGGGACAAGCTGCGTGACGGCCAGCCGGAGGCCCGCGGCCTCCGCCTCCATCTCCTTCGCGAGGACCGTGAGCCGCGCCGCCCGCTCCCAGGCGGCGTCACGCTCGTCGGAGAGCGCGGCGAGGTGGCGGTCGACCTGCTCGGGGCGGTAACCGCGCCCCCGTCCGACGGCGAAACTCATCCCTGACGCCCCTTCCCTTGGCCTCGAACAACCAGGATGCGCCATCAGAACGGACAAAAGGCGCCCAACGTGCACACACGTCGAGCGCCTTTCGTCACATTCGGTTCAGTTACGCCTACAGAAGGCCGTCCCACATCTGTTCGAGCAGCACCGACCACCAGTTCTCCGGCGACGACAGCGCCGCCGGGTCCAGCATCGCCAACTGCGCCTGGAAGTCGACCGTCCAGCGGCCCGCCTGCTCCGGGTTGAGACCGAACCGCAGCCGCCACATCCGGCCGAGGAGCGCCATCGACCGGGTGAACTCCGGCAGCCCCGTGTTCACGAACTGCGGCGGCACCGACTGCCCGCCAGGACCGGCCTCCACCGGCACCGCCACGATGTGCGCGGTCCCGTACTGGACACAGATCGCCCGCCCGAAGTCCGAACCGAGCACCAGATACGAACTCGCGTCCGGCGCCGCCTGGACCTGCCGCTGCGCCGCAAGCTCCGCGAGCGTCGGCACCACCGGGATCGCCGGCTGCGCCCAGAAGAACGGACCGAAGTCCGCCGGAAGACCCGCCCACACCAGCGTCCGCGCGACCAGCTCCGGCACACCCTGCCGGGACACCGCCCGCTGGTCGAACCGGAGCACACCCGGACCGAACGCCCCCGCCAGCTCCTGCGCGATCCCCTCCGGGGGGATCGGCGGCGCCGGCTGCACCTGCGGCAGCGGCGCCCGCACCGGAGCCGGACGCGCCGGACCGTCCGCGACCTGATGCAACTCGCCCTGATGGGTCAGGAGTTGCCGCATGCCCTGCTGCCGGCCCGCGTGATCACGGCCGTACGGGGCGATGCTCGTGATCCGCGCCTGCGGCCACGTCTCCCGGATCATCCGCGCGCAGTAACCGCCCGGCAGCTCACAGGACTCCAGCTCCGTGTGGAGTTCGAGCACCTGCTGCGGCGGCACGTTCATCGCACGCAGCTCGTGCAGGATCTGCCACTCCGGATGCGGGGTGCCCGGCGCCGAACGCCGGATGATCTGCGCCTCGGAACCGTCCGGCGCCCGGTACCGCAGCACCGCCTGATAGCCGGGCCCCACCGTCGGCTGACCGGTCGGCTGCGGATAGCCGTACGCCGGGGGTACGGGACCACCCGGAGGCACGGGACCGGGCGCGGGCGGCGGCGTGTGCCCACCGACCGGCGGCGCCGGAGCCGGCGGGGGCGGCGGAGCACCCGGGCCGCCCGGACCACCCGGACCGGGGTGCGCCAGCATCGTCGCGGCATGCGCGATACCGCCCGCGGGCGTACCACCGGGCACACCCGGCGGCGGCGGGGGCGGCGGAGGCGCGCCCGGACCGCCCTGGTTCGGATGCGCCAGCATCGTCGCCGCGTGGTGCACCGGCTGCGGCGGCGTCACGGGACCCGGCGCGGCCGGCGGAGGCGGCGGACCGGGCGGCCCCGGCTGGGCCGGCGGCGTGAGCCCCTCGGGCCCGAGCTGCGACACCAGCTGCGTGGGGATGTACGCGTTGGATCCCGACGAGCCACCCGGCACACCGGGGGCACCCGGCGGCGGAGGCGGCGTCGGACCACGCCCGGCCTTCGGCGGCAGCGCGGCCTTGCTCGTCGCGGCGTCCGCGATGTCCCCGACACCCGGCGCCGAGGGCGCGGGCGGCGGAGGAGGCGTCGGCGCACCGGGGCCCGCCTGCGCGGGAGCCGGAGCGGGAGTCGGAGCGGGAACGGGAGCCGGAGCCGGAGCCGGAGCCGGCGAAGCCTGGGGTGCGGGCGGGGTCGGCGGGGCCGGGGGCACCGCACCCGGGGCCGGTGCGGCCGGGGTCGGCGGGGCCGGGGGCACCGCACCCGGGGCCGGTGCGGCCGGGTCCAGACGAGGGGCGATCGCCGTCGGGGGCAGCGCACTGCCCCCCTTCATCAGCGCGGTCGGCGCGTCCGCGCCCACCGACGGCGGCGGCGCGTCCTCGTCGTCCGTCCCCGACAGCGGCGGCGCGAAGACGGTCGCGGGCAGCGGCACCGCCCCGTCCGCGCCCCCGGAACTCGCGTTCGCGTCCGCCCACGGACTACTGGGAGCGGGCGCAGGCGCGGGAGCGGGCGCGGGCGCAGGCGCGGGCACAGGCGCGGGCGCGGGCGTGGGAGCCACGGGCTTCGCCGGTACGCCGTCCATCGCCGTGGGCTCGTACGCCTCGGAACCCGCAGCGGGCTCGGCAGCCGCAACCGGCGCCGTAGGGACCTCCGAAGAAGAGGAGACAGAGGAAGCCGAGGAAGACGACGAAGCCGACGACGCAGAGGAAGCC
The DNA here is from genome assembly GCF_043077765.1 of Streptomyces sp. NPDC015661. NCBI lineage: Bacteria > Bacillati > Actinomycetota > Actinomycetes > Kitasatosporales > Streptomycetaceae > Streptomyces > Streptomyces sp. NPDC015661. The sequence continues at coordinate 251,486 of NZ_JBIBST010000010.1, read as the reverse complement.
GACGAAGCCACCGAAGCCGAAGGCCCCGACTCCCCCGCCCCCACCGCGTCCGACGCGTCGTCCACCGAGGCCGACGCACTCACGCTCTCCTGCGAGGCGTGCGACTCCTCCCGCGGAAGCCCGATCTTGTCCGCCGCGTCCTGCAGCCACTCCGGCGGACTCAGCAGGAACGACGTCTGGTTCAGATCGATCCGCGCCGCCGGCACCGCCGCCTGCGCCGGAACCTCGTCCGTCGCCCCGTACTCCTCCTCGTACCGCCGGATCACCTCACCCACCGGCAGCCCCGGCCACAGCGTCGCCTCACCACTGCGCGCGATCACCAACCGCTGACGCCCGCCGTCCGACGTCGGACCGCCCTCGCGGTCCTCCGCCCACACCACGAAACCCAGCTCGAACTCCCGCACCCGCACCTCACGGTGCTGATACGACGGCAGGTCGCCGTTGATCCATTCCTCGGCGCGCTCCTGCGCCTGCGCGAACGTCACCACAGCCAGCTCACTCCCCCACCGGGACCACGGGCACGGCGCGCGCGAAGCCGCCGTCCACCATCAGGTTCGCCACCGTCTCCAGCTCCGGCGGATTGCCCGCCAGACGCCCGAGGAACGCGTCGAAGTCCGCGCCGCAGGGCAGCAACAGCCGCTCCACCCGCTCGTTCACCGTCCAGCCGGCCGCCACCTCGCCGGAGTCCCGCGCGTCGTCGTACGCGCAGAACCACACCGAACCGACCGCCGCACCCCGCACCTTCAGCGCGATCAGACCGCCCTGGACGAAAGCCACGCCCAGATAGTCCTTCGTCAGGTGGTCACGGAGACACTTGTTGACATAGACGAGGTCATTGACGCCCGCCTCCTCCCGCACCGTGAAGAACGGCTGGTCGACCAGGAGCCCCAGCTCCGCGTCGAGCGCCGCCCCCACCGGGGCACACCCGCCCGCCGCCTTCAGGAACGTGCGGTACGCCCCCGGCAGCCGATAGCCGAGATCCTCCTCGACACCCTGGAGCTGCTGCTCCGACACCGACACCAGACCCTTCGGCAGCCCGAAGTGCACCGGCCGGGTCTCCTGCAGCGGACGCGTCCCCCGCTTCGACTGGTCCACGGCCGCCGTCGCCACCCCGCCGTGATGGCGAAGGAGCGCCTTCACCTCGACCGGGATCAACTCCATCCGCCGCGACCGCGCCACGTGATGCCAGGTCCAGCCGTGCGGCGTCGCCACCGCCGGAATCGTGTCCCACAGCTCATGGCCCGTCGCCGCCATCGCCGCGTTCGCCGACACGTAGTCCGTCAGCCGCAGCTCGTCGACACCGAAACCCTCCGGCGGATCGGCGATCTCCGCCGCCGCGCGCGCGTACGGCGAGAAATCCGGGTGACCGAACTCGTCCACCCGTACCCCTCTGGGGTGACGGGAGGCACGCACCGGATCCGGAAAATGCACGACCTGCCCGGCGTAGGCCGCGTTCGGTGGCGCGGTGTCCTGCCCGAGCCGACCTGTCGTCATGGCGGTTGCCCCCTGCATGGCGTCGCTGACTGCTGCTACCGGCTGCATCGCACAGCCTGATTCCGCACAGCCTATGCGCTGCCACAAGAGGCCGAACCGGAGCCGATCCGACGACGACGGACCGTGACCAACTGTCACGACCCCATGACAGCCGCACCATGATTCCGACACACCGAAGACGTCTTTCGCCGCCCCAGCTTCCCCATATGGCTCCCTATTTGGCAGGCTGTCCACGCAACTCGGGGGATTGCAGGAGGGGAAGACGAGCACCATGCACGCAACAACAACGCCCACACAGGGTGACCCACGCCTCAACTGGAGCAGCAGCGCCGAGGCCACGCGAGCACCCTTACTGCGTCACCGTCGCGACGGAATCCTGCCCACTGTGGGAGCCGCACTCTCCGTCCGCGGCGAAACCCTCACGTGCACCGCGGGCCGCGGCGACCGGCCCCCCGTCCTGCACGCCCTCGTCCAGGACTTCCTGGACACCCTCACCAGCAGCCAGCGGGAACGCTTCACCGGACGATGTCCCGAAGCGATCCTCCTCTCCCGGCACCTCACCGCCGCCGAGAACGGCCGCTCCAAACGCGCCCAGCGCAAGGCGCTCACCCACAGCGAGGCCCGCCGCTCCCTCAAGCACGCCAAACTCACCGCCCGGCGCATCCGGGAGGACGGCGACCCGCTCCACGGCAGCTACGCCGCACCCTGCCGCTCCTGTACGGCGATGCTCGCCCACTTCGGCGTCCGCGCCGTCGACCCCACCACGCCTGTCGAGAACGGCTGACCGCACCCCCATGCCCGACCACCTCAGCACCACGCGCTTCCCGGTCAACGTCGACGCCGCCCTCCGCGAGGCCGGCTGGCAGCCCGGCCGCTGGGACATCAAGCTCGCCGAAGAATGGGCCGACACCCTGCGCGCCCACATCTCCCCCGCCGGCCACCGGCACAGCGTCTTCCCCGCCGCCGTCGAGGCCTGGGCCGAATTCGGCGGCCTGCGGATCACCGCACCCGGCCACGGGCGGCAGATAGCACCCGCCGCCGTCCGCTTCGACCCGCTCGCCGGACTCCACCTCTCCCGCACCCTCGCCGACCTCGGCCGCGCCCTCGACACCGAGCTCGCACCCCTCGGCGAGGAGGGCGAACACCAGGCCGTCCTGGCGATGGACGTCGAGGGCCGCGTCTACAGCCTCGACCACGCGGGCGACTGGTACCTCGGCAGGGACATCGACGCGGCGTTGTCGACGCTGATCACGGGGGCGCAGCCGACGCGACTGACGGCGGGCTAGCGGCAGGCCCGCCGAGGCACCCACGGGCACGCCGCAACGCCCACGAAGCGCCCCGCCGGCGCGGCCGGCGGCCGCAGGAACCGCCAGGCTCACGCGCCGGCAGCCTCAGGAACCGCTCAGCGCGCCCACCGGCGGCCGCAGGAACCACCCGGCTCGCCCACCGGCGGCCTCAGGAACTGCACGGCTCGACCGCCCACAGCCTCACGCAGCGCCCCGCTCGACCGCCCACAGCCTCACGCAGCGCCCCGCTCGACCGCCCACAGCCTCACGCAGCGCCCCGCTCGACCGCCCACAGCCTCACGCGGCGCCCCGCTCGGCCGTCGGCAGTCTTACGCAGCGCCCCGCTCGGCCGTCGGCAGTACCGCCGATACCTTGAAACCGCCCGCGTCCGTCGCCCCCGACACGAACACACCGCCCAGCCGCAGCACCCGCTCCCGCATGCCGACCAGGCCGTTCCCGCCGCTCGGCAGCCCCACATCGGCCACCGCCGCGTCCGAGGGCCCGTTCTCCACCTGCATCGCGACCTCCGCGTCCCGGTGCGCCAGACGCACCACGACCTTCGCGCCCGCCGCATGCTTGTGGACGTTAGTCAGGGCCTCCTGCACCACCCGGTACGCCGTCCGCTCCACCTCGGGGGCGTACGGACGCGCCTCACCCAGCACCACCAGCTCCACGGCCGCCCCCGCGAGCCGCGACTGCTCGCACAAGGCCTCGACGGCGTCCAGACACGGCCCGTCCTCGGCGGCGGCCTCCGCGGCGGCGGCAGCGGCCCGCCCCACGGCGGCCAGGGGCACGGCGGCGGGAGCGGCGGGAACCCCCTCCTCCCGGAGCACCCCCAGCATCTCCCGCAGCTCGGTCAGGGCCTGCCGCCCCATGTCACCGACCAGCGCCGCGTTCCGCACGGCCTTCTGCGGATCCTTCAACGCGACCGCCTGCAACGCCGCCGCGTGCACCACCATCAGCGACACCCGGTGCGCCACCACGTCGTGCATCTCGCGGGCGATCCGCGTCCGCTCCTCCTGCCGCGCCCACTGCGCCCGCTGCTCGGCCCGGTCCGCGAGCAGCGACAGCTCCTGCTCCAGCGAGTCGGCCCGCTCGCGCAGGCTCTCCATGAGGCGACGGCGCGCCCCTATGTAGAGGCCGAAGAGCACCGGCGGCGCGTTGAGCCCGAGGGTCATGAAGAGCGCGACGCTCGGCACGTACCAGCCGCTCGGGTCGATGGTCGGCGACCCCTGGTCGACCTGGGCGACGTCCTGGCGCATCCGCACGAAGGTCACGACGAAGACGGCGAGCGTCGACATCCCGGCGAGAGCGGCGGTGATCCGCCGGGGCACCTCGGAGGCGGCGAGCGAGTACAGCCCGACGATCCCCATGAGGAAGCCCATCTCGGCGGGCGCGACGGCGATCGACACGAGGACGACGGCGATGGGCCAGCGGCGGCGGACGAGCAGCACGGAGCCGACGGCCAGCCCGAAGAGCACGCCCACGGGCACGGGCAGCGAGGCCTTGTCGGCGAAGCCGACGCCCTCGACGGCACACTCCAGCGCGGACACGAGCGCGAGCCCGACGTCGAGCACGGCGCTGCGCCGTCTCCCCCACCACCACCAAGTCCCGACGCCCTCGGCGTCCCGGTCTGCCCCCGTTGTGGTCATACCCACCACCCTACGGGCGAGCCCGCTCGTCAACGCCGTGGACACCAGTCCCTCGAACTATTGAATCGCCCGCATTTTCGATCCGGACGTCCGCATTCCGGACGATGGTGTTCGTATGACAGCCGCCACCAGCAAGTACGCGGACTTCGAGAACCTGCGCGAGCGGGCAGTCGCCCTCCGCCGCGAGGGCCTCAGCCGACGCCAGATCCGAGACCGCCTCCACGTCGACAACAACGACATTCTCAACCGCCTGCTCGAAGGCGAGCCCCCACCGGAGTGGACCAAGCGCCCCAACGCCAAGGACGACCTCCGCGCCCGAGCCCGCGAGCTGCGCCTCCAGGGCATGACCTATGACCAGATCCAGGTCGAGCTGGGCTGCTCGAAGAGCTCGATCTCCCTCTGGGTGCGAGACCTCCCGAAGCCGGAACGGAAACGGACCCGGGAGGAGGCGTCGGAGATCGCCAGGCGGGGCTGGGAGGCGACCCTGCGCCGACGTGACGAGGAACGGCATGCCGTCAAGCGCACCGCGTCCGAGGAGATCGGCGCCATGTCGGAGCGCGAGCTCTTCCTGTTGGGCGTGGGGCTCTACTGGGCGGAGGGCACGAAGGACAAGCCGCACGCCCGCCGGGAACGCGTGACGTTCGTGAACAGCGATCCGGGGATGATCCGGGTCTTCAGCGCTTGGCTCGACCTCCTCGACATCGAGCCCGAGCGGCGGAGGTACTACGTCATGATCCACGAGACCGCCGACGTGGCCGGAGCCGAGCAGTACTGGGGTGATCTCGTCGGCGCCGACTCGTCGGCATTCGGCAAGACGACCCTCAAGCGCCACAACCCGCGAACCAACCGCAAGAACGTGAACGATGACTACCGTGGCTGCCTGGCAATCCGGATCCTCGGCGGCGCCGATCTGTACCGTCGCATCGAGGGGGCCTGGTACGGCATAGTAGGGGCCGTCCCGATCTCCCGACCAAGGAATCGGACATGACAGGCGAACCATCCCGGATCGTCTAAGGGCAGGACAAATGGTTTTGGTCCATTGAATGAGGGTTCGAATCCTTCTCCGGGAGCCACAGCACACAAGAGCTCAGTTCGGGTCCTGACCGTCCAGGTCAGGACCCGCACTCATGTCCGGCTCCTTGCCCCCCGGTATCCTTCGTGGGTCCACCACCCAAAGCCGAAGGGCATTCCCGTGAGCGCCAACCGCCCGGCAGCCGTCGTCGTCCTCGCAGCGGGTGAGGGCACCCGCATGAAGTCGAAGACCCCCAAGGTCCTGCACGAGATCGCCGGGCGTTCGCTCGTCGGGCATGTCGTGTCCGCCGCCCGGGAGTTGGAGCCCGAGCACCTCGTCGTGGTCGTCGGGCACGCCCGGGAGCAGGTGAAGGGGCACCTCGACGAGCACTACGCCGGGACCCGGACCGCCGTTCAGGAGGAGCAGAACGGGACCGGGCACGCCGTGCGGATGGCTCTGGAGGAGCTGGGCGCGGCGCCCGAGGGCACCGTGGTCGTCGTCTGCGGCGACACTCCGCTGCTGTCCGGGGAGACCCTCAAGGCGCTCGCCGGCACGCACGCCGCCGACGGCAACGCCGTGACCGTGCTGACCGCCGAGGTCCCGGACTCCACCGGGTACGGGCGGATCGTGCGGGACGCCGACGGGGCCGTCACCGAGATCGTCGAGCACAAGGACGCCTCCGCCGAGCAGCTCTCGATCAGGGAGATCAACTCCGGGGTCTTCGCGTTCGACGGGAAGCTGCTCGCCGAGGCCCTCGGCCAGGTCCGTACGGACAACAGCCAGGGCGAGGAGTACCTCACCGACGTGCTGTCGATCCTGCGCGAGGCCGGTCACCGGGTCGGCGCGTCCGTCGCCGGCGACCACCGCGAGATCCTCGGGATCAACAACCGGGTGCAGCTCTCCGAGGCCCGCGCCCTGCTGAACCGGCGACTCCTGGAGCGGGCCATGCTGGCCGGCGTGACGGTCGTGGACCCGGCGTCCGTGTTCGTGGACGTCACCGTGACCTTCGAGGCCGACGCCGTGATCCTGCCGGGTACGCAGCTGCTCGGGGCCACCCACATCGCCGAGGACGCCGTGGTCGGCCCGAACACGCGCCTGACGGACGTCACCGTCGGCAAGGGCGCCCGGGTGGACAACACCGTCGCCTTCTCCGCCGTGGTCGGCGAGAGCGCGTCCGTGGGCCCGTTCGCGTACCTCCGTCCGGGGACGAACCTCGGCAAGAAGTCCAAGGCCGGTACGTACGTCGAGATGAAGAACGCGACGATCGGCGAAGGCACGAAGGTCCCCCATCTGTCGTACGTGGGTGACGCGACGATCGGCGAGTACACGAACATCGGCGCCGCGAGCGTCTTCGTGAACTACGACGGCGAGGCGAAGCACCACACCACGATCGGCTCTCACTGCCGTACGGGTTCGGACAACATGTTTGTGGCTCCCATCACCATCGGGGACGGGGCCTACACCGCCGCGGGGTCCGTGATCACGAAGGACGTACCGGCCGGTTCGCTCGCCGTGGCCCGGGGCCAGCAGCGGAATATCGAGGGTTGGGTGGCCCGGAAGCGGCCCGGCAGTGCTGCCGCGCAGGCCGCTCAGGTCGCCTCTGAGGAGTCCGCCGGCGAAAGCTGACCGGAAACGGGTACGTCGAACTCGGCGTACCGTGATACGTGCACACAAATTCGGCTGGCACGCACATGCGCTCGACAGGCGCGGGATCGCGGCCAGAGAACACGTCTGAGGAGACAGTGCTGTGACCGGGATCAAGACGACCGGCGAGAAGAAGCTGATGCTCTTCTCCGGCCGCGCCCACCCCGAGCTGGCCGAGGAGGTCGCGCACCAGCTGGGTGTCGGTCTCGTTCCGACCAAGGCGTTCGACTTCGCCAACGGTGAGATCTACGTCCGCTTCCAGGAGTCGGCGCGCGGCGCGGACTGCTTCCTGATCCAGAGCCACACGGCTCCGATCAACAAGTGGATCATGGAGCAGCTGATCATGATCGATGCTCTGAAGCGGGCTTCCGCCCGGAGCATCACCGTGATCATCCCGTCGTACGGCTACGCCCGTCAGGACAAGAAGCACCGCGGCCGTGAGCCGATCTCGGCGCGTCTGGTGGCGGACCTGCTGAAGACGGCGGGTGCGGACCGCATCCTGACCGTGGACCTGCACACGGACCAGATCCAGGGCTTCTTCGACGGTCCGGTGGACCACCTGTCGGCCCTGCCGGTCCTGGCGGACTACGTGGGTGCGAAGGTCGACCGCGAGAAGCTGACGATCGTCTCGCCGGACGCGGGCCGCGTGCGGGTCGCCGACCGCTGGTGCGACCGTCTGGACGCGCCGCTGGCGATCGTGCACAAGCGTCGTGACAAGGACGTCGCCAACCAGGTCACCGTGCACGAGGTCGTCGGTGACGTGAAGGGCCGCGTCTGTGTCCTGGTGGACGACATGGTCGACACGGGTGGCACGATCTGCGCCGCCGCGGACGCGCTGTTCGCGCACGGTGCGGAGGACGTCATCGTGACGGCCACGCACGGCATCCTGTCGGGTCCGGCCGCGGACCGTCTGAAGAACTCCAAGGTCAGCGAGTTCGTGTTCACGGACACGCTGCCGGTGCCGGGTGCTCTTGAGCTGGACAAGATCACGGTGCTGTCGATCGCGCCGACGATCGCGCGCGCGGTGCGTGAGGTGTTCGAGGACGGTTCGGTGACGAGCCTCTTCGAGGAGCACTGAGCTGTAGGCGTATAGCCGAGAAGGGCCCTTTCCCCGGTGGGAAAGGGCCCTTTCTCATGCGCCGAGCGACCTCAGCGCGTCCACCGCGATCCTCGCCGCCTTTCCGATCGCCGCGTCGGCGGCCGGGAGGGTGAGGTCCGTGGAGGCCGCCCGGGTGAAGACGGCGACGGCGTAGCGGCCTCCGTCGGGGTATTCGACGACGCCGGCCTCGTGGCGGAGGGTGGGCAGGGAGCCGGTCTTTCCGCTGACGCGGACGTCGTCGAAGGGGAAGCCGGCGGCGAGGCGGTGGGTCCATGCCTGGAGGCCGAGGAGGGCGCGGAGCTCTTCGCCGTACTCCCCGGGGCAGACCTCGTCGCGCCAGACGGCGGCGAGGAGGGCGGTGATCTCGCGGGGGGTGGAGCGGTTGGTGCGGGTGGGGTCGAGGGCGCGGAGGCGGGCGACGGTGGCGGGGTCGGTGTAGGCGGTGGGGTCGTCGGCGGCGTCCTCGCGCAGGGTGGCGTAGAGCTCGCTCATGGTCTGGACGGCGACGGTCCTGCGGAGCCCCAGTGCGGTCATGGTGGCGTTGACGGTGTCGAGGCCGAGGGTGTTCCAGAGGAGGTCGGCGGCGGTGTTGTCGCTGACGGCGACGGCGAGGCTCGCGAGGTCGCGGAGGGAGAGGCGGGCGGCGTCGCGCATGACGGAGAGGCCGGTGGAGCCGGGGGTGCGGCCTTCGGCGGGGATGTCGACGGGCCGGGTGGGGTCGACGAGGCCGAGGTGGGCCTGGCGGTAGAGGGTGGCGACGAGGCAGAGCTTGTGGACGCTGGCGGTCGGTACGAGGGTGTCGGAGCCGGTGCCGAGGGCGGTGCCGGTGTCGATGTCGGTGGCGTGGAGGCGGCCGGTGACGCCCGCGTCGGTGAAGGCCGCGGTGATGCGGCGGGTGGCGGGGTGGGGGGTCACAGGGGGAACTCCGATGCGGGGCGGGGGAAGACCATCCTGGCGGACGGGGCGGGCCGCATGTCGGCGTGCTCGCGGAGGATCTCGTGGGCGGTGTCGGCGAAGAGGCGTACGGCGGGGCCGTCCTTGCCCTCGGGCCAGGCGGTGGAGGTGCGCCAGGTGACGGGGGCGCCGCGGAGGGGGCGCCAGACGGTGCCGGCTCCGTCGGGGGTGCGGGGGACGAGGGCGACGGCGCGGCCGGAGAGGACGAGGCCGCGGGTGAAGTCGGGGCCTGCGGCTTCGTGGACGGTGGCGGGGGTGCAGCCGTGGCGGGCGCAGGCGGTGAGGGTCTCGTCGTGGAGGGCGGGGGCTTCGGCGCGGGGGAAGAGGACGAGGTCGCGGCCGGTGAGGGCGGCGGCGGGGAGGTACGGGGGTGCGGCGAGGGGGTCGTCGGCGGCGAGGAGGGCGCCGAGGGGCTGGCGGAGGGTGGGGCCGAAGGCGAGTCCGGGGGCGGGGCAGGGGTGGCGGACGATGCCGACGTCGAGGGTGCCCGCGGCGAGTTCGGCGGTCTGTTCGGTGGTGGGGAGTTCGCGGAGTTCGAGGTCGGCGCCGGGTGAGCGGGTGCGGAAGGCGGTGAGGAGGGCGCCGACGGCGGCGGCGCCGAGTCCGGGGGGTACGGCGGCGCGGAGGGTGCCGAGGGCGCCGCTGTGGACGCGGGCGACGGTGGCGGTGAGGCGGTCGGCGGCGGCGAGGAGCTGTTCGGTGTCGGCGAGGACGAGGCGGCCTGCGGGGGTGAGGGTGGCGCCGCGGGGGCCGCGGTCGAGGAGGCGGACGCCGAGTTCGCGTTCGAGGCGCTGGATGCGCTGGGAGAGGGAGGGCTGGGCCATGCGCAGTCGGGCGGCGGCGCGGCCGAAGTGCTGTTCCTCGGCGACGGTCCTGAAGTACCGCAGATGCAGGAGCAGGTCCATGAGCAGCAAGGATAGGTGTTTGGCTATGGCTTCTATCGCGATATGAGTCTTGGACTGGTCGTACGGGTGTCTGTTTCGCTGCCGGGTATGACGCACGTGGCGAGGACACACAGGGGCAGGGGTCGGCGCAGGTGGCCGGCGGTGGCGGTGGCGGGGGTGCTGGTGGCGGGGGCCTCCGGGTGGGCGGTGGCGTACGGGCCGCTGAGGCCGGGTGCGGAGGGGCCGGTGGTGGCGGATCCGGAGGCCGTACGGACGGCGAAGGCGTTTCTGGGCCGGTGGGCGGCGGGCGATCTGGCGGCGGCGGGGCAGCTGACGGATGCGCCGGTGAAGGCGGAGGAGACGCTGCGGAACTTCACGGCGGGTCTGGAGATCGCGAAGCCGGTGCTGACGGCGGGGGCGGCCCGGCCGGAGGGTGAGGCGGGGGCGCGTCTGGCGTTCTCGGCGCGGATGCCGGTGGCGTCGCTGGGCACGTGGTCGTACGGGTCGGAGCTTGCGGTGGCGCGTACGGACGCGGGGTGGCGGGTGCGGTGGGAGCTGCCGCTGATCCATCCGCAGCTGAACGAGAAGCAGCGGTTCAAGCTGGTGGAGGAGGAGTCCTCGGAGCTGGCGGCGGTGGACCGGGACGGGAAGGCGATCTCGGCGGAGGAGCATCCCTCGCTGGTGTCGGTGCTCGGTCTCGGTGGGGGGAAGCCGCGGGGCGAGGTGCGGGTGGTGGACCGGATCACCGGGGAGACGAAGGGGACGGCGGTGCGGTTCGGGCCGGATCCGGGGAAGGACGGGGGTCCGCTGCGGACGACGGTCGACGCGCGGACGCAGCGTGCGGCGGAGGAGGCCCTCGCCCGGCATGCGACGGGGCGGAACGCGGGTCTGGTGGCGGTGCGGATCGACAGCGGCGAGGTGGTCGCGGTGGTGAACGGTCCGTCGGGCGGGTTCAACCGGGCGTTCCAGGGGACGTACGCGCCGGGGTCGACGTGGAAGGTGGTGACGAGTGCGGCGCTGCTCGCGAAGGGGGCGGTGACGCCGGAGTCGCGGGTGGACTGTCCGAAGTACCTGACGGTGGGGAAGCAGTTCCACAACGTGGAGACGTCGGAGATCCGGGACGCGACGTTCCGGGAGGACTTCATCCATTCGTGCAACACGGCGTTCGTGGCGCTGCGGGGGCGGCTCGGACGGGACGAGATGACGGTGTTCGCGAAGGAGTACTTCGGGCTGGGGCCGGAGTGGAAGACGGGGGTGAGTTCGGTGGACGCGGAGGTGCCGGTGCCGGCGGACGAGCCGGAGAAGGCGGCTTCGCTGTTCGGGCAGGGGCGGCTGCGGACGAATCCGCTGGCGATGGCCTCGGTGACGGCGACGGCGGTGTCGGGGACGTTCCACCAGCCGCTGCTCGTGAAGGGGACGGAGCAGCCGGCGGTGGTGACGAAGCCGCTGCCGCGGGAGGTGGTGACGGGCCTGCGGTCGCTGATGCGGGACACGGTGACGGACGGTTCGGCGAAGGTCCTGGCGGGGGTGCCGGGTGAGGTGGGGGCGAAGACGGGGACGGCCGAGGTGACGGAGGACGGGAACAACAACGGCTGGCTGGTGGCGTACGACGGGGAGATCGCGGTGGCGTGCGTGGTGGAGGAGGCGGAGAGCGGCTCGGGCTCGGCGGGCCCGGTGCTGCGGGACCTGCTGCGCGAGCTGGCGGGCTGACGTGCCGCGCGTGGTGCGGGACCTGCTGCGCGAGCCGGCGGGCTGACGTGCCGCGCGTGCTGCGGGACCTGCTCCGCGAGCTGGCGGGCTGACGTGCCGCGCGTGCTGCGGGACCTGCTCCGCGAGCCGGCGGGCTGACGTGCCGCGCGTGCTGCGGGACCTCCGCGCGAGCCGGCGGGCCGGCCGTGTGGTGCGGGACCTGCCGCGCGAGCCGGCGGGCCGGTCGGCCGTGTGGTGCGGGTCCCGCCGCGCGAGCGGCAGGCCGGCCCGGCGGAGGGGGTGGGGCGGGCTGACCTGGGCGGAGGGGCGGGCTGGCTGATCCATTTGGGCGGGCCCCGGGCGGCGGGTAGACTGCCGTAGTTGCTCGGCGAGGGAGGCCGTACCCGTTCAGGGTCACGGCGGTCCGTTATCGACGCGCTCTTCGTAGCAGGCCATCGCCAGTCGTGGCCGGGTGACCACCTTTTTCGTCACCTTCTACGAGGAGTGCAACATGTCCGAGGTCAAGCTCGCCGCTTCCGTCCGCTCGGAGTTCGGCAAGGGTGCCGCCCGCGCCATCCGCCGCGACGCCAAGGTTCCCGCCGTCGTCTACGGCCACGGCTCGGAGCCGGTCCACATCACCCTCCCGGCCCACGAGCTCGGCATGGCGCTCCGTACGCCGAACGTCCTGCTCTCCCTCGACATCGACGGCACCAACGAGCTGGCGATCCCGAAGGCCGTCCAGCGTGACGCCATCAAGGGCTTCCTGGTCCACGTCGACCTGCTCCTCGTGAAGCGCGGCGAGAAGGTCACCGTCGAGGTTCCGGTCCAGGCCGAGGGTGAGCTCGCCGCCGGTGGCAACCTGCTGGAGCACGTCCTCTCCACCCTCTCCGTCGAGGCCGAGGCCACCCACCTCCCCGAGGCCGTCACGGTCTCCGTCGAGGGCCTGGAGGCCGGCGCCTCCGTCCTCGCGAAGGACATCACCCTCCCGAACGGCGTGACCCTGGTCACCGACGCCGACGCCGTCGTCCTGCAGGTCCTGGCCGCGCAGGCCGAGGAGCCGGCCGCCGAGGGCGAGGCCGCCGAGGGCGCCGAGGCCTGAGCCGTAGGCTCTGCCTGACGTGACGGGGTGATGGGCCGTACGGGCCCGTCACCCCGTTTCTCTTGTACGGATACGCGGATACGAGGAGAGCTGCGCACATGACGGACGACGCGAACGCGCCCTGGCTGATCGTCGGTCTCGGCAACCCGGGGCCCGAGTACGCGGCCAACCGCCACAACATCGGTTTCATGGTCGTGGACCTGCTCGCGGACCGGATCCGCGGTTCGTTCAAGCGGGCGCAGAAGGCGCAGGCGCAGGTCGTCGAGGGCCGGATGGGTCCTCCGGGGCCGGAGAACCGCCGGGTGATCCTCGCGAAGCCGATGTCGTACATGAACCTCTCGGGCGGCCCGGTGACGGCGCTGCGCGACTTCTACAAGGTGCCGACGGCGCACGTCGTGGCGATCCACGACGAGCTGGACATCGACTACGGGGTGCTGCGGCTGAAGCTGGGCGGCGGCGACAACGGGCACAACGGCCTGAAGTCGATGACGAAGGCGATGGGCGCGGACTACCACCGGGTGCGGTGCGGGATCGGGCGTCCGCCGGGCCGGATGCAGGTCGCGGACTTCGTCCTGAAGGACTTCTCGTCGACGGAGCGCAAGGACCTGGACTGGTTCGTGGACCGGGCGGCGGACTCGGTGGAGTGTCTGGTGGCGGAGGGCCTGGAGCGGGCCCAGTCGGCGTACAACTCCTAGGTCCCGGCGACGGTCCCGGCAGTGGCCCCGGCGACGGTCCCGGCAGTGGCCCCGGCGGTGGCCCTGGCGATCGGGACGTACGACTGTACGATCGCGGGTCATGACGCACGTCCGTACCGCAGCCATGGCCCTGGTCGCCCTGCTCCTCGTCGTCGCGGGCGCCTGGGCCTCGTGGAACTCCGCCCAGCACGTCCTGCTCGCGAAGGGCCGTGAGCACGGGACGCTGACGGTGACCGACTGCACCGACGAGACGTGCAGCGGCCGTTACGCCCCGGAGGATCCTTCGTCGACGCGTCGGACGCTGACGATCGCGCGTTCGGTGGCGGCGGAGAAGGGCGTGACGATCCCGGTGGTGGTGAAGCCGGGTACGGACGAGGGTGTGCGGACGGGCTGGGGCGGCGGGTTGCACGCGTGGCTGCCGCTGGGCGGGGCGCTGTTGCTCGCGGCGCCGCTGGTGGGCGGCGGGATGCGGCTGACGCGGACGGCGTGGTCGCTGGCGGGGGTCGGCGGGGCGGTGCTGGTGGCGGCGTTCTTCGCCCTCTGACGCTCTTTTAAACCTGTTTCCTGGGCCAATCGTTATGGCCCGCTGGCTTAAGGGCGACTTAAGCCGACGGATAGGCTGCCCCAGCCACCTCCCACGGCATCCTCATCCCACAGATGGACGACTGCACATGCGACGCTCCTTCATACCCGCAGCCGCTCTTGTCGCGGCCATGGCGGGTTCTCTGTCCCTGGCCCCCGCCGCCTTCGCGTCGGACGGCTCCCACACGTACCCGCTGCACCAGCCGACGCCGATCGTCGCCGCGGACGCGCCGCACGACGGTGACTGCCCGACGATCCCGGCCGACAAGGACGGCTGGCACTTCGTCATCCCCGGCAACACCGCCGACTTCACCAAGCTGACGGTGACCTTCGAGCCGGGCGGCGAGCAGGTCATCACGACCTTCGGTCCGCCGTCCGACAAGCACGCGTACGTGGCCTCCGAGCCGGGCGCGAAGCTGGTCTCGGCCGAGGCCGAGGTCGACGGTGTGATCAAGCAGGGCTGGTTCAACCTGTCCCACACCTGCGTGGCCACCTCCACCGGCGGCACGACCGGCGGTTCGACCACCGGTGAGCAGACCACCGGCGGTTCGACCACGGGCGAGCAGACCACGGGCGGCTCCACCACCGGTGAGCAGACCACCGGCGGTTCGACCACGGGCGAGCAGACCACGGGCGGCTCCACCACGGGCGAGACCACCACGACCGGTGGCTCCACCACCGGCGAGACCACCGCCACCGGCGGTTCCTCCACGGGCGAGACCACCGCCACGGGCGGCTCCACCACGGGCGAGACCACCGCCTCCGGCGGCTCCACCACCGGCGGCGAGGTCAAGGACGAGAACGGCAACCTCGCCGAGACCGGCTCCAGCGCGCCCGTCGGCATCCTCGCCGCCGCCGCTCTGGCCCTCGCGGCCGTCGGCGCGGTCCTGGTGACCCGCCGTCGCAAGGCCACGCAGAACTGACGTACCCCGTACGACGACAGAGCCCCCGCCGGGGAATCCGGCGGGGGCTCTGTCGTGTGTACGGGAAGGGCGTCAGCCGGTGTTGCGGAGGCCCGCCGCCACGCCGTTCACCGTGAGGAGCAGGGCCCGGGCGAGCAGCGGGTCCGGGTCCTCGCCGCGCTCGGCGTCCCCGCGCTGGCGGGCGAGGAGGGCGACCTGGAGGTAGGAGATCGGGTCCAGGTAGGCGTCACGGATGGCGAAGGTCTGCTGGAGGACCGGGTTGGAGTCGAGGAGCTCCTCGCCGCCGGTGACCTTGAGGACCTCGGCGACGGTCAGAGCGTGCTCGGCCTCGATGGTGGCGAAGACGTGCTTGAGCTCGTCGGGGACCAGGGTGTCGACGTAGTGGCGGGCGATCCGCAGGTCCGTCTTGGCCAGCGTCATCTCGACGTTGGAGAGGAAGTTGCGGAAGAAGCCCCAGCGCTCGTACATCTCGCCGAGGACCGCGTCGAGGCCGGCCTCGCGCAGGGCCTTGAGGCCGGAGCCGACGCCGTACCAGCCGGGGACGATCTGCCGGGACTGGGTCCAGCCGAACACCCAGGGGATGGCGCGGAGTCCGTCGAGGCCGGCCCCCGAGTCGGGGCGGCGCGAGGGCCGGGAGCCGAGGTGGAGGTCGGCGAGCTGGTCGACGGGGGTGGCCGCGAAGAAGTACGCGGGCAGGTCCGGGTCCTCGACGAGCCGGCGGTACGCGGTGTGGGCGGCGTCCGAGACGGTGTCCATGGCGGCGTCCCAGCGGGCGAGGGCCTCGTCGGACTGGCGCGGCGCGGTGTGCAGGGCGGAGGCCTGCAGGGTGGCGGCGACGGTCAGTTCGAGGTTCTCCCGCGCGAGGGAGGGGATCAAATACTTGTCGGAGATGACCTCGCCCTGCTCGGTCACCTTGATCTCGCCCTCCAGGGTTCCCCAGGGCTGGGCGAGGATCGCGTCGTGCGAGGGGCCGCCGCCGCGGCCGACGGTGCCGCCGCGGCCGTGGAAGAGCCGCAGGCGGACGCCGTAGCGGTGGGCGACGTCGCGGAGCCTGCGCTGGGCGCGGTGGATCTCCCACTGGGAGGTGGTGATGCCGCCGAACTTGGAGGAGTCGGAGTAGCCGAGCATGACCTCCTGGACGTCGCCGCGGAGCGAGACGAGGCGCCGGTAGGAGGGGTCGGCGAGCATGTCGTCGAGGATGACGTCGGCGGCCTTGAGCTCGTCGGTGGTCTCCAGGAGCGGCACGATGCCGATCTTGGCCCAGCCGGCGTGCAGGTCGACCAGGCCGGCCTCGCGGGCGAGGACGGCGGCGGCGAAGACGTCGTCGGCGCCCTGGCACATCGAGATGATGTACGACTCGATGACCTCCGGGCCGAAGCGCTCGAAGGCCTCCTTGATGGTGTGGAAGACGCCGAGGGTCTTCTCGCCGGCGGCGTCCAGCGGGGCCGGGGTCGGGGCGAGCGGGCGGCGGGAGCGGAGCTCCTTGGCGAGCAGCTTCTGCCGGTAGTCGCGGGGCATGTCCGCGTACCGCCAGGACTCCTCGCCGAGGCGGTCGAAGAGCTGGCCGAGGGCGTGGTGGTGGGCCTCGGCGTGCTCGCGGACGTCCATGGTGGCGAGCTGGAGGCCGAAGGCGGAGAGGGTGCGGATGACCCGGTCCATGCGGCCGTCGGCGAAGAGCGCGCCGCGGTGCTCGCGCAGCGAGGTCTGGATGAGGGTGAGGTCGCGGATGAGTTCGGCGGTGCCGAGGTAGTCGCGGCCGTCCTGGTGCGGGGTGCCGTGGGCGAGGCGCTCGCGGGTGTTGACGAGCTTCTGCCGGATGCAGGTGGCCTTGAGGCGGTACGGCTCCTCGGCGTTGAGGCGCTTGTAGCGGGGGCTGATCTCCGGGAGGAGTTCCAGGTCGCGCTGGAGGGAGTCCAGGAGTTCCTGGGTGGCTCCGGTGTAGCGGATGGAGTTGGAGAGCAGTCCGCGGAGGAAGTCGACGAGTTCGAGGGCGTCGGTGATGCCGTGCTCGTGCTGGAGGATCAGGACGTCCCAGGTCACCTGCGGGGTGACGTTGGGGTTGCCGTCGCGGTCGCCGCCGATCCAGGTGCCGAAGGTGAGGGGGCGGGTGCCGGCCGGCAGTTCGACGCCGACGCGCTCCAGTTCGGCGGCGAGGTCCTCCAGGACGTCGCCGACGGCGTTGGCGTGCAGCTCGTCGAGGTAGTAGATGGCGTTGCGGGCCTCGTCGGCGGGCTCGGGGCGGACCACCCGGAGCTCGTCGGTCTGCCAGATGAGGTCGATGTTCTCGGCGAGCCGCAGGTCGGTGCGGCGCCGCTCGGACTGGCTGACCGGGGTCTCCAGGAGGGCGGCGATGCGGCGCAGCTTGTTGAGGACGGAGCGGCGGGCGGCTTCGGTGGGGTGCGCGGTGAAGACGGGCCGTACGTTGAGGTTCTTGACGGTCTCGCGGACGTGCTCGGGGTCGCCGTCCTTGAGCATGTCGGCGGTGCGGGCGAGGAGGCCGCCCTCGGCGGCGCGCTTCTCGCGCATCTCGCGGCCGCGGTGGACCTGCTCGGTGACGTTCGCGAGGTGGAAGTAGGTGGAGAAGGCGCGCACGAGCTTGGCGGCCGTCTCGAGTTCGACGCCACGGAGCAGCTCGGCGGCGGCCTCGCCGTCCTCGCGGGTGAGGCGGCGGACCTTCTCGACGAGGTCGAGAAGCTCGTGGCCTTCCTGGCGTACGAGGGTCTCGCCGAGGAGATCGCCCAGTCGGCGGATGTCGGCGCGCAGCTCGGTGCTGGCGGTGGAGGTCTGGTCGGCACTGCTCACAGGTGCGGCTCCTTGCAGTGTTTGAGCACGTCTGGAGGGGTTCTGGAGGCTTGCGGACCGCGCTGTCCGACGCCCCCAGGATAGGTGTCCACATGGTGGGCGGCGGGCAGGCCCCTCTTTGCGCCCTCTTGCCGCGCGCCACGGCGCTGCCATACTTACGACGCCGTAGGTTACGGATGCGTAGCCACGGCTTCGTGCTTCGACGCGTTTCCCCCTTTTTCACTCACCCCCCAGGGACACCCATGACCATCAGCCCGGAGCTGACGTCGACGGCCGAGGCGCCGGACGACACCGCGGCCCTGCCCTCCGCCACGCTGGGCGGGGACAGCAAGCGTTCGATCGAACAGATCACCCTGCTGCTGTTCATCACGGTGCCGTTCGTGGCGCTGCTCGCGGCGGTGCCGCTGGCCTGGGGCTGGGGGGTGAGCTGGCTGGATCTGGGGCTGATGGTGGCGATGTACTACATCGGCTGCCACGGGATCACGATCGGTTTCCACCGGTACTTCACGCACGGTTCCTTCAAGGCGAAGCGGCCGCTGCGGATCGCGCTCGCGATCATGGGTTCGCTCGCCGTGGAGGGCCCGCTGGTCCGCTGGGTGGCGGACCACCGCAAGCACCACAAGTTCTCGGACGCGGAGGGCGACCCGCACTCGCCGTGGCGGTTCGGCGAGACGGTGCCGGCGCTGATGAAGGGCCTGTGGTGGGCGCACATCGGCTGGATGTTCGACGAGGAGCAGACGCCGCAGCACAAGTACGCCCCCGATCTGATCAAGGACCCGGCGATCCGGGCGATCTCGCGCCAGTTCGTGCTGTGGACGATCGTGTCGCTGGCGATCCCGCCGGTGGTGGGCGGTCTGGTGACGATGTCGTGGTGGGGCGCGTTCACGGCGTTCTTCTGGGGCTCGCTGGTGCGGGTGGCGCTGCTGCACCACGTGACGTGGTCGATCAACTCGATCTGTCACGCGGTCGGCAAGCGTCCGTTCAAGTCGCGTGACCGCTCGGGCAACGTGTGGTGGCTGGCGGTGCTGTCCTGCGGCGAGTCCTGGCACAACCTGCACCACGCGGACCCGACCTCGGCCCGGCACGGGGTGCTGCGCGGCCAGCTCGACTCCAGCGCCCGTCTGATCCGCTGGTTCGAGCAGCTGGGCTGGGCGAGCGATGTCCGCTGGCCGGCGAAGTCCCGCATCGAAGCCCGCCGCCAGAGCGCGTCCGCAGACGCGGCATGATGGAAGACGTGGCGATCGAGGGCAGGACCGGCGGTACCGGCAGCAGCGGCGGAGAGACGAAGCCCCGGCGGGGACGCCGGGTGCGGATGACGGGCGCGGAGCGCCGGGAGCAGCTCCTCGACATCGGTCGCACGCTCTTCGCGGAGAAGGGCTTCGAGGGCACGTCGGTGGAGGAGATCGCGGCGAAGGCCGGGGTCTCCAAGCCGGTGGTGTACGAGCACTTCGGGGGCAAGGAGGGGCTGTACGCGGTCGTCGTCGACCGGGAGATGCGGCAGCTCCTGGACGGGGTGACGGGGGCGCTGACGGCGGGGCATCCGCGGGAGCTCCTGGAGCAGGCGGCGTTCGCGCTGCTCGACTACATCGAGAACTACACGGACGGGTTCCGGATTCTCGTACGGGATTCGCCGGTGGCGCAGTCGACGGGCACGTTCGCGTCGCTGATCAGTGACATCGCCACGCAGGTGGAGGACATCCTGGGTCTGGAGTTCAAGGCCCGGGGCTTCGACCCGAAGCTGGCGCCGCTGTACGCGCAGGCGCTCGTGGGCAGTGTGGCGCTGACGGGCCAGTGGTGGCTGGACGTCCGCAAGCCGGACAAGTCGGAGGTCGCGGCGCATCTGGTGAACCTGGCGTGGCACGGTCTCGACGGCCTGGAGCAGAAGCCGCGGCTGATAGGGCACCGGAAGAGCTGAGGCCGGTGGCCGGGCGTCACAAGGGCTGGATCCGGCAGTCGGGCGGGGCACCGGCTGCCGGGAATCTCGCTTGATCGACTGACGTACCGGGGCGGTACGCTCCTCTCACATCCGGGAGGGTGTTCGCCCCTCGTGTGCGTTCGCCGCCTGCGAGGGCGTCGCGGACCCCTGGGCCCGGCCATGGTTTCTGTGATCCCTGGGGGGGATCTGTTGCGTTCTGTGATGTTCACGCGTGCGCGCCTCACCACCTGCACCGCGCTCGCTCTCTCCGCCGGCATGCTGCTTGCGTCGCCCGCCGTGGCCGATGCCGGCTCCCGGCCGCCGCGTCCCGTCGTGGCGGATCCGCTGCGCGAGGCGGGGGCGCCGCCGCGCCTCGACCTGTCGCCGCTGGCGGGCCCGGCCGGCACGGCCCGTACCGCCGAGGCGGCGGCTGTCGTGCCGTCGCGTTTCGACGTGGACGGCGACGGCCAGACCGATCTGCTCCACCGCGACTGGAACGGCCGGACGATCATCGCGTCGTCCTCGGGCGTGACCACCGAGTTGATCACCGACGGTTCGGTCCTGGACCTCGACCTCGTTCCGCTCGGCGACCAGGACGGCTCGGGCAAGCCCGAGGTGCTGTCGCTGTCGGCGGACGGTGTGCTCCGGCTGTACTCGGAGACGACCGTGACCTCGGCTTCGCCCACCTGGTCGGGCAAGGGCTGGAACATGTACAACAAGGTGTTCTCGCCCGGCGACGTCGACGGCGACGGCAAGAACGACCTCCTTGCCCGGCAGTACAACGGCGAGCTGTACCTCTACCGGTGGACCGGCGGAGCGACGGAGCCGTTCGCCGGCCGGGTGCGGGTGGGCGCGGGCTGGGGCGTGTACGACCAGCTCGTCGGCATCGGTGACAACGACGGCGACGGGAAGGGCGACGCGGTCGCCCGCTCCACGGACGGCAAGCTGTACTTCTACGGCAGCACCGGCGACACGGCCGCGCCGTTCAAGCCGCGCAAGGAGGTCGGGACCGGCTGGCAGATCTACAACCAGCTGCTCAGCTCCGACGACATCAACGGCGACGGCAACGCCGATCTGCTCGCCCGGGACCAGAGCGGTGCTCTGTGGGGCTACAGCGGCCGCGGTGACGGCACCTTCGCGACGCGGCTGAAGCTCGGCGGCACCTGGAACAACGTGGATCAGTTCGCCGCGGCGGGCAACGTCCCCGCCGCCGGCAAGACGGCGTTCCTCGCCCGCGCCAAGTCCGGATACCTCTTCTGGTACGGCAGCCTGAACAACGGCAACATCACCGCGCGCGAACAGGTGGGCACCAGCGACAACTGGGGCGGCGCGAGCATCTCGTTCGTCTCCGCGCTCGACGGCGGCCCGTTCGCCGACCTCCTGGAGATCTACCAGGGTCACCTCTACAACGCCGACCGGGACCTCGGTGCCGGCTGGCAGATCTACAACCTGCTCGTCGGCCCGGGCGACCTGAGCGGCGACGGCAAGGCCGACCTGCTGGCGCGTGACGCCTCCGGTGTCATGTGGCTGTACCGGGGCAACGGCCTGGGCACGGGTGTCGCCTCCCGGATCAAGATCGGTGCCGGCTGGGGCGCGTACAACCGGACCCTCGGCGCGGGCGACTTCTCCGGCGACGGGCGTGCGGACCTCGTGGTCCGGGACGGCTCCGGCAACCTCTGGCTGTACAAGGGCACCGGCGTGGCGACCGCCCCGTTCGCCGCGCGGGTGAAGATCGGCACCGGCTGGGGCATCTACGACAAGCTCGTGGCGCCGGGCGACCTGAACGGCGACGGCAAGGCCGACCTGCTCGCGGTGAACCCGGCGGGCGACCTGTACCGGTACCTGGGCACGGGCACCGGCTCCGCCATCACCGCCCGGGTCAAGATCGGCTACGGCTACCAGATCTACAACACCCTGTACTGACGGGCCTTCGGGCGGCTCCGCACCGGGACTCCGGTGCGGGGCCGCCCCGGCTCCGTGAGTAGACTCCCGTTCGACCGTCCGAGGGGCGCTCCGGCCCGCGAACGAGGTCGTCTCCGTGTGGCCCCACCGGCCCGCGCCGACGCCGTTCCGCGCAGTGCCAGCCCCCTCTCCGGTTCCTTCGCACCTCTGATCCCTGGGGGGGATCCCATGTCCTTCCGTTCCTCCACGCGCGCGCGTCGGCTCGCCGCCTGCACCGCGCTCGTCCTCTCCGCCGGCATGCTCCTCGCGGGCCCGGCGTCCGCCGGCACGCCGTCGCCGGTCCCGGTCGCCGAGAAGCCGGCCGCCGACTTCACCCCGCCGTCGCTGACGCGCCCGGCGAGCGGCGCGGTCCGTGCCGGCACCGCGGAGGCCTCCGCGGTCGGTGCCTCCCCTCTGCTGTCGGACTTCGACGGTGACGGCGGCGGCGACCTGATCTACCGCACCTGGAGCGGCGACCTCTACACGGCCACGACCTCCGGCGAAGGCGGCCTCTTCAACGGGGAAGCCTCGGAGCCCGTGAAGGACGTCATCCCGATCGGCAACCAGGACACGGACCCGAGCGGCCCCGAGGTCCTGACGCTCTCGCAGCAGGGCCAGCTCCGCCTCTACACGGACGCCACCCCGTACAACGCGTCGTACGCCTGGACGGGCAACGGCTGGGGCATCTACAACAAGGTCGTCGCGCCCGGCGACGTGAACGACGACGGCCGCGCGGACCTGGTGGCCCGCGACAAGGACGGCGTCCTGTGGCTGTACTACGCCACCGGGAACCGCACCGCGCCGTTCGCGACGCGGGTGAAGATCGGCGCCGGCTGGAACATCTACGACCAGCTCTTCGGCATCGGCGACAACAACGGCGACGGCTGGGCGGACCTCCTCGGCCGTGACACGGCCGGCAACCTGTGGCTGTACGCCGGTACGGGCGACAAGGCCAACCCGTTCGCCGCCCGGAAGCAGATCGGCGTCGGCTGGGGCATCTACAACGCGATCTTCCCCGTCGGCGACGACAACGGCGACGGCAACGGCGAGCTGCTCGCCCGCGACATGAACGGCACGTTCTGGTACTACACCGGCAAGGGCGACGGCACCCTCGCCCCGCGCGAGCAGTCCAGCGACGTGGGCGGCTGGGCCGGGATCCCGCAGTTCGGCGGGTCGGGCGGCCTTCCGTTCCTGGGCAAGGAAGGCGTCCTTGCGCGGGACAACGCCGGCACGATGTGGTGGTACGGCGCCCGGACCACCGGTCTGCTCGCCTCGCGTGTCCAGCTCGGCGACCCGGGCGAGTGGGCGGGTCTGAACTTCACGCACCTGTCCTCGATGAACGCGGACGGTTCCTCCGACATCGCGGTCGTCTACCAGGGCCGCCTCTGGATCGAGGGCAACGACCTCGGCAGCGGCTGGGGCGTCTTCAACGCGCTCGTCGGCCCGGGTGACCTGACCGGCGACGGCAAGGGCGACCTCCTTGCCCGTGACACCTCGGGCTACCTGTACCTCTACCAGGGCAACGGCACGGGCACCGCCGTCGGCTCCCGGGTGAGGATCGGCAGCGGCTGGGGCGCGTACAACAAGCTCGTCGGCGCCGGCGACTACACCGGCGACGGCCGCGCCGACCTCATCGCCCGTACCTCCGGCGGCGACCTCTACCTGTACGCCGGCACCGGTGTCGCCGCGACGCCGTTCAAGGCGCGGGTGAAGATCGGCTACGGCTGGAACACGTACTCCAAGGTGGTCGCCCCCGGCGACCTCAACGCCGACGGGAAGGCCGACCTGATCGGCATCACCTCCGGCGGCGACGTGTACCGCTACCTGAACACCACCCCGGGCAAGTTCGCCCCGCGGGCCAAGATCGGCTACGGCTACGGGATCTACAACAGCATGTCCTGACACCACGGGATCCCACGGACGCCCCGCACCGGAGTTCCGGTGCGGGGCGTCCGCGCGCTAACGGCACGATGGCGTTCACGACTTCTTGCGGGCGACGGCGAAGATGCGGCGGAACGGGAAGACCGTGCCGTGCGGGCCGGGCGGGTAGGCCTCGCGGAGCAGCGCGCGGTACTGGGCGAGGAAGGCGTCGACGGCCTCCTGGTCGTCGCCCAGGGTGGTGAGGACGGGCCGCAGCGCGGTGCCCTTGACCCAGTCGAGGACGGGGTCCTCGCCCTGGAGCAGCTGGCAGTACGTGGTCTCCCAGACGTCCGCCTCGCAGCCGAGGTCGGTGAGGCGGGCGAGGTAGTCGGCGGTGTCGAGGATGTGGACGTAGCGGCGGCCCTGGTCGCGGAGGCGGGAGCGCCACTCGGGGGTCTCGCAGAGCTCGCCGAGCAGGGCGTGGCTGGGCGAGGTGAAGTTGCCGGGGACCTGGAAGGCCAGGGTGCCGCCGGGATGGAGTCCGTCGATCCAGGCGGCGAAGGATTCGGGATGGTTGGGGACCCATTGGAGGGCGGCGTTGGAGACGATCAGGTCGTAGGGCTCGCCGGGGGTCCAGTGGGCGGCGTCGGCGGGCCGGAAGTCGAGCCAGCCGCCGCCCAGGGTGGTGCCGGACCAGTCCTTCTCGGCGCGCTCCAGCATCTCGGCGGAGAGGTCGAAGCCGGTGATGTGCGCGTCGGTCCACCGGTCGGCGAGGAGGACCGTCACGTTGCCGGGTCCGCAGCCGAGGTCGGCGATGCGGGCGGGCCGGTCCTGGGCCGGCAGCCGCGGTATTCGGGCGAGCAGATCGAGGAACGGGCGGGTGCGGTGGCCGGAGTGACGGAGGTACTGCTGCGGATCCCAGGTCGGTGCGGCAGAGTCGACGGAATGCATGTTCGAAGCCCCCTTGCTGGCACGAGTTGCCGAAGCGGAACGAGTTCCGGCGGGGTCCCTTCCCCATAGTCCAGGGAAATATATCTTGACCCCAAGATACTCGATGTCGAGAAACTCGAATACAAGAGACTTTATGTCAACAGACCCTCTACACTGATCGTCATGGAGGACGAGGTCGACCGACTGGTCGCAGCATGGCGCCGTGAGCGCCCCGACCTCGACGTGGAACCGCTCGAGGTGCTCAGCCGTGTCTCGCGGCTCGCCCGCCACCTCGACCGCGCCCGTCGGCTCGCCTTCTCCGAGCACCAGCTGGAGCCCTGGGAGTTCGACGTCCTCACCTCGCTGCGCCGCGCCGGAGCCCCGTACCAGCTCTCCCCCGGACAGCTCCTCACCCAGACCCTGGTCACCTCGGGCACCATGACCAACCGCATCGACCGGCTCACCAAGAAGGGCCTCGTCGAGCGGCTCCCCGACCCCAGCGACCGGCGCGGGGTCCTGGTCCGGCTCACCCCCGAGGGCCGCGACCGCGCCGACGAGGCGCTCGCCGGACTCCTCGCGCAGGAGCGCGCCATCCTCGCCCAGCTCTCCGGCGCCCAGCGCGGCGAACTGGCCGGACTGCTACGCCGGCTGACCGCCCCGTTCGACAACATCCCCGGGTAGCACCGGCTCCGCGGGACCCACGCCCGCCCGGCGGGCCAGCGCCACCGCCGCGAGCGTCGAGTGCACACCCAGCTTCCCCAGCACGTTCTGCATGTGCGTACGGACGGTGTGCGGGGAGAGGAAGAGCCGCTCGGCGACCGCCTTGCGGCCCAGGCCCGCGACCATGCAGCGCAGCACCTCCCGCTCGCGCGGGGTCAGCGACTCCACGAGCCGCTCGCTGTCCGTCCGGTGCTTGCGGGCCTCCGTCAGCTCCCGCAGGACCCCGGTGAGCAGCGCGGGCGGCAGATGCGTCTCGTCCCGCAGCACGCCCCGTACGACCGCGAGGAGCCGCTGCAGCGAGCAGTCCTTCGCGACCCAGCCGGAGGCCCCGGCCTGGAGCGCGAGCGCGGCCCGGCGCGGGTCGTCCTTCTCCGCGAGGACGACCGTACGGAGCGCGGGCTGCATCCGTCGTACGCCCGTGACCAGCGAGATCCCGTCCACGGCACCTTCCCCGTCCTCGGGCACCACGCGCGCCACGGCCGCCCCTGCGGGCCCCGCGCCCAGCTCGGCGTCCACGAGCAGCACGTCGAACCGGCGGCCCTCCGCCGCGCCGCGCTCCAGACAGCGCAGGGCCGCCGGGCCGCTGCCGGCGGCGGCGACGTCGACGTCGGGCTCCGCCGCGAGGGCGGCGGCCAGCGATTCGGCGAAGATGCGGTGGTCGTCCACCACCAGGACGCGGATGCGTGCCACGGACACTCCCAAGTGTCGAGGAACGGACCGACGCGGGTACGGCGCCGGAGGCGGGTCCGCCGAAGGCACGGCCGCCGCCGTGCGTTGACTGCTACCCCGCTTCTGGCGCCGTACCCGACGGGTCTCGCCCCCTGAACAGCACCGGCCCCCACCGGCGCTGCCCCTCAGAGTAGGGGCGGGGCGCCGCGGTGGGGGCCGATTCGCGGAACTGTCCGAAGTCGTGTGAACGCGAGCGGTGGTTCAGCCGCGGAAGCCGTCCGGGTGTGTGCGGTGGTTCAGAGGCGGCGCGCGCCCGCCGAGGGGACGGCCGGGAAGATGCCCGGGGCCGCGTACCCGGCCTCGGCGAAGGCCTTGCCGACGGCGGCGGACACCGCCTCCGCCCGCTCGGTCTCCACGAGGACGACGGCCGAGCCGCCGAAGCCGCCGCCGGTCATCCGGGCGCCGAGCGCCCCGGCGGCGTTCGCCGCCTCGACGACGAGGTCCAGCTCGGCGCAGGAGACCCGCAGATCGTCCCGGAGGGAGGCATGGCCCTCGGTGAGCACCGGGCCGACGGCACGGGTGGCGCCGGCGTCGAGCAGCGCGATGGTCCGCTCCACCCGGGCGTTGTCGGAGACGACGTGCCGCACGTACCGCAGAATCGTCTCGTCGCTCAAACGCCCGAGTGCTTCGGGCAGATGCGCGGCGCTCACTTCGCGCAGGGTGCGCACGCCGAGCGCCCGCGCACCCGCTTCACACCCGGCGCGCCGCTCGGCGTACGCGCCGTCTCCGAGCGCGTGCTTCACGCGGGTGTCGACGACGAGCAGCCGAAGCCCTTCGCCCGCCAGGTCGAAGGGGACCTGACGGTACGAGAGGTCCCGGGTGTCCAGATGGAGCGCGTGGCCCTCCTCGGCGCAGGCGGAGGCCATCTGGTCCATGACGCCGCAGGGCACGCCGACGAAGGCGTTCTCGGCGCGCTGGGCGAGCCGGGCGAGCTCGGGGCGGGAGAGCCCGAGACCGAACAGGTCGTTCAGGGCGAGCGCGGTGACGACCTCCAGGGCCGCCGAGGAGGAGAGACCGGCGCCGGTCGGCACGGTCGAGGTGAGGTGGACGTCGGCCCCGGCGACCGGGTGCCCGGCCTCCCGCAGCGCCCAGACGACCCCGGCGGGGTAGGCCGCCCAGCCGCCGCCGGAGAGCGGCTCCAGGGCGTCGACGTCCAGCTGGACGATCCCGCCGTCGATGTCGGCGGAGTGCAGCCGCAGGACGCCGTCGTCGCGGCGGGAGACGGCGGCGACGGTGGTGTGCGGCAGCGCGAGCGGCAGCACGAAGCCGTCGTTGAAGTCGGTGTACTCCCCGATGAGGTTGACCCGGCCGGGGGCGGCCCAGACACCGTCGGGGGCGGCGCCGTACAGCGCCTCGAAGTCGGCGGCGACACGCGTCGACGTCATGGCCGGACTCCTGCCTGCTGTCGGGCGAAGGCCCAGGCGTCGGCGACGACATCGGCCAGGTCCGGGCGGGACGGCGTCCAGCCGAGCCGCTCGCGGGCGGCCTCGGCGGAGGCGACCAGGACGGCGGGGTCGCCGGGGCGGCGCGCGGCGGTGGTCTCGGGGACCGGGTGGCCGGTGACCTTGCGCACGGTCTCGACGACCTCGCGGACGGAGAAGCCGTTGCCGTTGCCGAGGTTGCAGATCAGGTGCTCGCCGGCGGTCATCGCGTCGAGCGCCAGGAGGTGGGCCTCGGCGAGGTCGGCGACGTGGATGTAGTCGCGGACGCAGGTGCCGTCCGGGGTCGGGTAGTCCTCGCCGTACACGGAGATCGCCTCGCGCCGGCCCAGGGCGACCTGGAGGACGAGCGGGATCAGATGGGACTCGGGCTCGTGGCGCTCGCCGAGCGCGCCGTACGCCCCGGCGACGTTGAAGTAGCGCAGTGAGACGGCGGCCAGGCCGTGGGCCGCGCACTCCCCGCCGATCATGTGGTCGACGGCCAGCTTGCTCGCCCCGTACGGGCTGGTGGGGGCGGTCGGCGCGGTCTCGGTGATCGGCACGGTCTCCGGCTCGCCGTAGGTGGCGGCGGTGGAGGAGAAGACCAGCTTGCGGACCCCCGCGCCGCGCATCGCGGCGAGCAGGGCCATGGTGCCGCCGACGTTGTTCTCCCAGTACTTCTCGGGCCTGGCGACGGACTCGCCGACCTGGGAGAAGGCGGCGAAGTGCAGCACGCCGTCGTAGGAGCCGTCGAGCCACGTCGCGGCGTCCTGGATGCGGCCCTCGATGAACTCGGCGCCCTCGGGGACGGCTTCGGCGAAGCCGGTGGAGAGGTCGTCGAGGACGGTGACCCGGTGGCCCCGCTCCAGGAGGTGGGCGGCGACCACGCTGCCCACGTAGCCCGCCCCGCCCGTCACCAGATACTTCCGTGTCATGCGCTTGCCACCTCTCGGATGCGCCGGGCCGCGTCCTCCGGCCGGACGTCGTTCATGAACGCGCCCATGCCGGACTCGGTGCCCGCGAGGAACTTCAGCTTGCCAGAGGCCCGTCGGACGGTGAAAAGCTCCAGGTGCAGTCCGAAGTCCTCGCGCCGCTCGTCCGTGAACGGCGCCTGGTGCCAGGCGGCGATGTAGGGCGTCGGCGGCTCGTCCGGGCCGAAGATCCGGTCGAAGCGCCTCAAGAGTTCCAGGTAGACCTGTGCGCACTCTGTGCGCTGCGCCGCGTCCAGGGCGAGCAGGTCGGGCACCCGGCGCTTGGGGTGGAGGTGGACCTCGTACGGCCAGTGCGCGGCGTACGGCACGAAGGCGATCCAGTGCTCGGTCTCCAGGACCACCCGCTCGCCGTCGGCCCTCTCGCGGGCGACGAGGTCGTCGAAGAGGTTCCCTCCGGTCGCCGCGCGGTGCTCGTCGGCGCGGCGGCGCATCGCGGCCGTGCGGGGCGTGACGTACGGGAAGGCGTAGATCTGGCCGTGCGCGTGGGGCAGGGTGACGCCGATCTCCGCGCCGCGGTTCTCGAAGCAGTAGACCTGCTGGACGCCGGGCAGGGCGGAGAGCTCGGCGGTCCGGTCGGTCCAGGCGTCGAGGACGAGTGCGGCCCGCTCCTCGGTGAGGTCGGCGAAGGAGTCCGTGTGGTCGTCGGTGAAGCAGACGACCTCGCAGCGGCCGACACCGCCGGAGAGGGAGGGGAAGCGGTTCTCGAAGACCGCCACCTCGTAGCTCTCCTCGGGGATCTCGCTCTCCCGGCCGTCCTTGGCGGGGCAGAGCGGGCAGGCGTCGGCCGGCGGGAGGTAGGTGCGGGACTGCCGGTGCGAGGCGATGGCGACGGGGTCGCCGGTGAGCTCGTCGTACCGGATCTCGGAGCGGGAGACGACGGGCGCGAGCGGGCGGGGGTCGACTGCGGTGCGGACGGTGTCGTCGCGCGTGTCGTAGTAGATCAACTCGCGCCCGTCGGCGAGCGTGGTGACGGTCTTCTTCACGGGGTGCCTCCGGGCGGACCAAACAGAACCACGCACAAAGAATCACATTCGAACATCGCCGTCAATGCCGAAGCCGGCCCCCTCACACGGAAGGGGCCGGCCTGACGAGCAGCCTCAGCGCGGGCCGCGCTGCCCCGGCACCGCCCGGTCGAGCAGCCCCGTGCGAGCCGCGAGCGCCGCCGCCTCCAGGCGCGAACCGACCCCCAGCTTCATCAGCACCCGCTGCACGTGCGTCCGCGCCGTGCTCGGCGCGATCCCCATCCCCGCCGCGATCAGCCGGGTGTCCTCGCCCTCCGCGACCCGGACCAGCACCTCCACCTCCCGGTGGGTGAGCAGCCGCAGCAGCCGCTGCGCCTCGTCGTCCGGCTGCGCCGAAGGGTGCAGCAGCTCCGCGAACGCCCCCTGGAGCAGCTGCGGCGCCACCGCCGACTCCCCCGCCCGCGCCTTCATCAGGGCGCGCTCGACGCCCTCGATGCGCTCGTCGTGGCGCACGTACCCCGAGGCCCCGGCCGCGAACGCCGCCGCGATCCCGCGCGGCGACGGCACCGGGCCGAGCACCACCACGGCGACCTGCGGCCGCTCCCGCTTGATCCGTACGACCGGGTCGAAGGCCCCGGGCGCGTCCGGCGCCGCCGTGCCCAGGAGGCAGACCTCCGGCGCCCGGCTCACCACCAGCTCCGCGGCCCCCGCCACCGGCGCCGCCGCCGCGAGCACCCGGTGCCCGCGCAGCTTCAGCGCCGAGGCGAGCGCCTCCGCGAGCAGACGGTGGTCGTCCACCACCACGAGGCGTACGCCCATCCCGGTCATCCCCCCTCCTCCTGGCCGGCCGGATGCCCCGGCGGCCTGACCCGGAAAGCTACACGCTCCCCCGCTCCCGGCGCCGACATGCGCGTGGGCCCCTCCGGATCACCGGAAGGGCCCACGGGCGGACGGCGGGTCGTCAGTGCCCGACGGAGAAGGAGACGATCAGGTACTCCTTGATGTCGCTGGACGAGGGGTTCTCCCGCGGCTTGCTGACCAGGGTCTCCGAGATGAAGAACCGGCCGTTGCCGTAGAGGAGTTCGGCACCGTTCAGGCTGAAGCTGCTCTCGGCGTTGTGGATCGACTTGTCCGCCGGGTTCTCCAGGAGCAGCGTCTCCTTCATCGTGCCGCCGTCGACGGAGACGATCCGGCCGCCCTGGTCGTAGGGCGGGGCCTTGTAGGCGATGAGGTTGCCGCCGTCCATCCGCAGCGGGACGTACGTGAACTTGTCGCCCGCGTCGGCCTTCTCGGGCACCGTGCGCCCGGTCGCCAGGTCGAAGGCGATGATCTCGTTGGTCTCGCTGCCGTACTCGCCGGTGCTGCCCTCGTGCTCCTCGGTCGGCACGTACAGCCGGCCGTTGCCGACGAGCGCCTGGGTGCAGGACTCGACCTCGGTGGCGCGGCAGCGGGCCGCGTACTGGTCCGCGTCCGCCGTGATCTTCGCCTTCAGCTTCCCGGTCTTCTCGTCGATGGAGAAGAAGTCCGAGATGCCGCTGCCGTCACCGGCGGAGTCGCCGACGTCGGCCGCGACGACCAGCGGCTTGGTGGAGATCACCGAGGCGTACTTCACGCCGGGCGGCATCTTGTACTGCGAGAGCGGGGCGCCCGTGGTCGGGTTGAGGTTCTGGATCAGCACGTTCGGGTTGTCGTACTGCCCGCACTTGCGGACCGCGACGAGGCCCTCGCCGCCGCCGTACCCCATGTCGTAGCAGTTCTGGTCGTTGGCCTGCGGCTTCCAGCGCGGGTTGCCGTTGGCGAGGTCGAAGGCGGCGCCGCCGTCGGTGCCGCCGGCCGCGACGGTCGCCCCGCTGAGCGTGACCTCGGTGAACCGGGCCTTCTGGTCGCCGGCGGAGCCGCCGGTGACCGAGGTGGACCAGAGGAGCTTGCCGGTGTTCAGGTCGACCACGCCGACCTCGGTGCACGGCTGGTAGTAGCGCGGCCCCACCCGCTTGGTGGCCTCGAAGAGGATCGGCGCCTTGTTGTCGGCGGTGACGTGCCGCGAGGCGCCGCAGACCTGGCCGGTCAGCGGCAGCGTCCACAGGACGCCGCCCTTGTCCAGGTCGTACGCCACGAGCGAGTTCACGCCGGGCTTCACGAACGCCTTGTCGGTGATCCAGGAGCCGGAGACGTCGGTGAGGTCCGCGACCTTCGGCTGCGCGATCTGGAAGGCCATCTTCGCCTTGGTGTCGGCCGGCGGCTTCTCCTTGCCACCGCCGCCGATGCCCTTGCCGCCGGTGTCGCCGCCGCCCGTGGCGGAGCCCTGCGAGGTGCCGCCCGAGCCCTTGGCCTCGTTGCCGCCGTCACCGCCGCCGGAGTTGGCGTACCAGATGCCGACGCCGATGATCAGGACGACGGCCACGGCCGCCGCGATGACGATCTGCAGCTGCGCCGACAGCTTCTTGCCGCCGCCGGGTGCCGGCGGCGGGGTGGGCTGCTGGTAGCCGTACTGCGGCTGCTGCGGCTGCGTCGGGTAGCCGTACGGGGGCTGGACCGGCTGCTGGCCGGGCTGCTGGTAGCCGCCGTACTGCGGGGCCTGCTGCGGCTGCTGGGGCGCGGTGGGGTACCCGTACGGCTGCTGCGGCGGCTGCTGCTGCTGCTGCGGGTAGCCGTAGCCAGGCTCCGGCTGCTGCGGCGGCTGCTGCTGCGGGTAGCCGTAACCGGGCTCCGGCTGCTGCTGCGGGGGCGTCGGGGCGCCGAAGCCGCCCTGCGGGTCCGGGGGCTGGTTCGGCGGCGGCGGGGGTGGCTGCGTCATCGGTCCGTGTACCTCACTTGCTGAAGGCCATCATCGTCTTGACCTGCATCTCGTCCTTGTCGTTGGACGCCGACACACGTCCGCTCGCCACCACGAAGGTGCCGCTGCCGTAGGCGAAGCTCGCGTCGTAGAAGTTGCTCTCGATCTCCGCCGTCGAGGCCGGGTTCTGGAGCAGGATCTTCGGCTCGCCGCCGGTCGGGGCGAGGGTGGCGACGGCGCCGCCCTTGTCGTACGACGGGTCCACGTACAGCAGGACCTGCCCGCCGTCCATGCGCAGCGGCGTCATCGGCTGGTCGCCGGGGGCCTTGGAGCGCCACTTGGCCTTGCCGGTGTTCAGGTCGAAGGCGACGACCTCGTTGCCCTTGCCGTAGCCGGTCTCCGTGGCCATGTAGAAGGTGTTCGCGTCGGCGGCGACACCGGTGCAGCCCTGGAGGTTCTTGCCGAAGATGACGAAGCTGCCGCCGCACGAGGGCGCGAACTTGTCGTTGCCGCCCTGGATCTGCGAGCGCAGCTTGCCGTTGGCGTTCAGCGCGAAGATGGACCACTTCTTCTGGTCGCGCTGGGTGGCCGAGACGACCAGCGGGTCGACCGAGTAGACCTTGTCGACCTCCCAGTTCGCCTCCAGCTGGAAGGTGAACTTCGGCTTGCCGGTGTTGGGGTCGACCTCGCCGATCGCCTGGAGCTTCTTGGTGGTGCTGCCCGAGGGGCAGTCCATGGCGGCGATCAGCTTGCTGCCGCCCGCGAAGGCGAAGGGCTTGCAGCCGGTGTCGGCGCCCTTGAAGAGCTGGCGCCCGTCGGCCATCGAGAAGCCGTACGCGCTGCTGGAGCCGGCCGCGGTGACCGTGTTGCCGCTGATGGCAAGGGTGTTGTCGGAGAAGGCGAAGAGGCCGGTGGCCTTCGGGACGGCCTTCTTCCAGCCTGCCTTGCCGGTCTTGAGGTCGACCTTCTGGAGCTGGGTGCACTTGGCGCCGTCCTTGGCGCTCTCGGCGTAGCCGAAGACCATGGAGCCGTCGGCGGCGGGCTCCGGCGGGACCGCGCACAGCTCGAACGGCAGGTCGACGTGCCACTTGGGCTTGCCGTCGGCCAGGCCGTAGCCGTCGACGCCCTTGTACATCGCCTTGACGACGGTGTCGCCGACGATCCACGGGCCGAAGACGTCGGAGCCGTTGCGGGGCAGGTCGACGGTGTTCTTCAGCAGCCAGTTGACCTTCGCCTCGCCGGCCTGGCGGCCCGCGTTGAGGTCCTCCTCGCCGTTGCCGCCGTCACCCGTGCCGTCGCCCTGGTCCACCGACTCGGTGGGCTTCGGGGCGCCGGAGGAGGTGGCCGTGGCGGTGGGCTGGGCGACCGGGTCCTTGTCGTCGTCCCCGCCGACGACGGCCCAGGTCGTGACGGCGGCGACCAGGACGGCCGCGGCGGCCACGCCGGCGACGACACCGGTCCTGCCCTTGAACGGACCGCCGCCACCGGGGGCCTGGGGCGGGGTGGGGCCGCCCTGGTACATGGGCTGGGTGGGGTAGCCGCCGTAGGGGTTCGGCTGCTGACCGTACGGGCCGGGCTGGCCGGGCTGGCCCTGCTGCGGGTATCCGTAGGGCTGCTGCGCGGGCTGCCCGTAGGGACCGGGCTGGCCGTACGGACCGGGCTGCGGGGCCTGACCCGGCTGACCGTACGGATCCGGCTGCGGGGCCTGCCCCGGCTGCTGCGGGTATCCGTAACCCGGCTGCGTCGCGGGCGGCGTCGGCGGTGCCTGCGGCGGGACCGGCGGAGCCTGCGGAGGCACGGGCGGCACGGCGGGACCCTGGTTCGGTCCCTGGTTCGGGTCCTGAGGGGCTCCGAAGCCCCCCGGCGGCTGGTTGCTGGGCGGCTGGGTCATCAGCGGTTCCCCCTTGACGTGAACGGGTTTTCTTTCTACCACTCACGCGCTGGCGCAAAAGCGACCGGTCCGCCCCTTGTACCCAAGGGAGGACCGGCCTGTAATGCCCTCGTTATGCGTCGCGGACGCGAACGACGCCTACGCGTCCTCGGCCAGCTCCAGCCAGCGCATCTCCAATTCCTCACGCTCCCCCGCGAGTTCCCGGAGCTCCGCGTCGAGCTTCGCCACCTTCTCGAAATCGGTGGCGTTGTCGGCGATCTGCGTGTGCAGCTTCGCCTCCTTGTCGGAGAGCTTGTCGAGCTGACGCTCGACCTTCTGCAGCTCCTTCTTCGCGGCGCGGGCGTCCGCGGCGGAGACGCCCGGCTTGGCCTGCGCGGCCGCGGCGGCGGGCGCCGGCACCGACGCCTCGATCATCTTCTGGCGCCGCTCCAGGTACTCGTCGATGCCGCGCGGCAGCATCCGCAGGGTCTTGTCGCCGAGCAGCGCGAACGTCCGGTCCGTGGTGCGCTCGATGAAGAACCGGTCGTGGGAGATGACGACCATGGAGCCCGGCCAGCCGTCGAGGAGGTCCTCCAGCTGGGTCAGGGTCTCGATGTCGAGGTCGTTGGTGGGCTCGTCGAGGAAGAGGACGTTCGGCTCGTCCATCAGGAGGCGGAGGAGCTGGAGGCGGCGGCGCTCACCGCCGGAGAGGTCGCCGACGGGAGTCCACTGCTTCTCCTTGGAGAAGCCGAACTGCTCGCACAGCTGACCGGCGGTCATCTCGCGGCCCTTGCCGAGGTCGACGCGGTCGCGGATCTGCTGCACGGCCTCCAGGACGCGCAGCGTGGCGGGGAGTTCGGTGACGTCCTGCGAGAGGTAGGCGAGCCGGACGGTCTTGCCGACGACGATCTTCCCGGCGGCGGGCTGCTTCTCGCCCTGGCTGACGGCCGCCTCCGCGAGCGCCCGCAGGAGCGAGGTCTTGCCCGCGCCGTTGACGCCGACGAGGCCGATGCGGTCGCCGGGGCCGAGCTGCCAGGTGAGGTGCTTGAGCAGCTCCTTGGGGCCGGCGGTGACGCTCACGTCCTCCAGGTCGAAGACCGTCTTGCCGAGGCGGGCGTTGGCGAACTTCATCAGCTCGGACGTGTCGCGCGGCGGCGGCACGTCGGCGATCAGCTCGTTCGCGGCCTCGATGCGGTAGCGCGGCTTCGAGGTGCGGGCGGGCGCGCCGCGGCGCAGCCAGGCCAGCTCCTTGCGCATCAGGTTCTGCCGCTTGGCCTCCTCCGTGGCGGCGATCCGCTCGCGCTCGGCACGGGCGAAGACGTAGTCGGAGTAGCCGCCCTCGTACTCGTGGACGTCACCGCGCTGCACGTCCCACATGCGGGTGCAGACCTGGTCGAGGAACCAGCGGTCGTGGGTGACGCAGACGAGCGCCGAGCGGCGCTCCTGGAGGTGCTTGGCCAGCCAGGCGATGCCCTCGACGTCGAGGTGGTTGGTGGGCTCGTCGAGGACGATCAGGTCCTGGTCCTCGATGAGGAGCTTGGCGAGCGCGATGCGCCGCCGCTCGCCACCGGACAGCGGGCCGATGATCGTGTCGAGGCCCTGCTCGAAGCCGGGCAGGTCGAGCCCGCCGAAGAGGCCGGTGAGCACGTCGCGGATCTTGGCGCTGCCCGCCCACTCGTGGTCGGCCATGACGCCGATGACCTCGTGCCGGATGGTGGCCTTCGGGTCGAGGGAGTCGTGCTGGGTGAGCACCCCGAGGCGGAGCCCGCCGCTGTGGGTGACGCGGCCGGTGTCGGCCTCCTCCAGCTTGGCGAGCATCCGGATGAGGGTGGTCTTGCCGTCGCCGTTGCGTCCGACGACCCCGATCCGGTCCCCCTCGGAGACCCCGAGCGAGACCCCGTCGAGCAGGGCACGGGTGCCGTACACCTTGCTGACGGCCTCGACATTGACCAGGTTGACGGCCACGTTGACTCCTGTACGGGGGATCGATCGACGTCCAAGGGTACGTCGCCGGACGGACCGCCCCGGGCCCCGCCGTCACCCGGTACGGGCACGGTGCCCCGGCCCGCGCCGCGCGCTGCCAACCGGCCCCATGGCGTCGGCCACGTGGGCGACCTCCCGGCCACGGCTGCCGCGCTCCCCGGCCGGCGAACCGCGAGCCTCTCCTCAGGTCACCCGCAGCCCCCACAGGAGAAGCCCATGTCGAGACGCCCCCGTCTGGCCGCCGTCGCCGTCGCCACCGCCGCCCTCACCGTGCTCGCCGCAGGCCCCGCCTCGGCCGTCGATCCGACCGTGACCGATCCCCGGGTCGTCGCCCACTTCGACTTCGCCGCCGGGGAGACCCCGGAGAACATCGCCGTCGAACCCGACGGCTCGGCGGTCATGACCTTCGCCTTCGCCCACAAGGTGGTGCGGGTCGGCAAGGACGGGTCCGGGCCGACGGACGTGGCGGTCCTGCCCACGGTGACCGACCCGCCGGGGGCCCTCGTCACGGGGCTCGCCCGCGCCCACGACGGCACCCTGTACGTCAACTACGTCACCGGCACCGACGAGGAGAACGGCATCTGGCGCATCCGCCCCGACGGCAGCGCGCCCCAGCGGATCGTGAAGCTGCCCGTGGACGCCTTCCCCAACGGCCTCGCCCTCGACGAGAAGTGCGACACCCTCTACACCGCCGACTCGGCACGCGGCCTCGTGTGGAGCGCCCCGGTACCGGACGGGGACGTGGAGGTGGAGGGGACGATCTGGGCCACCGGAGCCGCGCTCCTGCCCTCCGAGGCGATCCCCTACGGCGCCAACGGCCTGAAGGTCCACGACGGGGCCGTCTGGGTGTCCAACTCCGCGCAGAGCACCCTGCTCCGCATCCCGTTCGAGAAGGACCGGACCGCGGGCCCGATCCAGACCAGGGCGACCGGAATCACCGGGATCGACGACTTCGCCTTCACCGGGCACGGCGACACGGTCCTGGCCGCGCGGGTCACGCAGGACAAGCTCGAACTCGTCCGCGCCGACGGCACCCACAAGACCGTCCTCACCGGCACGGACGGCCTCGACAGCCCGACCTCGGTGGCGGTCCGCGCCAAGACCGTCTACGTCCCCAGCGCGGCCTACTTCGACACCGCCGAGACCCCGGACCCGAACCTCCTCCTGGCCCGTATCTCCAGGAACAAGCTCTAGGGGATGTCCGGAAAGTCCGCTGTGTGGGACTTTCCGGACACCTCCTAGCCCAGGACGGCCGCGCCCGGCGCCGGTGACGTCGCCACGCGGGCCGTGCGGCAGGTGCCGGAGGCGGTGAGGGCGGCGGCGACCGCGGCCGCCGTCTCCGCGTCCTTCACCAGGAACGCCGTCGTCGGGCCCGAGCCGGAGACCAGGGCCGCGAGCGCGCCCGCCTCGGTGCCGGCCGCCAGGGTCGCGGCGAGCGAGGGGCGCAGGGAGAGCGCCGGTGCCTGGAGGTCGTTGACGAGGGTGCCGGCGAGGGCGGTGGTGTCGCCGGTCGCCAGGGCCTCCAGGAGCGCCGGGGAGGCGGCGGGCTCGGGGACCTCGACGCCCTCGGTGAGGCGGTCGAACTCGCCGTACACCGCCGGGGTGGACAGACCGCCGTCGGCGACGGCGAACACCCAGTGGAAGGCGCCTCCGACCGGCAGCTCCGTCAGCTTCTCGCCCCGCCCGGTGCCGAGCGCCGCCCCGCCGACCAGGCTGAACGGCACGTCCGAGCCGAGCTCGGCGCAGATCTCCAGGAGCACCTCGCGGGGCGTGTCGAGGCCCCAGAGCCGGTCGCAGGCGAGCAGCGCGCCCGCGCCGTCCGCGCTGCCGCCCGCCATGCCGCCGGCGACCGGGATGTCCTTCGTGATGTGCAGGTGCACGTCCGGGGAGATGCCGTGCCGGGCGGCGAGCAGCTCGGCGGCGCGCGCGGCGAGGTTGCTGCGGTCCAGCGGCACCTTGTCGGCGTCCGGGCCCTCGCAGGTGATCGTCAGCGTCTCGGCGGGGGTGGCGGTCACCTCGTCGTACAGGGAGACGGCGAGGAAGACGTTCGCCAGGTCGTGGAAGCCGTCGGGGCGGGCCGCGCCGACCGCGAGCTGGACGTTGACCTTGGCGGGGACACGTACGGTCACGCTCACTGCTGCTTCGCCTCCGGCTTGTTCTCCGCGATCCGCGCGAACTCCTCCACCGTCAGCGACTCGCCCCGCGCCTGCGGCGAGATCCCGGCCTTCACCAGGGCCTCCTCGGCGGCGGCCGGCGAACCCGCCCAGCCCGCGAGGGCCGCGCGCAGGGTCTTGCGGCGCTGCGCGAAGGCCGCGTCGACGACCGCGAAGACCTCCTGCCGGGTGGCGGTGGTCGCGAGGGGTTCGGTGCGGCGGACGAGGGAGACCAGGCCGGAGTCGACGTTCGGCGCGGGCCAGAAGACGTTGCGGCCGATGGCGCCGGCGCGCTTGACCTCGGCGTACCAGTTGGCCTTGACGGAGGGGACTCCGTACACCTTGTTCCCGGGCTTCGCGGCGAGCCGGTCCGCGACCTCGGACTGGACCATGACGAGGGTCCGCTCGATGGTCGGGAACCGCTCCAGCATGTGGAGCAGGACGGGCACGGCCACGTTGTACGGCAGGTTCGCGACGAGCGCGGTCGGCTGCGGGCCCGGGAGCTCCTCGACGAGCATCGCGTCGGAGTGGACGAGCGCGAAGCGGTCCTTCTTCTGCGGCATGCGGGCGGCGATGGTGGCCGGAAGCGCGGCGGCGAGGATGTCGTCGATCTCGACGGCCGTCACGCGGTCGGCGGCCTCCAGGAGGGCCAGGGTGAGGGAGCCGAGTCCGGGCCCCACCTCCACGACCACGTCCTCGGGCCGCACCTCGGCCGTGCGGACGATCCGCCGGACGGTGTTGGCGTCGATGACGAAGTTCTGGCCCTTCTGCTTCGTGGGGCGCACGCCGAGGGCGGCGGCCAGCTCACGGATGTCGGCGGGGCCGAGGAGGGCGTCGGGGCTTTCGGGGCCGGTGGTGGTGCTCACCGGTACAGCGTACGGGGCCGGGGTGGGGCCGACCTACGGCTCACCGGTACGGCGCCGCCCCGCCCGGCCCCGCCCGGCGGCCGCTCACCGGTACAGCCGGCGCCCGCAGTGGGGCCACGGGCTCGCCCCCCGCTGCACGTAGAGCTTCTTCGCCCGGAAGGTCTGCTCGGCGGCGGAGGCGTTCTGGGCGGTGCCGCTGCCGCCGAGGGCCTGCCAGGTGCCGGGGTCGAACTGGTAGAGCCCGCCGTACGTCCCCGAGGGGTCGACCGCGTTCGGGCGGCCGCCGGACTCGCAGGCGGCGAGCGCGCCCCAGTCGAGGCCGTCGGCGCCGGCGACGGAGGTGGGCAGCGGCCGGGTGCCGATCCGCACCTTGCGGCTGACGGGCTCGCGGACGATCTCCTCGCCGGTCCTGCGGGGCCGCTGGCTGACGCCGTTGACCGTGCGCAGGCTGTACGTGACGCGGCGGACGCCCGGGACGCCCTGCCGTTCGACGACCTCGGTGCCGGCGAAGAGCCCGGGGTCGCGGACCTGCTCGACGGCGTACGGGACGGACTCCTCCCGCACCTGCCGGGAGCCGGTGATCCGCAGCACGTTCACGGTCTGCCCGTCGCGGGGGAAGGAGCCGGCCGGGACGGAGGTGGTGTCCTGCCCGGAGAGCGTGATCCCGGCCTCGGCGAGGGCCTCCCGGACGGTGGCGGCGTTCGTACGGACGGTCCGCTCGCGGCCGTCGGCCAGGAAGGTGACGGCCCGCTCGGTGCGGACGTCGAGGGCGAGGCCCTGCCGGGAGATCGTGGCCCCGCGGGAGGCCGAGAGGTAGGCGCCCTCGGCGCGGACCCCGAGCTGGCGCAGCGCCCCCTCGACGGTCCCGGCGGTCGTCCAGACCTGGCGGCGCTGCCCGTCGAGGGTGAGGGCGACCGGCCGCCCGTACCGGACGACGATCTCGTCGCCGCTGGCCAGGGCCTCGCCGGGGGCCGGGGCGACGATGTCGTGCTCGCCGACGGCGACGCCCTCGTCGGCGAGGAGTTCCCGCACGTCGTCGGCGAAGGTGTGGAGGGTGCGGGGGACGCCGTCGACGGTGAGCTCGACGGCCTTGTCGTCGGCGACGAAGGCGCTGGTGCCGCCGGCGAGGAAGGCGACGACGAGGGCCTGCGGGACGAGTTTCCGCAGGCCCTCGCCCGTACCGCCGGATGTCTTGCGACGGCGGGCGGCCCGGCGGGAGCCGGCGCGGGAGCCCTGACCGGGGACGGCGGGTGTCGGCGCGAGGGGCGCGGCCATCGTCGGCTGCTCGTGCACGGGCAGGGTCGCGGCCGCGCCTCGCCGTCCGGCTCGGTGACTGCCCTGGGAAGTACTCACGAGGCCGGGACCCTAGCCCCGGACGGCGTCACTCTCCCGAACGACCCGACTACGACACGTAACCGTTATGGATCGGTGATGCGCCGGAGCCGGCCCGCCGGCCGGCTCAGTAGTCGAAGGCGCGGGCCGTGTTCACGGCGATCGCCTCGGCCAGCTCGTTCTCCCCGATCCCGCGGACCTCGGCCATGGCCCGGACGGTGACCGGGATCAGGTACGGGGCGTTCGGGCGGCCACGGAAGGGCGCCGGGGTGAGGAAGGGGGCGTCGGTCTCGACGAGGACCAGCTCCAGGGGGGCGATCGCGAGCGCGTCCCGCAGCGGCTGGGCGTTCTTGAAGGTGACGTTGCCGGCGAAGGACATGTAGTAGCCCTTCGCGGCGCAGATCTCGGCCATCGCGGCGTCGCCGGAGTAGCAGTGGAAGACGGTCCGCTCGGGGGCGCCCTCCTCGTCCAGGACGCGCAGCACGTCGGCGTGGGCCTCCCGGTCGTGGATGACGAGCGCCTTGCCGTGCCGCTTGGCGATCTCGATGTGGGCGCGGAAGGAACGCTCCTGCGCGGCGATGCCCTCGGGTCCCGTACGGAAGAAGTCGAGGCCGGTCTCGCCGACGCCGCGGACGTACGGCAGGGCCGCGAGCCGGTCGATCTCGGTGAGGGCGTCGTCGAGGGCCGCGTCACCGCCGCCCTGGCGGGCCCCCTGGCGGGACCAGCCGTCGGGATCGCCGAGCACGATCCGCGGGGCCTCGTTGGGGTGCAGCGCGACGGCGGCGTGCACGTTCTCGTGGGCGGCGGCCGTCTCGGCGGCCCACTGCGAGCCCTTCACGTCGCAGCCGACCTGGACGACCGTGGTCACGCCGACGGCGGCGGCCTTGACGAGGGCCTCCTCGACGGTCCCGGACTGCAGGTCCATGTGGGTGTGCGAGTCCGCGACCTCCACGAGGAGGGGTTCGGGCAGCGGGGGCGGGGCGTCCTTGGCACTCATGGCCCCGATCGTACGAGGGCCACGAGTGCCTGCGCGCGGGCTTGCGCGTGGACTACTGGTGACGCCTGAAGGGGTGGAAGAGGTCCGACAGGTGCCAGTGGTGCGGCACCGGCGGCTTCTCGGGCACGTCGTCCTCGGTCAGCTCCTGGCCGATGGGCCCGGCCGGTGAGACGGGCTTCGTCGCCCGTGCCCCGGGGTGGTGCTTCTCGGTCGCGGCGATCAGATCGATCACCGACGACACCTGCCCCGCGCGCATGATGCGGACGACGTGGCTGTCGCAGTTCATGCAGGTGGGCCTGGACAACGGGGACGGAACCCGCTCCCCGTCGGCCTTGTAGACGACGAATTCCTGGCCGGCGGCGTCGACGTGGTGCTCGATGTCGTACGCCTGCTCCCAGCCGTATCCACAGCGCATGCAGGCGAAGGCGTACGCCTCATGGGCGACGGATATGCCGGTGCCGGTGATCTCGCTCATGCCAGCTCCTCTCCACTGATCAGTGGACGCCTTTTCGGGCCGGAGCGCATCAGCGGGGGACGAACCATGGATTTCTCTTTGGCGTTCCCTTGCCAAGCGCCCTGCGAAGAGTCCCGGCGCCGGGTTCGGCTTTGCCTTTCAGATTAGTCCTTTACCCTTTCCGGGGCCCGACGCGTCCGCATTCTTTGCCGCCACCACGGCATCGAAGACCTCCCGCTTGGGAAGTCCCGCCTCCGCGGCGACGGCGGCGATCGCCTCCTTGCGGCGCTCCCCCGCCTCCTCGCGCACCCGCACCCTGCGCACCAGCTCCTCCGCGTCGAGTTCGGCGGGGCCGGTCTCCGGGGCGCCCTCGACGACGACGGTGATCTCGCCCCGTACGCCCTCGGCCGCCCAGGCGGCGAGCTCGGCCAGCGGGCCGCGCTTGACCTCCTCGTACGTCTTGGTCAGCTCGCGGCAGACGGCCGCCCGGCGCTCGCCGCCGAACACCTCGGCCATCGCGGCGAGGGTGTCGTCGAGCCGGTGCGGGGCCTCGAAGTAGACGAGGGTCCGCCGCTCGTCCGCGACCTCGCGGAGGCGGCCCAGGCGCTCGCCGGCCTTCCTCGGCAGGAAGCCCTCGAAGCAGAAGCGGTCCACGGGGAGACCGGAGAGGGCGAGCGCCGTGAGCACGGCGGACGGGCCGGGGACGGCCGTCACCTTGATGTCCTGCTCGACGGCGGCGGCGACCAGCCGGTAGCCGGGATCCGAGACCGACGGCATGCCCGCGTCGGTCACGAGCAGCACCCGCGCCCCGCCGACCAGGGCCTCGACGAGCTCCGGCGTACGGGCGGACTCGTTGCCCTCGAAGTACGAGACGACCCGGCCCGTGGTGTGGATGCCGAGCGCCCGGGTGAGGCCGCGCAGCCTCCGGGTGTCCTCGGCGGCCACGATGTCCGCGCTCTCCAGCTCGGCGGCGAGGCGGGGCGGGGCGTCCGCGATGTCGCCGATGGGGGTCCCTGCGAGTACCAGCGTTCCTGTCACACGGGACATCCTCCCAGCCCGGACAGGCGACTCGCACAGGCGCGTTCCCTACGATGGCGCGGTGACCAGTACCGCACCCGAGGCCCTGGAGGGCCAGCACCCCATGGCGGCGCCCGTGGCAGAGCCCTCTTCCTGGCAGCAGAGGCTGCGGCGCTTCGGCTACACGCCGCCCGCCCCGGACGCCGCGCCGATCGGGCTGCGCGAGCGGCTCGTCCCCTCGTACACCCGGCCGTCCGAGCGGACGTGGTCGCTGCTCGGCATCGGCCCCGGCGGCGCCGACCGGCTGTGGCGGCTCCTTGCCTGGGGCGGTCCGCTCCTGGTCACGGCGGTCGCGGGCCTGCTGCGGTTCTGGAACCTGGGCAAGCCGCACGCGGTGATATTCGACGAGACGTACTACGCCAAGGACTC
This sequence comes from Streptomyces sp. NPDC015661, assembly GCF_043077765.1. Lineage (NCBI taxonomy): Bacteria > Bacillati > Actinomycetota > Actinomycetes > Kitasatosporales > Streptomycetaceae > Streptomyces > Streptomyces sp. NPDC015661. The sequence continues at coordinate 208,330 of NZ_JBIBST010000010.1, read as the reverse complement.
CTGGGCCCTGATCAACCAGGGGTACGAGGGGGCCTGGCCGAAGGACATCGACAAGACGATCCTCACGGACCCCGGCTCGGTCCTGATCCCGACCGACCCGGGCTATGTCGTCCACCCGCCGATGGGCAAATGGGTGATCGGCGTCGGCGAGAAGCTCTTCGGCTTCGAGCCCTTCGGCTGGCGCTTCATGGTCGCGCTCCTCGGCACGCTGTCGGTGCTGATGCTGTGCCGGATCGGCCGCCGCCTGTTCCGCTCCACGTTCCTGGGCTGTCTGGCGGGTCTGCTGCTCGCCGTCGACGGACTGCACTTCGTGATGAGCCGCACCGCGCTGCTCGACCAGGTGCTGATGTTCTTCGTGCTCGCCGCCTTCGGCTGCCTCGTCCTGGACCGGGACCGGACGCGCCGGCGGCTCGCGGCCGCGCTCCCCGAGGACGAGGAGGGCGTCCTGCGGCCGGACGCGGAGATCGCGGAGGGCCTGCGCCTGGGCTGGCGGCCGTGGCGGCTCGCGGCCGGCGTGTCCCTCGGCCTCGCGGCGGCGACCAAGTGGAACGGCCTGTACGTGATGGTCGCCTTCGGTCTGCTCACCGTCCTGTGGGACGTCGGCGCCCGCCGCACGGCCGGCGCCGTCCGCCCGTACCTCGCGGTGATCAAGAAGGACCTGGTCCCGGCGTTCGTGTCGGTGGTGCCGGTGGCGATCGGGACGTACCTGGCGACGTGGACCGGCTGGCTGGTCACCGACAAGGGCTACTTCCGCCACTGGGCCGAGGACCACGACAAGGCGGTCGGCGGCGGCACCTGGGGCTGGCTCCCGGACTGGCTGCGCAGCCTCTGGCACTACGAGTCCGAGGTGTACACCTTCCACGTCGGCCTGACCTCGCCGCACACCTACCAGTCGAACCCCTGGTCGTGGATCGTCCTGGGCCGCCCCGTCTCGTACTTCTACGAGTCCCCGGCCCCCGGCACGGCCGGCTGCCCGGTGACGGCGAAGGAGAAGTGCGCCCAGGAGGTCCTCGCCCTCGGCACCCCGCTCCTCTGGTGGGCCGCCTGCTTCGCGATCCTCTACGTCCTGTGGCGCTGGGCCTTCCGCCGCGACTGGCGCGCGGGCGCGATCGCCTGCGGGATCGCGGCCGGCTGGCTCCCCTGGTTCCTCTACCAGGAACGCACCATCTTCCTTTTCTACGCGGTCGTCTTCGTGCCTTTCCTGTGCCTGGCGGTGGCCATGATGCTGGGCGCGATCATCGGCCCCCGGGGCTCCTCGGAAAGACGCCGCACTTTCGGCGCGGTGGCGGCGGGCTGCCTGGTGCTGCTCATCGTCTGGAATTTCATCTACTTCTGGCCCATCTACACCGGGACACCCATTCCGATGGACCAGTGGCGGGCCAGGATGTGGCTCGACACCTGGGTGTAGCGGGGGAATTGCACGAAGGAGGGCGCGACCGGTGGTCGCGCCCTCCTTCGCTCTGTGGCGGGAGTGACGGATATGGCGAAAGTTGCTCGACACGGGATCGCCGCGACTGCTTGACTCGTCGGTCCACCTGGGGAGGGGAGGCGCAGTCATGCGCAGTGGAGTCAAGGTCTCGATCGTCGGGGGCGTGTTCCTCGTCGTGGCGAGCGGGGTCGGGTACGGGGGGTACAACCTCTGGAACGGGATCACCGGCGGTGACTCGGGCGTGGAGAACCGCTCCGAGTCCGCGCCGAGGACGGGGCCCGTCACCCCCGACGAGGTCACGGGCACCGCGAAGGACTTCCTGGCCGCCTGGGCCGCCGGGGAGTCGGACCGGGCGGCCCAGCTGACGAACGATCCGGTCTCGGCGGGGCCCGCGGTCGCGGGCTACCGGGAGGGGGCGAAGGTCTCGAAGGCCGTCATCACGCCGGGGGCGGCCGTCGGGGCGAAGGTGCCGTTCACGGTGAAGGCGACCGTCACGTACGAGGGCGTGTCCAAGGACTGGTCGTACGCCTCCGAACTGACCGTGCTGCGCGGGCAGACCACCGGCCGCCCGCTCGTGAAGTGGCAGCCGGCCGTCCTCCACCCGAAGCTGACCGCCGCCGGCACCCTGCGGACGGGCGTCGCGAAGACCGCCGAGGTGAAGGCCGTCGACCAGGACGGCGTGGAGCTGACGGCGGAGAAGTACCCCTCGCTCGGGCCGGTCCTGGCCGAACTCCGCAAGCGGTACGGGGCGAAGGTCGACGGCACCCCCGGTGTCGAGACCTGGATCGACTCGGGGAGCGAGGGCGTCGCCGACACCCCCCTCCTCGTCCTGCGGAAGGGGAAGCCCGGCACCCTCAGGACCACCATCGACGCGGACGTCCAGGCGGCGGCCGAGAAGGCCGTCAAGCAGTACGACCGCGCCTCGGTCGCCGCGATCGAGCCGTCCACGGGGGCGATACGGGCGGTCGCCAACAGCCCGGCCACCGAGTTCAACACCGCGCTCCAGGGCCAGCAGGCCCCCGGCTCCACGATGAAGATCGTCACGGCGGCGATGATGATGGAGCACGGTCTGGCCACCCCCACCACCAGGGTCGAGTGTCCGCCCGACGTCGTGTCGCGGAGCAGGACCTTCCAGAACCTCGGCAGGTTCAGCATCGCCGACGGCACCCTCACCGACGCGTTCAGCCGCTCCTGCAACACCGCCTTCATCAAGGCGATCACCAAGCTCAGCGACAAGAACGTCGCCGACACCGCCCTCGGTACGACCGCCCGCCGCTGGTTCGGCATCGGCGCGGAGTGGAACATCGGGGTCGGGGCCTGGGACGGCTCCGTCCCCGAGTCGGCCGGGAGCGAGACGCCCGCCTCGTACATCGGCCAGGGCAAGATCACGATGAGCGCCCTGAACGTCGCCTCGCTCTCCGCGACCGCGAAGAACGGCCGGTTCCTCCAGCCGTACCTGGTGGCGCGGGACCTCGACGACCGCGAGTTCGCCACGGCCGAGCCGCTCCCCGGCGAGGTCGCCACGGGGCTGCGCCGGATGATGAAGGCCGCGGCGACGACGTCGCAGGGCACCGCGACGAAGGCCATGGCCGGGGTCCCCTCCCCGAAGGGCGCGAAGACCGGCTCCGCCGAGCTCGACGGCCAGTCCACCTCCAACAGCTGGTTCACCGGCTACTCCGGCGACCTCGCGGCGGCGGCCGTCGTCCAGGCCGGCGGCCACGGCGGCGACGCGGCGGGCCCGGTGGTCGCGCGGGTACTGAAGGCGGGGTGACCGGGGGCGGGGACGGGCCCGGAACCCGGGGTGACCGGGGGCGGGGACCGGGGGCGGAACCCGGGGTGACCGGGGGCGGGGACGGGCCCGGAACCCGGGGTGACCGAGGGCGGGGACCGGGCCCGGAACCCTGTCGCGTGCCCCGTACACGGACCGCTAGCGTGCCGGGCATGACGACACACGCCGATGCGCACCCCCAGTTCGCCGCCGCGCTCCGGGACTTGGGTCTCGACGTCGAGATCCGCCGCTTCCCGGACGAGACCCGCACCGCCCAGCAGGCCGCCGACGCCATCGGCTGCGCGGTCGGCGAGATCGTGAAGTCGCTGATCTTCGCGGCCGACGGGGTGCCGGTCCTCGTCCTGATGGACGGCGCGTCGCGGGTGGACGTCGAGCGGGTGCGTCAGGAGCTGGGCGCCGGGCAGGTGACCCGGGCGGACGCGAAGGCGGTCCGGGAGACGACGGGGTACGCGATCGGGGGCGTGCCGCCCTTCGGGCACCGCACCCGGACGAGGGTCCTCGCCGACCGCGGCATCCTCGACCACGCCGTGGTGTGGGCGGCGGCGGGCACCCCGCACACGGTCTTCGCGATGGACCCGAAGACGCTGGTCACGCTTGCCGGCGGCACGCTCGTGGACGTCCGCGAGCCTGCCGCGTGACCCCGCTCGTCACGTTCGCGGTCCTCGTCGCGGCCGTCACGCACGCCGGCTGGAACGCGATCGCGCACCACATCAAGGACCAGCTCCTCTCCTTCACGCTGATCTCCGGCGGCGGCGCGCTGATCGGCATCGCGACGGCCCTGTTCGTCCCGCTGCCGGCGGCGGGGGCGTGGCCGTACCTGATCGCCTCGGCCCTGCTGCACATCGGCTACTACGCGCTCCTCATGCGGTCGTTCACGCTCGGGGACTTCGGCCAGATGTACCCGATCGCGCGCGGTACGGCCCCGCTCGTCGTGACCGTCATCGCGGCGGTCTTCCTCCACGAGGTGCCGGGCGGCCCGCAGTTGCTCGGGGTCGCGGTGGCCTGCGCGGGCCTGACGGGGCTTGCGCTGTGGGGCATCCGGGGCAAGGACACCCGGCCGCACTGGCCGGCGCTGCTCGCGGCGGGCGCGACGGGCCTGTCGATCGCCCTGTACACGGTGGTCGACGGCGTCGGCGTCCGCGCCTCCGGCACCCCGCTGGGCTACATCGGGTGGCTGATGGTCCTGGAGGGCCTCGTGATCCCGGCGTACGCCCTGTGGACCCGCCGCGCGGCCCTCCTCCCCCAGCTCCGCCCGTACGCGGCCCGGGGCCTGCTCGGCGCGGCCCTGTCGGTCGCGGCGTACGCCCTCGTCCTCTGGGCCCAGACGAAGGCCCCCCTGGCCCCGGTCGCCGCCCTGCGCGAGTCCTCCATCATCGTGGGCGCGGCCATCGGCGCCCTCTTCTTCAAGGAACGCTTCGGCGCCCCGAGGGTCGCGGCGGCGGGCCTGATGGTGGTGGGCATCGGACTGATGCTGCACGCGGGGTGACGGGCCGTCCGGACAGGCCCCAGGGGCTGTCTAGCCGTCTGCCAGCACCTCCGCGAAGTGCGTGTTCACCGCCAGGAGGCCGCCGTCCACGCGGAGGGTCGTGCCGGTGATCCAGGAGGCGTCCGCGGAGGCCAGGAAGGCGACCGCCGCCGCCACGTCCTCCGGGGTGCCGACGCGGCCCAGGGGGTAGACGCGGGTGGCGAGGGCCGTGAGGTCGGCCTCCTTGCCCGCCCAGGCCCTCGTCGCGATCGTGCCCGGGTTGATCTGGTTGACCCGGACGCCGCGCGGCGCCGCGTCGCCCGCCAGCGTCCGGGTCAGCGACGCCAGGCCCGCCTTGGCCGCGCTGTACGCGTGGCCGCCGAAGTCCGCCTCCGCGTTGACCGAGCCGATCGTCACGATCGCCCCGCGCCCGCCGGCCGCCGCGAGGTGCGGCAGCGCCGCCCGTGAGCAGCGCACGGCGCCCATCAGCGTGACGCCCAGCTGGCCGGTCCAGCTCCCGTCGGGTTCGTCCTCGAAGCGGTCCCGGTCGGGGGCGACGGGGCCGAGGGCGTTGTTCACGAGGACGTCCAGGCGGCCGAAGGTCGCCACCGCGTACGCGACGGCCCCGTCCACGGACTCCTGGTCGCCGACGTCGCAGCGCGCCGCCACGGCCCCGGGGAGTTCCTCCGCCGTCCGCCTCGCCGCCGCCTCGTCGATGTCCGTCACGAGGACCCGCGCGCCCTCCGCCGCGAGCCGCCGGGCGGTGGCCGCGCCGATGCCGCGCGCCGCGCCCGTGACCAGTACCGCGTACCCCTCGAAGCGTTTCGTGAGATCCATGGCCAGATCCCAGCATCCCGTGAAACCTTTTCGCAACACAGAGTTCATGGAATTCACGGACGAATGGCCAGAGATGGCCGAAGAACGCGAACTCGCGGCCATTCGGCCAGGGCCGAAACTCTTTGACACCCGTCCGGCGCCGAGCGCACGATCCACCCCGCCGACCATGTGCATTGACCCAGGGGGAAACAATGGCTTCACAGCAGCACGGGGACGATACGTACGAGTCCGGTGTCGAGGAGATCTGCTCATCGCTTTCGTCCCGGAGTTTCGACCTGATCTCCGGCGACCAGGTGAAGTCGCTCCTCCTGCGCCGCTCCGAGACCGCCCTCGACGACCTGGAGTCCTTCCGCGACAGCTGGACCCGCATGCCGCTCGACGGCTACATGGCGGACGGCGGCCGCTACCGCCGGCGCCGGCACGCCACGCTGAGCGCGCCCAAGGCGAGCGCCGACTACCGCGTCGAGCCCCACCAGCCGCACTACCAGGGCCTCGACTACAACAACCTCAACGGCGGCGTCGCCCGGCACTACGAGCCGTTCGAGGAGCAGAGCCTGCGCGGCCGCACCATGGACAGCCTGCTCACGCTGGGCTGCGACGTCTTCGGCCGCCTCGCCCCGTACTCGGACTGGCACATCGAGGCCCACCAGTTCCGCATCGAGGTGAACGGCGAGGAGGTCGGCCTGCCGACCCCCGAGGGCGTCCACCGCGACGGCGTCACCTTCGTGCTGATGGCGATGATCGGCCGCTCGAACGCCACCGGCGGCGAGAGCACCGTCTTCAACCTGGACAAGCAGCCGGTGGAGAAGTTCTCCCTCACCGACGTCCTCGACGTGGCGCTCGTCAACGACGAGCGGGTCTACCACGGCGTCACGCCCATCGAGCAGATCGATCCCGCCCTCCCGGCCTCGCGCGACGTGCTGGTGATCACCTACCGTCACAAGCCGTAAGTGTCCGGTGCGGCGCGGGGGGCGGCCACGACGGCGTCCCCCGCGCCCGCATTCCACCCGAGTGAGAAGACGGGAAAATGGGTCAGCTCATCGCCGTAGCGGTCATCACCATTCTGGCAGTCATCAGCCCCGGCGCGGACTTCGCGATGACCGTCCGGAACAGCTATTTGTACGGGCGGACCGCCGGCGTTCTCGCCGCCGTCGGTATTTCCCTGGGCGTTCTCGTGCACGTCACCTACACCATGCTGGGCGTGGGACTTCTGGTGACCCGGACCCCGATGCTTTTCACGGCGATGAAACTGATCGGCGCCGCGTACCTGGTCTACATCGGGTACAAGACCTTCGTCACCAAGGCCCAGGTGGACATCGACCTGTCGAGCGACGCCGGCCTCTCGAAGGCGGGGGCGCTGCGCACCGGATTCCTGACGAACGCGCTCAACCCGAAGACCATGCTCTTCGTGCTGAGCACCTACACCCAGGTCGTCAGCGCCGACACCCCGCTCTTCCAGCAGGTCGGCTACGGCCTGTTCATGTCGCTCGCGCACCTGGTGTGGTTCGCGCTGGCCGCGGTGCTCTTCTCCAACCAGTCCCTGCGCAGCCGTCTGCTGCAGCGGCAGAGCGTCCTCAACAAGGTCATCGGGACCGTCCTCGTCGGCCTGGGCATGGTGCTCGCCCTCACGCCGTCCATGGCCTGAGGCGCGATCAGGAAGAGACCCGCTCCACCCGCGGCTCGGCGATCGTCCGGTAGTCCTCCGTGGCCAGGGCCAGCGAGCGGTCGAGGCGGGCCGCGTTGAAGAAGAACTCGGGGTGGACCAACAGGTCGGGGTCCACGATCAGTTCGAGGCGCTCGTCGAAGGCGAACGGCAGGATCGTGCCGCTCGGCGAGCCCGCGAGCTCCTCGGCGATCTCCGGGGAGGCGAAGGAGACGTACGTGCCGCCGTACAGCGCCTTCACGGCGTTGAGGTCGATGCGCCGGTCGCCCGGTACGACGACGAGCGCGAAGCGCTTCTCCTTCTTGCCGATCTTCACCATGGCGATGATGCACTTGGCCGCCCGGTCGAGCGTGTGGCCGCGCAGCGCGCTGACCGCCTCGGTGGCGCCCTCGGGGGCGTGCTCGATCACCCGGTAGGCCGCGCCGCGCCCGTCGAGCAGGGCGAGCAGCTTCTCGTACGTGTCGACACCCGCGACATCCGTGGTCATTCGGTTCCTCCTGGTTTCAACTGGTTTGGCTCTCCGGCGCGTTGACCCTACGCCTGTTGTCCATGTGCCGGAGCAGCGCGACACCCGGGCCGTCCAGTTCGTACAGCACGCGTACGCCCTCCCTGCGCCGCCGCACCACGCCCGCGGCGACCAGGGCGCTGAGGTGCTCGGAGACGGTGCTCGGGGCGAGACCGAGGGTCGCGGCGAGGTCCGAGGTGGTGGTGGGCGCGACGAGGCCGCGGACGACTCCGGCCCTGCTGCGGCCGAGCAGGATCTCGAGACGGTCCCCGCGCGCGGGCCCCTCGGCGAGGTCCCGTCGCCCCGGCGGGGACGTCTCCCCGAGCAGGACGGCGGCCCCCTCGGCCTGGTAGGCGACGGCCGTCGTGCCGTCCGGGGCGGACGCGGAGTACGGGGCTCCCCTGCCGAACACCAGGGGGACGAGGACGAGGCGGGAGACGCACGGCAGGGCGGTCCGGGCGTTCACCACGTGCCCGAGGTGGAGTCGCAGCACATCACCGTTCCGGGTGAGCCGCCGTCCGCGGAGGGAGCCGAGCAGCCGCTCCGGGCCCTGGGTGGCGAGGATCCGGGCCCGCAGCAGGATGTCCTCCTCCGTCGCGACCCGCAGGGACGCCGCGTACGGGGCGACGGCCGCCCGCCAGTACCGGGGCAGCAACTCGCGGAGTTCGGCCAGGCGCGCCCCCGGATCCGCGTACAGGGGCGCCACCTCGGCGGGGACGCCCTGCGGGAACCACTGGTCCAGCTCCTCCCGGACGCGGGCCGGGGGCACGGCGGCGAGGGCCGCGAGGTCCGCCGCCAGGTCGCCGCCGGACGGGTCGGGGACGACGAGGAGGAAGGAGGGGAGGGCGCCGCCGCGGGCGCGGTACAGATGGACGAGCCAGCCCGGGACGGTCACCTCGGCCCTGGTCAGCGAACGGCGGGCCGCCCGGTCCCAGTTGGTGTACGGCCAGGGCGCGAGCCCGCGCCGCGAGGAGAGCAGCCCGATGCTGCCGTACGTCTCCCAGAGCCGGCTGTCGGCGATCCGGACCGTCCCGTACCCGGACCGCCGCAGCGGAATCTCGATCACCACGCACCCCCGTGCCCGCGCCACCGGTCGGTGGAGCGGGCACACGGTATCGGCCGACCGGCCGGGGAACGGCCCGGCCGCCGTTCACAATGTCAAGTCGCCGCCCGGGAGTTGACGAACCGCTCCGGTCAGCCCGTCACCGAGCGCACCGCGCGCACCAGGGCCTGGGCGCGCGGGTCGGCCGTGACCGTCTTGCGCATGCCGTTGGTGACGTACCCGAAGGCGATCCCGGCGTCCGGGTCGGCGAAGCCGAGGGAGCCGCCGCGGCCGGGGTGGCCGAAGGAGGAGGGGCCGAGGAGCGGGCAGGCCGGGCCGTGCAGCATGTGGCCGAGACCGAAGCGCGTGCCGACGAGCAGCACCTTGTCCGCGCCCGCGGACTCCTCGGTGCGGGCGAGGGTCAGGGTGGCGGGGGCGAAGAGGTGCTCGGCTCCGTCGACGGGGCCGAGGGTGGCGGCGTAGAAGCGGGCGAGGGCGCGGGCGGTGGCGACACCGGCCGAGCCGGGCAGTTCGGCGGCCCGGTAGACGGGGTCGTTCTCGTCGGGCTTGGGGTCGATGACCCCGAAGGCGCGCCGGGTGAGGGAGGCGGGGTCCTGGTAGGCCTCGGTGACGGAGCGCTTGGGGCGGAGCTTGAGGGCGCCGCTGCCGGGCGGGTCGATCTCCTCGACGGGGCCGAGCCGGCCGACCCGGTGGGCCTCGGCCTCGGGCAGGCCGATCCACAGGTCGAGGCCGAGGGGGCCGGTGATCTCCTCGGCGACCCAGCGTCCTATGGTGCGGCCGGTGACCCGCTGGACGAGGCCGGAGAGCAGCCAGCTGAAGGTGTGGGCGTGGTAGCCGTGGGCGGTGCCGGGCTCCCAGACGGGGGCCTGGGCGGCGATCGCGGCCGTCGCCGTCGGGAGGTCGACCGCTTCGGCGAGGCTGAGGGGACGGTCGAGGACGGGCACTCCGGCCCGGTGCGCGAGGAGCTGCCGTACGGTGACGCGGTCCTTGCCGTGGGCCTTGAACTCGGGCCAGTACGAGGCGACGGGGGCGTCCAGGTCGAGCAGGCCGCGCTGGTGCAGGAGCAGGGGGACGGCGGCGGCGACGCCCTTGGTGGCCGAGCGGACGACCTGGGCGGTGTCCGCCGTCCACGGGTCGGAGCCCTCGACGTCCTTCGTCCCCGCCCACAGGTCGACGACCCGCACGCCGTCCCGGTGGACGGCGACGGCCGCGCCGCGCTCGCCCCGCTGTTCGAAGTTGCGCAGGAACGCGTCCCTGACCGGCTCCCAGCCCGCCGCCACCGTGCCCTGGACGTCCACCTGACCCACACTCTCTTTCGTTCGACCGGTTCCCATGGTGCAACGCGAGGGGGAACGGTCGGATTCCGGGGTCGGGTGGACGTCGGGGGACGTCAGACGAGGTTGATCGTGAACGTCCTCACGCCATTCAGCAGCTCGGCGTGGACCGAGCCACGAGCCTTGTCGTACCTCCCGGTGCCGCCGGTGATCGCGTTGTCGAAGGAAGCGTCCGGGTCGAGGTAGTTGTAGAACATGCCCGCCACGACGAGCTGGCCGTCCGCGAGGGTGTAGGTCACCAGGCACTGCTCGGCTTCATCGGTGCCGCCCCGGGTGGTGGTGCAGGTGCCGTTGGTCTCGCCGACCTCGTTGCCGTCCAGGTCGGAGAGGATCGAGCGGACGACGACCCGATCGCCCTGCGAGACGACGCCGGGGGTGGTCGATACGGGGAAGCGGTGCACCTCCTGCACCACGCCCGTGAGGGTGATGACCCGGGCTTTGCCCGTGGTCTGGGCGGAACCGGTGTCCGTCGCGGCGGCGCCCGCTACAGATGTGCAGGTGAGAAGGGCGACCAGCGTGGCCGTGCCGAGACAGGCGGCTCTGATGGGGCGCATAGTGCGACTCCTGAGGGTGATGTCCATGAAGGGGATCGAACGACGAACTGTCATCCGATTCCCTTCATAACCTCGGCGCCGCCACCGCACGGAGCGCCTCGGCACGACCCACCGGCATATCCAGCCGGTCGGACCAAGGTCAGGCCACGGAACTCGGGACGAAGCCGAACGGCAGCTCAAGCCGGTGCCGGGCCATCAGCTCCTCGTCCGAGAGGATCGCGGCGGTCGGGCCGTCCTCCGCGATCACGCCCTCGCTGAGGATCACCGAGCGCGGGCAGAGCTCCAGGGCGTACGGCAGGTCGTGGGTGACCATCAGGACGGTGACGTCGAGGGTGCGGAGGATGTCGGCGAGCTCGCGGCGCGAGGCGGGGTCCAGGTTGGAGGACGGCTCGTCGAGGACGAGGATCTCCGGCTCCATGGCGAGGACGGTCGCGACGGCGACCCGGCGGCGCTGCCCGAAGGACAGGTGGTGCGGGGGCCGGTCGGCGAACTCCGCCATCCCGACCCTCTCCAGTGCGCGCAGGACGACGGCCTCCAGCTCGGCGCCCCGGACACCGGCCGCCGCCGGGCCGAAGGCCACGTCCTCGCGGACGGTCGGCATGAACAGCTGGTCGTCGGGGTCCTGGAAGACGATGCCGACCTTCCGCCGGATCTCGGCCATGTGCTTCTTGCCGACCGGAAGCCCCGCGACGGTGACGGTGCCCGCGCCGCCGGCGAGGATGCCGTTGAGGTGGAGGACGAGGGTGGTCTTGCCGGCGCCGTTGGGGCCGAGCAGGGCGACGCGCTCGCCGCGCCCGACGGTCAGGTCGACGCCGAAGAGGGCCTGGTGGCCGTCGGGGTACGCGTACGCGAGGCCGCGTACGTCCAGCGAGGCGGTCATAGGGTCCATCCCAGGAGGCAGATCAGGAGTGCGGTGAGCGGCAGCGCGGCGGCGGACGCCCACTGGGCGCGGGTGGCGGTGACCTCGTCGATGACCGGCATGGTGCCGCTGTAGCCGCGGCTGACCATGGCGAGGTGGACGCGTTCGCCGCGCTCGTACGAGCGGATGAAGAGCGCGCCCGCGGACTTGGCGAGGACGCCCCAGTGGCGGACGCCCTTCGCCTCGAAGCCGCGCGAGCGGCGGGCGACGGACATGCGGCGCATCTCGTCGGTGATGACGTCGCCGTAGCGGATCATGAACGAGGCGATCTGGACGAGCAGCGGCGGCAGCTTCAGCCGCTGGAGGCCGAGGATCAGGGCCCGCAGTTCGGTGGTGGAGGCGAGGAGCACGGAGGCGGCGACGCCGAGGGTGCCCTTGGCGAGGACGTTCCAGGCGCCCCACAGGCCGGGGACGCTCAGGGAGACCCCGAGGACCTCCGTCTGCTCGCCGGGGACCACGAAGGGCATGAGCAGCGCGAAGGCGACGAACGGGATCTCGATGAGCAGCCGCTTGAGCAGGAAGCCGGCCGGGATCCGGGCCTTCGCGGCGACGGCCGCGAGGAGCGCGGCGTAGAGGGCGAAGGCCCAGACGGCCTCGCGGGGCGTCGAGACGACGACCACGACGAAGCCGAGGACGGCGGCGAGCTTGGTGTGCGGGGGCAGCTCGTGGACCGGCGAGTGCCCGTGCCGGTAGAGCTTGTGGGCGTGCCCCGCTCCCATGTCAGGCCTCCAGGGAGGCGCTCTTGCGGCGGCGGACGACCCAGAAGGCGCCGGTGCCGGCGGCCAGGGTCGCGCCGACGCCGATGACACCGGCGAGGCCGCCGGAGAGGCGGGGGGCCTCGACGCCCTTGACGCCGTAGTCGGCGAGCGGGGAGTCCGCGGCGGCGTGCTGCCCGACGTTCTTGTCGATGCCCTGGTCGGCGGCGACCTTCTCGAGGCCGTCGGGGCTGGCGGAGGCGTAGAAGGAGACGAAGCCGGCGAGGACGAGGGCGGTGACCACGCCGCCGATCCACAGCTTTCTCGGGGAGCCGGTGGCGACCGGGGCGGGGGTCGCGTCGACCAGTTCGCCGTCGACGCGGAGCTTGAGCGGCGCGGTCAGGCCGCGGGCGCCGTACACGAGGTCGGGGCGGACGGCGACGACGGCGCCGACGGTCAGCATGGTGATGACGGCCTCGCCGACGCCGATGAGGACGTGCACGCCGACCATGGCCGTGAGGACCTTGGAGACGGGGACGTCGGTGGTGCCGCCGATCGCGTAGATGAGCGTGAAGGCGGCGGCCGCGGCCGGTACGGAGACGAGCGCGGCGGCGAACGAGGCCACGGTCACCGAGCGGCGGGTGCGCGGCAGGACGAGGACCAGGCCGCGGAAGAGCGCGTAGGCCACGACGACGGTGACGACGCCCATGACGGTGATGTTCACGCCGAGGGCGGTGAGGCCGCCGTCGGCGAAGAGGATGCCCTGCATGAGCAGGACGACGGCGATGCACAGGACGCCGGTCCAGGGCCCGACGAGGATCGCGGCGAGCGCTCCGCCGAGGAGGTGGCCGCTGGTCCCGGCGGCGACCGGGAAGTTCAGCATCTGGACGGCGAAGATGAAGGCCGCGACGAGGCCGGCGAGCGGGGCCGTCCTCTCGTCGAGTTCCTTGCGGGCGCCGCGCAGGCCGACGGCGACGGCGCCGGCGGCGACGACACCGGCGGCGGCCGATACGGGGGCGTTGATGAATCCGTCAGGTACATGCACGTCCGGAATGATAAGGCGTTACTGCAAAGGGCTTGCAAGAGCGCATCAGTCACAGAACCGCGGCGCACGGACGCACGTGACCCCGCGCACACCTTCCGCCGAACAGGCATGCGCCGCGCCGGTGACGGGAAGGCGTGGGACATTGGTAGATAGAGGACAAAAGGTGAGGAGTCACCCATGGCCGCCGTAGACGATCACGCAGTCGACGACCATGCCAAGGGAAGGATCATCAGCGACGCCCCCCTCTCCCGCCCCGTCCCGGTGGCCCTCCGCTACGACCCCGGCTTCTCCCCCGCGACGGTCCGCTTCGTCTTCCCCGGCGCCGTCGAGTGGTCCTTCCCGCGCACCCTCCTGGAGACGGGCATGCGCACCCCGACCCGCCGCGGCGACATCGGCGTCTGGCCCTGCGGCCGCGTCCAGACGGTCGTCGAGCTCCACCGGGACGACGGGGTGACGGTCGTGCAGTTCGACACCACGGCGCTGCTCCGCTTCCTGAAGCACACGTACGCCGCCAGTGCGTCGTTGGCGACACACTGACGGCGTACGGAACTCAGGAGCCGGGAGCTCAGACCTTCACGAGGTCCGGCTTCGCGGCGCCGGGCCCGTCGGCGGACTGGGCGAGGCCCTCGCCCTCCACGTCCACGTTCGGCAGGACCCGGTCCAGCCACTTCGGCAGCCACCAGGCCTTGCGGCCGAGCAGCGCGAGGACGGCCGGGACGATCGCCATGCGGACCACGAAGGCGTCGAAGAGGACCGCCGCCGCGAGACCGAAGCCGATCATCTTGACCATCTGGTCGTCCATGCCGATGAAGCCGGAGAAGACCGCGATCATGATCACCGCTGCGGCGGTGACCACCCGGGCGCTGTGCCGGAAGCCGGTCACGATCGCCTCGCCGGGACGCTCGCCGTGCACGTACGCCTCGCGCATCCGGGTGACGAGGAAGACCTCGTAGTCCATCGCGAGACCGAAGACGACACCCACCATGAAGATCGGCATCATCGACATGATCGGGCCGGTCTGCTCGACCCCGAAGAGGCTGCCGAGCCAGCCCCACTGGAAGACCGCGACGACCGCGCCGAGGGCCGCGACCACCGAGAGCAGGAAGCCGAGGGCCGCCTTCAGCGGGACGAGGATCGAGCGGAAGACCAGGGTCAGGAGCACGAAGGCGAGGCCGACGACGAGCGCCAGGTACGGCACGAGCGCGTCGTTCATCTTCTGCGAGAAGTCGATGTTCATCGCGGTGGCGCCGGTGACGAGGACGTCGTCGCCCGTGGCGTCGCGGATGTCGTGGACCAGGCCCTCGGTGGCGGTCGAGGACGGGCGGTCCTTCGGGATCACCGTGATCATCGCGGCGTCGCCGGCCTTGTTCGGGGTCGCCGGGGTGACCGCCGCCCAGCCGTCGAGGCCCTTGATCGTGGAGACCGTCCGGTCGGCGGTCGCCTTGTCGCCGTCCACGACGACGAGCAGCGGGCCGTTGAAGCCGGGGCCGAAGCCGTCGGACAGCGCGTCGTACGCCCGGCGCTCGGAGGTGGAGGTCGGCTTCACGCCGTCGTCCGGGAGGCCCATCTCCAGGGAGGCAGCGGGCACGGCGATCGCGCCGAGGCCGAGGACGCCGACGATCAGCACCATCAGCGGGCGGCGGATGACGAAGCGGGCCCAGCGGGTGCCGCCGTTGGGCTTGTCGCCCGCCTTGACGGTGCCCTTGCGCTGCTTGCGGCTGACGACCTTGTCGCCGGCGAAGCCGAGCAGGGCCGGGATGAGGGTGAGCGCGATGAGGACCGCGATCACGACCGTGGCGGCGGCGGCGAAGCCCATCTTCGTCAGCATCGGGATGTTGACGACGGCCAGGCCGACCAGGGCGATGACGACGGTGAGTCCGGCGAAGACGACGGCGGAACCGGCGGTGCCGACCGCGCGCCCGGCGGCGTCCTCCTTCTCGCGGCCGTCGGCGAGCTCCGCGCGGTAGCGGGAGACGATGAAGAGGGCGTAGTCGATGCCGACGGCGAGGCCGATCATCGACGCGAGCGTGGACGTGGTGGTGCCGAGGTCCAGGACGTTCGCGAGCGCGGTGATCGACGAGACGCCGATGCCGACGCCGATGACCGCGGTGAGCAGCGGGAGCCCGGCCGCGACGAGCGAGCCGAAGGTGATGACGAGCACGATGCCCGCGAGGACGATGCCGATGGCCTCGCTCGCGCCCTGCTCGGGCATGGTCTGGAGCGCGTCGCCGCCGATCTCGACGGTCAGCCCCTTGCCCTGCGCGTCGTGCCCGGTGTCCTTGAGGGCCTCACGCGTCGCGTCGGTCAGCTCCATGGCGTTGACCTTGTAGGAGACCGAGACGTAGGCGGTGGAGCCGTCCTGCGAGACGGCGTGCGCGGTGTACGGGTCGGTGACCTGGACGATCTGGTCCGAGCCGGCCTTGAGCGCGGCGACGGTCTCCTCGACGACGGCCTTGTGCGCCGGGTCGGTCATCTTCTGGCCCTCGGGGGCCTTGAAGACGACGCGGGCGGTGGCCCCGTCGGCTCCGGCGCCCGGGAAGCGCTCTTCGAGCAGGTCGAAGGCGCGCTGGGCCTCGGTGCCGGGGATCGAGAAGGAGCTGGAGGTGGCGGTGGGCGCGGTGGCGGCACCGATACCGGCGATCGCGAGGAGCGCCACCCAGAGGAGGGCGACGAGCCGTCGGCGCCGGAAGGCGGTGCGGCCCAACTTGTAGAGGAACGTGGCCACGGGGGCGTACTCCCAGTGTGGGGCGGGACAGGGCATGGGGAGCCGGCCCGACGGCGTGAGCGGTTCGTCGTCAGGTGGAGAAGGGTGGAGCAGGGTGGAGAAGGGTGGAGAAGGGTGGGACGGGGGTGGAGCAGGATCAGACGCCGAGCGAGGGGAGCACCACGGCGTCGAAGTAGGCGCTGAGGAAGGCGCGGTCGACCGGCTGATCCTCGATCAGCGGGCGGGCGATGAACGCACCGATCAGCATGTGCGGGACGAGCTTCAGCGCCGGGTTGTCGGCGGGGATCTCGCCCCTGCGGACCGCTCGGCGCAGCACCTCGTCGAGGCCGTTCATCTCGGGTTCGATGAGCAGCTCGCGCAGCGCCCGGTGCAGTTCGGGGTTGGTGTGGACGGCATGGGCCAGACCCCGCATCAGCGCGGCGTCCTTGTCCATCTGGCAGTCGTCGGTGTGGGCGAGCATCGCCTCGATGTCGCCCCGCAGCGAGCCGGTGTCGATCTCGGTGATGTCGACCGGCTTGTTGTGCCGCATGGCCCGTGCGACCAGCTCGGGCTTGCTCCCCCACTGGCGGTAGAGGGTGGCCTTGCTGGAGTGGGTGCGGGCGGCGACGGCGTCCATGGTGAGGGCGTCGTAGCCGACCTCGCGGAGGAGGTCGAGCACGGCCGCGTACAGCTCGGACTCCCGCTCGGGAGTGAGTCTGCTGCGAGCCATGGCCGGTCTCCGATCCGAACGAAACGGTTTCGTACACCACGACGATATACCCACCACCTCAGCGAAACGAAACCGTTTCGTACGTGTTCTGGGCCACACCCCACAGGACGCCCGCATACACGTACGAGTTGCCTCACCCCCTCCACACGGAAAGCATGAACAGGTGAGTGACGACGTCGCGTATCTCCGTTTCCCGCACCTCCACGACGACCTGCTGTGCTTCGCCGCCGAGGACGACCTGTGGCTCGCCCCGCTCGTCCCCGAGGGCCACCGCCCCGGCCGCGCCTGGCGCCTCACCGTCGACCGGACGCGGGTCGGACACCCGCGCTTCTCGCCGGACGGGCGGCACATCGCGTACACGAACTGGCGCAGCCTCGACCCCGAGATCCATCTCGTCCCCATCGACGGCGGCGCCGCCCGGCGGCTCACCTACTGGGGCTCCACCGACACCCGGGTCTGCGGCTGGACGCCCCCCGACAAGGACGGCCGCTCCGACATCCTCGCCGTCTCCTCGCACGGGCAGCCCTTCTCGTACTACTCCTGGGCGTACACCGTCCCCACCGACGGCTCCCCCGGCCTCCGCATGCCCTGGGGCCCCGTCTCGGACATAAGCGTCACCGACGACACGGCGATCACCGGGCACGACGGCGAGCGCCGCACGCTCCTGCTCACCGGGAAGCCGCCGCACGAGCCGGCCGCCTGGAAGCGGTACCTGGGCGGCGCCACCGGCCGCCTCTGGCTCCACGGGGAACGACTCCTGCCCGACCTCGGCGGCCACATCGACGCCCCCATGGCCGTCGGCGGTCGGATCGCCTTCCTCTCCGACCACGAGGGCGTCGGCAACCTCTACTCCTGCCTGCCCGACGGCACCGACCTGCGCCGCCACACCGACCACGACGACTTCTACGCCCGGCACGCCTCCAGCGACGGCCGCCGGGTCGTCTACCAGTGCGCCGGCGACCTGTGGACCGTCGACGCCCTCACCGCCGACTCCCGCCCCCGCAAGCTGGAGGTCCGGCTCGGCGGCCAGCGCGTCGGCCGCCGCTGCTACCAGGTACCGGCCGCCCACCACGTCGACGCGGTCTCCGTCGACGAGACCGGCCGGGCCTCCGCCGTCTCCGTGCGCGGCAGCCTGTACTGGCTGACGCACCGCGACGGCCCCGCCCGCACCATCATCGACACCCCCGGCGTCCGCGTCCGGCTCCCCGAGATGCTCGGCAGCGGCGGCCAGCTCGCCTACGTCACCGACGCCGAGGGCGAGGACGCCGTCGAGGTCGCCTATCTGCCGCGCGCCAGCGGCGACCGGCCGCCCCGCAGGCTCGCCTCGGGCGACCTCGGCCGGGTCGAGGAGATGGTCGCGGACCCCGAGGGCGAGCGGCTCGCGATCGCCTCCCACGACGGCCGGCTCCTCCTCCTCGACGCCACGGAGGACTCCAACGGCGAGGTCACCGAACTGATCCGCTCCGTCAACGGACCCGTCCGCGACCTCGCCTTCTCCCCCGACGGCGACTGGCTGACCTGGTCCCACCCGGGCATCGGGCGCTCCCTGCGCTCCATCAAGATGGCCCGGATCTCCGGCCCCGGCGCCCGCACCGTCGTCGACGTCACCAACGGCCGCTTCGAGGACGAGAACCCCGTCTTCACCCGGGACGGCCGCTACCTCGCCTTCCTCTCCTGGCGCGGCTTCGACCCGGTGTACGACGTGCACACCGGCGACCTGTCCTTCCCGCTCGGCTGCCGCCCCTACCTCGTCCCGCTCTCCTCCGCCACGCCCTCCCCCTTCGCACTGCTCCCCGACGGGCGCCCGGCGGCCGGCGGCCTCGACCCGGCCGACGACGACACGGAGAGCGCCGACGGCACGGTCACCGTCGAGATCGAGGGGCTTCCCGAACGGGTCACCCCCTTCCCGGTCGCCGCCTCCAAGTACTCGGCCCTGCACCCCGTCAGCGGCGGCGGCCTGGTCTGGCTGCGCTGGCCCATCTCGGGCGCGCTCGGCGAGACCTTCGCCAACCCGGCCGACACCTCGGGCAAGCCCACCCTGGAGCACTTCTCCATCACCAAGGCCCGCAAGAGCGAACTCGCCAAGGACCTCGACTGGTTCGCGGTCAGCGGCGACGGCACCCGGCTCGTCGTCGCCGACGACGGCGAACTGCGGGCCGTACCGGCCACCGAGTCCGGCGACGGCGACTCCACCGTCTACCTGGACCTGCGGCGCATCCTGCACGAGATCGACCCGGGCGCCGAGTGGCGGCAGGCCTTCGACGAGGCCGGCCGGATCGTCCGCGCCTACTTCTG
This sequence comes from Streptomyces sp. NPDC015661, assembly GCF_043077765.1. Classification (NCBI taxonomy): domain Bacteria; kingdom Bacillati; phylum Actinomycetota; class Actinomycetes; order Kitasatosporales; family Streptomycetaceae; genus Streptomyces; species Streptomyces sp. NPDC015661. The sequence goes on along the minus strand of NZ_JBIBST010000010.1, from coordinate 189,303 downwards.
GGAGCCGGACATGGGCGGGGTCGACTGGCCGACCGTCCTCGACCAGTACCGGCCGCTCGTCGAACGGGTCGCGTCCCCCGACGAGTTCGCCGACCTGCTCCGCGAGGTCATGGGCGAGCTCGGCACCTCCCACGCGTACGTCACGCCCGCCCGCCGCAACGAGGGACCACCCCACTACCAGCGGCCGATGGGCCTGCTCGGCGCCAACCTCGTGCCACGGGAGGCCGGCTGGACCGTGAAGCGGATCCTGCCCGGCGAGTCCTCCGACTCCAAGGCCCGCTCCCCGCTCGCCGGCACCGGCATCCGCGAGGGCGCCGTCCTCACCCACGTCGACGGCCGGCCCGTGGACCCGGTCACCGGCCCGTACCCGCTGCTCTCCGGCACCGGCGGCACCACCGTCGAACTCACCTTCACCCCCGCCGAGGGCGAGGGCCGGGCCCGCCGCGTCGCCGTCGTCCCGCTCGTCGACGAACGCCCCCTGCGCTACCAGGACTGGGTCGCCAAACGCCGTGCGGTCGTCCGGGAGGTCAGCGGCGGCCGCTGCGGCTACCTGCACATCCCCGACATGGGCGGCTCCGGCTGGGCCCAGTTCAACCGCGACCTGCGCATGGAGGTCTCCCGGCCGGCCCTCATCGTCGACGTGCGCGGCAACGCCGGCGGCAACATCAGCGAACTCGTCATCGAGAAACTGACCCGCCGGATCCTCGGCTGGGACCTCACCCGCAACGCCCAGCCCGTCAGTTACGCCTCCAACGCCCCGCGCGGCCCCGTCGTCGCCCTCGCCGACGAGGCCACCTCCTCCGACGGCGACATGATCACCGCCGCGTTCAAGCTCCTCGGCCTCGGCCCGGTCGTCGGACAGCGCACCTGGGGCGGGGTCGTCGGCATGACCGGCCGCCACCGCCTCGGCGACGGCACCCAGATCACCGTCCCGATGAACGCGGCCTGGTTCCCCGAGTACGGCTGGTCCCTGGAGAACCACGGCGTCGAACCCGACATCGCGGTCCTGCGCACCCCCCTCGACTGGGCCGAGGGCCGCCACGCCCAGCTCGACGACGCCGTCCACGTGGCCCTCGAACTCCTCGCCGAGACCCCGGCGGCGAGCCCCCCGGGCTACGAGTCCCTGCCGGACCGCTCCCGCCCGAAGCTGCCGCCGAGACCGTCCTGGACGGTCCTGGACGGTCCTGGACGGTCCTAGACGGTCGTCAGGTCCAGTTCGTACGCGGTGGCCGGCTCGCCGTCGTCGAGCGTCACTCCGCCCACGGCGCCGAACCCGGCCCGGGCGAGCACGGCGCTCGACGCGTCGTTGCCCACGGTCACGACGGCGGTCAGCCGGCTGAGCCCGTACTCCTCGACGGCCAGCCGGCACACCTCGCGCACGCCCCGGGTGGCGAGCCCCCGCCCGGTCGCCTTCTCGGCGAGCCGGTAGCCGAGCTCGGCGCTGCCCGCAGCGGCGTCCACGTCGACCAGATTGACCCGCCCGACGATCTCCCCGCCCTCGGCGACGAGCACATGGAAGTGGAGCTCACCCGCCTCCTGCGCCTCGATCAGCTCACGGTGCCGGGCGTCGAACTCCGCGAAGTACGCGTCCCCCCGGTCGGGCACGCGCGCGGCGAAGAAGGCCCGGTTCTCCCGCTCGAAGGCGAGCAGGGCGGGTGCGTGGTCGGGGCGGAGACGCTCGAGTACGGCCATGGTGATCACGGTACGAAAATCGACCACCCGACACGTACAACTTTTCGGGCGGTCGTCCGTCTGACCGAGTGTGGCGCGCAGTGCGCCAATGCCTGGGAGGAAGACGACCGTGCCTCACGCCCGCTCGAACCACCGGCGCCTCGTCGCCGCCGTCACCACCGTTCTCGCCGTGACCCTCGGTGCGGGCGCACTGGCCGTGCCCGCGACGGCCGCGCCCACGGCGTCGGCGACCGTCACGGCGGAGACCGCCGCGACCCCGTTCGCCTTCCCCAGGGACTCCGTCCTGATCGGCGCCGGGGTGAAGGGCTTCCTCACCGCGACCGTGGGCAGCGGCACGACTCGCTTCGCCTGGTACGGGCAGGACACCGGGACCGGCTACGGCGCCCGCACCTCCCTGCAGTCGACGCGCACCAACGACTACCTGGTCCTCGAAGGGCACTACCAGGTCACCCTGCGGGACCTGACGACCATGTCGGTCCTCGACGTCCCCCTCGACCCGCTGACGGGCTCCCCCGAATACGCCGGCTCGGCCGCCGACGCCGTGTTCACCATGGTCGGCCCGGACCTGCGCAAGCACACCAGGGCGGGCGGCACCGTGCCCGTCGCCGGTCTGCCGACCGGGACGACGGCGATCGAGATCTCGCCCGGCACCCCCGACGACGCCCTTGTCCGTTTCACCGTCGACGGCGTCAAGAAGTGGGGCCTGCTCGACCTCGCCACCGACACGATCGACGAGATCCACGACCTCCCGGCGGGCGCCACGATCGGCGCCGTCTCCGCGACGCACGTCGCCTGGACCACGGGCACCGGCGTCCGCAACGAGATCCCCGCGCTCTTCCTCCTGGACCGCGCCACGGACACCGTCCAGGAGATCCCGGTCGTGGACGCGCCCGGCAGCCTCCGGGTCGACCTCGTCGGCGGCTGGGTGGTCTACGGCGACCCGGGCGCCTCCACCGCCGAAGCCCCGAACCCGCTGTTCGCCCTCACCGCGTACAACCCGGCCACCCAGCAGACCGTGAAGCTCCTCGACCACCTGACCTCGGCCGCCGCGGCCGGCGACGGCAGCCTGCACGTGCGGGGCGGCAGCCTCGCCCAGGGCGAGGGCATGTACAAGATCACGGCAGACGGCGACAACACCCCGGTCGTCACCTTCGAGGCGACCACCGGCGAGCCCACCGAACTGCGGATCACCGGCAACGACGTCCCCGCCCAGGTCGACCTCGACCAGAACGGCGGCAAGGCGAGGTTCACCTGGAACCTGTCCCGGCCGAACGCCGAGGTGAACCTCACCCTGCGGCACACCCGGACCGGGGAAGCCGAGATGTTCAACGACTACACGCTGGGCCGGCGGACCACGGCCTTCGACTGGCAGGGCGAGTACAACGGCGCCTACACCTGGGAGCTGACCGCCCGCCCGCTCAACGGCATCGGCCCGACCGCGACCGCGACCGGCTCGTTCACCGTGACCCGCACGCCCAAGCCGCACGACTTCGACGACAACGGCGCCCCCGACGTCCTCCTCCGCGACGGCGCCGGCCGCCTGTGGCGGGCCGACACCTCCTACGGCACCCGGCTCCAGGCCGATCCGCACCGGCAGATCGGCACGAACTGGCAGATCTACGACCGGATCGAGGCCACGGGAGACCTCACGGGCTCGAAGGTCGGCGACCTCGTCGCCCGGGACACCGCCGGCGTGCTCTGGCTCTACCAGGGCAACGGGACCGGCGGCTTCGGCACCCGGACGAGGATCGGCGGCGGCTGGCAGATCTACGACCAGCTCGCGGGCGGCTCCGACCTGACCGGCGACGGCCGCGCGGACCTCGTCGCCACCGACAAGGCCGGCGACCTGTACCTCTACAAGGGCACGGGCTCGGCCACCGCTCCCTTCGCGACCCGCAAGAAGATCGGCTACGGCTGGGGCATCTACAACCAGCTCACCGCCACCGGCAACATCGCCGGCGGAGCCGCCGGAGACCTCCTCGCCCGCGACAAGGCCGGCGTCCTCTGGCTCTACCTCGGCAACGGCGACGGCACCTTCGCGAGCCGCGTGAAGATCGGTGCCGGCTGGAACGCGTACAGCCAGATCGTCGGCGTCGGCGACGCCGACCGGGACGGCCGCCCCGACGTGATCGGCTTCGGCCCGACGGGCGAATACCTCTACCGCGGCACCGGCGACTGGCGCGCACCGTTCCGAAGCGCCCAGCTCGCGGCCCTGACCTTCGGCGGCGGCCCCTACAACAGCATCGCCTGACGCGCGAAGGCGCACCCGGTATCCCGGGTGCGCCTCCGTCAAGGACGGACCGACGTCAGGCGTCGTAGTCCATGTCCATGCGGTCCTGGGCCTCCTGCTGGGCCCGGCGGGTCTCCTCGTCGGCACGCCCGCGGCCCTTGGAGGCACGCTGGGAGGCCTCGTCCTTCGCCTTGCCGGCGGCCTGCTTGGCCTGGTCCGCGGCCTGCTTGGCCTTGTCCTTGAACTGGTCCTGCATGCCCATGGAAGTTCACTCCTAGAAGGGTGAGAGGGGGTCGGGGCACTGTGCCCCTGGGCCTCGACCAGCCTTGCACGAGCGAACACTCCACGCATTTCGATCAGTTACGGTCGGCTACCGCGCGGAGGAACCCTCCGACCGCGCCTGCTCGTCCGCCGCGCCGCCCGCGCCCACCAGGCCCTTGGAGACCGAGCCCAGACGCGGCTCGAAGCGCCGCATCTCGCGCTGCCCGACCGTGGCGATCAGGCTCGGCAGGTAGCCGCGCACCGACTGCATCCCGCGCAGCCACCACTGGGCGTACACATGGGCCGAGCGCCGCTCGATGCCCGCCACGATCCGGTCCACGGCCGGACCCAGGGGGTACGTGCGGTTCGAGGGCCACGGCAGCCGCTGCCGCAGCTCCTTCATCACGTCGTCCTGGTCCGCGCCCCGCACCATGTCCGTGTCGGTCCAGGACAGATAGCCGACGCCGACCTTCACGCCCTTGTACGCGACCTCGGCGCGCAGGCTGTGCGCGAAGGCCTCGACGCCCGACTTGGAGGCGCAGTACGCCGTCATCATCGGGGCCGGGGTGATGGCCGCGAGCGAGGCGATCTGGAGGAAGTACCCCCGGGACTCCATGAGGACCGGCAGGAACGCCCGGCCCGTCACCGCACCGCCGATCAGGTTGACCTCGATGACCCGCCGCCAGGCCTCCGGGTCGGAGTCGACGAACGGACCGCCCGCCGCGACACCGGCGTTGGCGACGACGATGTCGACCTTCCCGAACCGCTCCTTCACCTCGGCCGCGACCCGGGCCATCGCCTCGTGGTCGGTGACGTCGGCGTGCCACCAGTCGGCCTCGGTGTGCAGCCGCCCGGCGACCTCCTTCAGCTGCTCCGGCTCCAGGCCGACCAGCGCGATCTTCGCGCCGCGCGCGGAGAGCTTGCGGGCGAGGAGCTCCCCGACACCACGGGCCCCGCCGGTGACGACCGCGACCTGCCCTTCCAGGCTCACCCTGCTCATGCCCCTGCCTCCTCGTTCTCCTTCACGCCCAGGTACGTGAGGGTCAGTTCGCGGATCTGCGCGGTGACAGCCTCCGGGGCCTCCACCGGTGTCATGTGGCCCATGCCCGCCAGCTGGACGAGGCCCGTGCAGTGCGGCAGCGCCTCCGCCATCGCGTGGGAGTGGACGGCCGGGGTGAGCCGGTCGGCGGTGCCGACCAGCACGGCCACCGGCAGCCGCAGCTCCCGCAGGCCCGCTTCCAGGTCGAGCCCCGCGAGGACCTGCGACCAGCCGTGGCGGGCGCCGCGCGGGCAGGCGTGCACGATCCGGGCGCAGGCCTCGACCCGCTCCGGCGCCGCGGCCGGTCCCATCGTCGCGTACTTCAGGATCTTCTTCGAGACGGCGTTGACCGGGCCGAGCGGTGCCTTCGCGCCGAGGACGGCCTTGGTGAGGCGGCTGCGCAGGCCGCCGGGCCCGAGCGGTACGACGGTGGCCTCGGCGATCAGCCGGGAGGGGCCGGTGGAGCAGAGCAGGACGGCGGCGGCGTGCTGCCGGAAGCCGGGCCGCGCGGCGGCCGCCATGACGGTCATGCCGCCCATGGAGTGGCCGGCGATCACGGCCCGCTCGCCGGGGCCGAGGGTGGCCGTGAGCACGGCCTCCAGGTCGTCGGCGAGCGCGGTGGTCGAGTAGCCGCCCGGCGCGGGGGCGGGCGAGCGGCCGTGGCCTCGCTGGTCGTAGGCGATGACCCGGTGGTCGGCGGCGAGGGCCCGTATCTGCTCGGTCCAGAAGGCGATCGAGCAGGTCCAGCCGTGCGAGAGGACGACGGCGGGCGCGTCCTCGGGCCCGTACACCTCGACGTGGACCGGGGTGCCGTCGGCGGAGACGGCGGTGAGCTCGCGCGGGGCGGGAAGGCTCTGGAGCGTCACTTGGCGGTCTCCTTCTTCCGGGCGGTACGGGCGGGCTCGGGGGCCGGCTCGGGGGCGCGGATCACCTCGTACTCGGAGAGGTCGACCTGCCGGGTCTCGCGCCGGAACTCGGCCGTGGTGCCGGGCCACAGGGTGGTGTTGCGGCCGCTGGCGTCGAGGTACCAGCTGTTGCAGCCGCCCGACTTCCAGACGGTCCGCTCCATCCGGGTCTGGACCTTGCGGTTCCAGGCGCCGACGGCGGAGGGGCGGACGGCGAGGGCGGTGCGGCCTCCCAGCCCCGTGGGAGTGAGCAGAGCCAGCTGGCGGAGGTAGTCCGCCATGTAGTTCAGCTGGGACTCGATCATGAGGATCATCGAGGAGTTCCCGAGGCCGGTGTTCGGCCCGATGATCATCATGAGGTTGGGGAAGCCGCCGGCGGTGGCGCCGCGCAGCACCTGGACCCCGTCCTTCCAGGACTCGGCGAGCGTGTGGCCCTCGGCGCCGACGACGCGCTCGGCGATCGGGATGTCGGTGACGTGGAAGCCGGTGCCGAAGACGATCGCGTCGACCTCGGTCTCGGTGCCGTCGGCGGCGACCACGGTCGAGCCGCGGACCTCGCGGAGGCCGGAGGCGACGACGTCCACGTTGGGCTGGGCGAGCGCCGGGTAGTACGTGTTGGAGAGCAGGATCCGCTTGCAGCCGATGCGGTACGAGGGCGTCAGCCTGGCCCGCAGCTCCGGGTCCTTGATGGAGCGCGCGATGTTGGCCTTGGCGAGCTTCTCGACGAGGCCGAGTTCGTTGGGGTGCTTGGTGAAGGCGCCGACCTGGAGCTCGCGGATGCCCCAGAGGATGCCCCGGCGCAGGGTCGCGGTGGCCGGGAGCGTGCGGTGGAGCCAGCGCTCGGGGGCGCTGATGGCGCGGTCCATGCGGGGCATGACCCACGGGGGCGTGCGCTGGAAGAGGGTGAGCTTCCCGACCTCGCGCTGGATCTCGGGCACGATCTGGATGGCGGAGGCGCCGGTGCCGACCATGGCGACGCGCTTGCCGCGCAGGTCGTAGTCGTGGTCCCACTGCGCCGAGTGGAAGACCTTGCCGGGGAAGTCGGCGAGGCCCGGGATGTCGGGGATCTTCGGGTCGGAGAGCGGTCCGGCGGCGGAGACGAGGACCTCGGCGCTGAAGGTGCCGCCGCTGGTCTCGATCTCCCAGCGCAGCGTCTCCGCGTCCCAGCGCGCCTGGAGCATCTCGTGGTTGAGGCGCAGGTGGGGGCGGATCCCGAAGGTGTCGGTGACGTGCTCCAGGTAGGCGCGGATGTGGCGCTGTCCGGAGAAGGTCCGGGGCCAGTCCGGGTTGGGCGCGAAGGAGAAGGAGTAGAGGTGGGAGGGGACGTCGCAGGCGCAGCCGGGGTAGCTGTTGTCGCGCCAGGCGCCGCCCACGGAGTCGGCCCGCTCCAGGACGACGAAGTCGGTGATCCCTTCGCGGCGGAGCCGGACGGCGGCTCCGATGCCGCCGAATCCCGACCCGATCACCGCCACTCTTACGTGCTCGTGCTTCGCCATGCCGCCTCCCGTGCGCCCGGCCAAGATTCCGCCAGCAATCACTGGCACAGTCGGGACTGTAGAGCAGCTCCATACCGAGCGGTAGGGGTACGGCGAGGGAAAGTTACCGGCGGTACAACATAGGCTGGCGGGTGTGGCAGAAGGATCACGCCCCGAGACGGGCGCCCAGGACGGCGTAGGCGACACCGCGACGGCCGGCGTACGCGAGTACCGCATGGAGGAGCTGGCCTCCGCCGCCGGCATCACCGTGCGCACCCTGCGCTTCTACCGCGAACGCGGCCTGATCCCGCCGCCCCGCCGCGAGGGCCGCATCGCCTGGTACGACGACAACCACCTGGCCCGGCTGCGTACGATCGCCGCCCTCCTGGAGCGCGGCCACACCCTCAACGGCATCGCCGACCTCACCGCCGCCTTCGAGAGCGGCCGGAACGTCCGCGAGGTCCTCGCCCTGCCCGCCCCCTCGGAGGAGGAGCCGGTCCGCCTCACCCCCGAGGAGCTCGCCGACCACTTCGCCGGCGAGGTCACCGCCGAGAACCTCGCCGCCGCGCTCGATCTCGGCTACCTCGTCACCGACGGCGAGGAGATCATCCACATCAGCCGCCGGCTGCTCGACGTCTCCGCAGCCCTGGTCCGGGAGGGCGTCCCGCTCGCCGAGGTCCTCAAGGCGGGCGCCCGCGTCCGCGAACACGCCGACGCCCTCGCCGAACTCTTCACCGAACTCCTGCGCACCCACGCGAAGGACGACGACCTGTGGCGCCTGCGCCCGCTCGCCAAGAGCGTGGTGGAGGCGGAGCTGTCGATGGCGCTCGACCGGCGCCTGAACCCCGGGGAACCGGCCTCATGACCGCCTGACAGGTTCTTCAAAGGTTCTTCATCACCCCCGTCCTACGGTCGCTCCACCCACCGAGGAACGGGAGAACCCATGAGGACGAACCGGGTGCTGCTGGCCGCCGCCGCGGCGGTCACGGCCTTCGCACTGACCGGCTGCGGCGGTGGCGGGGGCAACGGGGCCGGGAAGATCCCGACGGCCGGCGACGGCACCTCCTCCGCCGGTACGGGCAAGGGCAAGGCCACGACCGGGAGCGGGAACGGGAACAGCGGCGGCAACGACGAGGTCGCCGCGTACGTCGAGGCCCAGCGGGCCTGGGTGACGTGCCTGCGCGCCGGCGGCATCGACGCCCCCGACCCCAACGAGAACGGCCAGGTGGAGCTGCCCGACGGGCGCGCGATCAAGAGCAACCCGACCCTCCGCAAGACCCTGGAGACGTGCAGCAAGAAGCAGATGGCCGTCCCCGAGGGGATCGAGCGCCGCACCGCGCCCAAGCTCACCCCCGAACAGATCGAGCTGCGCTTCAAGTTCGCCGACTGCATGCAGAAGAACGGCGCACCGGACTTCCCCGACCCCGAGCCCGACGGCAACACCTACGGCGACCAGCAGTGGAACCAGACCTCGGCCGGCGCCAAGCAGGCCGGACGCATCTGCCGCCCGGTCATCGGCGAGCCCGCCGACGAGGACCTGGGCTCGGGCAAGGGCTGAGAGCGATGAGCGGAGCCGGTACCGAGACGGGAGCGAAGGCGGCGCACCCGGTGGAGCCGACGGATCCCGTGGATCCGGTGCGGGAGGGGACGGCTCCCCCGCGGAACGCGGGACGCCGCCGGCGGAACCGTACGATCCTCGTCGTCGCGGCCGTCACGGTGGTGGCGGCCGTCGCCGCCGCGGGCGGGCTGGGCCTCGGCGGCGGGGAGGAGAAGCCCCCGTCCGCGCCCCCGCGCGCGGGCTCGACGGTCGCCGTCGCCCGCACGAGCCTCGTCGAACGGACCTCGGTCGAGGGCACGTTGGGGTACGGGGCCGAGATCCCGCTGCCGGTCAAGGCCACCGGCACCGTCACCTGGCTCCCCGAGCCCGGCACGACGGCCGAACGCGGCGACACCCTGCTGCGGGTGGACGACCGGCCGGTGGTGCTCCTGTACGGCACGCTGCCGATGTACCGCGAACTGGGCATGACGGCGGCCACCCCGCCCCCGGACACCACGGGGACCACGAACCCTCCGGCGTCGGGGGGCGCCGGAGGCACGGACGGGGGCGCGGACGGCGCCACGACCGGCGGCACGACCGGCGGCAAGGGTACGAGCACCGGCACGGACGCGCCCCCGCCCTCCCCTCCCCCGCAGCCGATGCGCGGCATGGACGTCCTCCAGTTCGAGTCCAACCTCGCCGCGCTCGGCTACACCGGCTTCACCGTCGACGAGAAGTTCACCTCCGGCACCGAACGGGCCGTCGAGCGCTGGCAGAAGACCCTCGGTCTGCCGGCCACCGGCCGCGTCGGCCTCGGGGACGTCATCTACTCCACCGGCCGGGTCCGCCTCGGCCAGGCGGGCGTACGGCTCGGCGGCCCGGCCGGGGAGAACACGCTCACCTACACGGGCACGAGCCGCAAGGTCGTCGTCAACGCCTCGGCGGCGGAAGCCTCCTGGGCGGTGCGCGGCACCGAACTCACCGTCAAGCTGCCCGACGGGACCCCCGTGAAGGGCCGGGTGGCGTCCGTCGGCAGACAGGCGACCGCCCCCGGCGGCGACGGCGGGACCGGCGGAGGCGGCGCGCCGACCGTCCCGGTCACGATCACCCTCGCCGACCAGCGGGCCCTCGGCCGCCTGGAGAGCGGCCCCGTCACCGTCGAATACGTGGGCCGGAAGCGCGAGAACGTGCTCGCCGTGCCGGTCGCCGCCCTGGTCGCACTGGCCGAGGGCGGGCACGGCCTGGAGACCACCGACGGCCGCTTCGTCACGGCGCGGACCGGGCTCTTCGCCGACGGCCTGGTCGAGGTCGGCGGCCCGGCCGTCCGCGAGGGCCTGAAGGTGAGGATCCCCCAGTGAGCGAGGCGGTCGTGGAGTTCGAGGCGGTCTCGAAGACCTACCCGGGCGGCGTGGCGGCCGTCCGGGACGTGAGCCTGCGGATCCACCGGGGCGAACTCGTCGCGATCGTCGGCCCGTCGGGTTCGGGAAAGTCCAGCATGCTCCACCTCATGGGCAGCCTGGACGTGCCCACCGCCGGCCAGGTCCTGGTCGACGGTCACGACGTGGCGGGCCTGACCGACCGGGAGGTGTCCGCGTTGCGGGCCACCCGGATCGGCTTCGTCTTCCAGCAGTTCCACCTGGCGGTCGGCGTCCCGGTCCTGGACGCGGTCGCCGACGGCCTGCTGTACGCCGGGATCCCGCTGCGCCGCCGCCGGGCGCGCGCGGCGGCGGCCCTGGCCCGGGTCGGGCTCGGCCACCGCGTCCACCACCTGCCGCACCAGCTCTCCGGCGGCGAGCGCCAACGGGTGGCCGTGGCACGGGCGGTGGTCGGCGGACCCGCGGTCCTGCTGGCCGACGAGCCGACGGGGAACCTGGACTCCGCGTCGGGGGCGGCCGTCCTGGCGCTCCTGCGGGAGCTGCACGCCTCGGGCACGACCGTCGTCGTCATCACCCACGACCGGGAGATCGCGGCCGCCCTCCCCCGCCGTATCGAGATGCGCGACGGCCGGGTGGTCGCGGACACCTCCACGGAACCCGCGATCGGAGCCCACGGATGATCCCCGCCCCCCGAGGACGGCGCACCGGGCGGCGGAGCACCGCCCCGCGGCCGGCCCGGCTGCGCCCCGCCGACGTCGTCCGGCTCGGCGGCACCGGCCTGCGGACCCGCCCGCTGCGGGTGTTCCTCTCCGCGCTCGGCATCGCGATCGGCGTCGCCGCCATGATCGCGGTGGTCGGCATCTCCGGCTCGGGCCGGGCGGAGGTGGACCGCCGGCTCGACGCGCTCGGCACGAACCTCCTGCGGGTCGAGCCCGGCGTCGCCGTGGGCGGCCCGCAGCCGAAGCTCCCGGCCGAGGCCGTGCGCATGATCGGCCGCATCCCGCCGGTCCGGGAGGCAGCCGCCACCGGCGCGACCGACGCGAAGGTCTACCGCAACGAGCGGATCGCGGTCGGCCGCACCGGCTCCCTCACCGTCCTGGCGGCGGACGACGGACTGCTCCCGGCGGTCGGCGGCCGGGTGAGCCGGGGCCGCTGGCTGGACGCGGCGACCGAGCGCTACCCGGCGGTCGTGCTCGGCGCGACCGCCGCCCAGCGGCTCGATGTGTACACGCCGGGGACCCGGCTGTGGATCGGCGGCCGCTGGTTCTCCCTGGTCGGCGTCCTCGACCCCGTACCGCTGGCTCCGGAGCTGGACGGCGCGGCGCTCGTCGGCGGGCCCGCGGCCCGGACGTACCTGCGGTTCGACGGCCATCCCTCGACGGTCTACGTCCGCACCGAGGACAGTGCCGTCGCGGCGGTACGTGCGGTGCTGCCGGCCACGGCGAACCCGGCGAAGCCCGCCGAGGTGCGGGTCTCACGGCCGTCGGACGCGCTCGCGGCCCGCGAGGCCACCGAGTCGACGCTGACCGGTCTGCTCCTCGGCCTCGGCGGGGTCGCGCTGCTCGTCGGCGGGGTCGGCGTCGGGAACACGATGGTGATCTCCGTCCTCGAACGCCGCCCGGAGATCGGGCTGCGCCGGGCGCTCGGCGCCACCCGGGGCCAGATCCGCGCCCAGTTCGTCACGGAGTCCCTGCTCCTGTCGGTGATCGGCGGCCTCGGCGGAACCGTCCTCGGGACGGTGATCACCGCCGCGTACGCGGTGAGCCGGGGCTGGCCGACGGTCGTCCCGGTGTGGGCGACGGCGGCGGGGGTGGGGGCGACCCTGGTGATCGGGATGATCGCGGGCCTCTATCCGGCGGTACGGGCGAGCCGTCTGGCACCGACGGTGGCCCTGTCCGGCACCTGACACGCGAGCCGCCCCGCACGTGACGCGCGAGCCGCCCGGCACCTCACACGCGCCGCCCGCTTCCCGCCGATTCCCCCCGGCGACGGATTCCGGAATTCCGGCGGACCGGAGGCGAAAGGCCCGCTCCGGTCGCCGCCCGCCGTACCCCGGAATGCTTCACGGCCCCCGCCGGACATCCACCACCGAAAAGAATCCGACAGCGCGTCCGCCCGTTCAGCGATTTCTCCCGTCCGGGCCATCCGACCCTCCGTGCTGATCCACCTCTCCGTGCTGATCCCGCTCCCCGCCGCCGGCCCCGTCCCGCGGGGCCGGCAGCACCACCGTGAACACGGACCCCACACCCACCTCGGACGTCACCTCGACGGCCCCGTGGTGGTCCGCCACGATCTGCCGGGCGATCGAGAGCCCGAGCCCGCTGCCGCCGGTGGCCCGCCCGCGCGCCGCGTCCGCCCGCCAGAAGCGGTCGAAGAGGTACGGCAGATCGGCGGCCGGGATGCCGCTGCCGGTGTCCCTGACGGCGATCCGCACCCTCTCGTCCCGCTCGTCCAGTTCGAGCCGCACACGCCCCCCGGGGGCCGTGTGCCGCACCGCGTTGCCGACGAGGTTCCCGAGGGCCTGGCGCAGCCGGTCCGGGTCCCCGTGCAGCCGTACGGCGGCGGGGCCCGGCCCCGTCACCTCCAGGCCGACCCCGGCCGCCGCGGCCCGGGCGCTGTGCGCGGTCCGGCAGGCCTCGACCAGCTCCCGCGCGTCCAGCGGCCTGCGGTGGTACGTGAGGGCGCCCGCCTCGGCGAGCGCGAGGTCCTGGAGGTCGTCCACGATCCGCTGCTGGAGCAGCACCTCCTCGTGGAGCGAGTCGAGCAGCTCGGCGTCGGCCTCCAGGACGCCGTCCCGGAGCGCCTCCAGATAGCCGCGCAGATTGGCGAGGGGGGTGCGCAGCTCGTGGGCGATGTCCCCGACGAGCCGGCGCTGCCGCTCCTCGCTGTCCTGGAGGGAGCCGGCCATCCGGTTGAAGGACCGGCCGAGCTCCGCGATCTCGTCCTTGCCGGCGGCGGGCACCCTGCGCCCCAGGTCGCCCTCGCCGAGCCCCCGGGAGGCCGCCGTGAGGGCGCGTACGGGGCGCAGGACGGCCCGGCCGAGGACCAGCGCGCTGGCGAGCACGGCGGCGGCCACTCCGGCGGCGACGAGCGCGGTCGGCCCGGCGGCGAGGGTCTGTCCGGCGTCGTCGACGGCGCCGAGCCGCACGGTCAGCGGCTGGGGGCCGACGGCGGCGGTGCGCTCGGTGAAGACCCTGCGCAGACAGGCGAGCGCTTCGGCGCTCGCCTCGGCGCTGCAGGCCTCGGCCGCGTCGATGTCGGCCCGGCTCGGGGCGTGCGGCCCCGGCTCGGTGCAGGGCGTGCCCGCCGGGGTGTTCTCGCCGCCCCGGTAGAGCGGCATGCCGAACGTGCCGCGCTGGACGGTGACCTGCTGTCCGAGCCGGGTCAGGCAGGCCGCGTAGGTGACGTTGCCGCCGTAGCTCGTGATCACGGAGGGCGTCACCTTGCGCATCGAGCCGGCCTCCCAGGCCGCGGGGAACTCCAGTTCGGGCCTCGGGTCGACGAGGAGCGCGGGCGCGGTGCTGCCGGGGCGCGGGTCGCGGCCGAGGAGGGTGTCGGAGTCGGCGATCTGGCCCTGCCGGTCGGTGCTGATCCGGATGCGCTGTCCGGTCTCCTCGGCGAGGGTGCGGACGGTGGCGGCGACGCCCTCCCAGGTGCCGTGGCCGGCGCCGTAGGCGCGCAGCTCCTCGGTGATGGCGGCGATGGACTGGCGGTCGGCGGCGGCGGACTCGCGGACCTGTCCGGTGAGCTGCCGCAGGGTCAGCCAGGCGGTGGCGCCGCTGGCGGCCACGGCGACGAGCAGGACGAGCGAGAAGACCCGCAGCCGGAAGCTCACCGGGTCGGTCCTCCGTCCGAGAGCCGGTACCCCCGCCCGTACACGGTCTCCAGATGCCGGGGCCTGGCCGGATCGTTCTCCAGCTTCAGCCGCAGATTGCGCACGTGGACGTCGACCGTCCGCTCCAGGACGTCACTGTCGAAGCCGAAGACCCGCTCGATGATCTGCGCGCGGGTGAAGACCCGGCCCGGCTCGCGGGCCAGGACCTCAAGGAGGGAGAACTCCTTCGAGGTCAGGGCCACCGGCCGGCCGGCGACCCGGACCTCGAAGCGGGCGGTGTCGAGTTCGACCTCGCCGACCCGCAGCAGCTCCTCACGGGCGGCCGCGCCGGTCGCCCGGGACCGCCGGAGCAGGGCGCGGACCCGGGCGGTGAGCTCGCGGGGGCTGTACGGCTTGGTGAGGTAGTCGTCGGCGCCGAGGTCGAGGCCGAGGAGCATGTCCTCCTCGGTGCTGCGGGCGGTGAGCAGCAGGATCGGGACGTCGGATCCCTCGGAGCGCAGAATGCGGCACACGTCGAGTCCGTCGACGAAAGGCAGCATCACGTCGAGAACGACGAGATCGGGCCGGACGGAACGCACCCGCTCCAATGCGGAGCGTCCGTCGGCGACGACCTGGACGGTATTCCCCTCCCGCTCCAGGTAGATCCGAATCAGCCGCGACTGCTTTTCGTCGTCCTCGGCGATGAGAATGCGCGCGCTCAACGATGCCCCCACCCGGTCCCGTCAATTGCGGAGCACGCTACCGCGTACTAGACCTCGTACACGGCGGTCACGGGCGCGTGATCGCTCCACCGCTCCTCGTGGGTCGCGGCCCGCTCGACATAGGCCTTGACGGCCTTGGCGGCGAGTCCGGGAGTGGCGATCTGGTAGTCGATGCGCCAGCCGCTGTCGTTGTCGAAGGCGCGCCCGCGGTAGGACCACCAGGAGTAGGGCCCCTCCTGCTCGGGGTGGAGCTGCCGGACGACGTCGACGTACCCCCCGTCGCCCTCCTCGAGGACGCGGCCGAGCCACTCCCGCTCCTCGGGCAGGAAGCCGGCGTTCTTCTTGTTGGCCTTCCAGTTCTTGAGGTCGGCCTCGCGGTGGGCGATGTTCCAGTCGCCGCAGACGACGACCTCGCGCCCGTCGGCGGCGGCGCGCGTCCTGAGCTCCTTGAGGTACGGCAGGAACTCGCCCATGAACCGGTACTTCTCGTCCTGGCGCTCGGTGCCGACCTCGCCCGAGGGCAGATAGAGGCTGGCGACGGTCACACCGGGCAGGTCGGCCTCGACGTACCGGCCGCTGGAGTCGAACTCGGCGGACCCGAAGCCGATGCGCACGGCGTCGGGCTCGCGGCGCGTGTAGAGCGACACACCGGCACGGCCCTTGGCGGCGGCGGGGGCGTGGACGGTGAACCAGCCCTCGGGGCTGCGCACCTCCTCGGGCAGCTGCGCCTCCTCGGCGCGGACCTCCTGGAGGCAGACGGCATCGGCGGAGGTGCCGGCCAGCCACTCGACGAAGCCCTTCTTGGCGGCGGCGCGGAGACCATTGACATTCACGGACGTCACAGTGAGCATCCCGGGAGAATACCGACACCCAGCGGTCGCATACATGTACGATCCACCGTATGAACATCCAGCCCACGCCCTATGACCACCCCGACGCCGTCAAACTCGACGACGCCGTCCAGGCGGAGTACGCCGTCCGCTACGGCGACGAGGGCGATGTCACACCGCTGGACGCCGGCATGTTCGCCCCGCCCCACGGCCTCTACCTCCTCGCGTACGACTCCGAGGGCCGGCCGGTCGCCACGGGCGGCTGGCGCACCCAGGACGCGAACGACCAGGGCTACGCGGACGGCGACGCCGAGCTGAAGCGCATGTACGTGATACCCGAGGCCCGCGGCCTGGGCCTGGCCCGCCGCATCCTCGCGGCCCTGGAATCCGACGCCCGCGCCGCCGGCCGCACCCGCATGGTCCTGGAGACGGGCACCGAGCAGCCGGAGGCCATCGCCCTCTACACGTCCAGCGGCTACGAGCCCTGCGCCAAGTTCGGCCACTACCGCGACCACGAACTCAGCCGCTGCTTCGCGAAGCCCCTGGTCTGACGCCCCCGCTGACCCGCGCTCAGAAGGCGCGGGTCGGCACCCCCGTACCGGGAAAGCGAGAATCCCGCCCGATCTTGCGATCGGACGGGATTCCCGTGTCTGTGGACCTGTGGGGATTTGAACCCCAGACCCCCTCGATGCGAACGAGGTGCGCTACCAGACTGCGCCACAGGCCCTTGCGACGTGTGAAACATTAGCATCCCGATCGGGAAGAACAAAAATCGCTTCCCTCGCAGGTCAGCCGGGGGCCGTCGCGGACCCCCGGCCGGGGGTCATTCGTTGGCCGCCCGGGGGCGGTCGTCGTCCGCGTACTGGTCGAAGAGCGGGGTGCGGCCGTGGTCGCGGCCGCGGCGGGGCGGGGTGGTGCGCTGGCGGGGCGCCGGGGACGGCGCGGGGGCCGGGTCGGCCGCCGTGGAGGAGCGGGCCGCGCTCCAGGTCTCCGGGTCCGTGATGTCGATGCCGCTCGTGGCGCGCGGGGCGACCGGGGCGGTGACGTACGTGGGGAGCGGCACCGGGACCGGGTCCCAGCTGTCGCCGCGGGCCGGGCCGCGCTCACGCTGCTGGTCCACCCACTCCGCGTGGTCGGTCTGCTCGACCAGGGCGCGCCGGTCCGCCTCCTGCGGGGAGACCGCCGGGACCGCGGGGGTCGTGTCGGCCTCCGGCTCCGGGGTCGGGGCCGGGCGCCGGCTCTCGCGCAGCCGGGCGGCGGCCGCTTCGGCGCGGCGCCGGTCCATGACGTACACGAAGCGGCGTCGTTCCTGGATCCGCAGGTGGACGATGTACGCGCTGAGGAGCAGCGCGGGGACCGCCGGGGCCCACAGGAAGGCGACGCCGCCGACGGCCGCGACGACCGCGCCGAGGGTGAAGCCGGCGAAGAGGAGCGTCGTGGTCCGGCGGCGCCGCGCGAGGACCTTGCCGCGACGGGCACGCTCGGCGGCGGCTCCCTGGGCGGGCCGGGGCGGTGCCTGTGCGGGGCCCGGCGCCGGTTCCGGCTCGGGTTCCGGGAGTTCCAGGCGCGCTTCCGTCCTGGCCGCGGGCGCGGAGAAGGCCCGGACGTCGACCGAGCTCAGATGCTCGGTCTCCGCGTCCGGGTCCACGTCGGGCGTCGGTCCCTCCGCCGCAAGGTCCCGTTCCTTGAGCTCCTTGGCGTACCGGCGCTCCATGCCCGCCCGTCCGGAAAGCAGCCGGATGGCGGTGCTGAAGCGTTCCGTCGGACGGGCTTCGTTCAGCTCGTCCTGCCTGCGGAGCCACATCGGCACCAAGTAGGCGGCCCAGGCCCCGACGATGACTGCGTAGATGAGGCCGCTGCTGCTCACGCCTCACACGGTAGAGGGGTTCCGTAACACGCATCGGCCAATTGGCCCGGTGTGTCGCACGATCTGGCTGATATCACTGAACTTTTTTGTGATTGTTCCGATCGATTGACCGCCAACTGGCGATTAAATTCGAACACTTATTGCATTCTCGCGTGATGCCAGCGGCGCAGCAGCCCCTCCGGCACCTCCTCCGCCGTCAGCGCGAACACGAGATGGTCCCGCCAGGCGCCGTCGATGTGGAGATAGCGGGGGCGGAGCCCCTCCTCCCGGAATCCGAGCTTCTCGACCACCCGGCGCGAAGGCCCGTTCTCCGGGCGGATGCACACCTCCATGCGGTGCAGCCCCACCACGCGGAAGCAGTGGTCGACGGCGAGCGCGACCGCCGTCGGCATCACCCCGCGCCCGGCGACCTCGCTGTCCACCCAGTACCCCACGTGCCCCGAGCACATCGAGCCCCAGGTGATCCCGGCGACCGTCAACTGGCCGACGAGCCGCCCCCGGTACTCGATCACGAACGGCAGCATCCGGCCGGCGTTCGCCTCCGACCGCAGATGGCGCACCATCTGACGGTACGTCGGCCGGTGCGCGACCGGAGCGCCCGGAGGCGCAGGGGGAACCGTCGCCTCCCAGGGCCGCAGCCACTCGCGGTTGCGCCGGTTCACCTCGCGCCAGGCCGCCTGGTCGCGCATCCTTATCGGTCGGAGCAGTACGTCGCCGTCGACGAGCACCACCGGCCAGGACGGGATCACGACGCTCTCGGGTGGTCGCCGCCGCGGATCTGGTCGACGGCGTGGCGCAGGAGCGGTTCCAGGACGGCGAGCCCGTCGCGCACCCCGCCCGGGGACCCCGGCAGGTTCACGATCAGCGTGGCGCCCGCGACCCCGGCCAGACCGCGCGAGAGCGCAGCCGTCGGGACCTTCTCGCGCCCGAACGCGCGGATCGCCTCCGGGATGCCCGGGATCTCCCGCTCCAGGACCCGGCGGGTCGCCTCCGGCGTCTCGTCGGTGGGCGAGATGCCCGTCCCGCCGGTCGTGACGATCACGTCGTACCCGGCGTCGACCCCCGCACGCAGGGCCGCCTCCACCGGCGCCCCGTCCGGGACGACCTGCGGGCCGTCCACGGCGAAGCGCATCCGGGTCAGGCCCTCGGCGATCAGCGGACCGCCCTTGTCCTCGTACACCCCGGCCGAAGCCCGGTTGGAGGCGGTGACGACGAGCGCGCGGTAGGCAGCGGCCGGGACCTCCTCGGGCCCGGCGGACGGCTCCCGCTCCTCGTGCTCGTGCTCGTGGACGCCCGCCACCCGGCCCGCGCGCGTCACTTCTCGTCCCTCGTCCAGTGGCCCGACTTGCCGCCCGTCTTCTCCTCCACCCGCACGTCGGAGATGACCGCGCCCTTGTCGACCGCCTTCACCATGTCGACGACGGTCAGGGCGGCCACCGAGACCGCCGTGAGGGCCTCCATCTCGACGCCCGTGCGGTCGGTGGTCTTCACCGTCGCCAGGATCTCCACCGCGTCGTCCGTGACCGCCAGGTCCAGGGTGACGCCCGAGACGGCCAGCGGGTGGCAGAGCGGGATGAGGTCCGGCGTCTTCTTGGCGCCCATGATCCCGGCGATGCGGGCGGTGGCGAGCGCGTCGCCCTTCGGGACGCCCTCGCCGCGCAGCAGCTCGATCACGCGCGGCGAGACCAGGACCCGCCCGCTGGCGCGGGCGGTGCGGGACGTGACGTCCTTCGCCGATACGTCGACCATGCGGGCCGCGCCCGCCTCGTCGATGTGGGTGAGACCTTGCTGCGTGCTCATGGCCGTGACACTCCCGGTCGCTGTGTGGGACTGCACCGTACCCCCACCCTGGACCCCTCAGCCGAGGAGGACCACTTCCAGCTCGGCGCCCGGCTCCACGCTCTCCGTCTCCTCCGGGACCACGAGCAGGCAGTCCGCGTGCGCGAGGGCCGCGATCAGATGGGAACCGGCACCGCCCACGGGTGTGACGGTGCCCGCCTCCGGGTCGTACGTGCCGCGCAGGAACTGGCGGCGGCCGGCCGGCGACGACAGGGCCTTGCCGGCGGCCAGCTCCGCCCGCACCCGCGGCCGGTGCAGGTCCTTCACGCCCATCAGGGCGCGGATCGCGGGGCGCACGAACAGCTCGAAGGAGACGTACGAGGAGACCGGGTTCCCCGGCAGGGCGAGCAGCGGGATCTGCTCGGCGCCGACCGCGCCGAAGCCCTGCGGCTTGCCCGGCTGCATGGCCAGCTTGCGGAAGTCGACCTGCCCGTCGGCGGTCAGCGCCTCCTTCACCACGTCGTACGCGCCGACGCTCACCCCGCCGGTGGTCACGATCAGGTCGGCCCGGATGAGCTGGTCCTCGATGGTGGCGCGCAGCGACTCGGCGTCGTCGGCGACGGCCCCCACCCGGTAGGCCAGGGCGCCGGCGTCCCGCGCGGCGGCGGCGAGCGCGAAGCTGTTGGAGTCGTGGATCTGGCCCTCGCCCAGCGGCTCGCCGGGCTGGACGAGCTCGCTGCCGGTGGAGAGGACGACCACGCGGGGGCGGGGGCGGACCTTCACGGTGCCCCGGCCGATCGCGGCGAGCAGGCCGATCTGCGGCGGCCCCAGGACCGTGCCGGCCGCGAGGGCGAGCTCCCCGGCCCGCACGTCGCTGCCCGCCCTGCGCACGTGGGCGCCGGCCTCGGCGGAGCGGTGCACCCGGACCTCGCCCGCGGCGCCCTCGGGGGCGGTGCTCGCGGCGGTCATGCCGGTGGCCGCGCCCCCGCCCGTGCCGCCGTCGGTCCACTCGACGGGGACGACGGCCTCGGCGCCGGGCGGCAGCGGGGCGCCGGTCATGATCCGGGCGGCCTGGCCGGGGCCGACCTCGGGCAGGCCGCCGGCGCCCGCGGCGACGTCGCCGATGACGGTGAGGACGGCGGGGAACTCCCCGGTGGCGCCGGAGACGTCGGCGACCCGGACCGCGTACCCGTCCATGGAGCTGTTGTCGAAGGGAGGCAGCGCGGCCGGCACCGTCACGTCCTCGACGAGGACGCAGCCCTGGGCGTCGAGGAGTTGCAGCTCGATCGGTTCGAGCGGGGAGACCGTCGCGAGGATGTCGGCGAGGTGCTCGTCCACCGACCACAGGCCGCGGGCCGGGCCCGCGCAGGGGTCCGCCGCGCCTGCCGCGTGGTCGTGCTCGTGGTCGTGTGCCGCGCTGCTGCTCAAGGTGCTACATCTCCTCGCTGACGTATCTCCGGAGCCAGGCCCGGAAGTCCGGTCCCAGATCTTCACGTTCGCACGCGAGTCTGACAATGGCACGCAGATAGTCCCCGCGGTCGCCGGTGTCATAGCGGCGCCCCTTGAACACGACGCCGTGCACGGGGCCGCCGAGCTTCTCGTCCCAGGCGAGTTTCTGCAGGGCGTCGGTCAGCTGGATCTCGCCGCCCCGGCCGGGTTCGGTCTCCCGCAGGGTGTCGAAAACGGCCGGATCCAGGACGTAACGGCCGATGATCGCGTAGTTGCTGGGCGCCTCGCCCGGATCCGGCTTCTCGACCAGGTCCGTCACCTTGACGACGTCCGAGTCACCGGTCGGCTCGACCGCCGCGCAGCCGTAGAGGTGGATCTGCGAGGGCTCGACCTCCATCAGGGCGATGACGCTGCCGCCCTCCCGCTCCTGCACCTCCACCATCCGCGCGAGCAGCGGGTCGCGCGGATCGATCAGGTCGTCGCCGAGGAGCACCGCGAAAGGCTGGTCGCCGACGTGCGGGGCGGCGCAGAGGACGGCGTGGCCGAGGCCGCGCGGGGCGCCCTGGCGGACGTAGTGCATGGTGGCGAGGTCGCTGGACTCCTGGACCTTGGAGAGGCGTTCCTCGTCGCCCTTCCGGATCAGAGCTTCCTCCAGCTCGTAGTTCCGGTCGAAATGGTCCTCCAGGGGCCGCTTGTTCCGGCCGGTGATCATCAGAACGTCCGAGAGCCCGGCCGCGACGGCCTCCTCGACGACGTACTGGATGGCCGGCTTGTCGACGACCGGCAGCATCTCCTTCGGGGTCGCCTTCGTCGCCGGCAGGAAGCGGGTGCCGAGACCGGCGGCGGGGATGACAGCCTTGCTGATCCGACCGAGCCTGGGGAACGACTGATTCATGCGGTGCACCTTAGCCGTTCGGAATGAGAGGAAGATGTGGCTTCGGTTAACTTCCTTCACATAAAGCCAGTTACAAGAATTTCGTACATATACATGAGGCCGCCATGACACCTGAGATGTCCGAAAAGACCCTGCTGCGCAGCCGACTTCTGGGCGCCCGCGCCGCACTTTCTCCTGTTCTCATCGAGGACGCGGCCGAATCCCTCGCCCGGCACGGAATGGATCTGGCCGAACTCGCCGGGGCGGCCACCGTCGCCGCCTATGTGTCGGTCGGCCGCGAACCGGGCACGCGCGCCCTGCTCGACGCCCTCCACGCGCGCGGGGTGCGGGTCCTGCTCCCCGTCCTGCTCCCCGACAACGACCTGGACTGGGCGGCGTACGAGGGACCGGAGGCGCTGGCGAGGGCCGGCCGCGGGCTCCTCGAACCGACCGGGCCCCGGCTCGGCCCCGAGGCGGTCTGCGCCGCCGACACCGTCCTGCTGCCGGGCCTCGCGGTCGACGGGCGCGGGATGCGGCTCGGGCGGGGCGGCGGCTCGTACGACCGGGTCCTCGCCCGGCTCGCACGCGCGGGCGTGGATCCGGCCCTGGTGGTGCTCCTCTACGCGGACGAGGTGGTCGCCCGGGTCCCGGAGGAACCGCACGACCACCCCGTGCAGGCGGTGGTGACCCCGGAGGGGGTCACTCGCTTCCAGGGCCCGAGGCCCGGCTCTAGGGCTTCAGCGTGAGCGTGTCCTTCGCCGCCGCGTCGACCGCCGCCTTGCCGTAGGCCCAGTCGTACAGCTCGCCCTTCGCCCAGGTGTCCGTCTGGTCGGTGTAGTTCGAGTGGAAGGCGTGCCCGGAGGCGCCGGTCAGGTTGACCCACCGGGACTTGTCCCAGTCGCCGACGTTCACGACCATCCGCATCGACGGCACCCAGATGACCTCGTAGCCGCCGGCGGCGTTCCAGCCGGTGGCGTCGACGGCCGCCTCACCGCCGCCCAGGTTCCACGGGCCGCGGTTGAGGAGCTGCTGCACGACGCCGGGGCCGGCGGTGCCGAGGGTCTGGTTCTTCAGGGTCAGCTGGTGCAGCCGGCCCCAGCTCCAGGTGGAGACGTCCTTGCCGAGCTTGGCGGTCAGCTCCCAGCGGGCGTCCTTCATGGCGCGGGCGAGCAGCTGGTCACGGGTCTCGGTGGCCGGGTCCAGACGGTTGCCCGGGGTCTTCCACCACTCGTTCTTCTCCTGCTTGAGGAGCGGGCGGACCACCTCGTACCAGCGGTCGCCACCGTCCGGCTGCGCCGAGTCGGGGTCGCGCTCGCCGCACTCGCGGACGAGCTTGTTCTGCTCGTCGACCGGGCCGGTGGCCTGGGCCGGTCGGACGTTGATGCAGTCGCCCTCGGCGCGCAGCTCCTTGGGCAGCTTGTTGCCGAAGGCGAGCTTGAGGACGTTGCGCCAGACCGCGTTGAAGTAGGCGGCGGCGGCCGAGTCGGGCTCCTGGGTGTAGTCCCAGCCTTCGAGGAGCTTCTGCGCCTCGCGGACCTGCGGGTCGGAGATGTCGACCTTCAGCAGCAGCGGGTTGAGCAGGGTCGCGATCTCGCTGCGGTTGTCGGTCTGCATGGTCCGCATGTCGTCCGGCGAGATCTTGCCGCCGTCCTTGGTCTTCGACTCGATGAGGTCGTTGATCCGCTGGCTGCGCGAGCCGTAGCCCCAGTCCTTCGTGAGCAGGTCGGGGTAGGTCTTGTGGTCGATCACGGCCTGGTTGGCGGTGACGATGTAGCCGCGCTCCGGGTTGTACTCGTAGGGCAGCTTCTCGAAGGGGATGTAGCCCTTCCACTTCCACGAGGAGTCCCAGCCGGGCGCGGGCAGGGTGCCGTCGCCCTTGGTCCGCTGCGGGATCGTGCCCGGGGACTGGTAGCCGATGTTGCCCTCGGTGTCGGCGTAGATCAGGTTCTGGGACGGCACCTCGAAGTACCGGGCGGCGGCCCGGAAGGTGGTGAAGTCCTTGGCGCGGTCGAGGGCGAAGATCGCGTCCATCGAGTGGCCGGGCTGGAGCGCGGTCCACTGGAGGGAGACGCCGTAGCCGGTGCCGCGGTCGGGGGCGGAGTTGCCGACGGGGGCCTTCTGGCCGACCTTCTCCAGTTCGGAGGAGCGGTCGGAGACGAGCGGGCCGCGGTCGGTGGAGCGGACGGTGATCGTGCGGTCCTCGCCGCCGGCGACCTTGATGGTCTCCTCGCGGCTCGTGAACGGCTTGACCTTGCCGTCGACGAGGTAGCCGTCGGGGCCGATCTTCTCCAGGTAGAGGTCGGTCACGTCGGCGCCGAGGTTGGTGAGGCCCCAGGCGATCTTGTCGTTGTGGCCGATGATCACGCCGGGCATGCCGGAGAAGGTGTAGCCGGCGACGTCGTAGCGGCAGGTGGCCGAGACCGAGCGGCAGTGCAGGCCCATCTGGTACCAGAGGGACGGCAGCTGGGGCGCGAGGTGCGGGTCGTTGGCGAGCAGCGGCTTGCCGGAGGTCGTGTACTTCCCGGAGACGACCCAGGAGTTCGAGCCGATGCCGTTGCCGTTCGGGCCGAGCAGGGCCGGAACGGTGTCGAGGACCTCGGAGAGGGCGCCGAGCTGGGAGGAGACTCCGCCGCCCGAACCGCCCGGGCCGGTGCCCGGGGTGTCCCCGGTGGTGGCGCCGTCGCCCTCGCCGGCCTTCGCCTTCGGGTCGAACTTGCCGGTGGACTCGTCGACCGCGCCGTTGCCCAGGATCGGCTGGTGGAGCGCGTACGGGTACTCCGGGTAGAGCTCCTTGATCTGCTTCGCGCTCAGCCGGCTCGTCATCAGCGAGCGGTCGATCTCGTCCTGCATGTTGCCGCGCAGGTCCCAGGCCATCGCCTTGAGCCAGGCCACCGAGTCGACCGGGGTCCACGGCTCGATCGTGTAGTCGTTGGTGAGGGCGAGCGCCGCGTACTCGACGGAGATGTCCTTCGGGGCGCGGTCCTTGAGGTAGGCGTTGACGCCCTCCGCGTACGCCTGGAGGTACTTCTTCGTCTCCGGCGACAGGACCTCGTCGTACTCCTGCTGCGCGACCCGGCGCCAGCCGAGGGTGCGCAGGAAGGCGTCGGTGTCGACCTGGCTCTCGCCGAACATCTCGGAGAGGCGGCCCGCGGTGACGTGCCGGCGGACGTCCATCTCGTAGAACCGGTCCTGCGCCTGGACGTAGCCCTGGGCGCGGAAGAGGTCCGTCTCGTTGTCGGCGTAGATCTGCGGGACGCCGTTCGCGTCCCGCTTCACCTCGACGTCGGCGGAGAGCTTGTCGAGGCGGATCTCGCCGGTCGTCTGCGGGAACGAGGCCCGGACGGTGCTGACCCCCCAGTACCCGCCGAAGCCGATGCCCGCGACCAGTGCGAGGACCAGGACGACGAGGATCAGGCGGGCGCGCCGCCCTTTCTTCTTGGCGGTCTTCTTGCCGGGGGGCGCGGTCGTGTTGGAGGGCATCGCTGTCCTTCGAGGGGCAGGGTGGTCCTGGAGTACGGGAGCAACCTTAGGCGCAGCGTCCGGACGGCCCGGACGCGGTGTCAGGAAGAGAACCGTACTGATGAGCGAGGAGAGGCAAAGGGGGCGTCAAGAAAGCGTTAAAGATTAGGTAAGGTAACGAAGTACCTTGCCGCTGGAGGAACGATCCAGCCGCGCGTGAGGGAAAGGAACGGCCACTGACTGTCCACCAGCTCAACGAACTCCTGCTCGTCTGCTCCCTCGTCCTGCTCGTGGCCGTCGCGGCCGTCCGGATCTCCTCCCGGAGCGGGCTCCCCAGCCTCCTGCTCTACCTGGGCATCGGCGTCGCCATCGGGCAGGACGGCATCGGCAACGTCGCCTTCGACAACGCCGAACTCACCCAGGTCATCGGCTACGCCGCCCTCGTCGTGATCCTCGCCGAGGGCGGTCTCGGCACGAAGTGGAAGGAGATCAAGCCGGCGCTGCCCGCCGCGGTCGTCCTCTCCACCGTCGGCGTCGCCGTCAGCGTCGGCATCACCGCCGCCGGCGCCCACTACCTCGTCGGCCTCGACTGGCGGCAGGCTCTGATCATCGGCGCCGTCGTCTCCTCCACCGACGCCGCCGCCGTCTTCTCCGTCCTGCGCAAGGTGCCCCTCCCCTCACGGGTCACCGGCGTCCTGGAGGCCGAGTCCGGCTTCAACGACGCCCCCGTCGTCATCCTCGTCGTCGCCTTCTCCACCGTCGGACCGGTCGACCACTGGTACCTGCTCATCGCCGAGATCGCCCTCGAACTCGCCATCGGCGTCGCCGTCGGCCTCGCCGTCGGCTTCGTCGGCGCCTACGGCCTCAAGCACATCGCCCTGCCCGCCTCCGGCCTGTACCCGATCGCCGTCATGGCCATCGCCGTCGTCGCGTACGCCGCCGGCGCCATGGCCCACGGCTCCGGCTTCCTCGCCGTCTACCTGGCCTCGATGGTCCTCGGCAACGCCAAGCTGCCCCACGCGCCCGCGAACCGCGGCTTCGCCGAGGGACTCGGCTGGATCGCCCAGATCGGCATGTTCGTCCTGCTCGGCCTGCTCGTCACCCCGCACGAGCTCGGCCACGACTTCTGGCCCGCCGTCGTCATCGGCCTCGTCCTGACCGTCGTCGCGCGGCCCATGGAGGTCCTGGTCAGCCTGCTGCCCTTCCGGATCCCCTGGCAGGAACAGGCCCTGATGTCCTGGGCCGGCCTGCGCGGAGCCGTCCCCATCATCCTCGCCACCATCCCCATGGTGTCGAAGATCGAAGGCAGCGAGCGGATCTTCAACATCGTCTTCGTCCTCGTCGTCGTCTACACCCTCGTCCAGGGCCCGACGCTGCCCTGGCTGGCGAAGGCCCTCAAGCTGGGCGACTCCGCCGAGGCCGCCGACCTCGGCGTCGAGTCCGCACCCCTGGAACGGCTGCGCGGACACCTGCTCTCCGTCGCCGTCCCCGAGAGCTCCCGGATGCACGGCGTCGAGGTCGCCGAGCTGCGCCTCCCGGCCGGAGCCGCAGTCACCCTCGTCGTACGGGAGGACGCCAGCTTCGTACCCGGCCCCGCGACCGTCCTGCGGCACGGCGACGAACTCCTCGTCGTCGCCACCGACCCGGTGCGCGACGCCACCGAACGGCGGCTGCGGGCCGTCGGACAGGGCGGCAAGCTCGCCGGCTGGCTCGGGACCGGGGGCGCGACAGCGGCCTCCGAACCCACGGCCACGAGCCGCTTCCACCTGCCGGGCAGCGGACACCACAAGAAAACATCCGGTTAATCGCAGGCATTAATTCAGGTGCGGGAGCGTTTTCCCAGGCGGGAAGACGCTCTTCCCTGTACCATGAAGGCACACCTGATCGAACCAACTCTGCCTGACGCAGAGCTGGCGCGACCGTATGGCGGCCGTGGCACCCCTCCGCAGTGGGGCCGACCCGGTATCTACCGCAGTAACGCGCATGAGGACAGCTCTCGGCGACACCCGCACCACCGTGCAGGGGGCGCGCTACCAGGCGGCAGAAAGGCAAGGACCGTGGCGTCCACGGTCATCACGGACAAGCGGCCCGGCTACGGGCAGCTCCTGCGCACACCCGGTGCACTGTCCTTCCTGCTCCCCGGCTTCGCCGCCCGGCAGCCCTTCGCGATGCTGACCATCGGCATCGTCCTGCTCGTCCAGCACACCACCGGCTCCTTCGGCAGCGCCGGCGCCGTCGCCGCCGTCACCGGCGTCTCCATGGCGCTCTTCGCCCCGCAGAGCGGCAAGCTCGCCGACCGCTTCGGCCAGCGCGCCGTCCTGATCCCCGGCGTCCTCGTCCACACCGCCGCCGTCTCCCTGCTCGTCGCGCTCGCCCTGGCCGGCGCCCCGCTCTGGGCGCTGTTCCTCGCCGCCGTCCCCGCCGGCGCCTCCGTGCCCCAGGTCGGGCCGATGGTCCGCGCCCGCTGGGCCGCCAAGCTGGACGGCACCCCGCTCATGCCGACGGCCGCCGCCTTCGAATCCGTCACCGACGAGTTCACCTTCGTCGTCGGCCCCGTCCTCGCCACCGCCCTGTGCACCGGCGTCCACCCGGCCGCGGGCCTGATCGCCGAGGCCGCCCTCACCCTCGTCGGCGGCCTGTTCTTCGCCGCACAGCGCGCCACCCAGCCCGCGTACGGCCTGACCGCCGCCGCCGGACACCACGGCGCCGAGCCCCACCGCTCCGCCCTGTCCGTCCCCGGCGTCCGCGTCCTCGTCGTCGCCTTCCTCGGCATCGGCTCCGTCTTCGGCGGCATGCAGGTCTCCCTCACCGCCTTCACCGAGGAGATCGGCAACCCCGGCGCCAACGGCCTCCTGTACGGGATCTTCGCCGCCGGCAACATGCTCGCGGGCATCGCCATGGGCGCAGTCGCCTGGAAGACCGGCCCCCGCCGCCGCCTGATCCTGGGCTACGCGGGCCTCACCGTCGCCGCCTCCCTGCTGTGGACCACGCACTCCGTGCTGCTCCTCGCCGCCCTCGGCCTCGTCGTCGGCCTGTGCATCGCCCCCGCCCTGATCACCGGCTACACCATCGTCGAGACCCTCATCCCGGCCTCGTCCCGCACCGAGGCCTTCACCTGGCTCACCGGCGCCGTCGCGCTCGGCCAGGCCGCGGCCGTCACGGTCGCCGGCCGCCTCGCCGACGCCCACGGCGCGAGCACCGGATTCCTGGTGCCGATGGCCGGCACCGCCCTCGCCCTGGCCACACTGCTCGCCCTCCGCTCGCGGCTGAAGCCGCGCGAGGCGAGCCGGGTCGCCGCACGTGGTATCGGTCACCGCGTGCCGGTGACGGTGGACTGAGGCCACGGAATACGTCACTATGGATCGTCGTTAGCACTCGATGAGTGTGAGTGCCAGGAGGAAGTCAAGTGCCGACCTACCAGTACCAGTGCACCGAGTGCGGCGAAGGCCTCGAGGCGGTGCAGAAGTTCACCGATGACGCCCTGACCGTGTGCCCCAGCTGCCAGGGACGCCTGAAGAAGGTGTTCTCGGCCGTCGGCATCGTCTTCAAGGGCTCCGGCTTCTACCGGAACGACAGCCGCGGCTCGTCGTCCAGCAGCTCGCCGGCCTCGTCGAAGTCCTCGACCACGTCGTCGTCCTCTTCTTCGTCGCCCTCTTCGTCGTCCTCCACGGACTCGAAGCCGGCCGCGTCGACCGCTTCCTCCTCCTCGACGTCCTCGTCGAGCACCGGAAGCTCGGCCGCCTAGTCCTTCCGCTTTCCACCGAGGGCCCCGTCGCCGCGCGCGACGGGGCCCTCGGCGTTTCCGCACACCCTGCGTAGGGTGACCGGCATGGCCAACCATGACGTGTACGCGGACATCGGCGTGATCGGCGGCTCCGGCTTCTACTCCTTCCTGGAGGACGTCACCGAGGTGTCCGTCGACACCCCGTACGGCAGCCCCAGCGACTCCCTCTTCCTCGGCTCCCTCGCCGGCCGGCAGGTCGCCTTCCTCCCCCGGCACGGCCGCGGCCACACCCTCCCGCCGCACCGCATCAACTACCGCGCCAACCTCTGGGCACTCCGCTCCGTCGGCGTCCGGCAGATCCTCGGACCCTGCGCCGTCGGCGGACTGCGCGAGGAGTACGGCCCCGGCACGCTCGTCGTGCCCGACCAGCTCGTCGACCGCACGAAGAGCCGGGCCCAGACCTACTTCGACGGGGAACGGCGGGCCGACGGGGCCCTCCCGAACGTCGTCCACGTGACCTTCGCCGACCCCTACTGCCCCGACGCGCGGCGGGCCGCCGTCAAGGCCGCCCGGGGACGCGGCTGGGAACCCGTCGACGGCGGCACCATGGTCGTCGTCGAAGGACCCCGCTTCTCCACCCGCGCCGAATCCCGCTGGCACGCCGCCGCGGGCTGGTCGGTCGTCGGCATGACCGGACACCCCGAGGCCGTCCTCGCCCGCGAGCTGGGCCTCTGCTACGCCTCACTCGCGCTCGTCACCGACCTGGACGCCGGCGCCGAGACCGGCGACGGCGTCTCGCACACCGAGGTGCTGCGGGTGTTCGGCGAGAACGTGGACCGGCTGCGGGAGGTCCTCTTCGACGCCGTGGCGACACTGCCGTCGACGGTGGACCGGGACTGCCTGTGCACCCATGCGCACGAGGGCTGGGACCTGGGGATCGAGCTGCCGTAAACCACCCCTGGGGGTGGGGGAGTTCTCCACAGCTACAGGGTGATCCCCAGGCCGGAGCGGGGCGGCGGCGGAGTCGGGACAGTGGGGCACATCCCGATCCCGACCAGGACAGGCGGCACTCCCCATGACGACGAACCTCTCCTCCTCCGTCCCCGCGCCCCGTACGGTGCCGGCCTTCGAGCCGCTACGAGTGCGGGGCGCCCGGCACCGGCTGCGCAGGGCGCTCCGGCGCGGGCGGCGCGCACCGGCGC
The DNA here is from genome assembly GCF_043077765.1 of Streptomyces sp. NPDC015661. Classification (NCBI taxonomy): domain Bacteria; kingdom Bacillati; phylum Actinomycetota; class Actinomycetes; order Kitasatosporales; family Streptomycetaceae; genus Streptomyces; species Streptomyces sp. NPDC015661. The sequence continues at coordinate 159,068 of NZ_JBIBST010000010.1, read as the reverse complement.
TGCTCCTGGCCCTGACGGCGGGCGCGCTCGCCCTCGCGCACACGAACGCCCCGGCCGCACCCCCTCCCCCGGCGCCCGCCCGCGCGCGGCCGCCCGCCGCCGCACCCCTGGTGTCCGCGCCGGTACGGATCGCGGACGCCGCGACCGTACGGCTGCTGCGGCCCGGCGACCGGGTCGACGTGATCGCCGCACCCAACTCGCCGCTGGGCGGCGAGACTGAGGCCCGGGTGGTGGCGACGGGCGCCCGAGTGGCCGAAGTTCCACGGCCGGGCGAGACTCGATCGGACGGAGGGGCGCTCGTCGTCCTGTCCGTGCCGCGGTCGACGGCGGCGGCGCTGGCAGGTGCCGGTGTCACGTCCCAACTGGCGGTGACGCTGTGCTGATTCGCACTGACTCGCTGTCAAGTCACCGTCCCGTGTGTACGGATTGGACGCCTCTGCGCCGTTCACGGCCTAATGGCTCCGCACACAGCGGTACGTGCGACATCACTCGCGACATCACTCGCGACATCACGCGCGACACCACTCGCGACTTCACACGCGACCTCACACGCGACGAAAGGCACCTCGGTGGCCGAGAAGAAGGAAAGTCTGCTGGGAGGCTTCAAGGCCTTCCTGATGCGTGGCAACGTGATCGACCTGGCGGTGGCGGTCGTCATCGGTGCCGCCTTCACGAACATCGTGAACTCGGTGGTCAAGGGCATCATCAACCCGGTCGTCGGCGCCTTCGGCACGAAGGACCTGGAGGGCTACGCGTCCTGCATCAAGGGCACCTGCGCGGTGGTCAACGGCGAGGTGCAGGGCGTCCGGCTGCAGTGGGGCCTGGTCCTCAGCGCGGTGCTGAGCTTCGTGATCACCGCGGCCGTCGTCTACTTCCTCATGGTCCTGCCGATGGCGAAGATCCTCTCCAAGCGCGCCGCGCAGGAGAAGGCGAAGGAACGTGTCGAGGAGGTCCTGGAGGTCAGCGAGCTGGAGGTGCTCAAGGAGATCCGCGACCACCTGGTCGCCCAGCGCGTCCCGGCCGTGAACAACACGCACCCCGGATCCGGGGTCGCGGGCGGTGGCGGCGCCGGGGCGCACTCCACCTCCTGACCGGCGCGGTAGGCCGGTTTCAGAGGTGGTGCGGCGGCTTCTCGTCGAGGAAGCGCGCGAGGTCGGCGGCACTGTCGCCGGCCGGAGGCCGCTCGCCCCACCCGCGGTCCGTGTCGTCCGCGGATTGCCGGTCCAGCGGATCGTCGAAGACGAGTGCCGGCTTCTTCGGAGTGTTCTCGGGACTGGATGTCATGCCGGGCTGCTTCGCGTCTCGCGGTCCGTGGGCGGGGGCGGTGCTCATCTCTCCAGACTACGCCCGCTCACCCGCCCCGGACCCCGCTGATCAGCGGTCCTTCGGGTCGATCAGCCAGAGGCCGAGGACCACCAGGAACGACAGGACGAGGAAGCCCGCGCCCCACCAGGCGGTGCCGGTGTCCCCGGTCATCCACTCGTCCACCACGATCGTCAGGCCCCACAGCTGGCCGATGACGACCGTCAGCGCCAGCGCGAGGCGGGCCGAGAGCTTCGACGAGCGTTCCGGCTCCTGCTCCGTACCCGCCCCCGGCCCCGGCCCGGTGTGCCGGATCCGGGGATCCCCGTACCCGCTGGTGGGCCGGATCTGGGGGTACCGCTCGTGCACGGGCCGGTTCAGGCGGGGCTGAGCGCTGCCGGGGGTGTAGGCGGGGCGAGGGGGGATGGGGGCGGAGGGGGAGGGGGAGGGGCCCCCTGGGCTCTCCGGGTCCTTCGGGAACGGCGTGTCGGTCATGCCCGCTCACTCTCCTCCGAGGCCGCGTTCTCCAGCCGGGCGCAGAGCGGGCTGCCCACGCCGCGCTGGCGGCAGTAGCCCTCTTCGAGGCTCTCGCCGGAGCGGGCGGTGCCGATGGCCCAGACGCTGCCGTCGGCCTGCTCGATCAGGATCACCTTCGGCAGTCCGCGCGGGGGCGGGCCGGCGGTGACCTCTCCCGTACGGGCGTCGAAGATGCCCTCGTGGCAGGGGCAGTACAGCTCGCCCTCGCTCCCCCGTTCCTTGCGCCACAGGACGGCGCAGGCGAGGTGGGTGCAGACGGCGGAGTATCCGGCGAGGGTGCCGTCGTCCATGCGGACGGCGATCGCCCGGTCCTCCTCTCCGGGGTAGCGGAAGGCGAGCGACTCCCCCGGTTCGATCCGGTCGGCGATCTTCTTGATCTCGGGGAGGCCGTCGGGGTCGCCGTGCCGGTGCAGGATGCCGGAGGCGACGGCGATGCCGCCGACGGCGAGGCCGCCGGAGACGGTGGTGACGATCCGCAGGTAGTCGCGGCGGGTGGTGAGGGAGTCGGCGGCGATCCGGTCGTGGAGAGCTTCCTGGGCCGCGTCGGTGCGGGCGTCCGGTGCGGGCGGCTGGGGGTCGGTGACGCTCAACGGACGCCCTCCCCTCGCCCGCCGCCACCCTTGTTCGAGTTCGCTGCGCTCACATCCCTTCCGTTGATCTCGACGACGGGGAGGCCGCCGGGCACCGGCCACTGGACCTTGTCGGCGGGGACGACCATCGCGACTCCGGTGGTGACGGTGGTGCTGCCGAAGGTGAAGGAGTCGGCGACCTGGACGCCGGGGCGTTCGGCGCGGAGCTCGTCGAGGGTTCCGTAGAAGAGGGCGCCGGTGGGGCAGACGGTGGCGCACATCGGGGCGAGGCCGTAGGCGGTGCGGTCGTAGCAGAGGTTGCACTTCATCTGGAGCTTCGCCTGGAGGTCGATCTTGGGGACGCCGAAGGGGCAGGCGTTGACGCAGTTGGCGCAGCCGATGCAGCGGGTGGTGTCGGCCTGCTGCACGACGCCGTCGGCGGTGACGAGGATCGCGTCGGCGGGGCAGACCTCGGCGCAGGGGGCGACGGGGTCCTCGCAGTGCATGCAGACGGTGGGGAGGGAGGCGACGGAGTGGCCTTCGTCGGGGTAGTCGAGGTGGATCATCGACTTGCCGCGGTGCGAGTCGCATTCGCGGCAGGCGGAGACGCAGGCCTGGCAGCCGATGCAGCGGCCCGGGTCGATGAAGATCGTGCGGCCCATCATGTGCGGGTCAGCTCCTCTCCGCGGTGCCGCGGCCCTGGGGCGAGGTGGGGGGCAGCGGGTCGGTGCGGGAGACCTGGGTCTCCGGGTAGGCCTGGTGTCCGGGGGCGGTGGGCGGGGCGGGGACCTCGTCGACGCGGTCGGCGGCCTCGATGCGGGCGGCGCACACCTTGTACTCGGGGATCTTGGAGCGCGGGTCGAGGGCGTCGATGGTGAGGGCGTTCGCCGCCGTGGGGACGGGCCAGTGGTAGGGCACGAAGACGGTGTCGGGGCGGATGGCCTCGGTGACGAGCGCGGGGAAGACCTCGCTGCCGCGGCGGGTGACGACGCGGACGGGGTCGCCGTTGCGGAAGCCGTGCGAGGGGTGGACCTCGACCCAGGGGCGGGGGGTCTGTTCGACGAGGGCGCCGAGGCGGCGGGTCTGGTTGCCGGAGAGGAAGTGGGCGACGGTGCGGCCGGTGGTGAGGGAGAGGGGGTACTCCTCGCTGTACGGGTCCATGGGCGGGTGCCAGGCGACGACCTGCAGGTGGATCTTGCCGTCGGGGTGGTAGGTGCGGCCGTCCTCGAAGAGGCGGGGGGTGCCGGGGTGCTCGGTGCTCGGGCAGGGCCAGGCGATGCCGCCGGTCTCCTCCAGTCGCTCGTACGTGATGCCGTAGTAGTCGTTGACCGTTCCGGCGGAGGCGGTGCGGAGCTCCTCGAAGACGGAGCGGGAGTCGGGGAAGGCGAATTTGTCGCCGGCGTCGAGCCGCTTGGCGAGCTCGCAGATGACCCAGGTGTCGGTGCGGACGCCGGCCGGGGGTTCCTGGGCCTTGTTGTGCTTGACGACCCTGGCCTCGGCGTTGGCCATGACGCCCTCGTCCTCGGCCCACACGGTGACGGGGAAGACCACGTGCGCGTTGGCGGCGGTCTCGGAGAGGAAGAAGTCGAACTGGGCGTGGAATTCGAGGGTGTCGTAGCCGTCCTTGACGGTGGCGTAGTTCGGGAGGGAGACGAAGGGGTTGTTGCAGATGCCGACGAGGCCGCGGATCTCCTTGCGCTGCATCTGCCAGACCATCTCCATCATGGAGGTGCCGGCGGGCGGGAGTTCGGCTTCGTCGATGCCCCAGATCTCGCAGATCTGGCGGCGGTGTTCGGGGTTGGTGATGGAGCGGCCGCCGGGGAGGAGGTCGGACTTCTGGCCGTGTTCGCGGCCGCCCTGGCCGTTGCCCTGGCCGGTGATGGTGCCGTAGCCGGCGCCGGGCCTGCCGATGTTCCCGGTGGCGACGCAGAGGTTGATGATCGAGAGGCAGTTCTCGACGCCCTGGGAGTGGTGTTCGACGCCGCGGGCGTGCCAGGCCATGGCTCTGTCCGCGCCGGCGAACATGCGGGCGACCTGGACGATCTGTTCCTCGGGGACGCCGCAGATCTCGGCGGACCGGGCGGGCGGGTAGTCGGCGACGGTGCGTCTGACCTCGTCCCAGCCGGTGGTGTGGTCGGCGAGGTAGGTCTCGTCGGTGAGGCCCTCGGCGACGACGACGTGCAGGACGGCGTTGAAGAAGGCGGAGTCGGTGCCGGGCTTGAGGGCGACGTGGACGTCGGCGGTGCGGGCGATCGCGGTCTCGCGGGGGTCGACGACGATGAGGGTGGCGCCCCGGTCGCGGGCTCCCCACAGGTACTGGGTCATGACGGGGAAGCATTCGCCGACGTTGGAGCCGGCGATGAGGAGGCAGTCGGTGAGGAGGATGTCGGAGAAGGGGTTGCCGGCGCGGTCGATGCCGAAGGCGAGTTTGTTGGCTCCGGCGGCGGAGACCATGCAGAGGCGGCCGTTGTAGTCGACGTGCTTCGTCTTGAGGGCGACGCGGGCGAACTTGCCGACGAGGTAGGTCTTCTCGGAGAAGAGGCTGGCGCCGCCGAGGAGCCCGAAGGAGTCGTTGCCGTGCTCGCCCTGGATGCGGCGGATCTCGGCGGCGGTGTGGTCGAGGGCCTCCTCCCAGCTGACCTCGCGGAACTCCTCGTCGCGGTTGCGCCGCATGAGGGGGGCGGTGAGCCGGTCGGGGTGGTTGACCTGCTGGTAGGCGTTGATGCCCTTGGGGCAGAGCCGCATGCGGTTGATGTCGTGGTTGCGGGGTTCGACGCCGAAGACCTTGCCGCCCCGGTCGACGCGGAGGTACATGCCGCACTGGACGCCGCAGAAGCAGCAGTGGGTGGGGACGAGGGTCTCGCCGTTCTGGTCGGCGTGCCAGCGGTCGGCGGGGATGCCGCCGGCGTCGCGGAACTGGCGGGTGCCGGGCGGGGCGAGGGAGGGGTCGAGCGGCAGCGCGCGGGAAGGGTCGGTCGCGGTCACTTACTTGAAGCCCTTCTTCACGTGGTCGAGGTAGGCGGTGCCGCGCAGGACGCGTTTGCAGCGGGGGCAGTACTCGGCCCACTCGTCGAAGCCGAGGTCGAGGTCGCGCATGGTGCCCTGGAGGTTCTCGACGTACGGGGCGGTGTCGATGGGCTCGTGGCAGCGGCGGCAGGTGAGGATCTCGTCCCCGTCCTCGCGGCGGGCGGTGTACTTGAACAGCTGCATGCCGACGGCGGCGGGCCGCTGGACGATGTGGAAGAACTTCCCGAAGGGGATGTAGATGAGGGTGAAGACGACGGACACCATGTGGAGGATCGCGAGGAACTCGTAGCCGCCGCCGTGCAGGAAGATCGACGAGAAGGTCAGCAGCAGGCCGGTCACGGAGATGACGATCAGGGCGATCAGCGGCACCAGGTCGTAGGCGAAGCGCTGGCCGGTGACGGCGCCGCGGTCCTTCATGCGGCGCCAGAGGAAGTAGGAGGTGCCGGCGATGACGAGGACGGCGGCGATGTCCAGGCCGTGGAACATCAGCCAGCCGACGGCGTTGAGCGCGTCGAAGCCGATGATCTTGAAGCCCCAGATCCGCATCTCGTAGCCGGGGCCGGAGCCGGTGGAGGAGGTGAAGGTGAACCAGCCCCAGGTGAGGGGGAAGGTGATGGCGGCGGCGAGCAGACAGCCCCAGAAGACGAGCTGGTGGGCGGCCCAGCGGGCGTGCGAGCGGGCGCCGAGGAACTTCTGGAAGCCGAGGTAGGTGGCGATCATCCTGGGCAGGGCGGTGGGCGCCCTGCGGAAGTTCTCGGCGGAGAAGAAGGCGCGCCAGCCCTGCCGGAAGAGGCGGCGGGCGCCGGGCGCGGAGATCCAGACCGTGTAGCGGTAGGCGACGCCGAAGGCGAGGAAGACGGTGGCCACGGCGTAGGGCAGGAGTGCCGAGTCGAAGTCGCGGAGCAGACGGCTGCCGAAGACGATCGCGAGGATCAGCAGGACGGAGACGGCGGTGCCGGCGAGGGTGGCGCGGCGGCGCACGGCGGCGGGGGTCTGGGGTGCGGGGCCGTCGGCCGCCGTGAGGCCGGGCGCGGGGCCCGGGGCGGGGCCGGGTTCGGGGGTCGGCTCGGCTGTCTGCGGTGGCTCGGTCACGCGGCCACGGTAAAGCTGTATGACCTGTTTAGTCCTGTTTTGCCTGCTACGGGGGTGACGCGTCGTTCAGACGGCGCGCAGCCCGTGGGCCTGGAACACCTCGCGGGCGCGGCGACCTGCTCGGCCGTCGGGGACGGGGTGTCGTGCAGGGTGAACGGCTTGGCGAGTGCTTGCCACTTCGCTTCACCGAGCTTGTGGAAGGGCAGGATGTCCATGCGGGACACACCGCCGAGTCCGGCGGCGAAGGCGGCGACGCCCTCCACGTCCGCGGCGTCGTCGGCGTCGGCGTCACCGGAAGGGCGGGCCTGGGTCCCGTCACGGAGCCCCTCGCCGACCGTCCCCGCGTCGCGGAGCTCGCGGCCGCACGGTACGAACGGCACGAAGGGCGCGAACGGTATGAAGGGAGCGAAGGGCGCGAACGGCACGAAGGGCGTGGCACGCGAGCGGGCCCGCCGCCCGCTCTGCTGTGCTGGGGCGCATGACACAACCGTTCCTGCCCCTCACCGCCCGCTCCCGCGAGGAGTCGCACCGGGTCGCCACGTCCCTGGAGCTCTTCTTCGACCTGTGCTTCGTCGTGGCCGTCGCCCAGGCCGGCGCCGAACTCGTCCACGCGATCGCCGAGGGCCACGCGGGCCAGGGCATCCTCAATTACGCGATGGTCTTCTTCGCCATCTGGTGGGCCTGGATGAACTTCTCCTGGTTCGCCTCCGCTTACGACAACGACGACGTCCTCTACCGGGTCATCACCCTCGTCCAGATCGCCGGTGTGCTCGTGCTCGCCGCCGGCGTCTCGAGCGCCTTCGAGGAGCACGACTTCCTCGTCGTCTACCTCGGCTACCTCGTGATGCGCCTCGCGATGGCCTCGCAGTGGCTGCGCGCCGCCCACCACGCCACCGACCCGGCCGAGCGGACGATGTGCCGCCGGTACGCGGGCGGGGTCGTCACCGTCCAGGCCGGCTGGCTCGCGCTGGTCCTGGCGCCCGAGCCGGCCCGCCCGTGGGTCTTCCTGGTGATGGTCTTCGCCGAGCTGGCCGTTCCGCTGTACGCGGAGAAGGACGCGGTCAGCGCCTGGCACCCGCACCACATCGCCGAGCGGTACGGCCTGTTCACCATCATCGTGCTCGGCGAGACCGTCGCCGCCGCGACCGTCGCCGTGAAGACGGGCATCACCGAGAACGACGCCCTCGGCGAGGTGATCCCGATCGCCGCGGGCGGTCTGCTGCTGGTCTTCGCCGCCTGGTGGATCTACTTCGTCGTGCCCGCCCACGACCGGCTGACCTCCAGCCGCCAGGCCTTCCTGTGGGGCTACGGCCACTACGTGATCTTCGCGTCGGCGGCCGCCGTCGGCGCGGGTCTGGAGATCGCCGTCGAGCAGGCCGTGGGCGAGGCCCACATCTCCACGCTCGCCGCCTCCGCCGCCGTGACGATCCCGTCGGCCGTGTTCCTGCTGTCGGTGTGGCTGCTGCACGCCCGCTACTTCAAGGTCGGCATCGCCCAGCAAATGGTCCTTCCGGTCTCGTCGTTCCTGATCCTGATGTGCACGTTCGCGGGCCACTGGGCGGTGCTCGCGGCGGGGCTCGTCGCGGCGGCGACGGTCGCCGTCGGGGTCACCCTGACCGCCCGCAACCCGGCCACGCGCGCGCGGGCGACGGCCTGAGGAACCCGGGAGGCTGGAGGATCCGCCGTCCGCCGGGACACAATCCGCACATGATCTTCCGCCTGCTCGGGCCGCTCGCGACAGCCGACGCCTCCGGCGCCCCGATGCCCGCCGTCGGCGGACCCAAGGTCCGCGCCCTGCTGGTCCGGCTCCTCCTCGACGCGGGCAGGACCGTCCCGGTGGAGCGGCTCGTCGACGGTCTCTACGGGGACGAGCCCCCGGCCGGCGCCCAGGGGGCGCTGCAGGCACAGGTCTCGCGGCTGCGCCGGGCCCTGCCGCCGGGCGTGGGGGTGGAGTTCTCGCCCGCCGGGTACCGGCTGACCGTCGGAGATCCCGCCACGGACGTGGACGTCCTGCGGTTCGAGGCGCTGGCGCGGGAGGGTGCGCGGGCCGCCGCGGCGGGCGACCCCGGCCGCGCGGCCGTCCTGCTGCGGGAGGCCCTCGGGCTCTGGCGGGGGCCGGCGCTGGCCGACGTACGGGACGCGCCGTTCGCCGCGGGCCAGGCGGCCCGGCTGGACGGGATGCGGCTGGACGCGGTGGAGGAGTGGGCGGCCGCCGAACTGACCGTCGGCGGTGACCCGGGCGTCCTCGTACGGGAGTTGGAGTGGGCCGTCCGGGAGCAGCCGCTGCGGGAGCGGCTGCGGGGCCTGCAGATGCGGGCGCTCGGCGCCGCGGGCCGGCAGGCGGAGGCGCTGGCCGTGTACGAGGAGGTGCGGGCGGCCCTGGCCGAGGAGCTGGGGGCCGATCCGTCGCCGGACCTGTCCGCCGTACATCTGGAGCTGCTGCGGGGCGGGCCGGCGGCGGCGCCGGGGCGGACGTCTCCGCCGCTGCCCGCGCCGCTGACGGACTTCGTGGGCCGCGAGCGGGAACGGGAGCGCCTGACCGGCCTGTTGGCGGCCGCGCGGCTCGTGACCCTCGTGGGCCCGGGCGGCGCGGGCAAGACGCGCCTCGCCATCGAGGTGGGGGCGGGGCTGCCGGGCGAGGTGCGGTTCGTGGACCTGGGGGTGGTGGCGGGCACTCCGGGCGCTCGTACCGGCGACTCGTCCGCCGACGTCGCGGAGGCGTTCGCCGCGGCACTCGGGGTGCGGGGTGCCGCGCGGCTCGAAGGGGCCCTCGCCGGGCGGCCGGTGGTGCTGATCGTGGACAACTGCGAGCACGTCGTCGTGGAGACGGCGGTCCTCGTACGGCGTCTGCTGGCCGCCTGCCCGGGGCTGCGGGTCCTGACGACGAGCCGTGAGGCCCTCGGGATCACCGGGGAGTCCCTGCTGCCGCTCGGCGCGCTGGCTCCCGGGGCGGCGGAGGAGCTGTTCGTACGGCGGGCCGCGGCGGTCAGGCCCGGATTCACGGGGCACGCGCGCGTGGCGGAGCTCTGCGCCGGCCTCGACGGGCTGCCGCTCGCCGTCGAGCTGGCGGCGGCCCGGCTGCGGACGCTGTCCGTGGAGGAGCTGGCGGACGGGCTCGGCGAGCGGTTCGAGCTGCTGTCGCGCGGGGACCGCACCGCGCCGGAGCGGCACCGCACGCTGCGGGCCGTGGTGGAGTGGAGCTGGTCGCTCCTCGAACCCGGCGAACAGGAACTGGCGGCGCGCCTCTCGGTGTTCCGCGGCGGGGCGACGGCGGAGGCCGTGACCCGGGTGTGCGGGGCGGGCGCGGGACCGCTGGCGTCGCTCGTGGAGAAGTCGCTGGTGGAGGTACGGGACGACGGCCGGTACCGGATGCTGGAGACGATCCGGGCGTACGCCGCCGAGCGGCTCCCGGCCGGGGACCCGGCGCCGGCCGCGCACCACGCGTACTACCGGGAGCTCGCCGAGGCCGCCGATCCCGAACTACGCGGACCCGCCCAGCTGGAGTGGCTCGCGCGGCTCGACGCGGAGGACGCGAACCTGCGGGCGGCGCTGCGGCGGGGCACGCCGGAGGAGGGGCTGCGGCTGGTGGCGGCGCTCAGCCCGTACTGGTGGCTGCGCGGCCTGCGCGGCACGGTGGCGGCGCCGGTCGCGGAGCTCCTGGACCGGGTGGAGCCCACCGCGGAACGGGGCGAGGAGTACGCGCTGTGCGTCCTCGCGGCGGGCCTCCGGGAGGGCGAACACGTCGACCGGGCCAGGGGGTTCCTCACCGCGGGTACGGCTCCGCTGCGGCAGCCGTACACGGCGTTCCTGTGGTCGACGTCCGTGGGCCCGGTGGAGGGCCTGCGGCTCGGCGACGACGCCTGGTCCCGGTCGCTGGGACTCGTGGGTCACGCGCACCTGACGTCCTCGAAGGCCCTCTTCACGCAGGCCCTCGCGGGGTTCCGGGCGCTCGGGGAGCGGTGGGGGACGGCGACGGCCCTCGAAGGTCTCGCGGGCCTCTCGGCCGAGCCGTTGCCGCTGCTCGGGGAGGCCCTGGCGCTCTTCGAGGAACTGGGAGTCGCCGAGGACGTCGTGGACCTGCTCCGGCGACGGGCGGACGTCCACGAGGCCGCCGGCGACCGCGGGGCGGCGGCGTCCGACCGCGCCCGCGCGGAGGAGACGGCCCGGCGGGCGGGGCTGCGCACGTGAGCGACCGCGCCTTCGTGATCGTCTCGGGCCTGCCCGCGAGCGGAAAGAGCACCCTGGCCCGCGGGCTCGCCACCCGGCTCGGCCTGCCGGTCGTCGACAAGGACGTGATCCTTGAGGCGCTGTACGACTCCCTCGGCGTCGGCGACCAGGCGTGGCGGCACCGGCTGAGCCGGGCCGCCGACGACGTCCTGTACGCGCTGGCCGCCGACGTCGGGCGGGCCGTCCTCGTGAACTGGTGGCACCACGACACGGCCCCGGCGCGCCTCCACGCGCTGGGCGCCCGCCTCGTCGAGGTGCACTGCGCCTGCGACCCGGCGCTCGCCGCCGAACGGTTCCGGGCCCGCCGACGCCACCCGGGCCACCTGGACCAGGACCTCTCCCCCGCGCAGCTCGCCGAACGCGTCGCGGCCTGGTCCGCGCGGCCCGGTCCGCTCGGGGTCGGCGAACGCCGGCTGGTCGTGGACACCAACGTGCGGGTCGCGGCGGACGCGCTCACCGCACTGGCAAAGAAGACCGACACGCTGCTCTAGCCCCCGCGCGGGCAACCGTCCCGCACCCCGCCCACGAGTGGGGATCCGTCCCGCACCCAACCCACCCCCGCGCGGGCAACCGTCCCGCACCCGACCCGCGCGTGGGCAACCGTCCCGCACCCCGCCCCCGCGCGGGCAACCGTCCCGCACCCCACCCACCCGCCGTGTGGGCCCGCGCGCGTGCGGGGCGGTGCCCCCGCCCACCCCCCGTGTGGGCAATCGTCCCGCTGGGGCGATGGGGGTCCCCCTGCTCGAGCGAAGCCGAGAGCTTGGGGGAGGGTGGGCACACGGGACGGCGCGCCTGGCCGCGCCCCCGCCTTCCGCGCCTGGACCCGCACCACCTGTGCGCCGTCACTCGCGGTGCGGGTTCAGGCGCGGGAGCCTCTGGCGCCGGCAGGGCGCGGGTCCGTTGTGCCCACCCGTTCCGCCCCTTGCGGAACGCCTGCCCACAACGGGGTGGGCGGGGCACCGCCCCTTGCGGAAGGCCTGCCCACAACGGGGGGCGGCGGGGCACCGCCCCTTGCGGAACGCATGCCCACAACGTGGGGGGCACCGCCCCGGCGGGACCCGCGCCCGCAGCCGGCGGGCCCGTCAGTCGGTTGTCAGTGGTTTGTCAGCGGGCGGCGCGAGTGTTCCTTCCGTGCCCCGGGGACCCGCCCCGAGGCACGGGACCCAGGAGACCGCCATGCAGCAGAACGCCACCACCCGTACCGCCCTCGTCACCGGCTCCTCCCGGGGCATCGGCCGGGCCCTCGCCCGGCGGCTCGCCCGTGACGGGATGGTCGTCGCCGTGCACTACGGGCAGGACGCCGCCGCCGCGCAGGAGACCGTGGACCTGATCGTCCGGGACGGCGGGCGGGCCTTCTCCGTCGGGGCCGACCTGGCCACGCACGACGGGGTGCTCGCGCTGGTCGAGGGCGTGCGGGCCGGACTCGCCGCCCACACCGGGGAGGCGGCGCTCGACGTCCTGGTCAACAACGCCGCCGCGACGGCCTCGGGCGGGCACCTCGCGGACGAGACGCCGGAGGAGTTCGACCGCGTCTTCGCGGTGAACGTGCGGGCGCCGTACTTCCTCGTGCAGGGCCTGCTGCCGGTGCTCCGGGACGGCGGGCGGATCATCAACATCGGGTCCGCCGTCACCCGGATCGCCCTCGCCGACGAGCTGGCGTACGCGATGACGAAGGGGGCCATGGAGACGTTCACCCGCACCCTCGCCAACGTGGTCGGGGAGCGCCGGATCACCGTCAACACCGTCGCTCCCGGCCCGACGCAGACCGCCTCGCTCACCGCCGCCATGGCGGCGATGCCGCAGCTGGAGAAGATGCTGATCGGCGGTCAGGCGCTGCCCTGGGTCGGTCAGCCGGAGGACATCGCCGACCCGGTGGCCTTCCTGGCCTCGGAGGACGGCCGCTGGATCACCGGAACCGTGATCGACGCCTCGGGCGGCACCTACCTCGGCCCGAAGCGCTGACCCGAACACTGCCCCGAGCGCTCGGCCAAGCACCGTGGTAGGGAGGGGACATGACACTCCCCGAGGAGAACGGCCGTCAGGACTCGATCACCGACGTGACCGGGCTGCGCGTCGGCCACGCGCGCGTGGCCGGGCCCGGCGCGCTGAGCGGCACCACGGTCGTCCTGGCCCCGGAGGGCGGGGTCGTCGCCGCCGTGGACGTACGGGGCGGAGGGCCGGGCACGCGGGAGACGGACGCCCTGGACCCGCGGAACGTGGTCCAGCGGATCGACGCGGTCGTCCTGACCGGCGGCAGCGCGTACGGCCTGGACTCCGCCTCCGGGGTGATGGCCTGGCTGGAGGAGCGGCACCGGGGCGTGCGCGTGGGCCCCGACCCGTCCCATGTCGTGCCGGTCGTGCCCGCCGCGTGCGTCTTCGACCTGGGCCGGGGCGGCGACTTCACGGCCCGCCCGGACGCGGCGACGGGCCGGGCGGCGGTGGAGGCGGCCGCCGCGAGCGGGGACCACGCGCGCGTGGAGACGGGCGCGGTCGGCGCGGGCACCGGGGCCGTGGTCGGCGGACTGCGGGGCGGGGTGGGGACGGCGAGCACCGTCCTGGAGTCGGGGATCACGGTCGGCGCGCTCGTGGTGGTGAACGCGGTGGGCGCGGCCGTCGACCCGGCGAACGGCGTCCCGTACGGCGTCTACTACGACGCGGGCCGGCTCGCCTTCCCGGACACCTCCGTCCACAAGGCGGCCCGGCAGCGCCTCGCGGAGGCGCGCGAGGCATCGGCCCGGCCCCCGCTGAACACCACGCTCGCCGTCGTCGCGACGGACGCGGCGCTCACCCGGTCCCAGGCGCGGAAGGTCGCCGGCACCGCGCACGACGGCATCGCGCGCGGGGTGCGCCCGGTGCACCTGATGAACGACGGGGACACGGTCTTCGCGCTCGCCACCGGGGCCCGGGCACTGCCGGAGGGGCCCGGCCCGCTCGCCCTGAACGAGATCCTCGCGGCGGGCGCGGACCTGGTGACCCGGGCCATCGTCCAGGCGCTCCTCGCCGCCCCGGGCGGTCTGCGCGGCCCGAGCGGCGACTTCCCCTCGTACCGCGAGCTGTACGGGGCGGAGGCGGACGCGTACTCCCGGTAAGCCCAAGGGAGTTGAAGGAAATGGGCGGGAACTTACCAAGCGGGCCCTTCGTTTTCCCGAACCCCGGACCAGATGTCAGACCCAGGGACTACGTTAAGCAAGCACCAAGTGACATGCGGCGACGGCCTGGAGACCCTCTTGAACGATCCGCAGGATCCTCACGATCCGTACGAGACGACCGAGACGCACCTTGAGCGGCTCCTCGGCCGGGCCCTCAACTCCTTCGACCTGCCCGACTCCACCGTCGAGCGCCTCGGCACGGCGCTCGCCCACTCCAGCGCGCTGCACTCCTCGCACCACAGCGCGTCGCTGCACCGCACGACCCACCGCCACACCTATCTGCTCGCCGACGGCAGCGCGCTCAGCCTCTGGGAGCTCGCGCACAACGCCGGCCGGGACGGCACCGAGCAGCACGAGCTGTACGCGGAGGAGTCGGAGGCGCGGCTCGCCGCCTCCCGCCTGCCGACCGGGCCGCTGCCGGGCTGGACGGCGGAGCGCTCCGACGGCCGCGTCCTCGAGGAGGACGACGACCTGGAGCTGCTGAGCGCCCTGCTCGCCCGCCCGATACCCGCCCAGCCCCGGATGTACGTGCCGGACAACTCCGCCGACCACGCGCGCCGCGTCCTGCGCCGCGCGGAGAACGCGGACCGGCCGGGCGAGCGCACGGCCCGTCGGCTCCGGCTGGCCTTCGCGCACCACATCACCCAGGCCTTCGGCCGCCACTGCCCGGTGGAGGGCGGCCGGGACACCGGCTTCACCCTCTACGAGCACCAGTTCCTGCTGCTCGACGGCAGCGAGGTCAGCCTCTGGGAGGTCGAGCACACGGCGACGCCGGACGGCCGGCACATGTGCGAGGTGTACGAGGACGAGCACGCGGCCCGCGGGGCGATGGAGTCCCGCTCCAGGGTCCGCTGACGCACCGCCGCCGCCGCCCCGCCCCGTCCCTTCAGGGGGCGGGGCGGCGGCGGCCCCCGTCGGGCGCTCCACGGCGAACGCCCGGTTGGCGCGGGTCTGTTCGCGGTAGCTCGCCGGCGGGGCCTCCGCCCGGAGACCACGGCAAGGAGCGGCCCCCGCACCACGAGGACGGCCCGCCGCCCTGGGAGACCGGTGACCTCGCGGCCTGTCTGGACCACCAGATCCAGCCGCCGCTGATGGAGGGCCCCCCGACACCCGGGGCGATGCGCGCCCTCCGGTTCATGGGTGACCCGAAGTACGGAGGCACCGTCAACCGGCGCCGGCGGCAGGGGCGAGGGGCGGTGCGCTCGCGGTGCGCACCGCCCCTCTCGGGCGGCCCCCTCCTGTCCAGGGGGCCCGGCTCAGGCCGCCACGGTCACCTTCGCCTCGACGGCCGGCGCGGGTTCGGCCTCGGGAGCGGGCTTCCGGGCGCTCTTGAGGAGGATCACGAGCCCGGCGCTGACGACCGTTCCGGCGGCGATCGCGAGCAGGTAGAGGAACGGGTTGCCGATCAGCGGGATCACGAACACGCCGCCGTGCGGGGCCCGCAGGGTGCACTCGAAGGCCATCGAGAGGGCGCCGGTGACCGCGCCGCCCACCATCGCCGCCGGGATGACCCGCAGCGGGTCGGCGGCCGCGAAGGGGATCGCGCCCTCGGAGATGAACGAGGCCCCGAGGACCCAGGCGGCCTTGCCGTTCTCGCGTTCGGTCCGGGTGAAGAGCCGGCCCCGTACGGTCGTGGCGAGGGCCATCGCGAGCGGCGGCACCATGCCCGCCGCCATCACGGCGGCCATGACCTTGAGGGAGCCCTCGTTGGGGTTGGCGAGGCCGCCGACGGCGAAGGCGTACGCGACCTTGTTGACCGGGCCGCCGAGGTCGAAGCACATCATCAGGCCGAGGATGACGCCGAGGATCACCGCGTTGGCGCCGGAGAGGCCGGAGAGCCAGTCGGTCAGCGCCTTCTGGAGCGAGGCGATCGGCTTGCCCACCACGAGGAACATCAGGAAGCCGACGACGATCGAGGACAACAGCGGGATCACGACCACCGGCATGATGCCCCTGAGGACGGCGGGTATCCGCACCCGCTGGATGGCGAGGACCGTGCCGCCCGCGATCAGACCGGCGACGAGACCGCCGAGGAAGCCCGCGTTGACGGTGAGCGCGATCGCGCCGCCGACGAAGCCGGGGACGAGGCCGGGGCGGTCGGCCATCCCGTACGAGATGTACCCGGCGAGGACCGGTACGAGGAAGCCGAACGCGAGTCCGCCGATCTGGAACATCAGCGCGGCCCAGCTGTCGACCTGGCCCCAGTCGAAGTGCTGGGTGACGGAGGGGGCCTTGTTGATGTCCCAGCCGCCGATGGCGAAGCCGAGGGCGATGAGGAGACCGCCCGCGGCGACGAACGGGACCATGTAACTGACGCCGGACATCAGCCACTTGCGGAGCTTGGTGCCGTAGCCCTCGTCCGGCTCGCCCGCCCTCTCGACGGGCGTGGGCTTCGCGGTGGAGACCTCGCCGCGTGCGGCCTTGTCCCGGACCTCGGCGATGAGTTCGGCGGCGCGGTTGATGCCGGCCTTGACGCCGACGTCGACGGTCGGCTTCCCGGCGAACCGTTCCTTCTCCCGTACGGGCACGTCGTGCGCGAAGATCACGCCGTCGGCGGCGGCGACGACCGCCGGGTCGAGCCGGGTGAACCCGGCCGAGCCCTGCGTCTCGACGGCGACCTCGACCCCGATGGCCTCGCCCGCCTTCTCCAGCGCCTCGGCCGCCATGTAGGTGTGGGCGATGCCGGTGGGGCAGGAGGTGACGGCGACGATCCGGAAGGGCACTCCGGCGACCGGAGCCTCCGGAACGGCCTCGCCGGAAGAGGTCTCCTCCGACGAGGTCTCCTCCGCGGAGGCCTCGGCAGAAGTGGTCCCCACCGAAGGGGCCGTGGCAGAAGAGGTCTCCTCCGCAGGAGCCTCCTCCGGCGGCGCCTCCTCCCCCGCGATCAGCGCCGCCGCCCCCGCCGGGGACGTCGCGGAGCGCAGCGCGTCCGTGAACTCGGCGTCCATGAGGTGGCGCGCCAGGGAGGACAGGATCGTCAGATGGGCGTCGTCCGCGCCCGCCGGGGCGGCGATCAGGAAGATCAGGTCCGCCGGCCCGTCCGGGGCGCCGAAGTCGATGCCGGCGGCGGAGCGGCCGAAGGCGAGGGTGGGTTCGGTGACATGGGTGCTGCGGCAGTGCGGGATGCCGATGCCGCCGTCCAGGCCGGTCGGCATCTGGGCCTCGCGGGCGGCGACGTCCGCGAGGAAGCCGTCGAGGTCGGTCACGCGGCCGCGTGCGGCCATGCGCTCCGCGAGCGAACGGGCCGCCGCTTCCTTGCTGTCGGCGGACAGGTCGAGGTCGACCAGGTCCGCGGTGATCATCCTGCTCATCGCGGGCTCCCATGCTCGCTGAGTACTCGGTCGAGGGGTACGTCGGCGGTCACCGTGACCGCCGACGGGTCCAGGTCGCCCGGGGTGGGCATCTCGCTGCCGGGCAGCTGGACGGCGGCCGCCCCGTGGGCCACGGCGGCCGCGAGGGCCTCGGGGCCTTCGCCGCCGGCCGCGAGGAAGCCGGCGAGGGAGGCGTCGCCGGCGCCGACGTTGGAGCGGACGGCGGCGACGGCGGCGTGGCCGTACCAGACGCCGTCCGCCGTGACGAGGAGCTGGCCGTCGGCGCCGAGGCTGGCGAGGACGGCGCCCGCGCCCAGGTCCCGCAGTTCCTCGGCCGCCTTGACCGCGTCGCCGACGGTGGCGAGCGGGCGGCCGACGGCCTCGGCGAGTTCGTCGGCGTTCGGCTTGACGACGTCGGGGCGGGCGGTGAGCGCCGCGAGCAGGGAGGGGCCCGAGGTGTCGAGGGCGATCCGGGCCCCGGCGCCGTGGGCGCGGGTGACGAGCCGGGCGTACCACTCGGGGGCGAGGCCGCGCGGGAGGCTGCCGCAGCAGGCGATCCAGTCGGCGGCGGGCGAGTGGGCGCCGACGGCGGAGAGCAGGGTCTCGGCTTCCTCGCCGCTCAGCTCCGGGCCCGGCGCGTTGATCTTCGTCAGGGTGCCGTCCGGTTCCGCGAGGGCGATGTTGGAGCGGGTGTGGCCGGTGACGGGGACGGGGGCGACCTCGATGCCCTGGTGCGCGAGGAGCTGGGCGACGAGGGCGCCGGGGGCGCCGCCGAGGGGGACGACGGCGACGGTGCGGTGTCCGGCGGCGGCGACGGCCCGGGAGACGTTGACGCCCTTGCCGCCGGGGTCGACGCGTTCGGCGGCGGCGCGCAGCACCTCGCCGCGCTCCAGGCCGGGGACCTCGTACGTCCGGTCCAGGGAGGGGTTGGGGGTGACGGTGAGGATCATGCGCGTACGACTTCCGTTCCGGTGGCCTCGATGGCCGCGGCGTCCTCGGGGCTGAGCCCGCTGTCGGTGACGATCAGGTCGACGTCGCTCAGGTCGCCGAAGCGGGCGAAGTGCTCCTGGCCGTGCTTGGCGGAGTCGGCGAGGAGCACGACCCGGCGGGCGGCGGCGACGACGGCCCGCTTGACGGCGGCCTCGGCGAGGTCGGGGGTGGTGAGTCCGTGCTCGGCGGAGAAGCCGTTGGCGCCGAGGAAGGCGACGTCGGCGCGGATCTCCCCGTACGCCCTGAGGGCCCAGGCGTCGACGGCGGCGCGGGTGCGGTGGCGGACGCGGCCGCCGACGAGGTGGAGGTCGATGCCGGGGTGGTCGGCGAGCCGGGCGGCGACGGGGAGGGCGTGGGTGACGACGGTCAGCGCGCTGTCGAGCGGGATCTCGGCGGCGAGGCGGGCGAGCGTCGAGCCGGCGTCGAGGACGACGCTGCCCTCCGTGGGGAGTTCGGCGAGGGCGGCGCGGACGATGCGGTCCTTCTCGTCGGCGGCGGTGGACTCGCGCTCGGCGAGGTCGGGCTCGAAGTCGAGCCGTCCGGCGGGGATGGCGCCGCCGTGGACCCGGCGGACGAGTCCGGCCCGGTCGAGGGCCTTGAGGTCGCGCCGTACGGTCTCGGCGGTGACCTGGAACTCCTCGGCGAGGGAGAGGACGTCGACGCGTCCGCTCTCGCGGGCGATCCGGAGGATCTCTTGCTGGCGCTCGGGTGCGTACATGCCTGTCTACGTCCGTTCATGCCCGAACCTGTGGTTTCAGTGTCAGGCTACGCCCGCTTTTCCGCGAAGTAAACGAATCCGGGCATTCAAGCGGGCAGGAACGGACATCGGTCCTGTCCGGGTACGGCAAAGGGCCCTGCCCCCGGGACACATCCCGGGACCAGGGCCCTGTCGTCGAGGGCTCAGTGCGCGAGCACCGGCTCCTTCTCGGCCGTCACCGCCTCGCCGGCGTCGTCACCGCCGCCCTCCAGGTGCTGCTTCGGCTTCGCCGGCAGCGCGAACATCACCAGGAAGATCACGGCGAGCACGCCCGCCGCCCAGCCCAGCGCGTTCTGGAAGGCGTCCGTGAACGCCGCCCCGACCTCGGCCGGAGCCTTCATGAGCCGCTCGTCGTCGATCTGCCCGAAGAAGACCACCGACACCAGGCCGAGTCCGAGCGCGTTGCCCATCTGCCCGGTCGTGTTGATCAGACCCGAGGCCGAACCCGCGTGCTCCTTCGGCACCTCGGACAGCACCGCGTCCGTCAGCGGCGCCACGATCAGGCCCATGCCCAGACCCATGACCACCAGCGGCGGAATCATCTGCCAGGACTCGATCCCGGTCCCGTACCGCCCCGCCACGAAGAAGTAGAGAAGCACGCCCGCGACCATCGTCAGCGCGCCCGCCTGGAGCACCTTCCGGCCGAAGCGCGGCACCAGCTTCTGCACGGACATGCCCGCGGCCACCGAGACCGAGATCGAGAAGGGCACCCCGGTCAGGCCCGCCTTCAGAGCGGTCCAGCCGAGCCCGACCTGCATGTACAGCGTCCAGACCAGGAAGAAGATGCCGAGCACGACACCGAAGGTCAGCTGCACCGCGATACCGGCGGCGAAGCTCTTCACCTTGAACAGCGACAGCTCGACGAGCGGCGAACCGTCCTTCTTCGTCTTGTACTTCTCGTACGCGACGAGGGCAGCGAAGACGAGCAGGCTGCCGGCCATCATCAGGTGACCCCACAGCGGCCAGTCCAGCTCACGGCCGCGCGTCAGCGGGTAGATCAGCATCAGCAGCGCGGCCGTCACCAGGAGCACGCCGACCAGGTCGAGCTTGAGCGCCTTCGGCGCCTTCGACTCGGAGATGAACTTCCGGCCCAGGATCAGGGCCGCGACGCCCACCGGCAGGTTGATCAGGAAGATCGGACGCCACTCCAGGTCCGCGATGTTCCACTGGGTGAGCAGCGCGCCGAGCAGCGGGCCCGAGACCGCGCCGAGGCCGATGATCGCGCCGAACATCCCGAAGACCTTGCCCCGCTCGTGCGCCGGGAAGGTGGCGTGCACGATCGACAGGACCTGCGGCACCATCAGCGCGGCCGTCGCGCCCTGCAGCAGACGGGAGCCGACCAGCATCTCCTGGTTGGCCGCGAAGCCGCAGAGCGCCGAGGCGAGGGTGAAGCCGGCGGTGCCGATGAGGAAGAGGCGCTTGCGGCCGTAGATGTCCCCGAGGCGCCCGCCGGTGATGAGACCGGCGGCGAACGCGAGTGCGTACCCGGCGGTGATCCACTGGATCACCGCCGACGAGGCGCCCAGGTCCTTCTCGATGCTGGGGATCGCGATGTTGACGATCGTGGCGTCGACCAGGTCCATGAAGGCGGCGGTCATGACGATGGCGAGGGCGATCCAGCGCCGCTTGTCGCTGGCCACTGCTGCTTCGGTGGCGGCGTCGTGTGAACTCATACGAAGAAGATAGAAGTCATATAGGTCAGGTCGTGTCCTAGATGAACGGCATCCTGGAAGACATGACGGACACCCCGGCACGACTCCTGAATCTGCTCTCGCTCCTCCAGACCCCGCGCGAGTGGCCCGGAAGCGAGCTCGCCGAACGGCTCTCGGTCTCCCCCCGCACCATCCGCCGCGACATCGACCGGCTCCGCGACCTCGGCTACCCCGTCGAGGCGACCATGGGCGCCGTCGGCGGCTACCGTCTCGTCGCCGGTACGGCCATGCCGCCGCTGCTCCTCGACGACGAGGAGGCCGTCGCGATCGCCGTCGGCCTGCGCGCCGGGGCCGGGCACGCCATCGAGGGCGTCGACGAGGCGTCCGTACGGGCCCTGGCCAAGCTGGAGCAGGTGCTGCCCGCGCGGCTCCGGCACCGGGTCTCCACCCTCCAGAACGCGACGATCCCGCTGACCCGCGGCGACGGCGCGACGGTCGCCCCGGCCACCCTGACGGCGCTGGCGGGCGCGGTCACGGGGCGGGAGAAACTGCGGTTCGGCTACCGGGCGGGGGACGGCACCGAGACGAAACGCCTGGTCGAGCCGTACCGGCTGGTGTCGACCGGGCGGCGCTGGTACCTCGTCGCGTACGACCTGGGGCGCGAGGACTGGCGTACGTTCCGGGTGGACCGGGTGACCGACCCGCTCGCCACCGGGGCCCGCTTCACGCCGCGCGAGCTGCCGACGGGGGACGCGGCCACGTACATGGCGCGCTCGATGGCACGGTCCCAGGGCGAGGTCGACCTCGACGTGACCTTCGCGGCCCCGGCCGAGTTCGTCGTGGCCCGCCTCCCGTCCCACCTCGTCCCGGTCGCCGAGGGCCCGGACCACTGCCGGCTCCGCGCCCGCGTCACGGACTCGGTGGAATGGCTGGCCCTGCGGCTGGCCCTCATGGACATCGACTTCACGGTCCACGGCCCGGAGCCGCTGATCACGTACATGCGGGACCTGTCGGTCCGACTGGCCTCGGCAACGACACGCTGACGCCGTCGCTGCGGGCAATCGTTCCACCGGGGCGGCGCCCACCCCCGTGTGGGCAATCGTCCCGCAGGGCGGGACGGGTCGGCACACGGGACGGCGCCGCCTCGGCAACGACACGCTGACGCCGTCGCTGCGGGCAATCGTTCCACCGGGGCGGCGCCCACCCCCGTGTGGGCAATCGTCCCGCAGGGCGGGACGGGTGGGCACACGGGACGGCGCCCATGCGGGCGCCTCCGCCTTCCGCGCCTGGACCCGCACCCCAGTGGCGGCCCGCCCGTGGTGCGGGTTCAGGCGCGGAAGCCTGGGCCCGGCAAGGGGCGCCGTTCCGTTGTGCCCACCCGTTCCGCCCCAGCGGAACAACTGCCCACAACGGGGTGGGCGCCGCCCGGACCCGCCCCCGCCGGCCGCTCTAGGCCACCGCGTCGAAGCCCGTGTCGTGCGCCATCTTCTTCAGTTCCAGCAGCGCGTGCTTCTCGATCTGCCGGATCCGCTCGCGCGTCAGCCCGTGCTCCTTGCCGACCTCCGTCAGCGTCCGCTCGCGGCCGTCCTCGATCCCGTACCGCATGCGGATGATCGACGCGGTCCGGTGGTCGAGCTTGTCGATGAGGTCGTCCAGCTCCTCGCTGCGCAGCAGGGTCAGGACCGACTGCTCGGGCGAGATCGCCGAGGTGTCCTCCAGGAGGTCGCCGAACTGGGTCTCGCCCTCGTCGTCCACCCCCATGTTCAGCGAGACCGGGTCCCGCGCCCAGTCCAGGACGTCGACGACGCGCTCCGGCGTCGAGCCGAGCTCGGTGGCGATCTCGGCGGGCTCGGGCTCGCGCCCGTTCTCCCGGTTGAACTCGCGCTGCACCCGGCGGATCCGGCCGAGCTCCTCCACCAGGTGGACGGGGAGCCGGATGGTCCGGGACTGGTCGGCGATGGACCGGGTGATGGCCTGGCGGATCCACCACGTGGCGTACGTGGAGAACTTGAAGCCCTTCGCGTAGTCGAACTTCTCGACCGCGCGCACGAGGCCCGCGTTCCCCTCCTGGATCAGGTCGAGGAGCGGCAGCCCGCTGCGCGGATAGCGCCGCGCGACGGCCACCACGAGCCGGAGGTTGGACTTGATGAAGAGGTCCTTGGCACGCTCGCCCTCGGCGACCAGCGCCTCGAGCTCCTCGCGGGTCGCGCCGCCCTCGCTCTCCACCGCCTGATCGAGTATCTGCTGGGCGTAGACGCCCGCCTCGATCGTCTGGGAGAGCTCGACCTCCTTGGCGGCGTCGAGCAGGGGCGTGCGCGCGATCTCGTCGAGGTACATGCCGACCAGGTCGCGGTCGGCGATCTCCCCGCCCACGGCGCGAACGCTGCTTGCCCGTGCGGCCCCGCTCTGGGCGGAGGTCTGACGACGGGCGACGGCACGGGTTGCCATGCGTGCTCCCTTGCTGAGTAGGTCGCGACACCCTTTCGGGTGCCCTGCATCCGACGGAAACAACGACTGGAATCAGGACAGAATTCCCACCCGGCACATGGATTTTCGCGATCATGCAGTATCCTGCGCGGCCGCCGCCCCCGCGGGCATACCGCAGGAACCCGTGGAGGTGCAGGTCAGACCGGGCACGGAGGTGAAACGGCGCCCCTCGCGGGAGCACCCGACCACGCTGTCGGTGAGACCGCGATCACATGCGGCGCCACCCCTACAGACGCCACCGCGCGACCCACGGTTGCCTCCACCGCACCTCCTCCCCCACGGGCCGCGCCCCTCCGCCGCACCTCCTCCCCCACGGGCCGCGCCCCTCCGCCGCACCTCCTCCCCCACGAGCCGCGCCCCTCCGCCGCACCTCCTCCCCCACGGGCCGCGCCCCTCCGCCCCCTCCTCACCCACGAGCCGCGCCCCTCCGCCCCCCCTCACCCACGAGCCGCACCCCCTCCGCGCCCCTCCTCACCCACGCGCCGCGCCCCCTCCTCCCCTCTCCGCACTCCGCCCTGCGGCCTAGGTCCCCAGCCCGTTCCGCCGTACCGCTCCCCCGGCCTAGCGTCGCCCCATGACCGACACCACCGGCACCCTCGACGAGGCACTCGAACGGCTCCACACCACGGGACCCGAGCGCAACGGCTGGCTCACCAACCACGCCCCCATGGCCGTCGAGGCCCTGGTCCGTCACGGCCAGGCCCCGGCCGTCCACCGCTGGCTCGACCACTACGCGGCCAAGCTGGAGGAGCTGCCGCCCGCGCACACCCCGGTCACGGTGGGCTCCTGGCGGGAGGCGCTCGGCGATCCCGCCCGCAGCACCGACTGGACCCGTTTCTTCTCCCGCGAGCTGACGGACCGGCCCTGGCGGTCGGTGCTCGCCGAATGGTGGCCCCGGCTGCTGCCCGGCATCGCGGGCGGGGCGACCCATCCGGTGATCCGTACCGGGCACGCCGTACGGACCCTGCTCACGACGGAGGAGACGGCGCCGCGCCGCGCCGAGCTGGCGCACGCCCTCGGCTACTGGGCGGCCCGCCACCAGCCGCTCCCGCCGCTCACCCCGCTGGCCGTGGCACCGACGGCGGCGGCCGCGCTGGACGCCGTACCGCCCGTTCCGGAGCAGGACGGCGGGATCCGGGACCGGCTCGCGCAGCTGACGGCGTTCCCGGCGTGGGGCGGGGCCGCGGACCCGGACACGGCGAAGGAGCTGCTCGCCGAGCTGGTGACGGCGGCGACGCACCGGTACGCCTCCCACGGCCACGGCGAGCCGATCATGCTGGTCCACGCGGCGACCGCGCCGAACGCGGTCCTGCGGGCCCTTCCCGCGCTCCCCCGCGAGCTGTGGGCGCCGAGCGTGGCGGCGGCCTGGGCGGCGGCGGCCGCGGTGACGGCGGCCTACACGCCGCGCGAGGCCGCCCCGTACACCGGGACCGGGCTGAGCCCCGAGGAGGTCTTCGCGCGGGCGGCCGCGCACGGCGACGACCACACGATCAAGTTCACGGACACGGCGCTCGACGTGGGCGACCCGCCCGCCCTGGCCGCCGCCGTCCGCTCGATCGACCTCAACCCGCCGGTCCTCTGAGGCTCAGCCGAACTGGACCGACCGCTTGGCCAGTCCCATCCAGAAGCCGTCGATCACCGACCGCTCCGCGTCGAGGTCGCCGGCCGCGTCCGCGGCGCCCATGGTGACGAAGAGCGGGGCGAAGTGCTCGGTACGGGGGTGGGCTAGGCGGCCCGCGGGCGACTTGTGCTCGAAGTCCAGGAGGGCGTCGACGTCGTGCGCGGCGAGCGCCTCGCTGCCCCAGGCGTCGAACTCGGCGGACCAGCCCGGGACGCCGGGGCCGGTGTGCCGGAGGGCGGCGAGGTTGTGGGTGAAGAAGCCGCTGCCGACGATCAGGACGCCCTCGTCGCGCAGCGGGGCGAGCTTGCGCCCGATGTCCATGAGCCGGCGCGGGTCGAGGGTGGGCATGGAGATCTGGAGGACGGGGATGTCGGCGCCGGGGAACATCTCGACGAGCGGCACGTACGCGCCGTGGTCGAGGCCCCGGTCGGGGATGTCCTGCACGGGGGTGCCGGGGGCGCGGAGCAGCTTGCGGACGGCCTCGGCGAGCTGCGGGGCGCCGGGAGCGGCGTACTGGACGCGGTAGTAGTGCTCGGGAAAGCCCCAGAAGTCGTAGACGAGGGGGACGGTCTCGGTGGCACCGAGCGCGAGCGGGGCCTCCTCCCAGTGGGCGGAGACCATGAGGATCGCCTTGGGGCGCGGGAGGCCGGCGGACCAGGCGGCGAGCTCGCCGGGCCAGACGGGGTCGTCGGCGAGGGGCGGGGCACCGTGGGACAGGTAGAGGGCGGGCATCCGCGCGCGCGTGGCGTCCGTTTCCCGCGTGGGCGTGGCGTCCATGACGACCTCCATTCTTGAAACTTCAAGCGTTCGGCTTCAGCGTAGACCTACATAGTTCAACTTTCAAGAATGAGTCGTACGATGGGAACCATGGGAGACATGACCGAACCCCGCTGGCTGACCGACGAGGAGCAGCACGTCTGGCGCGCCTACCTGCACGCCACCACGCTCCTCGAAGACCACCTCGACCGCCAGTTGCAGCGCGACGCCGGAATGCCGCACGTCTACTACGGGCTCCTCGTCCAGCTCTCCCAGGCCCCGCGCCGCCGGCTGCGGATGACCGAACTGGCCCGGAGCGCCAAGATCACCCGCTCCCGCCTCTCCCACGCGATCGCCCGCCTGGAGAAGAACGGCTGGGTACGGCGCGAGGACTGCCCCTCCGACAAGCGCGGCCAGTTCGCCCAGCTGACGGACGAGGGGATGGAGGTCCTCCGGCAGAACGCGCCCGGACATGTGGCGGCCGTCCGCCAGGCCATGTTCGACCGGCTCTCCCCGGAGCAGGTGGAGCAGCTCGGCGCGATCATGCGCGTGATGGCCGAGGGCCTCGAACCCACGGACGCGCACGCGGACCTGCCCTGGCTCCGCTGAGCGAGCGAGCCTGAAAACGGGCCCGCCCCGACCCTGCTGAGGCCCTGCTGAGCGACCGATCCCGAGAACGGCCCGGCCCCGGCCCCGCAGGACGAGCGCCCCCGAGAACGGCCCGGCCCCGACCCCGGCTCCGGCCCCGACCCCGACCCCGGCTCCGGCCCCGGCCCCGGCCCCGGCCCCGGCCCCGCAGAGCAAAACAGCCCTGCCCCGGCTCCGCAGACAAGCGGAGCCGGGGCAGGGCCACGTACGCGGCCGGGATCAGCGGGATCAGTGGGCGACGACGGGCACCTTCACCTCGTCCTCGACCCCCGAGCCGGACGCGGCGACCGCGCCGGTCCCCGGCTTCCCGGTGTTGATGAGGACCGCGGCGATCGTGGCCGCGAGGACCAGGATGCCGACCGCCCACCAGATGGCCGCGGCGTACCCCTCGACCATGCCCTGGAGCTGGAGCAGCTTCTGCGCGTCCGGGGTGGTCGCGCCGGCGGCGTGGTCGGTCAGGTAGGCGGTGGTCGCCGAGGCGGCGATCGTGTTCAGCAGGGCCGTACCGATGGCGCCGCCGACCTGCTGGGAGGTGTTGACCATCGCGGAGGCCACACCGGCGTCCCGCGGGTCCACGCCGATCGTCGCGAGCGACATGGCCGGCATGAACGCCGTACCCATGCCCAGGCCGAGGAGCAGCTGCGCGGGCAGGATCAGCCCGGCGTACGAGGTGCCGATCTCCAGCTGGGTGAGGAGCAGCATGCCGATGCCGGCGGTCAGGAAGCCCGGGGCCATCAGGAACCGCGGCGGGACGCGGGTCATCAGGCGCGTGCCGATCTGGGTCGAGCCCGTGATCATGCCGACGATCATCGGCAGGAACGCGAAGCCCGTCTTGACCGGCGAGTACCCCTTCACGACCTGGAGGTAGTACGTCAGGAAGAGGAACAGGCCGAACATCGCGATGACGGCGAGACCCAGCGACAGGTAGACACCGCCGCGGTTGCGGTTGGCCACGACGCGCAGCGGCAGCAGCGGGAACCTGACCCGCGACTCGGTGAGCGCGAAGGCGATGAGCAGCACGCCGGAGGCGACGAAGAGGCCGATCGTGCCGGAGTCGCTCCAGCCCGCGGACTCGGCGCGGGTGAAGCCGTAGACGAGCGCGACCAGACCGAGGGTGGAGAGGATCACGCCGGGGATGTCGAGCGGCGAGCGGTTGCGGCCGCCCTCGGGCTCACGGACGACGAGGTACGCGCCGACGGCGGCGACCACGGCGAACGGGATGTTGACGAAGAACGTCCAGCGCCAGTTCAGGTACTGGGTCAGGAAGCCGCCGAGGATCAGGCCCACGGCGCCGCCGCCACCGGCGATCGCGCCGTAGATGCCGAAGGCCTTCGCGCGCTCCTTGGCGTCGGTGAAGGTCACGGCGAGCAGCGAGAGCGCGGCGGGCGCCAGGAGCGCGCCGAAGGCGCCCTGGAGCGCACGGGCTCCGAGCATCATGGCCTCGCCGGTCGCGGCCCCGCCGAGGGCGGAGGCGGCGGCGAAGCCGATGAGGCCGGTGACGAAGGTGCGCTTGCGGCCCCACAGGTCGGCGATGCGGCCGCCGAAGAGGAGGAGTCCGCCGAAGGCGAGGGCGTAGGCGGTGATGACCCACTGCCGGTTGCCGTCCGAGATCCCGAGGTCCTGCTGGGCGGAGGGCAGCGCGATGTTCACGATGGTCGCGTCGAGCACGACCATCAGCTGGGCGAGGGCGATGAAGATCAGGGCTTTCCAGCGGCCGGGGTCGGCCTGGATCGCGGGCTTCTCGGGGATTTTCGGCATGGGGGTAGCCACCTCTTGGCGCGTACTGGTGAAAAAGGGCGTAAGGACGTGCGGGACGTGCGGGACGTGCGGGACGTGCGGGACGTGCGGGACGTGCGGGACGTGCGGGACGTGCGGGACGTGCGGGACGTGCGGGTTACATGAGTTCAGGGGCGCCGGACGGGGGCGCTCACGACGCGGAGCACGCGTCGCGTCTCAGGTCCTCCAGGGTCACGGCCCTGCCGGGCAGTTCGGAGCGGGCGGGCGCCTCCAGGCCGTCGAGGAACAGCTGCAGATGGCGGTGGACGAACTGGTCGAAGGCCCCGCAGGCGGAGCCGGGCAGCGGACGGGTCAGCTGGGAGATGGCCACCATGAGGTCGCCGACGCCGACGTCGGCGCGGAGCCGGCCGGCCCGCTGCGCCCGGTCGACGAGGCCCTGGACGGCCGCCTCCAGGCGCTCGCGTTCGGCCATCAGGTCGGGGTGGTCCTTGTCGAAGGCGCCGTCGAGCATGGGGCACAGGGCTCCGATGCGCTCGTCGGCGGCGGCGTGGGTGAAGCGGCGCAGCGCGACGAAGGGGTCGTCCGCGCCCTCGGCGCCCTGCCCCTCGGCACCCTGCTCGGCGAGCTCGGTGACGCGGGCCATGATCGAGAGGACGACCTCGCGGACGAGGTCGGCGCGCTCGGGGAAGTTCCGGTAGAGGGTGGCGTTCCCGACGCCGGCCCGGCGCGCGATCTCGTCGTAGGGCACCTGGGACCCGAACTCGACGAACATCTCACGGGCCGCCGTCACGATCCGCTCGCGGTTGCGCAGGGCGTCGGCGCGCGGCCGGGGTACGCGGCGGGCGGGCGCGGTGTCGGCGGTGCTGGTCACGCCGGCCTCCTCACTGGCATCCGGGGAAGAATTCCCCGCTTCATCGAACACAGGCGTAAACGGGGACCAGGTCCCCGCTTATTTCCCACCCCGAATGTGACCTGCGCCACAACCCCGCGATCCCCCGGAATACCCACGATCGGACCACCCGACGCGCACACCCGGACCGGGCGACACAGGCTGATCGCACAGCGCGGGCCCGCGGAAGGGGCCGCTGCGCCGACCTGCCCCCACCGGAGAGGCGACGTATGCAGCACCCCCGCCGACGGATACGCAGACCCGTCGCCCTGGCGGCGACCACGGCACTCTCCCTCGCCCTGCTCGTCTCGGCGAGCGCCGGCCTCCCCGGGCCCGCCCCCGCCTCGGCGGGCCCGGTGGCCGCCGCGCCGAGCGGCGCCCAGCTGGGACCGTGCCGCATCGCCACCACGATGGGCGTGCAGATGTCGGAGGGGCTGCCCACGGCCCCCGGATACGTACGCTCCACGGGCCGCGTCAGGGCCCTCAACCTGATGATCGACTTCCCGGACGCCCCCGGGGACGGCACGGCCATGGGCCGCTTCCGCGAGTTCTTCCCGCAGACCGCGGAATGGTTCCGCACCAGCTCGTACGGGCGCCTGCAGTACGAGCCCGAGGCCCCGATACCCGACTGGCTGCGGATGCCCCGCGCCTTCTCCTCGTACGGGATCGAGCGCGGCTCACCGTACGAACCGGGCTACCGCGCCCTCGTCGAGGACATCGTGAAGGCGGCCGACGCGCGGGTGGACTTCAGTGCGTACGACCTGGTCAACGTCCTCGTCACCCCGAACGCGGGGCCCTCCGCGCTCGACACCGTCCTGTCCGTGACGTTCTCCGGCAACGACGACGCCCCGTACGCCGACGGCGTGCCGCTCGCCAACACGTCCTTCGTCTACAGCCGCCAGGACGACGGCTCCGGCAGCTTCGCCGAGACCGGCTACCGCGTCCTGCCGCACGAGAACGGTCACGTCTTCGGGCTGCCCGACCTCTACACCTCGGACGGCGGCGGCACCGTCGGACACTGGGACATCATGTCCGAGGACTGGGGCGCCAACAACGACCTGCTGGGCTGGCACAAGTGGAAACTGGGCTGGCTCGACAACGACCAGGTCAGCTGCGCCTCCACCCCCGGCAGCGGCGACTACAGCCTCACGCCGCTCGCGGTCCCCGGCGGCCCCAAGCTCGCGTTCGTCCCGCTCTCCGGAACCTCCGGATACGCGGTCGAGGTCCGCAGCAAGGACGGCAACGACGAGGCCGTCTGCGAGAGCGGCGTCCTGGTCTACCGGGTGGAGTCGGACGTGGACACGGGCCACGGCCCGGTGACGGTGTCCGACAGCGACCGGGCCAGCGGCGGCTGCACCCGCCGGGCCAACGTCCACGCGGAACTGTCGGACGCCCCGTACGGCCCGGGGGAGACGTTCACGGACCGGGCCAACGGCATAAGGATCACCGTCCTGGACGAGGACGGGGCGGGAACGTACCGGGTGCGCATCACCCGCCGCTGACGAGGTCCCTGAGCTGCCCCTTGAGAAGCTTCCCGGTCGGATTCCGCGGCAGCTCCTCCTCCCGTACGAGAACCCGGGCTGGCACCTTGAAGGCGGCGAGGCGCAGACCGACGTGCGCGCGCAGCCCCTCGCCGTCGACATCGGCCCCCTCACGCAACCGCACGACGGCCACGACCTCCTCACCGAGCAGAGGATGCGGAACACCGAACACGGCGGCGTCGACGACGTCGGGATGCCGGTGGAGGGCGGCCTCGACCTCGACGCAGTACACGTTCTCGCCGCCGCGGATCACCATGTCGGTGAGCCGGTCGACGATGCTGACGCGCCCGTGCTGATCGACTCGCGCAAGATCCCCGGTCCGAAACCACCCGTCGTCACCGAAAGCGGCACGGGTGGCGGCCTGATCCCCCCAATACCCCCGAATCAGACTCTGCCCACGCAGCCACAACTCCCCCACCCCCTCGGCATCGGGCCGGTGGATCCGCACCTCGGTGACGGGCGAGGGCCGCCCGACGCTCCCGGGGAACGCCCGGTACTCGGCGCCGACGTTCGACAGGACACCGCCACAGGTCTCGGTCAGCCCGTACCCGTTGCGGGGCTCGATCCGCTCGCCGTACGCCTCGGTGATCCCTCCGACGATCCCGGGCGGGGCGGCGGCACCCCCGGTACTGAGCAGAGTGAGGCTGTCCAGCGGATCACCGTTGCGCCGCGCGAGATCGAGCAGCTGAAGCGCGGTGGTGGGAACCCCGGCGTAATGGGTGACGCGATGCTCGCGGATGAGCCGGAGGGCATGCCCCGCATCCCACTTCCGCATCATCACGAGGGTCCCGCCGGCGGCCATGACGGCGTAGAACGACGTGAACGCGGCGACGTGGAAGAACGGGAACGTGGTCAGGGACACGATCGCGGGCCCGGCCCCGGGCACGTCCCCGCGGGCGAGGGCCGCGGCGGCGGCGAAGTACCGCGGATTCATGGCGGCACCGACCTGCGCGAGGTGGGTGGCGACGGCACCCTTGGGGCGCCCGGTGGTCCCGGAGGTGTAGATGATGGTGGAGTCGTGCTCGGGAAGAACGTCGACGAGGGGCGGCCCGAGGAGGGGATCGTCATCGACGACGTAGGAGACGAACCCGTCTTCGGCCTCGCCCCGGAAGACGATGCCGGGCACGGCGTTCCGTGCGGCCCAAGCCCTCACCCGCCCGACCCGCTCCCCGTCGACGAGCAGCACACCGGGCGAGCAGTCGTCGAGCGCGTAGGCGAACTCGTCCTCGGTCCACCAGGCGTTGAGCGGCACGGCAACGAGCCCGGCGAGCTGCGCGGCCCAGAAGGCGACATGCCACTCGGGCACGTTCCGCATGGCGACAACGACCCGGTCACCGGGCCGAAGCCCGTACTCCCCGACAAGCCGGCGCGCGAGCCCACAGGCGGCGTCGAAGAACTCCCGATAGGTCATCGAGACACTGTCGGCCACAAGAAACACCCGGTCCCCGAACGCCCAGGTCACCTCGACGAACTCCCGCAGAGTCCGCGGCCCCCCGACGTACACCCCACCGTCGACGGCGAAAGGCGCCCCGGACCCACAGAGCCGCTCGACCCCACCAGCCACCACAAGACCTCCTGAACGCACGCCCAGCCACCGGCCACGGGTGACCATCCGGTCATCGCATCGTAAGTGCTGCCCCACGACCACCGAACAGCCCACAGGGCAAACCCCAGAGCCCGATCGGCGCCGGGGGGCGACCCCGACGAGACCCATCCGCTACCCTGTCCCTGGCCATGCCTTCGTAGCTCAGGGGATAGAGCACCGCTCTCCTAAAGCGGGTGTCGCAGGTTCGAATCCTGCCGGGGGCACAAGACCAAAGGGCACCTGCCGGGATCGGTGGGTGCCCTTTGGCGTGGGCCGAGGTCGGTGGGATGGTGACGGGCCGGGCGCCGCGGCGGCAGCGGGGGGAGCTCAAGGCTCAGGTGCTGGTCGTTCTGCGGGAGGCTCGCCAGGCTCGTACCGCTGCGTGGGTGCAGGAGCGGCTGGGGGTGGGTTCGCCGGTGCGCTCGGTCTGTGCAGCAGCCTGTGCCTCGGTCTGCTCGTCGTCGGCGCCGTCGTCTCCGCGCTCTCCTCGGTGAGCTCCGCCGTGACTCCGAGTTCCTGATTCTGGAGGTCT
This sequence comes from Streptomyces sp. NPDC015661, assembly GCF_043077765.1. Lineage (NCBI taxonomy): Bacteria > Bacillati > Actinomycetota > Actinomycetes > Kitasatosporales > Streptomycetaceae > Streptomyces > Streptomyces sp. NPDC015661. Next base: position 126,659 of record NZ_JBIBST010000010.1, on the reverse strand, counting down.
CGACAGCTCTGCGGCCCCGCCCACCGGTTCTATCCTGGCCTTCACTTACCGGGGGAAATGGGGGAACCGTGGACTGGTTCTGGTGGGTTCTGATTCTGTTCTGGACCGGTGGCTTCGCCTGGGCCGCCGACAACATCCGCACCGCGCTGCGCCATCGACACGAGCGGAAGATGGAGCTCGTCGAAGCCGCCAAACAGGAACGGCTCGCCCTCGAGGCGGCGCACCGGGCGCCCGAGCCCGTGTGCGGGTGCACGCACCATCTCGCCAAGCACGACAAGCAGGGCCGGTGCCACGAGCGGGTCGAGGTACCCACCGCCTGGGACGAGAACAAGAAGCCCGTCCGGTACGAGGCCGGCGTCTGCAACTGTCAGCAGTACGTGGGGCCCCAGCCCTTGTCCCAGGTGTACGCGGACGAGCTGACGGACCTGGCCTAGCCCCGCAGCTCTTCCGGGCAGGCGGTGCCCCGCGACAGCTTGTACGGGGCGCCCAGGCGGTACACGCCCGCCTTGGGGGCGACGAGTTCCGTCCATTCGTCGCCCTCGACGTCCGCCTCCGCCTTGAAGAGGCAGCCCTTCTCGTTGGCGAAGACCTTCGGGAGCTCGGTCTCCGACTCCTCGCGGGCCAGTTTCGAGGCCTCCGTCTCCTGCGGCGGTTCGATCTTGCCGCCGTTCTCGTCCATGAGCGCCAGCCACGGCGAGTACGGGACGCGGATCAGGACCCGGCCGGGCTTGTCGACGCGGATGACGACCTCGTTCTCCTCCGCGCTCTGCACCTCGGCCGGCGGGTCGGCGAGCGGGGTCGGGTTCTGCACCTCGTACAGCCGCCAGTTCTCGTCCGACCACACCTGGTTCAGGTACGGCACGCCCTCGCGGACCAGCTCCGCCTCCTGCTCGGCGCCCGAGTCCGGGGCGCCGGTCGGCAGGACCACGTAGTGGACGGCCCAGCGGTCGAGCCAGTCCTGGTAGTTCGCGGCGTTCAGCGTGTCGTCGTAGAAGAGCGGGTTGCGCTCCATGTCCGCCTGCCGGTTCCAGCCGCGCGCCAGGTTGATGTACGGGCTGAGCGCCGAGGACTCGCGGTGGCTGGAGGCCGGTACGACCTCGACGCGCGCCTTGCCCGCGTCCCGTACCTGGAGCTGGTTCACCAGGGGGGCCAGCTCGCGGGCCCAGGAGGCGTCGGGGGCCGTGCGGATGACGTCGTCGACGCCCTTGAAGCCGATCCAGAAGTTCAGTCCGGCGACGGCGAGCAGCAGCGCGTACCAGCGGCGTGAGCGCGGCGCCGTGTACGGCAGCGCGGCGAGCAGCACGACGCCCGCGAACAGCATCGGAAGCCGGGAGATGTTCGAGCCGATCTGCGAGTCGATCAGCCAGGTCAGCAGCGTGCCGATGGAGTAGACGGCGGCGGCCGTGCGGACCGTGCGCCAGTCCTTCGGGACGAGGAGGAAGGTCAGTATCCCGAAGAGCAGCGGCAGCGCCGTCGAGCCGAAGGCCATCGGCTGCGTGCCCGAGAAGGGGAAGAGCCAGGAGGAGAGCGCGACCACCGCCACCGGGGCCAGGCCCAGGGCGTACGCGCCCGGGCGCCGCTTGTTCAGGAACAGCGCCGCCGCCGCGATCCCCAGGAACAGGCCCGCGACCGGGCTGCACGCCGTCGCCAGACCGGCCAGCGGCGCGGCGACCGCCGCCTTCGCCCAGCGTTTGTAGCGCCAGCGGTGCGGCCAGCAGAAGACGGCGGCGACCGCGCCGAGCGCGAACATCATGCCGAGGCCGAAGGTCACCCGGCCCGAGAGCGCGTTGCACAGGAACGCGAAGACGGCCGCGATCGAGCAGACCATCGGGTTCCGGACCGCCCGCACCCGCACCAGGATCAGCGCGGTCAGCGCCGCCGACAGCGTCCCGGCGACCATCATCGTGCTGCGGACGCCGAGCACCGACATCAGGTACGGCGAGACCACGCTGTACGAGACGGGGTGCATCCCGCCGTACCAGGCCAGGTTGTACGCGGAGTCGGGGTGCCGTCCGACGAACTCGGCCCACGCGTCCTGCGCGGCCAGGTCCCCTCCGCTGTTCGCGAAGAGGAAGAACCACAGGACGTGCGTGAGGGCGGCGAGCCCGGTCGCCACCATGACCGGGTAGCGGCGCTTGCGCCGCGGGGCGCGGGTGGGTGTGGGGGTGGCCTGTTCCGGGGCGGGCGCCGGCGCGGGTGCGGGGGCGGGCCGCTGGGTCGGGAGCACTATTCGCGAGAGCGAATCGGATCCGATATCGGCGTGCGAGTCGCGGGCGATGTCCCGGGGGGCAGGAGCTTCATGGCCATCACGGTAGACGTCGGGGTCGGACTCCGCGCGGTCGGCGCGTGTCGGCTCGGCGGTGGTCACTGCGGCCCTCTCCCGTGCTGCCGTCTCGCTTCTCGCGTGGTCACGCGTGGTCACGCATGCTTCTCGTCCCCCGGAAACGCTAACAGCCGGGCACTCCGGAGAACCGGGGTGCCCGGCTGTCGCGGGCGGACTGTCGGCCTGACGGCCGCCGGGCGCTCGGGCCGGGCATGCGGCCCGGGTTCTCGGGCCGGGCATGCGGCCCGGGCTGTCGAGCCGGGCTCTCGGGCCGGGCGCGCTGCCCGGACTGTCGGCCCGAGCGCGCGGCCCGGACTGTCAGGCCGGACTGTCGGCCCGGACTGTCGGGCCGGGTGCTTGGCCCGGGCGCGCTGCCCGGACAGTCGGCCCGAGCGCGCGGCCCGGACTCCCGGCCCAGGTGCTCGGCCCGGACCCCCGCCCGGGCACTCGGTCCGCGCCGTCAGCCCACTCGGGTGAGCTTCTTGTCGAAGCCCGGTTCCACCAGGTCCTTCTGGAGGGCGACCGGGGAGCTGACCTTGCCGGATCCCGTCCCGATCGACACCTGGCCGACGATGTCCCCCGCCTTGCCGGAGTGCGGGACGGCCTTGCCGCCGTCGGTGAGGTCCAGCTCCACCTTGAGGCCCGGCCAGCCGACCGCCTTGAGCTCCTTGGTCGCGATCACCGGCGTGCGGCCGCCGAGGCCGTCGTCCACGTAGCCGAGGACCTGGCCCTTCTTGACCACGGCCGCCGAGGTGACGTCCTTCTGGGCCTGCTGGATCAGCTTGAGGCTGTTGTCGATGGCGAGCTGCAGCTTGTCGATGAGCATCTTGGCGTCCTTCGCCCCCATGACGATGCCCAGGATGCGGCGGTCCTGGCCGTCGACGACGGTGTTCGCCGCCCACAGCAGATTGCCGCCGGCCGGGGTGGAGGAGCCGGTCTTGATGCCGCTGACACCGTCGTGGAGCAGGATGTTGTTGTTGTTCTCGATCCGGCCGGGGATGCCGTCGACCGTCACGTTCGGCATGTTCACGATCGCGCGGAACACGTCGTACTGCATGACCGCCTTCGCCAGCTTCAGCTGGTCCTGCGGGGTCGACATCGTGCTGTCGAGCAGGCCGGACGGGTCCGTGTACGTGGACTGGGTCATGCCCAGGTCCTTCGCGGCGGCGTTCATCTTCTCGACGAACGCCGCCTCCGAACCGGCGTCCCAACGCGCGAGCAGCCGCGCCACGTTGTTCGCGGAGGGGATCATCAGGAGCTCCAGGAGCTCCCTCTCCGTGTAGCTCTGGCCCTCCTTGACCGGAGCCGTCGACTCCGACGTGTGCTTCGCCTGGTCGGCGGCCTTCTTGTCGATCGCGATCTCGGGGCCCTGCTCCTTCCCCTTGATCGGGTGGTCGCGGAGGATCACGTACGCGGTCATCGTCTTGGTCACGGACGCGATCGGAGCCGGCTTCTGCGCTCCGTACTGGCCCATGGAACCGACGCCCTCGACCTCGACGGCGCCCTGGCCCTCGTTGGGCCACGGCATCTGCAGTTCGCCGCCCTCGAAGGTGAACGTCGGCGCGGCCGACAGGGTCAGCGCGGGCGCCGGCAGCGGACGGACCATCTGCACGATCGCAAAGACGATCAGGACGAGCAGGACCAGCGGCGTCCAGATCCGCACCCGCCGCAGGGTCGTCCGCATCGCGTTCGGCGGCGGGGGCGGCGTGTTCGTCAGCTCCGCGAGCAGGTCGAGCGGGGGCAGCGGCGGCAGCGGCTGCTGCCGGGTCCGCTCCGGCTCGGCGAGCGCCGCCGGCGTGGGTACGGGGGCGGGCGCGGCCGCCTCCTTGGGCGTGGGCGCCTTGGGCGTGGGCGCCTTGGGCGCGGCCGGGGCCTCGGGAGCGGGAGCCGGGGCGGCGGAGGCCTTGGCGGCCTCCTGTGCCGCCTTCTCGGCCTTCTGGTCGGCCGGGATGTCGGGGCGCAGCGCGCGGAACACGCTGGTGCGCTCGCTGTCGGAGTCCGCGGTCAGGCTGGACGGAAGCTTCAGGGCGGTCGTCGGCTGGTCCACGACGGGCGGACGGACCATCTTGAACATGGTCGTCGGCTGGTCGACCGGCGTCTCGGACGGCTCCTCGACCGGCTTCTCGACCGGCTGCTTGTCCTCGGAGGAGTCGCCGGAGGAGTTCCCGGAGGAGTCCTCGGCCGAGTCCGCGGAGGGCTTCTCGGCAGCGGCCGGCTTCCGCGCGGCGAACCAGGACGCGGAGGGCGCCTTGCCACCGGCCGACGCCTTGTCCTCGACGGGCTCCTCGTCCGGCTCGTCGTCGGACTCCTCGTCCGCCTCCTCGGGCCCGTCCTCGGGCTCGTCGTCCGGCTCGTCGTCCCGCGGCTCGTCCTCGTCCTCGGAGTCGTCGGCCTCGGCCTCGCCCTCCGGCTCGGGCTCACCGTCGTCCTCGGGCTCACCGTCGTCCTCGGACTCCGGCTCCTCGACCGAGGCCGCCGATGCCTCCGACGCCTCGGTCTCCGACGTCTCCGACGTCTCCGCCGCCTCCGACGCCTCCGCCGTCGCGACCCACGCCGCCACAGCCGCCTTCAGCCGGTCACCCTCCGGCTCCGACCCCGGCTCCGACCCCGGCTTCGAATCCGGCTCCGGCTCCGGCTCCGACTTCGGCTCCGGCTCAGCCGCCGCCTTCGGCTCGTCGTCCTCCGGCGTGCGCGGCGCCAGGGTCTTGAACACGGCCGTCGGCTGGTCGACCTGAACCGCCGCGGACGGCGAGGACTCTGACTCGCGGAGCACGGAAAGCCGAGGATCCCGGCCGCCGCCGCCCGAGGCCGCCGTCTCCTGAGACGACCCCTGCTGCTCCGCCTTGTCGGGGGACTCGCCCGCCACCGTGCCTCCTCCATGCGTCATACGTACGTCCGAACCGTCTACCAGTGTCCTGTGTGAACCCCTTGGCTCCCGTGCTAGACGAGAACGACATACCTACTGGTTCCCGGATGAACCACCCAGGCACTCTCGACAGATGAATGTGAGAGGGGTCACCCTGTCATTCATCCACGCGGGGAGGCATGGATGGGCAGGAGCCGCAGAACTATTCCGGAAGAGCTTCTGCTGCTCGCTCTGGACCCGACCACGGGTACCACAGCGCAGCCGCAGTCGCTCGACCTCGGTCTGGCCGGAGCACAGCTAGTGGAGCTGGCTCTGGCAGGCCGGATAGCCCCTGACGGGGATCGTATCGCCGTGGTGATGCCACGGCCGACCGGAGATCCGACACTGGACTCCGCACTGGAGCTGCTGCGCAGGCGTGGCAGCCCGGTTCGGGCCGTCCACTGGATCGGCGGGCCCCGGCTGGGGCTCCGTCAGACGTATCTCTCGCATCTGGAGCGATGCGGCATGGTGCATGCCGTGGAGGGCCAGATGTGCGGGGTGTTGCCGACGACTCGCTACCAGGCGACGGACACGGCGATCAGTCGGGAGATCCGTGCCCGACTGGACAGTGCGATCCGCACCGGCGTACCGCCGGACCCGCGGACCGCGGCGCTTGCCGCGCTGGCCCACGCGGTCGGTCTCGGGAAGCACCTGTACCCCGGCAACGAAGGACGGTCGTCGCGGTCCCGGCTGCGCGATCTGATCCGGCACGACCCCATGGGCGGACTCGTGGCGCACGCCGTGATGGACGTCCAGAACGGTGCGGCGGCACAGCCGCGCCGGAGCGCCGCGAGCGTCCCGGCGCAGCCTCGCGGCAGCATGGCCCGCGCGGCCGCACACTGAACCACCGCACGTACGGAACACGCACGGCACGTGCGGAACAACCACCGTACGTACGGAACACGCACCGCACGTACGGAACACCACCGCACGCAAAGAACACGCACCGCGCGTACGGAACACGCACGACCGAGAACCATCCGGGAGCCGCACAGGTGTGCGGGGCGGTCTGGACGGCCGTCCCGCACATGTGCGCTGCCCGGCTTTCCCGTTGTCCGGGTTTCCCAGCGCACACCCGGCCATTGGTGGCAGTCTGCCAAGCGGTAGATACTCACAGCTACGCAGCAGACAGCCGGAGGTGCAGTTTCCGTGGCGTCCAACGTCAACCCCACCGTCAGGCGACGCCGATTGGGCCAGGAGCTGCGCAAGCTCCGCGAGGCGAAGAACATGACGGCCGAGCAGGTCGCCGAGCGCCTTCTCGTCTCCCAGTCCAAGATCAGCCGGCTGGAGAACGGCCGTCGCTCCATCAGCCAGCGTGACGTCCGGGACCTGTGCGGTGTGTACGAGGTCGAGGACGAGCGCATGGTCGACTCCCTCATGCAGATGGCCAAGGACTCGCGCCAGCAGGGTTGGTGGCACGCCTTCGGCGACATCCCGTACAGCGTCTACATCGGTCTGGAGACGGACGCGGAGAGCCTGCGGATGTACGAGTCGCAGATCATCCCCGGACTGCTCCAGACCCCGGCGTACGCGGAGGCCGTGATCTCCGGGGCGATGCCGGAGTCGACGGCGGCGGACATCGAGAAGCGGGTCACGGTGCGGACCCGCCGCCAGGAGCGGATCCGGGACGAGGAGCGTCCGCTGCGGCTGTGGGCCGTCATCGACGAGGGCGCGCTGCACCGGATCGTGGGCAGCCGGCAGCTGATGGTCGAGCAGCTGGAGCATCTGATCGAGCAGTCGCACCTGCCGCACGTCACCGTGCAGGTGATCCCGTTCGAGATGGGCGCGCATCCGGGGATCAGCGGGCAGTACTCGATCCTGGAGTTCCCGGACACCTCGGATTCCAGCGTCGTGTACATCGAGGGCGTGACGAGCGATCTGTACCTGGAGAAGGCGCAGGACGTCGGCAAGTACTCCGTCATGTACGAGCACCTCAGGGCACAGGCGCTGAACGTCGAGCAGACGCGGGAGTTCATCTCGAAGATGGCGAAGAAGCACGCCCAGGGGTGACCCTCCGGGGGCGGGGCAGGCACCGTACACCTGGTGATCGCTCCCACGGAAGCGCCAGCTGAATATGCCACTCGGACGTGTGAACGCCGGTCCCGCCGCCCGGGGCCGGCGAGTAGCGTCGATCACGCCATCAAGAACGTTGGCGCGACACACTACTTGGCAGAACCGGAGTGAGCAGCATGGCGATTATTCAGGGTGGTACGGACACCTGGACGAAGTCCTCGTACTCGGGCGGGAACGGGGCCTGCGTCGAAGTGAAGTCCCCCGTCATGGCCGCGATCGCGGTGCGGGACTCCAAGGCCCCCGAGGGTCCGTCCCTCTCTTTCGGACCGGGTTCGTGGAACGCCTTCGTCGGCGAGGTGAGCAACGGGGCCCTCTGAGCCCCGGTGCGCGCACGCCGTCACCAGCAGTACGTATGAGCCCTCTCGACCGGTCCGCCGTCCTGGCCGAGGGGGCTCGGCTCTTTTCCGGCGCGGTTCAGCGCAGTTCGTCCACGTACCGGTCCGTCCCCGGCACCGTCGGGATGAACGGAGCCACCAGCTCCACCCGGCCGAGCCCGCCCGCGTCGAGCCCGGCGAAACGCTCCTCCCAGCACTCCCTCGGGTCCGTCTCCAGGAACCAGAGCAGCGTGAGCCGGGTGTCGACCCCCTCGACCTGCTTCACGTAGGTCATGCGGTCGCCGGGCAGCGGAGTCGGCCGGAAGACGGTCACCATCGCCGCCGGGGAGCCCGCCAGCCGGCGCGGCAGCTCCCGGGACCGCAGCCACTCCAGGACCTCGGCCCGCTTGCCCGCGTCCTCGGCGTCGATCACCTGCAGGACGAGCCCGCGGTACGGGTGGTCCAGGGCGTGGAAGTCCCGGGGACCGGCGGCGCCGTCGCGGTAGACGGTGGTCTCGTGGTCCTGGAAGGACGTGAAGACGTGGGTCCGGGCCTGGTGGACCCGGGCGTCGCGGTTGAGCCGCTTGTTGATCCCGACCGTCCACTTCATGTGGTCGTCGTAGCGGCCCTCGGTGATCCAGTACGTGGAGATGTAGGCGCCGGCGGTGACCGGCTGGGCGACCGCCGACTTCTCCGGGTAGCGCAGCTCCTGGAGTTCGCGGGTGGCGACCCAGCGCCGGCCCGCGTACATCCAGGGCATGGCCATGGCGCCCGCGTAGTAGTGGTCGTCCTCGTACCAGCGGTTGTACGCGTACTCGTGGCCCGGATGCGGTTCCACCATGGTGATCAGCGCGTGGCCGGGACGCACGCCGTACGGACCGACGGCGGCCAGCTCCGCGTACGTCTCGCTGTGGGTCTCCTCGCTCACTCCCGTACCCCTTCCCGTGTCTTCAGTGTCTTCCAGTGGCTTCCGGTGGCTTCCCTTGTCTTCCTTTGTCGGTGACAGGCACCTACCCTGACGGGCCGTCAGATGATTGGCCAGGGTCGAGGAGGGTCCGGATGCTGCTCCAGGGAAAGACGGTCGTCGTGTCGGGTGTCGGTGCCGGGCTCGGGCACCGGATCGCGGAGACGGTGGTACGGGACGGGGGCAACGCCGTCCTCGGGGCCCGCACCGAGGCCAACCTCGCCAAGTCCGCGGCGGAGATCGACCCGGAGGGGCGCCGTACCGCGTACCGCGCCACGGACATCACCGACGAGGAGCAGTGCGACGCACTCGCCGCGCTCGCCGTCGAGCGCTTCGGCGGCATCGACGCGGTGGTCCACGTCGCCGCCTGGGACTCCTACTTCGGGGGCCTGGAGGACGCGGACTTCGGGACCTGGCAGGGGGTCCTCGACGTGAACCTGCTCGGCACCCTGCGGATGACCCGGGCCTGCCTGCCGGCGCTGAAGGAGCGCGGGGGTTCGGTGGTCCTGATCGGGACGCAGTCGGCGGTGGCGGCGCCCTCGCAGGTGCGGCAGGCGGCGTACGCGGCCTCGAAGGGGGCCCTGACCTCGGCGATGTACTCGCTCGCGCACGAGCTGGGGCCGCACCGGATCCGGGTCAACACCGTGCTGCCGGGCTGGATGTGGGGGCCGCCGGTCCAGGCGTACGTCCAGTTCGCCGCGCACACCGAGGGGGTGCCCGAGGCGGAGGTGCTCGCCCGGCTCACCGAGCGGATGGCGCTGCCGGAGCTCGCGACGGACGGGGACGTGGCGGAGGCGGCGGCCTTCCTCGCCTCGGACCGGGCGCGGGCGATCACGGGGCAGTCGCTGCTGGTCAACGCCGGAGAGCTGATGCGCTGAGCCGGCCTCACGCCCGCCTCGCACCCGTCCCACGCCCGCCTCGCACCCACCCTCACGCCCAGCCTCGCGCCCACCCTCACACCCGCCTCGCACCCAGCCTCGCGCCCACCCTCACACCCGGACTCTCGCCCACCCTCACAGTCGCCGCCATAAGTTCATATCCTTGAACAAGGGTCAGTAAACCGAACGATTTTACTGTCCCTTGACCCTCCCCTGCATTGTCCGGGCCTCGCAACTCCCCACACCATGAACCCCGTTCACAAGGCGGACCGGACTTCATGGAGGGGCGCAATGAACAGTCTCGACTGGGCCGTGCTCATCGGCTACTTCGGCGTCATGGTCGCGATCGGCGTCTGGTCCCACAAGCGCGTGGACACCGTCTCCGACTTCTTCACCGCCGGCGGCCGGATGCCCTGGTGGCTCTCCGGCATCTCCCACCACATGTCGGGCTACAGCGCGGTGATGTTCACCGGATACGCCGGCATCGCCTACACCTACGGCGTCACCTCCTACGTCACCTGGTCCTTCCCCATCGCCATCGGCATCGCCATCGGCGCCCACCTCTTCGCACCCCGCCTCAACCGGCTGCGCTCCCGCCTCCGGGTCGCCTCCCCGCTCGAATACCTCAAGGACCGCTACAACCTCCCCACCCAGCAGGCCCTCGCCTGGTCCGGCGTCCTCCTGAAGATCGTCGACGTCGGTGCCAAGTGGGCCGCCATCGCGACCCTGCTCTCCGTCTTCACCGGCATCTCCCTCAACCAGGGCATCCTCATCACCGGCGTCGTCACCGGGATCTACTGCACGGTCGGCGGGCTCTGGGCCGACGCCCTCACCGAACTCGGCCAGTTCGTGATCCAGCTCCTCGCGGGCGTGGCGATGCTCGTCGCGGTCCTCGGCAAGCTGGGCGGGATCGACGCGCTGTGGACGGTGTGGGACCGGCCGGAGCTCCAGGGCCACACCGCGCCCACCGCCGGCCCGTACACCCTGACCTTCCTCCTCGCCTACCTCTTCATCAAGACCTTCGAGTACAGCGGCGGCATGTGGAACCAGGCCCAGCGCTACATGGCCACGCCGTCCGCCCGCGAGGCCACCCGCTCCGGCCGGCTCTCCGCCGTCCTCTGGTTCGTCTGGCCGCTCGTCCTCTTCTTCCCCATGTGGTGCGCGCCGCTGCTCGTCCACCCGAAGAAGCCCGACGGCTCCGACGCGTACGCCCTCATGACCGAGCAGCTGCTCCCGCACGGCCTCCTCGGGCTCGTCGTCGTCGGCTTCTTCTCGCACACCATGGCCATGTGCTCCTCCGACGCCAACGCCATCGCGGCCGTCTTCACCCGGGACATCGCGCCCGTCCTCAGCAGGGCGGCGAGGAGCTGGTCGCAGCGGGCGGGGCTCGTCGCCGCCCGCTGGTCGACCATCGCCTTCCTCGGCCTGTCGATGGCCGTCGCCACCCAGGTCAACTCCCCCACCTTCAAGGACATCATCACCGTCGTCATCAAGTGGGTCGCGGGACTCATGGGACCGATCGCGATCCCGTTCATGCTCGGCCTGCTGCGCCCCTTCCGGAAGTCGGGCCCCACCGCCGCCCTCGTCTCCTGGGCGGCCGGGCTCTTCGTCTTCTGGCTCACCAACTACGGCCTCGACGGCGTCGAGCTCCAGATCCAGATCGTCTCGCCGCTCGCGACCTCGCTCGTCCTGTACGTCCTCATCGGCCACGTGAAGCCCGAGGACACCCCGGAGCGGGACGCGCTGCTCGACCGCATCGGGTCGGACGGCGACGGGACCGGCGTCCCCGCCCAGGCCGGCGCGCGGACCGATCAGCCCCTGGGATAGCGCGCAAGCCAGCCCGGCGCGGACTCCGCGGGGCCGTGCAGGGCGGCGCCCTGGGTCATCTCCATCGCGAAGTCGTCCGCGAGCTCCAGGACCGTCGCACGGCCCTCCAGGTCGGCCAGCCAGGCCGGCGGGAGGGCCGTCTCGCCGTGCAGGGCGCCGAGCAGCGCGCCGGTGAGCGCGCCCGTCACCGCCGAGGGCCCGTCGTGGTTCACCGCGAGCCGCAGTCCGTGCCGTACGTCCTCGCCGACCAGGGCGCAGTAGACCGCCGCCGCCAGCTGGCCCTCGGCCCGGTTCTCGCCGGCCCCGAGGGCCGTCACCCGGTCCGCGTCCGGCGCCCCCTCCCGTACGGCTCCGAGGGCGCGGCCGAGCGCCTCGGTGACCGGCTCGTGGCCGGGGCGGACCGCGAGCTGCTCCAGGGCGCGGGCCACCGCCGCCTCGACGGGGCCGCCGCGCGCGAGGCCGTGGACGGTGACCGCGAAGGCGCCCGCCGCGAGGCCGGCGGCCGGGGCGCCGTGCGTCTGCGCGGCGCACTCCACGGCGAGCTGGCAGACGAGCTGCGGTTCCCAGCCGACGAGGAGCCCGAAGGGGGCCGAGCGGGCGAGCGCGCCGGAGTCGCCGGCGTCCGGGTTCTTCGGCCGGTCGAGGGTGCCGAGGATGTCGTCGCCGAGGCCGGTGAGGCAGGCGCGGGGCGGGTTGCGGCGGGCGTAGAGCCACTCCTCGCGGGCGAGCCAGCCGTTGTCCCTGCGGCGCTCGTCGGGGCCCCAGTCGCGCTGGGTGGCGGCCCAGCGCAGATGGGCCCGGTGGACGTCGGTGGGCGGGTGCCAGTGGCCGGTGTCGCGGCGGACCTGGGCGCGGATGAGGCCGTCGACGGTGAAGAGGGACATCTGGGTGGCGGCGGTGACGGCGCCGCGACGGCCGAACGCGGGCACGGGGTCGGTGAGTCCGTCGGGTCCGTGCGCCTCGCGCAGCCGGGCGAGCGTCCGGCCCTCGGCCCCCGCCCCGAGGGCGTCCCCGAGGGCCCCGCCGAGCAGACAGCCCCGTACGCGGGCCCGGAAGTCCTGCTGTTCGGCGCGGCCCCACACGGCTGCGGCTGTCGTGGCCACGATGTGCCCTCCCCCGGTCAGCAGCTTCTGGTCCAGCACTGTAATAGACCGGATGCGCTCGTTCGGGGGTCGTTGCGTTATGTGATCCGACGCCCGTCAGTCCACTTTTGACCACAGTTCACCGGAGGTTCGACCACGACTTGAACGATCCGCGTCATGAACCCCGTGACACGAGTCAAGTCCCTCTCCACCGCGGCCGTCGCCGCCGCCCTGCTGACCGGCCTCATCGCCCCGGCCGCGTCCGCGCACCCGTCCTCCCCGGCCGACCGGCGGATCCCCTTCACCGCCGCGACCGTCACCGAGAACGCCGGCGGCACGTACACCGTCACGTGGTCCGCCCCCGGCACCCGGGGCGTCACCGTCCGGACCGAGGGCCGCACGGTCGCCCGCGGCGGCGCCACCGGCTCCGTCACCGTCTCCGGGCTCGCCGCCGCCGACCGGCGCTGGTTCGACCTCGTCCCCGACCGGGGCACCTCCCTGCACCTGGCCGACCGGCTGATACGGCTCCGGGGCACGGTCAACTTCCGTGACGCGGGCGGCTACCGCACCCGCGACGGCCGGTGGGTGAGGATGGGCGAGGTCTACCGCTCCGACGCCCTCGACGGGCTGACCCCGGCCGATCTCGCCAAGCTGGATCGCCTCGGCGTCCGGACCGTCTTCGACCTGCGCATGGAGTCCGAGCGGGCCACCGCCCCCGACCGCGTCCCGGCCGGCGCCACCCACGTCGTCGCCGACGTCCTCGCCGGCTCCGGCACCTTCGCCACGATGCCGAAGAGCCCCGCCGAGGCCGAGGCCATGATGGTCGGGGGCAACCGCTTCATGGTGAGCGGCGACACCGCCCGCACCGCCTACACGGCCGTCCTCGACGGCATCGCCGACGACGACCGGCGCGGCGTCCTCTTCCACTGCACCGCCGGCAAGGACCGCACCGGCTGGTCGAACGCCGCGCTGCTGACCGCCCTCGGGGTCCCCGAGGAGACGGTCATGGCCGACTACCTGGCCAGCAACACCTACCGGGCCGCCGCCAACGAGGCGATCCTCTCCCACCTCCCGGCCCAGCAGGCCGCCGTCTACAAGCCGCTCCTCGACGTCCGCCCCGAGTACCTCAACGCGAGCTTCGACGAGGTCGAGGAGGAGTACGGCTCCTTCCGCGGCTACCTGCGGAAGGGCCTCGGCATCGACAACCAGGAGCTCGAGGAGCTGAAGCAGGACCTGCTGGTCGGCTGACCCCCACCCCTCTTCGCTCGGCCGCCCCTACTCTCCCGGCCGGCCCCTCTTCCCTCGGCTGACCCCTACTCGCTCGGCAGGACCGGCAGCAGTTCCGGGAGGTGGCCGTCGGAGGCGCGGGCCGTGCGCTGCCGCTCCTCCGGCACCTCGCCGTACAGCGTCGTACGGGGCTTCGCCGGACGGCCCGCCGCCTCCGCGATCGCCTCCAGGTCGCGGATCGAGCGGTACGAGCCGTAACTGGAGCCCGCCATCCGGGAGATGGTCTCCTCCATCAGCGTCCCGCCCAGGTCGTTGGCGCCCGAGCGGAGCATCTCCGCCGCGCCCTCCGTGCCCAGCTTCACCCAGCTGGTCTGGATGTTGGGGATGTGCGGGTGGAGGAGGAGCCGGGCCATGGCGATGACCGCGCGGTTGTCGCGGGCGGTCGGGCCGGGGCGGGCGATGCCCGCGAGGTAGACGGGCGCGTTCGTGTGGATGAAGGGGAGCGTCACGAACTCGGTGAAGCCCCCCGTCTCCTGCTGGATCCGGGAGAGCGTCCTGAAGTGCCCGAGCCAGTGCCGGGGCTGGTCCACGTGCCCGTACATCATGGTCGAGCTGGAGCGGATGCCCAGCTCGTGGGCGGTCGTGACGACCTCGATCCAGGTGGCCGTGGGCAGCTTGCCCTTGGTCAGGACCCAGCGGACCTCGTCGTCGAGGATCTCTGCGGCGGTGCCGGGGATGGAGTCGAGGCCCGCCTCCTTCGCGGCCGTCAGCCACTCCCGTATCGACAGGCCCGTACGGGTCGCGCCGTTGACGACCTCCATCGGCGAGAAGGCGTGCACGTGCATCCCCGGCACCCGCTTCTTCACCGCCCGCGCGATGTCGAAGTAGGCCGTGCCGGGCAGGTCCGGGTGGATGCCGCCCTGCATGCAGACCTCGACGGCGCCGACCTCCCAGGCCTGCTGGGCGCGGTCGGCGACCTGGTCCAGGGAGAGGGTGTACGCGTCGGCGTCGGTGCGGCGCTGGGCGAAGGCGCAGAAACGGCAGCCGGTGTAGCAGACGTTGGTGAAGTTGATGTTCCGCGTGACGATGTACGTCACGTCGTCGCCGACGACGGACTTGCGGACGTCGTCCGCGATGCGGGTGAGCGCGTCGAGCGCGGGGCCGTCCGCGTGCAGCAGGGCCAGCGCCTGGGCGTCGGTGAGCTTCGTCGGGTCGTCGGCGGCCGTGCTCAGCGCCTCGCGGACGTCGGCGTCGACCCGCTCGGGCACCATCCCGGGCGCGGCGGCCTCGCGGAGCGCCTCCCAGTCCCCGTAGACCTCGTCGAAGTCCTCGCGGCGGTCGCCGGTGCGGCCCTCGGTGTCGATGGTCGCGTGCAGATCCGTGCGGCCGGTCGCGGTGAAGGCCTCGTCGGGCTCCTGCCAGGGCAGGCCGCGCACGGGCGCCTCGGGGTTCGCGAGGCCGGTCTCGGGGTCGGCGAGGGCACGGACGTGCGGGAGGAGCCGGGGGTCGAGCCAGGGTTCGCCCCGGGTGACGAACTCCGGGTACACACAGAGCCGTTCGCGCAGCTCGAAGCCGGCGGCCCGGGACCGGGCGGCCAGCTCCTCGATCTGCGGCCAGGGCCGCTCGGGGTTGACGTGGTCGATGGTGAGCGGGGAGACCCCGCCCCAGTCGTCGATGCCGGCGGCGATCAGCCGCTCGTACGCGGAGTCGACGAGGTTCGGCGGGGCCTGGAGGCAGGCGGAGGGGCCCATGATGAGCCGGGCGACGGCGACCGTGGCGACCAGGTCGTCGAGCTCGGCGTCCGGCATCCCGCGCATCGCCGTGTCCGGCTTGGCGCGGAAGTTCTGGATGATGAGTTCCTGGATGGAGTGGTACGCGCGCGCCACGCGCCGCAGCGCGAAGAGGGACTCGGCGCGCTCCTCCAGGGTCTCCCCGATGCCGAGCAGCAGCCCGGAGGTGAAGGGGACGGAGGACCGTCCGGCGTCCTCCAACACCCGGAGCCGCACGGCCGGTTCCTTGTCGGGGGACCCGTAGTGGGGGCCGCCCGGCTCGCTCCACAGCCGGGTCGCGGTCGTCTCCAGCATCATGCCCATGGAGGGCGCGACGGGCTTGAGGCGCTGGAAGTCGGTCCAGGACAGGACGCCGGGGTTGAGGTGCGGGAGGAGCCCCGTCTCCTCCAGGATGCGGATCGCCATGGCCCGTACGTACGCGATGGTGTCGTCGTACCCGTGCGCGTCGAGCCACTCGCGGGCCTCGGGCCAGCGGTCCTCCGGCTTGTCGCCGAGGGTGATCAGGGCCTCCTTGCAGCCCAGCTCGGCGCCGCGGCGGGCGATGTCGAGGACCTCGTCCGGCGACATGAACATCCCGTGCCCGTCCCGGCGGAGCTTCCCGGGGACGGTGACGAAGGTGCAGTAGTGGCACTTGTCCCGGCAGAGCCGGGTGAGCGGTATGAACACGCTCTTCGAGTACGTGACGACCCCGGGGCGCCCGGCCGCCTCGAGCCCGGCGTCGCGCACGCGCCCCGCGGACGCCACCAGGTCCGCGAGGTCCTCCCCCCGCGCCCGCAACAGCACTGCGGCCTCGGCGACATCGAGCGCGACCCCGTCCCTGGCCCGCTTCAGGGCACGGCGCATGGCGTTCTCGGTGGGGCGTCCTGCCTGGTGATCCGTCATGAACCGAGCATACGAGCGACCCCCGGGCGGAGGGTTCGGGTCCCCGCAGGAACCCGGACCCGGCCGCCCCTCAGAGGTACCGCGCGTACCCGTCGAGCACCTCCAGGACCTCCCGCTCGTCCCCCGGCGGCAGCTGCAGGACGACCTCCTCGCAGCCCAGTTCCTCGTAGTGGGCGAGCTTGCCGGGGTTCGGGAGCACCGCGTACGGGACGAGCTGCAGGGTCTCCGGGGCCCGGCCGGCCTTCTCCCAGGTCTCGCGGAGTACCGGCAGGGACTCCGTCAGGCCGCGGCCGCCGATCGGCATCCATCCGTCGGTCTGCGCGGCGATCTGCGCGAACAGCTTCGGGCCCGCCGCACCGCCCAGGAGGACCCGCGGGGCGCCGCCGGCCGGCTTGGGCCAGACCTCCGAGGCGCGTACGGAGCCGCCGTACTCCCCTTCGTACGCCGTCGGTTCCGCCGCCCACAGCGCCCGCATCAGGTCGAGGCGGTCCCGGCCCAGCTCGCGCCGGGTGGACCAGTCGACGCCGTGGTCGGCGGCCTCCTCCCGGTTCCAGCCGAAGCCGACGCCCAGGGTGAACCGGCCCCCGGAGAGATGGTCGAGCGTCGCGACCTGCTTGGCGAGCACGATCGGGTCGTGCTGGGTGACCAGGGTGATGCCGGTGCCGAGGCCGAGGCGCTCGGTGACGGCCGCGGCCTGCCCCAGCGCCACGAGCGGGTCGAGCGTCCGCGCGTACTCCCGGGGCAGCTCCCCGCCCGCCGGATAAGGCGTCTCCCGGGAGACGGGGATGTGGGTGTGTTCGGGGAGATAGAGCCCCGCGAACCCGCGCTGCTCCAGCTCGCGCGCGAGCCGTACGGGGCTGATGGTCTCGTCGGTCAGGAAGATCGTGGTCGAGATCCGCATAGCGGCACGGTAGGGGGTACGGCCCCGATTTCCGAGGCCCGCGGCAGGCTTCTCGCGCCACCCCGCTCAGGAAATCCGCCTGTCCTTCCGCAACCCGGCTGCTTGGATGATCAGGTGCTGACGCGAATCGAGACGTACTACGACGCCGTTCCCCGTTCCTCCGCCCGTGCCGAGGAGTTCGGGCCCCTGACCCTGTTCGTGCAGGAGGGGAAGGGCTGGCCCTACTACGCCCGCCCGGCCCTCGGGCACGCGGGCGAGGTCCCCGTCGCGGCCGTGGAGAAGGTACGGGCCCGGCAGCGGGAGCTCGGGGTGCCCGAGGCCTTCGAGTGGGTCGCGGAGACGGCCCCGGGGCTGCGGGCCGCCGTGGAGGCGACCGGCCTCACCGTGCACGAGCACCCGCTGATGGTCCTGGAGGGCGCACCGCTCCCCGTACCGGAGCCCGAGGGCTTCACCGTGCGTCTCGTGGGCGCCGACGACCCCGCCCTGGAGAGCGCCGTCGCCGCCCCGTCCGCCGCCTTCGGCGCCCCGGTCCCGCCGCCCGGCACCGCCGCGCGGATCGCCGACCGGATCACGGCCGGCCTGACCCGGCTCGCCGCCGCCCTGGACGGCACCGGGAACGCCCTCGCGGCCGGGCAGCACCAGCCCGTCGGGGCCGTCTCCGAGGTCGTCGGCGTCGGCACCGTCCCGACGGCCCGGCGGCAGGGCCTCGGGCTCGCGGTCACGGCCGCCCTCGTCGCGGACGCCCGCGCCCACGGGACGGAGCTCGTGTTCCTGACGGCCTCGGACGCGGACGTGGCCCGCCTCTACGGACGGCTCGGCTTCCGCACGGTCGCGACCGCCCTCATCGCGGAGGCCTGAGGCGCGGAGGCCTCAGGCGCCACGGACGGAGGCGCCACGGAATCAGGCGCCACGGCCTGAGGCGCCACGGAATCAGGCGCCACGGACTCAGGCGCCACAGACTGAGGCGCCACAGACGGAGGCGCCACGGACTGAGGCGCGACCTGAGCCGCGGAGGCCTCATCGCGGGGGTCCGGAAGAAAATCTCGAAAAAGTCCTCCCGCCGTGTCACATCCCCGGCGCGCGCTCCGTCAGTGCAGTGGAAGCAGCGAACGAGACGCCGACACCGAGGAGCGATCACCATGGCGCACCAGCCCGAGGCCCGTATGACCAACCCCGCCTACGTCCTGGCCGACGCCGGTCCGGCGATCCAGAACCTGCTGAAGGCCACCCGTCAGGGCGGGGTCGACGAGACGATCCTGGAGCTGGTGCACCTGCGGGCCAGCCAGATCAACAACTGCGGCTTCTGCGTCGACTACGGCGCCAAGAGCGCCAGGAAGACCGGCGTGAGCGACGAGAAGCTGTTCGCCGTCGCCGCCTGGCGCGAGGCGCCGTACTTCTCCGACGAGGAGCGGGCGGCCCTCGCCCTCGCGGAGGCGGCGACCCGGCTCGCGGACGCCGCGGACGCGGTGCCGGACGAGGTGTGGGACGCGGCCGCCGACCACTTCGACGAGAAGCAGCTCGCCGCGATCGTCCTGATGGTCGGCGTCACCAACCTCTTCAACCGGCTCAACGTCACCGTGCGGCAGCCGGCGGGCGTGGGTTTCTGACCATCACCACGTCCACCGGGTCCTCGGACTCGAACGTGAACCCCTCCCTCTCGTAGAGACGGCGGGCCGCGCTGCCCTGCAGGACCACCAGGCGTACGGGTACCCCCTCCGCGTCGGCCCGGTCGAGCAGCCCGCGCAGCACCGCCGTCCCGAGGCCCCGGCCCTGGGTCTCGGGGGCCAGGTAGAAGTGCTCCAGGTAGAGCCCTTCGCCGTCCTCGTACGGGCGCACCGTCACGCATCCGGCGAGCGCGCCGTCCAGTTCGATCACCGAGGTGTGCGCCGGGGAGAAGCCGTCCCGCAACCGCTGGCGCACCCGGTGCTCGTCGTAGCGGCCGAGGCGCACCAGGTCCTCGCGCATGACCCGGGCCCGCAGCTCGGCCATCGGCTCGACGTCCTCCGCGCGGCCCGGGCGCAGCGCCCAGTTCGTTTCCCGATACATGTACGCATCCTAAGGAGCCCTCCGTGTCCGCACGCATGCCCAACCCCGCCTCCGTCCTGCCCGAGGCCGGCCCGGCGATCTTCCAGCTGATCAAGGCCGTCCAGTCGGGCGGCGACGTGCCCGGCACCACCCTGGGCCTGGTCCACCTCCGGGTGAGCCAGATCAACGGCTGCGGGTACTGCGTGGTCGGAGGGGCCCTGACCGCGCGGAAGGAGGGCGAGACGGACGAGCGGCTGCACTCCGTCGCGGCCTGGCGGGAGACGCCGTACTTCACGGACGAGGAGCGGGCGGCGCTCGCCCTCGCCGAGTACGCGACCCGGCTCGCGGACCGCCCGGACGCGGTGCCGGACGCGGTGTGGGAGGAGGCGGCCCGGTACTACGACGAGAAGCAGCTGGCCCGGATCGTGCTGTGGATCGGCGTCAGCAACCTCTTCAACCGGCTCAACGCGACGACCCGGCAGCCGGCCGGCGGGACCTGGTAGTCGTAACCGGACGCGGGCCGTCCGCGTTACGCCGGGCATGAAGAGGATCCTCACCGCAGCCGCCCTGACCGTCTTCGCCGCCGCGGGTGCCGCGGGCGCCACCGCCGGCACCGCCGCCGCCGACACGGGCGGCCTGAACCTTCCCTCGGTCGTCCCGCTCAGCGGCGTCCTGACCCCCAAGGCGAAGCCGGCCCACACCCCCGACCTCCCGCCCGCCAACGCAGCGGTGGAACGCCTGCTCCCCGGGCACCACTGACCGACACGGAGAAGGACGAAGACGGCGGGACCCCCCACGGGCCCGCCGCCTTCGCGTTTCTCGGACGCCTCAGGAGGGCGTCAGTCGGCGACCACCAGGGACGGGGTCTCCTTCGTGAGGATCTCGCCGCGGAAGAACGCGGGGCTCCTGCGCTGCATGACCAGCATGATCACCACGCCGAGGAGCAGCAGCCCGACGCCGATCACGAAGACCGAGCCGACGCCGAAGACCGCGGAGCCGGAGCCGTACGCCGGGTCCCACATGTCGTAGAGCGTCTTGCCGAAGACGGCGGTCAGCATCAGGCCGCCGAGGAACGGGATGACGCCCTTGAAGGCGAGGTCGCGGGCGGAGCGGAAGAGTTCGGCGCGGAAGAACCAGACGCAGGCGAAGGCCGTCAGCGCGTAGTAGAAGCAGATCATCAGGCCGAGCGCGTAGATGGTGTCGACCAGGACGTTCTCGCTGACCAGGGTCATCACGGTGTAGAAGACGCCGGTCGCGACGCCGGCGACGATCGTGGCCTTGCCGGGGACCTTGAAGACGGGGTGGACCCGGGCGAAGGACGGCGGCAGCGCCTCGTAGCTGGACATGGCGAGGACCGTGCGGGCGACCGGGATGAAGGTGGTCTGCAGGCTGGCGGCGGCGGAGGCGAGGACGGCGACGAAGAGCGCGATGCCGAGGACGGGGCCCATGACCGGGCCCGCGAGGGCGGCGAAGACGTTGTCGGAGGTCTCCGGGTTGGCGAGGCCGAGGCCCTTGTCGCCGGAGCCGACGACCATCTGGGCGGCGATGCCGGTGGCCAGGTAGGAGCCGACCAGGACGACCATCGAGATGAGCGCGGCGCGGCCGGGGGTCTTGTCGCTGTCGGTGGTCTCCTCGTTGGCCGTGAGGCAGGTGTCCCAGCCCCAGTACATGAAGATCGACAGCGAGAGGCCGGCGGTGAAGGCCGCGAAGGAGCCGACGGAGAAGGGGTTCAGCCAGGACCAGGAGAAGCTCGCCCCGGTCGGGAAGTCGACCGAGCCGGCCTTGGAGAAGGCCATGACGACGAAGACCAGGAGGACGGCCAGCTGGAGGCCGACCAGGGTGTACTGCACGCCCTTGGTGGCGGTCATGCCGCGGTAGCTGATCGCGGTCGCGGCGGCGATCAGGGTGAGGCAGGTGAGGATGTGGACGGCCTTGTTGTCGTCCAGGGCGGCGATCGAGTCGTTGCCGCTGATCTCACCGGCGAGCAGCCAGAAGTACGAGGTCGCGACGCCGGCCAGGTTGGACAACACGATGATCGTCGCGATGACCAGGCCCCAGCCGCACATCCAGCCGACCTTGGGGCCGAAGGCCTTCACGGTCCAGGTGAAGGAGGTGCCGCAGTCGGGCATGCGCTTGTTGAGTTCGCGGTACGCGAACGCGACGAGCAGCATCGGCAGGAAGCCCGCGAGGAAGACGGCGGGCATCTGCAGTCCGACCTCGCCGGCGGTGGAGCCGAGCGTGGAGGTCAGGCAGTAGACGGGGGCGACGGTCGAGATGCCGATGACGGCGCTGCCGAGGAGGCCCACGGAGTTGCCGCCGAGGCCCTTGGTGCGCACGCCGGAGGCGCTGCCCGGGGCGTCGGCGCCCCTAACCGTGTCTCCGGCCTGCTGCCGTACATCCACCTGAGTCATGAACTCGACGTTAAATGCTGCGGTTTCCATATCCGGAGGATCGGACTCCGCTCACTTGATCGATCATGACCTTGCATTGCGAGGGTCGAATCGGACACTCGCCAATGATTGAAAGATCGACCAACCGAGCGAGCCGACCAACCGGTAGGTCCGGCGACGAGTGTCCGATATGCGGGAACCGCAGCTGTGCCCCAAATGTCCGTTTCAAAAATTTCCCGTGGAAATTTGGAGACGGTTCTCACCCGGGCCGTCCCGGGTTCTCACCCCGGCCAGACGACCGCCTGCAGCTCGCTGTACGCGTGCAGCGCGTACGAGCCCACGTCCCGCCCGACACCGCTCTTCTTGAAGCCGCCGAACGGCGCCTCCATGTTCCGGCCGATCGTGTTCACGCCCACCCCACCGGCCCGCAGCCGGGCCGCGACGCGGAAGGCACGGGCCACGTCACCGGACCACACGTAGTCGATCAGCCCGTAGTCGCTGTCGTTCGCGAGCGCGATGCCCTCCTCCTCGTCGTCGAAGGGCACGACCACCACGACCGGCCCGAAGATCTCCTCCCGGACCACCCGCATCTCGTTGGTGCAGTCCGCGAGCAGCGTCGGGGCCACGTAGAAGCCCCGGTCGAAGTCCGGACGCTCGCCGCCCGCGACGACCCGGGCCCCCTCCTTCCTCCCCACCTCGACGTACGACTCCACCCGGTCGCGGTGGGCCGCCGAGATCACCGGGCCGACCACCGTCCCCTGCTCCGCCGGGTCTCCCACCTTCATGAAGGCCAGATAGCCGGTGAGCTTCTCGATCAGCCGCTCGTACACACCGCGCTGGGCGAGGACCCGGGTCGGGGCGGTGCAGATCTGCCCGCTGTAGAAGGCGAAGGTCGTCCCGATGCCCATCACCGCCGAGTCCAGGTCGGCGTCGTCGAAGACGAGCGCGGCCCCCTTCCCGCCCAGCTCCATCAGCTGCCGCTTGAGCGAGCGGCCGCAGACCTCGCCGATCGCCTGCCCGACGGCCGTGGAGCCGGTGAAGGAGACCATGTCGACGTCCGGGGAGTCGACGGCCGCCTCGCCGACCGCCTGTGCGGAGCCGGTGACGACGTTCACCACCCCTGCCGGGACCCCGGCCTCCTCCAGGGCGCGGGTCATCGCGTACACGGAGAGCGGGTCCTGCGGGGCCGGCTTCACCACGACCGTGTTGCCCATCGCGAGCGCCGGGGCGATCTTGCCCGCCGGGTTGGCCCAGGGGTTGTTGTACGAGGTGATGCAGGTGACCACGCCGACGGGGCGCCGCGCCGCCACCGCGCCGAACACCCCGGCCTTCCCCATCGGGCCGGCCTCGTTGATCTGCGGGGGCAGCGCCTGCTCGACCGGTTCCATCGCCCCGCGCGCGTACCGGCGGAAGCGGGAGGAGCCGACCGCGACCTGCATCCCGCGCGCGGTGCCGGTGGTGGCGCCGGTCTCGGCCCGGGCGAGCAGCGTGTTCGCCTCGGCGTCGCGGGCCATCAGGTCCGCGGCCCGGTCGAGGATCGCCGCCCGCTCCTCCGGTCGCGTACGGGACCAGGTCGCGAAGGCCTCGCGGGCGGCGGCGGCCGCCTCGTACACCTGGGCCCGGGAGGCCTCGGGCGCCAGGCCGACGACCTCCTCCGAGGCCGGGTCGATCACCTCGTAGTGGCCACCGTCGGGCTCGACCCACTCTCCCCCTATGTAGAGGCGCTCGATCCGGGTCATCGTGTGCTCACCGTCCTCGTGTCGCGGCCCGAGCGCAGCACCTTCCCCGGTACCGCGCCGGTCACCTCGTCGTCCCGTACCGTCTCCACGCCGTTGACCCGCACCGACACGATCCCCACCGCGCGCGAGTCGAGGCGCGGGCTGTCCCCCGGCAGGTCGTGCACGAGGGTCGCCGGGCCCGCGTCGATCCGCTCCGGGTCGAAGAGGACCAGGTCGGCGTGGAAGCCCTCCGCGATCCGGCCGCGCTCCCGGAGCCCGAAGAGCCGGGCCGGGTCGTCGCTCAGCATCTTCACGGCCCGCTCCAGGGGGACCAGCTTCCGGCCGCGGAGGCAGTCGCCGAGGAAGCGGGTGGTGTACGGGGCGCCGCACATCCGGTCCAGGTGCGCGCCCGCGTCCGAGCCGCCGAGCAGGACGTCCTCGTGGTCCCAGGTCTCCCGGCGCAGCGCCCAGGAGGCCGGGTCGTTGTCGCTGGGCATCGGCCACAGGACGGTCCTCAGGTCGTCGTTGGCGCAGATCTCGACGAGGGCCTGGAAGGGGTCCTGGCCGCGCTCGGCGGCGATGTCCTTCACGACCCGGCCGGTGAGGCCCTCGTTCTCCCGGCTGTACGTGTCGCCGATGACGTACCGGCCGAAGTGCGCGAGCCGCCGGAAGACCCCGGCCTCCTTCGAGTCCGCGCGCCGCAGCATCTCGGCCCGTACCTCGGGGTCGCGGAGCTTCGCGATCCGCTCGGGGACGGGGAGGGCGAGGATCTCGCCCCAGCCGGGGATGAGGTTGAGGGCGCAGAAGGTCCCGAGGGACATGTTCATGGGGGTGAGGATCGGCATCGTGAGGGCGACGATCCGGCCGCCGGACTTGCGGGCCCGCTCGGAGGCGGTGAGCTGGCGGGGGACGCGCTCGGGGACGGCGGCGTCGATGGTGAGGACGTTCCAGTTGAGGGGCCGCCCGGCGGCGGCGGTCATCTCGACGAAGAGCTCGATCTCGTCGTCGGAGAACTGGTCGAGGCAGCCGGCGAGGATGGCCTCGATCTGCGTCCCCTCGTGCTCGCCGACGGCCTTCGACAGGGCGATCAGCTCGGCGGGCGTGGCGTGCCGGGAGGCGACGGGGGCTCCGTCGCCGTCGGAGTGGGTGGAGGACTGGGTGGTGGAGAGCCCCCAGGCGCCGGCGTCCATGGCCTCCTTGAGGAGGGCGACCATCTGCGCGAGCTGCTCCTCGGTGGGCTGTCCGCCGACGGCGTCCGCGCCCATCACGTACCGGCGCAGGGCGCAGTGGCCGACCATGAAGCCGGCGTTGACGGCGATGCGGCCGTCGAGGGCGTCCAGGTACTCGGCGAAGGAGGACCAGCTCCAGTCGACGCCCTCCTCCAGGGCCTTGAGGGCCATGCCCTCGACCTTGGACATCATGCGGCGCGTGTAGTCGGCGTCCTCGGGCCGGTCCGGGTGGAGGGGCGCGAGGGTGAAGCCGCAGTTGCCGCCGGCGACGGTGGTGACGCCGTGGTTCATGGACGGGGTGGCGTACGGGTCCCAGAACAGCTGGGCGTCGTAGTGGGTGTGCGGGTCGACGAAGCCGGGCGCGAGGACGAGGCCGGTGGCGTCCTCGGTGGTACGGGCCGTGGCGCCGGGCCCGGGGAGGACGATCCGGCCGTCGCGTATCCCCACGTCGGCGATCCGGGCGGGGGCACCGGTGCCGTCCACGACGGTGGCGCCCTTGATCAGGTGGTCGAGCATGCCGTTCCCTCTCATGAACGTGGGTGTGCCCCGGACCGGGGCCGCCGCGGGGCCCCGGCCGGGGCCGGTACGGGGCGGCGGTCCGGGAAGGCACCGCCCCGCGCTCGTGGGTGGGGTCAGTTCCCCGCCGCCCGGCGGAAGCGGGTCGTGCGGTGGACCGGGTCCGTGTCGATCTCCGGGATCACGTGCTCCCCGATCAGCTTGATCGAGTTCATCGTGTCCTCGTACGAGATCCCGATCGGGAGGCCGAAGGACAGCTGGTCGGCGCCGGCCTGCTCCCAGCGCTTGCACTGCGCCAGGACCTCGCTCGGGTCGCCGCAGATCATCAGTTCCTCCTGGATGAGGAGTTCGATGATCTCGGCCGAGTACTCGGGGAGGAGCTCGGGCCACTCGGGGATGCCCTCGGGCCGCGGGAAGGTGTCGTGGTAGCGGAAGAGGAGGGACTGGAGGTAGTTCAGTCCGCCGCCGACCGCGATCTCGACGGCCTTCTCGTGGGTCTCGGCGCAGATCGCGGTCGAGGTGACCATGACGTTGTCGTTGACGAAGTCGCCGACCGCCTTGGCCTCCTTGATCGCGTTCTTGTAGGACTCGACGACCCACTCCATGTCGGAGACCTTCTGGACGCTGAATCCCAGGACGCCGAGGCCCATCTTCCCGGCCATGGCGTACGAGGAGGGGGACCCGGCCGCGTACCACATGGCGGGGTGGGACTTCCCGTACGGCTTGGGGAGGACCTTGCGGGGCGGCAGCGACCAGTGCTTGCCCTGGAAGCCCACGTACTCGTCCTGGAGCCACATCTTGGGGAACTCGGCGATGGTCTCCTCCCAGATCTCCTTCGTGTGGTTCATGTCGGTGATGCCCGGCATGAACCCGAGGATCTCGTGGGAGCCCGCCCCGCGGCCGGAGCCGAACT
Organism: Streptomyces sp. NPDC015661; assembly: GCF_043077765.1. Classification (NCBI taxonomy): domain Bacteria; kingdom Bacillati; phylum Actinomycetota; class Actinomycetes; order Kitasatosporales; family Streptomycetaceae; genus Streptomyces; species Streptomyces sp. NPDC015661. The sequence goes on along the minus strand of NZ_JBIBST010000010.1, from coordinate 100,702 downwards.
CGAAGCGGCCGCCGGAGAGGTGGTCGAGCATCGCGACCTTCTCGGCGACCTTGACCGGGTGGTTGACGGGGGCGAGGGGGTTGAAGATGCCGGAGCCGAGGTGGATCCGGTCGGTGGCGTGGGCGAGGTAGCCCAGGTAGACGTCGTTGGCGGAGAGGTGCGAGTACTCCTCCAGGAAGTGGTGCTCGGAGGCCCAGGCGTACTTGAAGCCGGACTTGTCGGCCTGGATGACGTACTCGGTCTCCTCCATGAGGGCCTTGTGCTCGGCTTCGGGATCGGTCTCGGCGCGCTTGCCGACGTATCCCTGTACGAAGATCCCGAATTCCAAGGGGGTTCACCGTCCTCATTGTTTCTGACGATCCGTCAGATTCCTTGATGTGCCCGACTCTCGCACCGCCACGCAGGTGCGTCAATACCTGACGAGGCGTCAGAAGAGGCTCACTCCGGCCAGCCAGCCGCCGTCGATCACGAACGGCTGGCCCGTGATGTACGCCGAGTCCTCCCCGGTCAGGAAGAGCGCGAGGGCCGCCACCTCCTCCGGCCGCCCGATCCGGCCGAGCGGCACGAGCTTGCGGTACAGCTCGGCCGTGGCCGCCGGGTCCACGCCCTCCGGGTTGCTCATGGGGGTGTCGATCGCGCCCGGGCAGACGGCGTTCACCCGTACGCCCTTGGCGGCCAGCTCCAGCGCGGCGACCCTGGTGAGCCCGAGCACGGCGTGCTTGGAGGCGGCGTAGGCGCCGACCCCGGCCATCCCCGTCAGACCGGTGTACGAGGCGGTGTTGACGATCGTCCCCCCGCCGGCCGCCGCGATCTCGGGCGCGACCGTGCGGATGCCCAGGAAGCAGCCGGTCTGGTTGACGGACACGATCGCCTGGAACTCCTCCAGGGGTGTCGCCACCAGCTCGTTGAAGCGGAGGATGCCCGCGTTGTTGACGAGCCCGTCGATCTTCCCGAACCGCTCCTTGGCCGCCGCCACGGCCGCCGCCCACTCCCCCTCGCTCGTCACGTCCAGACGGACGTACGCGGCCCGGTCCTCCCCCAGCTCCTTGGCCAGCGCCTCCCCCGCGTCGTCCAGGACGTCCCCGAGGACCACCTTCGCCCCCTCGGCGGCGAACAGCCGCGCCTCCTGCTCGCCCTGCCCGCGCGCCGCCCCGGTGACGAGGACGACCCGCCCGTCGAGCTTGCCCATGTCCGCACTCCTTAGAGATGAGGTGCGACCTCCGTACCGAAGGCCGCCATCTGGTCGATGAGTTCGGCACGGCTCCGGGACCGGAACCGGACCTGGATCTGGTGCACGCCCATCTCCCCGTACGCCCGCAGGGAGGCGGCGAGCTCCTCCGGACGGCCGCTCAGGGTGCGCCTGCCGACCTCCCAGCCGGGCGCGCCGACGTACAGCGCCTCGGTGATCGCGCCGACGGTGATCGGCTCCGCGATCCCGGCCTCGGTACGGAGCCGCAGCAGCGTCGCGACCTGCCCGGCGAGCTTCTCGCGCGGGTCGCCCTGCGGCAGCCAGCCGTCACCCTTGAGGGCGGCACGGCGCACGGCGGCCGGCGAGGAGCCGCCCACCCAGAGCGGGACCCGCTCCTGCGCGGGTCGGGGCAGCTGCCCGAGGTCCTTGAAGGCGAACCGCTCCCCCAGGTGCTCCGGGTACTCCTCGGGCCCGAGGGCCGCCCGCAGCGCGTCGACCGTCTCGTCGAGCACGGCGCCCCGGCGGGCGAAGTCCACGCCGAGCGCCTCGAACTCCTCCTGGACGTGCCCGGCGCCGACCCCGAGGACCAGCCGGCCGCCGGAGAGGTGGTCGAGCGTCGCGTACGCCTTCGCCGTGACGAGCGGATGGCGCAGACCGACGACGGCGACGTGCGAGAGCAGCCGGACCCGCTCGGTGGCGGCGGCGAGGAAGGAGAGCGTGGCGACCGGGTCGTACCAGACCGTGCTCATCGGCCCGGCGAGCCGGCGCGGGATGGCGACGTGGTCGCAGCTCGCGAGGTAGTCGAAGCCGTGGGCGTCGGCGGCCCGGGCGACGGCGAGCAGATCCGCCGGGCCCGCGGCCGCCTCCCAGGGCTCGGCGTAGAGGGTGCTCTGCGACTGGACCGGCAGCTGCATGCCGTAGACCACCATGGGGAACCCCTTACCTGACGGACCGTCACTTCAACGAGCAGGGCCATGCTCGTACCTGACGATCCATCAGGCAAGGGGTAGGAGCTTCCGGGTGCCCGGCACGCCCCCGCCCGGACAGCGCGGAGCTGCCCGGGCGGGGACGGTCTTCGTACGGCGGCGGTCTTCGTACGGCGGTGGTCTTCGTACGGCGTTGGTCTTCGTAAGGCAGCGGTCTTCGTACGGCGGCGGGTCAGGCGCCGTCCGCCGCGCCGGCCGTCCTCACATGGCGCACCACGGCCGCGCAGGCCAGGCAGACGATGGCCACGGCACTCAGGAGCGCGAGCGCCTTCGCCCAGGCGAAGGCGGTGCCGAGGCTGCCGCTCAGCAGCTCGACGGTGCGCACGCCCGCGACTCCGTGGAGCGCGATGACGAAGACGGCGACCCCTGCGGCGGCCGCCCAGGCGATCAGGGTGTCCCGGGCCGCGAGCCACACCGCGCACGCCAGGCAGAGCACGGTGACGACCACGGACAGCGCCTGCGCGTCACCGCCCGAGCGGAGGCCGTCGAGGTCCGTCGGCAGATGGATGAGACCGCAGGCGAACAGCGCGACCGCCGCGGGCCAGCGCAGCACCGACCGCAGCGCGGGAGAGGAGACATGACTGCCGGGACCCGCGGCCAGGGCGCCGTCCAGCGGGGACTTCCGCCCCTTGGCGGCGCCGCCGGCGCGCCCGGGGACGGTGGCGACCGGTGCGGCTCCGCCGGATTCGGCCTTCCGCGCCACGTCGTCGCCCCCGCCCGTGGTGGACCGCCAGTCGCTGCTGTCGGCACCGAGGATGCCGACGAGCCGGACCACGTCCTCGACCGGCCGGCCCACCGCCGCGGCGCGCAGCGTGGTCTCGGCCTGGTGGAGGTCGTAGCCGGAGGCGTTCAGGAGCGCGAGCAGCTGGCGCACCTCGTCGAGCGGGCGGGTGACGGCGGCCGCGCGGAGCGCCACGTCCGCGGGGCTGGAGAGCTCGCCGGTCTCCTGGAGACGGGCGACCAGCGTGGCGACCTCCTCGACGGGCCGCTCGGTGGCCGCCGTCCGCAGAAGGGTGTGCACCGCTTCGTCACCGGACTCCTCCGGGGACTCGGAAGCGGTCTGCGGCTCGGGGGCGACCGGAGACTCGAAGGCGTTCTGCGGCTCGGGGGCGACCAGGGCCTCGGAAGGGATCTGCGGCTCGGGGGCGACCGGGGACTCGGAAGCGGTCTGCGGCTCGGGGCCGGCCGGGGACTCCGGCTCGGGCGGGAGCCCGGGGAGGGGAGGTGCGCCGAGGACCGGGGACGAGAAGACAACCGACGGGCGGGGCTCTGTGGGCTCTGTCGTGGGCTCTGTGGTCGGTGCGATGTCGTCGTCCGCCGGATGTATGTGCGGGAGGTCGGTGGTCATGTCACAGGCTCCGTTCGTGAACATCCCGGGGGACGTCCACCGTGGCTGTCTCGTATGTGCAAGAAACGCACACTTGACTACTATTCGCGCACAGCCTGTGACACTCCGCCATCAGGGGTGGTTCACGTTGGGCCAATGGGGCGACGACCTCGGCCGGGCCCCTCGGGGGACCCGGCCGAGGTCACGGGGGCTACGGCCGCCAGAGCCCTTCCGGGGACAGCCCGAGGAGGTCGATCGCGTTGCCGCGGACGATCCGCTCGACGACGTCGGAGGGCAGGTGGCCCATCTGGGCCTCGCCGACCTCCTTCGACTTGGGCCAGGTGGAGTCCGAGTGCGGGTAGTCCGTCTCGTACAGGACGTTCCCCGCCCCGATCGCGTCGAGGTTGCGGAGCCCGAAGGCGTCGTCGAAGAAGCAGCCGAAGACGTGGTCCGCGAAGAGCTCGGACGGCGGGCGCGTGACCTTGTCGGCGACGCCGCCCCAGGCGCGGTTCTCCTCCCAGACGACGTCGGCGCGCTCCAGGATGTACGGGATCCAGCCGATCTGCCCCTCGGCGTACATGATCCTCAGGTTCGGGAAGCGCTCGAACTTGCCGCTCATCAGCCAGTCGACCATCGAGAAGCAGCAGTTGGCGAAGGTGATGGTGGAGCCGACGGCCGGCGGGGCGTCGGCGGAGGTGGACGGCATCCGGCTGGAGGAGCCGATGTGCATGGCGATGACCGTGCCGGTCTCGTCGCAGGCGCGGAAGAAGGGGTCCCAGTGGTCCGTGTGGACCGAGGGGAGCCCGAGGTGCGGCGGGATCTCGGAGAAGGCGACGGCCCGGACCCCTCGCGCGGCGTTCCGCCGGACCTCGGCGGCGGCGAGCTCGGGGTCCCAGAGCGGGATGAGGGTGAGCGGGATGAGCCGCCCGTGCGCCTCGGGCCCGCACCACTCCTCGACCATCCAGTCGTTGTAGGCGCGGACGCAGAGGAGCCCGAGCTCGCGGTCGCTCGCCTCGGTGAAGGTCTGCCCGCAGAAGCGGGGGAAGGTGGGGAAGCAGAGCGCGGACTGGACGTGGTTGACGTCCATGTCGGCGAGCCGGTCCGGGACGGAGTGGGAGCCGGGCCGCATCTGCTCGTAGGTGATGACTTCGAGGCGTATCTCGTCCCGGTCGTAGCCGACGGCGGTGTCGAGCCGGGTGAGGGGCCGGTGGAGGTCCTCGTACACCCACCAGTCGCCGATCGGTCCGTCGTCCCCCTTGGCGCCCATGACCGGGGCGAACTTGCCGCCGAGGAAGGTCATTTCCTTGAGCGGGGCGCGGACGATCCGGGGGCCGGTGTCGTGGTACCGGGACGGGAGCCGGTCCCGCCAGACGTGCGGGGGCTCCACGGTGTGGTCGTCCACCGAGATGATCTTCGGGAAGGTCTCCATGGGTTTCACGGTAGCGCCGATCTGACGGTCCGTCAGCTAGTGGGCGCCAGAACGGCCGTGCAACGGCTCCGCAACAGCCCGCACAACGGCCGACCCGATGCTGACGGACTCCCTCCGGACAAGGCAGACTGTCCTGGGCGAAACCAGCGGTAAGGGCAGGGGGAGCGATGGACCGTGAGAACGGGCCGCGAGTTCCGGCGCGATTCCCGGGCGAAAGCGACGCCAAGGCCGGACCTGGCGTGCCCGCCCAGCGGAACGGCCGGGTGACGGCCACCGCCGGTGGTGAACAGAACCCGGGCGCGGCCGGCACCGAGGAGACAGCCCTCGCGCAGCAGCCGACCGGCGACGGGCTCCGCTTCGGCGTGCTCGGCCCCGTCCGCGCCTGGCGCGACGGCGAACCCGTCCCCACCGGCTCCCCGCAGCAGCGCGCCCTGCTCGCCGCACTGCTCCTGCGCGGCGGCCGCACCGCCACCGCGCACGAGCTGATCGACGCGCTCTGGGGCGAGGAACCGCCCTCCCAGGCGCTCGCCGCTGTCCGTACGTACGCCTCCCGGCTCCGCAAGGCCCTCGACCCGAAGGTCCTGGTCAGCGAGTCCGGCGGATACGCCCTGCGGACGACCGCGCTCGACGTGACCGAGGCACAGGAGCTGGCCGCCGAGGCGGACAGGCTGCGCGCGGCCGGGGACCGGACGGCCGCGCGGGCGAAGCTCGCCGAGGCGCTGGACCTGTGGGACGGCGAAGTACTGGCCTCCCTGCCCGGCCCGTACGCCGAGACACAGCGGACCCGCCTGGAGGAGTGGCGGCTCACCCTCCTCGAAACCCGCCTGGACATCGACCTGGAGGTCGGCGCGCACGCGGAGGCCGTCTCCGAACTCACCGCGCTCACCGCCGCGCACCCGCTGCGGGAGCGCCTGCGCGAACTCCTCATGCTCGCGCTCTACCGCAGCGGCCGGCAGGCGGAGGCGCTCGCGGTGTACGCGGACACGCGCCGGCTGCTCGCGGACGAACTGGGAGTGGACCCGACCCCGGAACTCTCCCGTCTCCAGCAGCGGATCCTCCAGGCCGACGCCGAACTCGCCCGCCCGGTCGAGGAGCCGGCGCCGACGGCGGCGGCCGTCGCCCGCCCGGCGCAGCTCCCGGCGACGGTCCCGGACTTCACGGGCCGCGCCGCGTTCGTACGGGAACTGGGGGCCCGGCTCGCCACCGCCGAGGGGCACGTCATGGCGGTCTCGGCACTCGCGGGCATCGGCGGCGTCGGCAAGACGACGCTCGCCGTGCACGTCGCCCACGAGGCCCGGCCGCACTTCCCGGACGGCCAGCTGTACGTGGACCTCCAGGGCGCGGGCTCGCGGGCGGCGGCACCGGAAACGGTCCTCGGCTCGTTCCTGCGGGCCCTGGGCACCCCCGACTCGGCCATCCCGGACTCCCTCGACGACCGGGCGGCGCTGTACCGCTCGACGCTGGACGGCCGCCGGGTCCTGGTCCTCCTGGACAACGCGCGGGACGCGGCGCAGATCCGCCCGCTCCTGCCGGGTACGGCGGGCTGCGCGGCCCTGGTCACGAGCCGCATCCGCATGGTCGACCTGGCGGGGGCGCACCTGGTGGACCTGGACGTGATGTCCCCGGAGGAGGCGCTCCAGCTGTTCACCCGCATCGTCGGCGAGGAGCGGGTGGGAGCCGAGCGGGAGTCGGCCCTGGACGTGGTCGCGGCCTGCGGCTTCCTCCCCCTGGCGATCCGCATCGCGGCGTCGCGCCTCGCCGCGCGCCGCACGTGGACGGTCTCGGTGCTCGCGGCGAAGCTGGCGGACGAACGCCGCCGGCTGGACGAGCTCCAGGCGGGCGACCTGGCGGTCAAGGCGACGTTCGAACTCGGCTACGGGCAGCTGGAACCGGCCCAGGCGCGCGCCTTCCGCCTCCTGGGGCTGGCGGACGGCCCCGACATCTCGCTGGCGGCAGCGGCGGCGGTCCTCGACCTCCCCCTCTGGGACACGGAGGACCTCCTGGAGGCCCTGGTCGACACGTCCCTGGTGGAGTCCGCCGCTCCGGGCCGCTACCGGTACCACGACCTGGTGCGCCTCTACGCGCGTGCGTGCGCGGACCGCGACGAACAGCCCCCGTCGGAGAAGGAGACGGCGCTCTCCCGCCTCCTGGACTTCTACCTCTCGACGGCGGCACGCGTCTACGCCATCGAACGCCCCGGCGACCGCCTGGTGGACCACCTGGAACCGACGTCGTACGAGGGCCTCGCCTTCACGGACCGCCACGAGGCCCAGGACTGGCTGTACGCGGAAGCGAACTGCCTCCTGGCAACGGTCCGCCAGTCGGCGGCGTCCCCGTCCACCCTCCGCAGGGGAGTGGACCTGCTGTGGGCGTCGCTGGACCTGGCGGAGTCGGGCGCGAACTCGAAGGAGTACGAGGCGGTGGCGACGGTGCTGCGGGGGGCGGCGGGCGGTCAGGGCGACTCCCGTGCCGAGTGCCGGGCCTCGATCGCCCTCGCGTACGGCCATCACGTCTCGGGCCGCTTCACCCAGGCCGACGAAGAGGCCCGCACCGCCATGCGGCTGGCCACCTCGGTGGACGACCCGCTGCCCCTGTGCTGGGCGCCGAACATCCTGGGCGTCATGGCGTTCTACCAGAACAACCACGCAGAGGCGGAGCAGCACTTCGCCGGCGCCATCGCACACTTCCGCAGCTGCGAGGACCTTGCCGGTGAGGCGAGTGCGCTGTGCAACCTCTCCCGCATCCACCTGATCACAGGACGCACCGACAGCGCGGTGCGCCTCGCCCAACAAGGCACGGACACGTACGACGCCCTCGGGCACGCCCTGAAGGGGGCCAACGGACGCTATGCACTGGGCATGGCGCTGGCTCAGAGCGGTCAGTTCAGCGCCGCCGCCGAGCGGCTCAAGGAAGCCCTCGCCGTCTTCCGCGACAGCCGGCAGCGGCTCTGGGAGGGGATGACGCTGTACCGGCTCGCCGAGGCCGAGGTCACGGAAAGGCGGTACGCCCAGGCCGCGTCGAACGCGGAGCTGGCCCTGACCGTCCTGCGCGGCATCGGCGGCGAATGGAGGCGGGGCAACGTCCTGACCGTTCTCGGCCACGCCCTCACCGGCATCGGCCAGACAGGGCGCGCGGAGGTCTGCTGGCGTGACGCGCTGGAGGTCTTCGACTCCTTGGGCTCCCCCGAGGCCGAGACCGTACGGGCACTGCTCGATCCGGCAGCGGTCGCCTGACCTCCCTGGCCTGGACGTTCATCGTTCGTTTATCGCGGTCCGACATGCTCTGAAGCAGTCGATCCGTCGCGTCGGGGGGCAGACGGGTCGCCCAGGAGACCCTCACTCGGACGCACTAGGGTGAGCGGCCCTGCAGCAGGTGCCCGTCCGGCAGTCCACGGGGGAACAGCCGGACGGGCACCTCAGCACCGACTCACCCGATTCTGCGAGAGGTTGCACACCGTGAGTGACACCGTCAGCCCCACCAACATCCACATCACCGGTGACGAGACCACTGATGTGACCACCAAGAACATCCACATCACCGACGGCGAGGACGGCGCCGCGATAGCCGAGAAGATCGGCATCCACGTCGCGGGCGGCGCCGAGGCGCAGGCCGCCTCCGCCGACACCGGCACCGCCACGACCGACAACATCCACATCACGTCCGAGCCGGCCAACTAAGCCACTCCCGACGGGGAACGGCCGCGGCGGCGACTTCGGGGGAGCTGCCGGGGCCAGCCGAGGGAGGTCCGGTCGACGGGGGAGCACACGGGCTCGGGGGACGCCCGGCGGAACCAGGGGGGATCCGCCCGGGCAGGGCCCGTGCGCAACGCGATCGGACCACCGCACAAAGGAGGGGCCGGGCAACTGCCCGGCCCCTCCGGCGTGCGCGCTCACGGGCGGCGGATACGCCGGGCGTCCGCCGGGCAGGCGGACGCGGGGAGCGTGTGCCCCGGCCCGTCAGCGGGCGTACGAGCCGAGGCCGATGAGGCAGTAGACGTACTCGCTGATGGTCGTGCCGTTCATCGTGTAGCGGTGGGAGAAGGCGTACTCCGTCTTCGGGTTCGCGTTGCAGTTGTTCATGTCGGAGGTGAACGGGAAGGCCTGGATGACCTTGTAGTGGGCGTCCGAGGCCGAGCACGACACCTCCTCCACGCCGCTGACGCTCTGCGCGGTCTCCGAGTTCGGGAGGGTGCCGTTGAGGCAGGTGCCCTTCTCGTACGGGTCGGGTTCCTTCTCCGTGGGGGTCGTGCTCGGGAACGGCTCGTACGAGTAGGTCGGCATCGGGCCCGGGCCCGCGCTGCCGGGGGTCTCGTCCTTGTCGTGGTTCAGGAGGTACGAGCCGCCGACGAGGGCTCCGACGACGGCGAGGGTGACCAGGCAGCCGAGGCCGCCGGACTTCTTGGGGGCCGCCGGGGCCCCTGCGACCGTGATGCGCAGGTACACCGTGCCCTCGCCGAGCCTCGCCGCGACGAGTTCGCCGTGGCGGCAGGGGCGGACGGTGATGTGGGCGGGGCCGGACGGCAGCTGGACGGTGAGGATCACGCCCTGGGCGGCCTGTTGCGGGGTGAGCGCGAGGGGGATCTCTTGCGTCGGCACCGGCTGCTCCTGAGGGGAGAAGGTACGTACACGAAGGCTTGCCCGTATGACGTGTACACGATGGGAGTTGGTTGCGGTGCCCTCCTCCCCCGGTCAGGCTCGCTTCCTCAGCTCCCCCTTCACGACCTTCCCGCTCGCGTTCCTCGGCAGCTCCGTCACGAACTCGACCTCCCTCGGCACCTTGTAGTTCGCCATCTCCCGGCGCGACCAGGCGATCAGGTCGTCCGCGGTGACCCTGGCCCCGGCCCGGCGTACCGCGAAGGCCTTGCCGACCTCGCCGAGGCGCGGATCCGGGATGCCGATGACGGCGACGTCCGCGATGTCGGGGTGCAGGCCGAGGAGCTGTTCGATCTCGGCCGGGTAGGCGTTGAAGCCGCCGACGATGAACATGTCCTTGAGGCGGTCGGTGATGCGGAGGTTGCCGGCCTCGTCCAGGACGCCGATGTCGCCGGTGTGCAGCCAGCCGTCCGCGTCGATCGTCGCCGCCGTCGCCTCCTCGTCCTCGAAGTAGCCCTTCATCACGTGGTGGCCCCGGACCAGGACCTCGCCCGTCTCCGAGAGGCGTACCTCCGTGCCGGGGATCGGGCGGCCCGAGGTCTCGGCGATCGTCCCGTCCGGGTCGTCGCGGCGGCACATGGTGACGATGCCGCTCGCCTCGGAGAGGCCGTACGCCGTGAGGACCGTGCCCACGCCCAGTTCGGAGCGGAGGCGTTCGACGAGCCGGAGCGGGACCACGGCCGCGCCCGTCACGACGAGGCGGAGGGTGGCCAGGTCGGACGCGGGGCGGGCCGGGTGGTCCAGGAGGGACTGGTGGAGGGTGGGCGGGCCGGGGAGGACGGTGATGCGTTCGGCGGCGATGTTGGCGAGGACGGTGTCCACCGTGAAGACGGACTGCGGGACGATCACGGCGCCCCGCATGAGGCAGGCGAGGATGCCGGCCTTGTAGCCGAAGGTGTGGAAGAAGGGGTTGACCACGAGGTAGCGGTCGCCCTCCGCCAGGCCCGCGAGCCCGGACCAGATCGCGTAGCAGCGCAGGGACTGGGCGTGGCTGATGACGGCGCCCTTGGGGCGGCCGGTGGTGCCCGAGGTGTAGATGATGTCGGAGGGGGCGTCGGGGTCGATGCCGTCGGCGCGGGCGCGGACCCGGGCGGCCGGGACGGTGTCGCCCTCCGCGAGGAAGGCCTTCAGGGTGGTCCAGCCCGCCTCGTCGGGGGCGGTGTCCCCGAGGACCACCACCCGCTCCAGGTCGGGGAGTTCGATGCCCGAGCGGCGCAGGGAGGCCACGTACGAGGTGCCGAGGAAGGTGCCGGTGACGAAGAGGAGCCTGGCCCGGGAGCGCCGGAGGACGTCGGCGGCCTCGGTGCCCTTGAAGCGGGTGTTCAGGGGGACGAGGACGGCGCCGGCGGTGACCGCGCCGAGGGCGGAGACGATCCAGTCGAGGGTGTTGGGGGCCCAGATCGCGACCCGGTCCCCGGTGCGTATGCCGGTGGCGAGGCAGGCGGCGGCCGCCCGTTCGACGCGCGTCCCGAGTTCGGCGTAGGTGACGCGGACGCGGCCGTCGACGACGGCCTCCCGCTGCCCGTACCGCTCGGTCGCCGCCCGTACGAGGCCGGGGATCGTGCCCCATTCCAGGTCCCCGCGCAGGTCCTCGCCCGGGTCCGTACCCACGTCCGTCCCCACGCCCGTCCCCACGCCCGTCCCCACGTTCATGCCCGCGTTCCTGCCCGCGTCCATGCCCCACCTCCAGTAGCTGACTATCCGTCAGATTAGTTGTAGCCTGACGCGCTGTCAGCAGTGCTGCCCCATGAGGAGGTTCGGTGCTCAAGGACGCCACGGCCATCGTCGGGATAGGACAGACCGCCTTCGCGAAACAGCTCCACGAGACCGAGAAGACCCTCGCCTGCCGGGCGATCCTCGCCGCTCTCGACGACGCCGGGATCGACCCGTCCGAGGTCGACGCCTTCGCCTCGTACACGATGGAGGAGACCGACGAGGTCGAGGTGGCCAAGGCCATCGGGGCCGGAGACGTCACCTTCTTCAGCAAGGTGGGGTACGGAGGAGGCGGGTCCTGCGCCACCGTCGGACACCTCGCCGCCGCCGTCGCCACCGGCCAGGCGAGCGTCGGCGTCGCCTGGCGGTCCCGGAAGCGGGGCAGCGGCCCGCGCCCCTGGAAGAACACCGCCGTCCAGCTGCCCACACCCGGCCAGTGGACCCGCCCCTTCGGACTGCTCCGCCCCGCCGACGAGATCGGCATGCTCACCCGCCGCTACATGCACGAGTACGGCGCCACCCGCGACCACCTCTTCAACGTCGCCCTGGCCTGCCGCAACCGCGCCAACCAGAACCCCGCCGCGATCATGTACGAGCGGCCGCTGACCCGCGAGATGTACATGACCGCCCGCTGGATCAGCGAACCCCTCTGCCTCTTCGACAACTGCCTGGAGACCGACGGGGCGCTGGCCTGCGTGATCGTGAGCGCCGCGCGCGCCCGTGACTGCCGGCAGAAGCCCGTCTACGTGCACTCCGCCGCCCAGGGCCTGCCCGCCCAGCACCACGGCATGGTCAACTACTGGAACGACGACCCGCTCTCCGGGCCCGCCTGGACCGCCGCCCGCCATCTGTGGAAGACCGCCGACTTCGGCCCGGACGACGTCGACGTCGCCCAGATCTACGACGCCTTCACCCCGCTCGTCCCGCTCTCCCTGGAGGGCTACGGCTTCTGCGGACGCGGCGAGGGCGGCGCCTTCACCGAAGGGGGCGCCCTGGAGATCGGCGGGCGGCTGCCGCTCAACACCGGCGGCGGCGGGCTCTCCGAGGCGTACGTGCACGGCTTCAACCTCATCAACGAGGGCGTGAAGCAGCTCCGCGGCACCTCCACCGCCCAGGTCCCCGACGCGGCCACCTGCCTGGTCACGGCCGGCGAGGGCGTCCCCACATCGGCCATCCTCCTCAGGAGCTGATCACCGTGCTGAACCCCGTCATCGACGAAGACGGCGCCCCCTTCTGGGAGTACGCCGCCCGCGGCGAACTCCGCGTCCAGGCCTGCGCCGCCTGCGGCGAGCTCCGCTTTCCGCCCCGGCCCTGCTGCCCGCACTGCCGGTCCTTCGACAGCGAGTGGCGGCTCATGTCGGGACGCGGCCGGATCTGGTCGTACGTCCTCCCCCACCCGCCGCTCCTGCCCGACTACGCCGCCCAGGCCCCGTACAACGCGGTGCTCGTCGAACTCGCCGACGCACCCCGCATCCGCCTCGCCGGCAACGTCGTCGCCGCCCCCGACGCCCCCCTGAACTCGGTCGACCCGGCCCGGCTCCGCATCGGCGCCCCCGTCCGGGTCGCCTTCACCGAGATCGACGGCATCGCCGTCCCCCGCTGGCTCCTGGAGCGCGCATGAGCATCCGGGTCGAGCGCGACAAGGAGACCGGTGTCGCGGTCGTCACCCTCGACCGGCCCGGGAAGCACAACTCCCTCACCCTGGAGATGGCCCGCGAACTCTCCGCCGTCTGGCGTGGCTTCCGGTACGAGGACGAGGTCCGGGCGATCGTCGTCACCGGGGCCGGCGGGCGGGCCTTCTGCACCGGGATCGACCGCGAGGACGCCGGAAGGATCCCGCAGCCCTCCTCCCCGTACACGATCGACGACCCCCTCCTCACCATCGGCCCCAAGGCGAACGACCTGTGGAAACCGGTGATCGCCGCCGTCGAGGGCATGGCCTGCGGCGGGGCCTTCTACCTGCTCGGCGAGGCCGAGTTCCTGATCGCCGGCGAGAGCGCCACCTTCTTCGACCCGCACACCACCTACGGGATGGTCAGCGCCTTCGAGACCGTCCACATGGCGCAGCGGATGCCGTACGGAGAAATCGCCCGGATGGCCCTCATGGGCACCGCCGAACGGGTCTCCGCCCGACGCGCCTACGAGACGGGCCTGGTCAGCGAGGTGACGGAGCCGGGCGGAGCCCTCGACGCCGCCGTCCGGGCCGCCGCCGTCATCGCCTCGTACCCGACCGGGGCCGTCCAGGGCACGGTCCGGGCCCTCTGGTCCACCAGGGACGCCTCCCGCACCCCGGCCCTCGCGCACGCCCCGCACCTGGTGACGCTCGGGAACCTCCCGGCGGACCGGCAGGCGGAGCTGTTCACCCGAAGGAGTGGCGAGTACCGGCTCCGGTGACGGACGGGGCGGTCCCCGCCACTGCTACTTCTTCCGCACGTCGTACACCCAGCAGTTCTTGACCGAGGCGACCGCCTTCGGGGTCTTCATCGCGACCTCGAAGGTCTTCTCCTCGTAGGGCCCGACGGTGACGACGGCCGTGGCCGAGTCGACCGCCGAACCCGTGACGCCCTTGAACTCCAGGGTCACCTCGTACGTGCCCGCCAGCGCGTCGTGCGAGGTGATCTTCAGGGTCGACGTGGTGTCCGCCTTGCGGGCGGGCTTTCCCTTGCGCTTCTTCTGCGCGGGCTTCACGCAGTCGACGACCACGACCTCGACCGCGGCGGAGGTGGGGGAAGGGCTGATGCTCGGCGTGGAGCCGCCCGAGCCGCTGTAGTCGTTGTTGCCCTGCTCGTCGCTGGAGCAGCCGCCGCCCGAATCGTCGTCGTCGGAGTCCGAGTGGCTCCGGCTCTTGCTCTTGCCGCTCTTGCTCTTCCCGCTGCCGCCGCTGCTGCCGTGGCCGCCCTTGCCGGTGTGGAAACCGGTCAGCGCGAGGACCACCACCGTGAGCGTCGCCGCGAGCTTCAGGCGTGTCCGCACCATCGCCGCCGCCCCCTTCTTCATGTCGTGTCCGCGCCACCCTAGCCCCGGGTTCCCGCCACGTGGCGGGGGCCCCACACCCGGCGTAGCGTCGGGAACGAGAGCGGGACCGCCGAGGAGGCCGCATCGATGATCCGCAACATCGCCGGCTCGGTCCTGGCTCTCGCCGGAGCGACGGCCGCCGTCTGGAGCCCCTTCCGTGCCTGGTACGACGGCCGTCACGGGCGCGACTACGCCATCGGGGAGCTGTTCACCGGCATCACCGACGAGAAGGCCGAGGTCCTGGGCTCGATCCTGCTGCCCTTCGCCTTCGCGGCCCTCCTCACGCTCGTCGGCGTGGTACTCCGCTCCCGGCTCCTCGTCGCCCTCGCCGGGCTCGTCGTCCTCGGCTTCACGATCCTGTGGATGGTGCGGGTCGGCGAGGCGGAGGGCAGCCTCACCATCGACGCCGACGGCACCGGGCTCGGCGACGGGGTCGCGAACGCCTTCGGCGGCGGGATCCTGCTGCTCCTCGGCGCGCTCGTCATGTCGGGCCGGAGCCGTACGCACCGGGTGGACCGGGCGCCACGGCACGCCCACCCGCCCCTGGACGGTCAGCCGCCGGGGCCCTCGGCGCCTCCCACGGACCGGCCCCCGGCGGACCGGACGCCGGGTGCGTTCCCGGCGGACCCGAGCCCGTCGGAGCAGACGCTGACGTGGCCCCCGGAGGAGCCGCCCACGACGGACGGCTCCCGGGGTCCGGACAGGCCCTAGATCCGCGGCGCGCCCGCGCCCCTGCCGGTCGCCGTGCCCTTGACCGCGTCGAGGGCGTACACGCAGCGGTCCTTGCTGCAGGCGTACACGACCCCGCCCTTCGCCACCGGCGAGCCGGTGATCTCGCCGCCGGTCGCGAGCTTCCAGCGGAGCTGCCCGCCGGTCGCGTCCAGGGTGTACAGGACGTGGTCGGCCGAGCCGAAGTGCACCCGGCCGTCGGCGACGACCGGGGAGCCGACCAGCTCGCCGCCCGCCGCGAACCGCCACCGGGGGGTGCCGGTGACCGCGTCGAGCGTGTAGAGCGCGCTGCCGCTGCCGACGTGGACGTTGCCGTCGGCGACGAGCACCGGCTCGATGGACTGGCGCGGCTCGGTCGCGATCCGCCAGCGGTCCTGCCCGGTGGTCGCGTCCAGCGCGTACACCGTGCCGAGGTGGTCCGAGAGGTACACCCCGCCGCCCGTGACGGCCGGTCCCGGCGCGAACGTGGGCGGGGAGAGGAAGACCGCCGGCGCCTCGAAGTGCCAGCGGACGTGACCGGCGGCGATGTCGATGGACAGGACCCGGGTCCCGGCGGAGACGTACACGCAGCCGTCCTCGGCCGGGGCCACCCGGACCGGCACGTTGCCGCAGGAGGCGGCGTCGCCGATCGGGTACGACCAGCGCTCCACGCCCGTGCGGGCGTCGAGGGCCTGGAGTCGGGCGTCCCGCCACACGTACACGGTGTCGCCGTGCACGGCGGGCCCCGCCTCCGGGGTCTCGAAGTCGGTCTGGGCGCCGGTGAGCTCCCACAGCTTGGCGCCGTTGGACGCCTCCCAGCCCTGGACCCCGCCGCCGCGGGTACCGGTCACGACGGTGCCCCGGTCGACCTGGAGCGAGTACACCCAGGCGTCCGTGTGCAGCCGCCAGCGCTCGCCACCGTCGGCGGCGTCCAGGGCGTACAGGGTGGGGCCGTCCGAGGCGTGGATACGGCCCGAGGCGACCGCCATCGACCAGGCGACGTCCCGGGTCTTGAACTGGCGCCGGCCGCTCCCCGTGTCCAGGGCGTGCACCTCGAAGGAGGTCACGTACAGCAGGTCGCCGTCCACGACCGGGGTGCCCCAGACGTCGTTCGACATCCGGAAGCGCCACGGCCGCCAGGGGCCGGGCTCCGGCGGGGGCTGCGGCGCCGCCTGGTCGGCGCCCTGCGCGGGCACGGACACCGGGCGGGAGCCGTGCTGCGGGGCGTGCTCGGCCCCGTGCGGGCCGCCGCCGGGCGGGCGGATCCAGCCGGTCGCCGGGCCCGCGTCGGCGCCCCGGCCGACGGCGAGCGCCGCCCGGGTGTCGGCGACCCGGGGGCCGGGGCCGATCGGCACGGTCGCGCCGCCGAGGCGCACGGGACCGCCCGCGCTCTCGGCGGGACCGGCGTGCCGGCCGCCGACGGCCGCGTGGTCCGGGGCGTGCTCCGGCCGCTCGGGCGCGCGGTCCGGGAAGCGGGGGTCGGAGCGGGGGCCCGGCGGGTCCGCCGGGGGCCGGGGCGGCGCGGTCGGGCCGGGCAGCGACCTGCCGCCGCCGCGGCGCCGCTCGATCATGGCGGTGGCGCTCAGCGGCAGCCAGGCGGAGGCGGTGCCGCTGTCGTCGCTGCCCGGACCGAAGAGGTGCGGGGCGAGCTGCGCCTGGAGGTCGGCCGGGGTGGGCCGGCGGGTGACGTCCATCTGCATGCAGGAGTCGATGAGGGGCCGCAGCTCGTCCGGGAGGCCCTCCAGGTCCGGGCCCTCGCGGAGCAGCATGAAGACGGTCTCGACCGGGTTGGCGCCGTGGAAGGGCGCGTGCCCGGTGGCGGCGAAGACCAGCATCGAGCCCAGCGAGAAGACGTCGCTGGCGCCGGTGACGCTGCGCGAGTCGCGGGCCTGCTCGGGCGACATGTAGGCCGGGGTGCCGACGGCGACGTTGGTCATGGTCAGGCGCGTGTTGGAGACGCCCGACGCGATGCCGAAGTCGATCACCCGGGGGCCGTCCTCGACGACGAGGACGTTGGAGGGCTTGAGGTCGCGGTGGACCAGGCCCGCGCCGTGGATGGACTGCAGGGCCTCGGCGACGCCCGCGGCGAGCCAGCGGACGGCCTGGGCCGGGAGCGGCCCGCACTCGTTCACTATCTCTTCGAGGGAGGGCGCCGGGACGTAGGCGGTGGCCAGCCAGGGCACGGCGGCGCGCGGGTCGGCGTCGACGACGGCGGCCGTGTAGAAGCCGGAGACCGCCCGGGCGGCCTCCACCTCCCGGGTGAAGCGGACCCGGAACAGCTGGTCCTCCGCGAGCTCCGTGCGCACGGTCTTGATCGCCACGCGCCGGCCCGAGGCCGAGCGCGCGAGATAGACCAGGCCCATTCCGCCCGCGCCGAGCCGGCCCAGCACCTCGAAGGGCCCGATACGTCTCGGGTCGTGCTGCGTCAGCTGTTCCACTTGCCTGCCACCTCCCCGTACGGGCCATGAGGGTACGGCCCCGTGGCCCCTGATTCTTCCTGTCCGAGGGCCCGGTTGCGAACCCGGGGGCGGATCGGGGTGTCACAGGTCATAAGCACCGGGCAGCGCAGGCCCGGACGGATCGGTCCGTAGCGGACGGTTTCGGTTCCGGCTTCGGCTCGCTACAGTTCCGGCTTCGGTTCCGGCTCCGGCTTCGGTTCCGGCTCCGGCTTCGGTTCCGGCTCCGGCTTCGGTTCCGCGAGGACGGCGAAGCGGGCGCCCTGGTTGTCGTGGAGGACGGCGATGCGGCCGTGCGGGGTGTCGAAGGCCGGGGTGGCGATCCGGCCGCCGAGCCGGACCGTGGTCTCGCAGGCCTCGTCGCAGTCGGCGACGGCGAAGTAGACGAGGACGTGGCCGGGCATCTCCGCGGGGAACTCTTCGGTGATGACGGCCCGCCCGCCGAAGGCGCTGTCGTCGCCGGGCCGGGAGCCGGGGGGCGACCAGACGCGGTAGTCGAAGCCGCTGTCCCGGCCCTCCTCCTCGGCGTCGGCCTGGCGGCCGAGGTAGCCGAAGACCTTGGCGTAGAAGGTGTCGACGGCCTCCGGACGGCGGGTGTAGACCTCCATCCAGCAGAAGGCGCCGGGCTCGTTCGTGACCTCGAAGCCGTCGTCGTCGCCCTCCTGGCGGATGCCGAAGACCGCACCGCCGGGGTCGGCGGCGAGGGCGTACACGCCGAAGGGGCCGACGGGGTAGGGGTCCATGACCATCTGCCCGCCGGCGGCCGTGATCCGGGCGGCGAGGGTGCCCGCGTTGTCGGTGGCGAGGTAGAGGGTCCAGGTGGTGGGCATGCGCCCGTCGCGCTTGGGGACGAGCCCGGCGACCCGTCGGCCGTCGAGGAGGGCCTCGTCGCGCGAGGGGTCGAAGGTCCAGCCGAAGAGCTCGCCGTAGAAGCGCTTGCCCGCTTCGAGGTCGGGGAGCTGTGCGTCCACCCAGGAGGGGGTGCCCTCAGTACGTACGGCCATGTCCCCACGCTAGGACGGCGGGGGCGGTCCCGCACGCCCCGACATGCGAACAAAGAGGCGATTTATCGGGACGGAACCCTTGCGGTGGCGGGGTTGTCCACCGAAGTTGTCCACAGCCTGTTCATAAGCCTATTCGGGTACGGGGGTCTCGCAGCCGGCTCCGAAGTGGCTCGAACCCGCCCCCGCGCTCCCGCGCCGGACCCGTGCCGACCTCGTGGAACGGGCGTGCACCCCATTTGCAGTCGGCCGAATCGCGCGCCGACCCCCCCTCGGTAAGCTGACGGCATGACAGGACAAGTACGCACCGTCGACGGCCGCGTGGCCGGACGACGCGGTCAGGCGACGCGGCAGAAGCTGCTCGACTGCCTCGGTGAGATGCTCAGCTCCTCGCCCTACCGGGACGTCAAGGTCATCGATGTGGCCCGGAAGGCGGGTACTTCACCCGCGACGTTCTATCAGTACTTCCCGGACGTCGAGGGAGCGGTCCTCGAGATCGCGGAGGAAATGGCCAAGGAGGGCGCCGCGTTGACCGAGCTGGTCTCCGGCCGCTCCTGGGTCGGCAAGGCCGGCTGGCAGACCTCGGAGGAACTCGTCGAGGGCTTCCTGGACTTCTGGCGGAAGCACGACGCGATCCTGCGGGTCGTGGACCTCGGCGCCGCCGAGGGCGACAAGCGGTTCTACAAGATCCGCATGAAGATCCTGAACTCGGTCACCAACTCCCTCACGGACGCGGTGAAGGAGCTCCAGGCCAAGGGCAAGGTCGACAAGGACGTCAGCCCCGCCGCGATGGCCGGCTCCCTGGTGGCGATGCTGGCCTCGGTCGCCGGTCACCAGAAGGGCTTCCAGACCTGGGGCGTGAAGCAGGCCGAACTCAAGCCGAACCTCGCCCTGTTGGTACACCTGGGCATCACCGGCAAGAAGCCGACCAGATAGCCCGAGACCTCTCTCCTTCACCCGTCCTGTCGCCGACGCCGACGGCGGGCCCGCTCCCCCGAACCGTAGCGGGACCACCGTCGGCGTCGCCGTGTCCGGGGCCGGACGCCCGGCTCCGAGCCGGACGCCTGCCTCCGGGCCGGACGCCCGTCTCCGAGCCGGACGCCCGTCTCCGGGCCGGACGCCGTCTCCGGGCCGGCGCTCGCCTCGGGCCCTGGCGCTCGCCTCGGGCCCTGGCGCTCGCCTCGGGTCCTGGCGCCCGTCTCCGGGCCTGGCGCCCGTCTCCACGCCGCCGCTCATCTCCGCGTCAGCCGGAAGAGCCGGATCTCGCGCTCGATCCGCGCCTGGTACGTGGCGTACGGCGGCCAGAACTCGAGGGCCGCCTTCCAGGCCGCCGCCCGTTCCTCGCCGGTGAGCAGCTCCGCCCGTACGGGCACGTCCTCGCCCCGCCAGTTGACCTCGACGTCCGGATGGGCGAGCAGGTTCGCGGTCCAGGCCGGGTGGCCCGGGCGGCCGAAGTTGGAGCCGATCAGGAGCCAGCGGCCGTCGCCCTCCGGCATGCAGGCGAGCGGGGTGACCCGCGGCTGCCCGCTCTTCGCGCCCCGGGCGGTGAGGATCACCCCGGGCAGCATCCGTGCGCTGAGCAGCACCTTTCCCCCGGTCAGCCGGTGCACGGCCCGGTCCATGGCGGGGATGAGGTGCGGGGCGACCTTGGCGAAGGTCCTGGTCGAGGACACCTTCTGCACGAACTTCCGTCCGGCGGGCATCTACGCCGCCTCCTCTCCGAAGATTCCGGTCCGTTCCGCGGCGCGGGCGCGCAGCCGCCGGGCGGGGCCGAAGAGCAGTTCGTCGGAGGCGGCCCTCCGGAAGCAGAGGTGCGCCTCGCCCTCCCAGGCGTGGGACTCGTCGGCCGTGGCGCGCAGGGCCTCCAGGGCGTGGGCGAGGGCGAGCGGCCCGCCGTCGGGTCCTGGGCCGGGTTCGCGGGCCGCGCAGTACGTCAGCGCGCGGGCCGCCTCGACCTGGACGTACAGGTCGGCGAGGCGGTGTCTGGCCGCGTGCGCCCGGGGGCCGAGGTGCCCGACCGCACGGTCGAGGGCGGCCCCGGCGGCGCCGACGGCCTCGGCGGCGAGCATCACGGCGGCGGCGCGGCCGGTGGCGGCGAGGGCGCCGAGGACGTCGGCGGGTTCCTCACCGAGGAGTTCGGCTTCGGTGTCCCGGAACTGGACGGTGGCCCGGGTCCGGGTGACGTCGAGGGCGGGCTCCCGGGTCCGTACGAGCCCGGGGGCGTCCGCGGGCACGAGGAAGAGGAGGGTCCGGCTGCGGGCGAAGCCGCCGGCGTGGGCGGCGACGAGGAGCAGTCCGGCGCTGTGTCCGTCGATGACCTGGGCGGCCTCGCCGTAGAGGCGCCAGCCGCCGCCGTCCGTGGCGCGCGCGGCCTGGATGCCGCCGGCCCGGCCGCCGCCGGACCAGTCCCCGGCGGTGTTGTCGCCGGTGAGGCCGAGGGCGAGGGCGAGGGCGGTGGGAACGGCGAGGGCGCAGGTCAGGCCGCCCGCGGCGATCCGCGGGAGGAGTTCGGCGCGCTGGGCGGGGGTGCCGAGGGCGGCGAGGAGCGGGGCGGCGAGGACGGTGGTGGCGAGCAGCGGGGTGGGGGCGAGGGCGCGGCCGGTCTCCTCGCAGGCGAGGGCGAGTTCGGCGGGGCCACGGCCGGCGCCTCCGTACTCCTCGGGGAGGGCGAGTCCGGCGAGGCCGGGGGTGGCGGACAGATGGGCCCAGAGCGCGGTGTCGTACCCCTCGGGGGTGGCGGTGGCGGCGCGGTTCGCGGGCGGTCCGGCCCGTTCGGCGAGCAGCTCGCGCAGGGTGCGGCGGATCTCCTGCTGCTCCTGGGTGAGCGGGACGGTGAGCGGTTCCGCCGGCGGGGCGGATGGCGAGGTGTCCATGGAGCTCCCTCCGTATCTGACGGTGCGTCATGCTAGGGCGGTGCGGGGCCGGTTGCCCAGAGAAGCGCCGGTCCCGATTCAGAGAATCTGATGTACCGTCAGATTCATGCCCACCACCACACGCAGCTCCCGCCGCGTCGCCGTCGTCGGCGTCTCCCTCTCCGACTGCGGCCGGGTCGACGAGGCCACCCCCTACGCCCTGCACGCCCAGGCAGCCCGGCGCGCCCTCGCGGACAGCGGGCTCGACCGCTCCCTGATCGACGGCCTGGCCTCCGCGGGCCTCGGCACGCTCGCCCCGGTCGAGGTCGCCGAGTACCTGGGCCTGCGCCCCCGCTGGGTGGACTCGACCGCCGTCGGCGGCGCCACCTGGGAGGTCATGGCCGCGCACGCCGCCGACGCGATCGCCGCCGGCCACGCGAACGCGGTCCTGCTCGTGTACGGCTCCACCGCCCGCGCCGACATCCGGGCCCGGCGCCGCACCGCGAACCTCTCCTTCGGTTCGCGCGGCCCGCTCCAGTTCGAGGTCCCGTACGGGCACACCCTGATCGCCAAGTACGCGATGGCCGCCCGCCGCCACATGCACGAGTACGGCACGACGCTGGAGCAGCTCGCGGAGGTGGCGGTCCGGGCGCGGGCGAACGCGGCACTCAACCCGGAGGCGATGTTCCGCGAGCCGATCACCGTCGACGACGTCCTGGACGGGCCGATGATCGCGGACCCGTTCACCAAGCTGCACTGCTGCATCCGCAGCGACGGCGGCTGCGCGGTGCTGCTCGTGGCCGAGGAGTACGTCCAGGACTGCCGTACGGCCCCGGTCTGGGTGCTCGGGACGGGTGAGCACGTCTCGCACACCACGATGTCCGAGTGGGAGGACTTCACGGTCTCCCCCGCGGCGGTCAGCGGCCGGCTCGCCTTCGAGCGGGCGGGCGTGCGGCCCGCCGACATCGACGTCGCCGAGATCTACGACGCCTTCACCTACATGACCCTGGTGACGCTGGAGGACCTGGGTTTCTGCGCGAAGGGCGAGGGCGGGGCGTTCGTCCAGGAGAAGGACAGCCTTCCGGTGAACACGGACGGCGGCGGGCTCTCGGCCTGCCATCCGGGAATGCGGGGGCTGTTCCTGCTGGTGGAGGCGGTGCGCCAACTGCGCGGGGAGGCACCGGGACTTCAGGTCCGGCGGCCGGACGGTTCCCTGCCGGAGCTGGCGGTGGCCTCGGGGACGGGGGGCTGGTTCTGCTCCTCGGGGACGGTGGTCCTGGGCCGCGGCTGACCCCCGGCGAAGAATCTATACAAGCGTCATAGACAACCGTGTAGGACATCCGTATAGTCATGTCCGCGGGCAGGGGAACGGCCCGCAGACACCCGACAAGGAGTCCTGCCATGACGCACAACGCCACGACCGGCACCGCCAAGACCGCCAAGACCGTCCTGATTTCCGGCGCCTCGATCGCCGGCCCCGCCCTCGCCCTCTGGCTGCACCGCTACGGCTTCGCCCCCACCGTCGTCGAGCGCGCCCCCGAACTGCGCACCGGCGGCTACAAGGTGGACATCCGCGGCACCGCGATCGAGGTCTGCCGCCGGATGGGGATCCTCGACGAGATCCGCGCCAAGTCCACCGACATGCGCGGCGGTTCGTACGTCGACGGCGCCGGCCGCACCATCGGCGAGCTGCCCGCCGACATCTTCGGCGGCCGCGTCGAGGAGGACGACGAGATCATGCGCGGCGAGCTCGCCCGCATCCTGTACGACCGGACCCGCGAGGACGTCGAGTACGTCTTCGGCGACTCGATCGCCGAAATCGCAGACGACCCTGCGGACGCCGACGGCGTCACCGTCACCTTCGAGTCCGGCACCGTCCGCCGCTTCGACCTGGTCGTCGGCGCCGACGGCCTCCACTCGAACACCCGGAAGCTCGCCTTCGGCCCGGAGGAGCGGTTCAAGCGCCACCTCGGCGCGTACATCTCCATCTTCACCGCCCCCAACCACCTGGGCCTGGACCGCTGGGAGACCTACCACGCCCTCCCCGGGAAGCTGGTCTGCGTCTACAGCTCGTCCGGCGAGACCGACGCCAAGAACCTCTTCATCTTCTCCTCGCCCGAGGAACTCACCCACGACCACCGGGACGTCACCGCCCAGAAGCGCGCCCTCACCGACCGCTTCACGGGTGACGGCTGGGAGATCCCCCGGCTCCTCGGACACGCCGCCGAGGCCGACGACTTCTACCTCGACTCCATGTCCCTCGTCGAGATGGACAGCTGGTCCCGCGGCCGCGTCGTCCTCCTCGGCGACGCCGCCCACTGCTCCTCCCCCGCCTCGGGCCAGGGCACCGGCCTCGCCCTCATCGGCGCCTACGTCCTGGCGGGCGAACTGGCCCGCGCCGGCGGCGACCACACCGTGGCCTTCGCCCGCTACGAGCAGCACATGCGGCCGGGCGTCGAGCAGAACCAGAAGATGGCCGAGGGCTTCGTCAAGGAGATGACCGTCGGCTCGAAGTGGAAGATCGCCCTGCGCATGTTCATGGTCCGGACCCTGCCGAAGACCCCCTGGAAGAACCTCATCGCGAAGAAGATCCGCGACGGCATCCAGTCCGCGGCCAACGCGGTCCCGCTGGTCGACTACACGGCACCGGCCGCCGCCGGCACCACCGCACGCCCTACCGTGACCGCATGACCGACTTCCACCACGCCCTCCGCTCCCTCCGGGTCTGGGACACCGAACTGCCGTCCTTCGACCCGGCGAGCGCCCCGCCCGAGCCGCTCCCCCTCTTCCACGACTGGTTCACGGCGGCGGTCGCGGCCGGCCAGACCGAGCCGCACACCCTCTCCCTGGCCACCGCGGACGAGGACGGCAGGCCCGACGTCCGTACGGTGATGCTGCACGACGCCGACGCCCGCGGCTGGCACTTCGCCTCGCACGCCGGCAGCGCCAAGGGCCGCCAGCTCGCCGCCCGCCCCGAGGCCGCGCTCGGCTTCTACTGGCCGGTCCAGGCCCGCCAGGTCCGGATCCGGGGCCACGTCACCACCGGCACCCCCGAGGAGGCGTACGAGGACCTCCACGCCCGCACCACCGGCGCCCTCGCCGCGGCGCTCGTGGGCCGGCAGAGCGAGGTCCTCGACTCCCCCGGAACCCTCGCCGAGGCGAGCGAGGCGGCCTGGCGCCGGGCCGAGGCGGAGCCGGACGCGCCCGCCCCCAGCTGGACCCTGTACGTGGTCGAACCGGCCGAGGTCGAGTTCTTCCAGGGGGACGCCCGCCGCCGCCACGTCCGCCTCCGCTACCGCCGCACGGCGGACGGGGACTGGACCCGCGAACTCCTCTGGCCGTGAGCCCTATTCGGCCCCCGTCCCGTACATCTCCTCGATGTCCCGGGCGAAGTCCCGCAGCACCGCTCGCCGTTTGAGCTTCAGGGAGGGCGTCAGATGTCCGGAGGTCTCCGAGAACTCGGTGGTCAGGACCCGGAAGCCGCGGATCGACTCGGCCCGCGAGACCAGCCGGTTGGCGTCGTCCACCCCCCGCTGGAGCGCGGCGAGCAGCTCCGGGTCCCGGGCCAGCTCCCAGAGCGCCAGATGGTCCTTGCGCCGCATCCGCCGCCAGTGCGTCAGGCCCTCGTGGTCCAGGGTGATCAGGGCCGTGACGTACGGGCGGTCGTCGCCGATCACCATGCACTGGGCGACCAGCGGATGGGCGCGCAGCCAGTCCTCCAGCGGGGCCGGGGCCACGTTCTTGCCGGCCGAGGTGATGAGGATGTCCTTCTTCCGCCCGGTGATCCGCAGGTAGCCGTCCTCGTCGAGCGAGCCGAGGTCCCCGGTGGGGAACCAGCCCTCGTCGGTGTACGGCAGGGCCGCTCCGCGCTGTGCGTCCCAGTAGCCGGCGAAGACGTGGCCGCCCCTGAGCCAGACCTCGCCGTCGTCGGCGATCCGGACTGCGGTGCCGGGCAGCGGCCAGCCGACGGTCCCCGTGCGCGGCCGGCGCGGCGGGGTGACCGTCGAGGCGGCGGTGGTCTCCGTCAGGCCGTACCCCTCGAAGACCTCGACGCCGGCGCCCGCGAAGAACTCGGCGAGCGGGGCGCCGAGCGGGGAGCCGCCGCAGATCACGTACTTCACCCGGCCGCCGAGCGCGTTGCGGATGCGCCGGTAGACGAGCGGGTCGTAGAGCGCCCGCGCGGCCCGCAGGGAGAGCGGGGGCGAGGCCTGCTGCCCGTACCGGCGGGCGATCCTCGCGGCCCGGTCGAAGGCGGCGGCCTTCCCGCCGCGTTCGGCGGTGGCGCGGGCCTTGTTGAAGACCTTCTCCAGGACGTACGGGATGGCGAGGAGGAAGGTGGGCCGGAAGCCGGCGAGGTCGGTGAGGAGTTCCTCGCCCTCGACGGAGGGCGCGTGCCCGACACGGACGCGGGCGCGGACGCAGCCGACGGCGACCATCCGGCCGAAGACGTGGGAGAGCGGCAGGAAGAGGAGGGTGGCGGCCGGCTCCTTGCTCTCCGAGACGAAGACGGGGTGGAGGAGCCGGACGGCGTTGTCGACCTCGGCGAAGAAGTTGGCGTGGGTGAGGGCGCAGCCCTTGGGCCGGCCGGTGGTGCCGGAGGTGTAGATGAGGGTGGCGAGGGTCTCGGGCGTGAGCAGCCCGCGCCGCGCGGTCACGGCCTCGTCGGAGACCCGCGCGCCCGCCTTCCGCAACTGCTCGACGGCGCCGGTCCCGATCACCCACAGATGGGCGAGGCCGGGCAGCTGCCGCCGCTCGGCGGAGACGAGCCGCGCCTGCTCGGCGTCCTCGACGACACAGGCCGTGGCGCCGGAGTCCTGGAGGATCCAGCGGGTCTGGAAGGCGGAGGAGGTGGGGTAGACGGGGACGGTGACGAGTCCGGCGGCCCAGGCGGCGAAGTCGATCAGGGTCCACTCGTAGGTGGTGCGGGCCATGAGGGCGAGCCGGTCGCCGGGGCGCAGGCCGTGGGCGATGAGGCCCTTGGCGACGGAGTGCACCTCGGCGGCGAACCGGGCGGCGGTGACGTCGTACCACTCCCCTTCGGCGTCCTTCCGGGAGAAGAGGACGGCCTCGGGTTCCTGCCGGGCGTTGTCGTAGGGCAGGTCGGCGAGCGATCCGCGGGCGACCCGGGGCACGAGGGCGGGGACGGAGACCTCCCGGACCCGTCCGTCCACCAGGACCTTGTGCGGCTCGACGGGCTCGGTCCCGGCTGCGGCGGTGACGACGGACACGGGCGGCTCCTCGGTCTGCGCGATGAACTGAGGTCGTGCGTCGGTGCGTTGAGCCCTGCGGTGCCTTGACTGCCTTGACTGCCTTGACTAGCCGGTAACCTTACTGTGGGGTAAGCCTCAACGGGGAGACCAGCGCTCGCCTTTCATGAGGTTTCCGAGCCCGGCCCAGGCGAAGTTCATCAGCGTCACGGCGGCTTCCTTCGCCGTCACCCCGGGGGTCTCGTTCGCCCAGCCGGCCAAGGACTCGGCCGCCCCCACCAGGGCCTGCGCCAGCGCGTCGGCGTCCCGCGCCGTGACACCCGCCTCCCCCGCGGCCTCCCCGATCAGCCCGGCCACGAAGCCCACGATCCCGTCCCGCATCCGCGCCACCTCCCCGGCGAACGGCTCCCCTGTGCGTCCGCGCCTGCCGGCTCAGCACCACCCACGCGTCCGGGTGCTCGGCGGCGTACGTGAAGAAGGCCAGCAGCCCCGCCCGGAGCCGCTGGTCGGGCGGCGCCTCCGGCCCGTCGACCCCGGCGGCCACGGCCGCGAGCAGCGCCCCGGCCTCCCGCCGGATGACGGAGGTGAACAGCTCCTCCTTGGACCCGACGTACAGATGGACCAAGGGCTTGGAGACCCCGGCGAGTTCGGCGATCCCGTCCATGGACGCCGCCTGACACCCCTGCCGCGCGAAGCACCGCACGGCCGCGTCCACCATCTGCCGTTCCCGCACCACCCGCGGCAGACGCCGCGCCCTCGCCCCACCGGCCACGGCGTCCAACCTTCCCCAGTACTCCCTCCGCAGGCCTGCAAAGCTCCTAGACTCGGCCGGGATCGCAGCGACGAAGCGGATACGGGGGCACGCCACATGCAGGTCCGGATCACGAGCGGTGAGGCATGACACCGGCCCGCACCTCCCGCGCGGTCCTGTTCGGCGTCCACGCCTACCGGCACCTCGCCGCCCTGGACGGGGTACGGCACAACGCCCCCGCCTTACGCTCCCTGCTCGTCGCGGACGACCTCGGCGGCCTCGACCCGGCCCACTGCGTCACCGTCCCGCCCGACAGCACCGCCGCCGGCTTCCTCGACGCCGTACAGGACGCGGCCGACGAGGCGGACGACCTGCTCCTCGTCTACTACGCCGGACACGGCCACGTCGGGCGCGACGACAAGCAGTTACTGCTCTCCACCCGGGAGTCCCGGAAGGCGCGGCCCTTCCATTCGGTCCCGTACGACGAGGTGCGCGCGATCGTGGCCGCCTCCCGGGCCCAGCGCAAGATCGTGATCGTCGACTCCTGCTTCAGCGGCGGCGCCCTCCACATGGCCGTCAACCCGGCCTCGATCGAAGGGGACTTCGAGATCGAGGGCGCCTGCGTCCTCACCTCGGCCGCCCAGACCGAACGCTCCCTCTGCCTCACCGACGGCAGCGTCTTCACCCTCGAACTGCTCGCCGTCCTCGCGGGCGGCCTCCCCGCCGTCCTGCCCGACGGCCGGCGCGGCGACCAGCAGCCCGCCCTCACCATGGCCGATCTGTACGACACCCTGTGCGCCCGGCTCGACGGCCGCGTCATCGACGGCCACACGATCCCGAAGCCGCGCATGAGCACCCGCGACAACGGCCACCGCATCCGCCTCGCGGCGAACCGCTCCTTCGGCACGCCGGTCCCCGCGCTCCAGCCCGGCCGCGGAGCCGCCCTGGACCGGCCGGGCGAGATGGGCCCGGGCCGCCCCCGCACCGCATCGGCCTTCGCGCCCCGCACCCAGCTCGCCCCCACCAAGTACTTCACCGGCCGCACGGAGGAGGTCGCCCAGCTGGAGGCTATGGCGGCGGCCGCCCCCGCCGTCTGCCTGATCCACGGCCGCGGCGGCCTGGGCAAGTCCGAACTCCTCCGGACCGTCGCCGCCCGCGTCTCCGAGCGCTTCCCCGGCGGCTGCCTGGAGATCGACCTGCGCGGCTGGACGCCGGGCGAGACGCCCCGCAGCCCCGACGCCGTGATCGCCGAACAGCTCCTCCACCTCGGGCACGCGGCCCAGGACATCCCGTCCGACCCCGTCGCACGCGCCGAGTCCTGGCGCCTGTCCCTGGAGCGGAAGGCCGTCCTCCTCATCCTGGACAACGCCCGCGACGCCGCCCAGCTCGCCCCGCTCCTCCCCGGAGCCGGCTCGCAGAGCCTCGTCCTGGTCTCCAGCCGCTCGGCGCTCACCGACCTGACCTGGGACTGGAGCCGCGAGCTCAAGCCCCTGAGCAAGGCCGAATGCGCCGACGCCTGGCACCGGATGGGCGTCCCCGAATCCACCACCGGACTCGGCGAGATCGCCGACCGCGTCCACGGCAGCCCCCTCGCCGTCCGCGCCCTCAGCACCCGCCTGCGCCGCGGAGCCCCGCCCGAGGCCGTGCTCGCCTCCCTCGCCGACTCCTCCCCGTACCGCGCGTTCCCCGACATCGACGCCGCCGAACGAGCCGCCTTCACCAGCGCCTACGACGCCCTCGACCCGGAGCTGCGCACCCTCGTCCGCCACGCGGCGGTGCACCCGGGCCCGGACTTCGGCGCGGACTCGCTCGCCGCCATGAGCGGCCTCCCGGAGCACGTGACGCAGCTGCGCCTCACCGAGATCGAGCAGCTCCTCACCCACCGCGAGGGCCGCTACGGCTTCCACGACCTGAGCCTGGGATACGCGAGGGAGCGCGCGGCCCAGGACGCCCCGGACGAGGCCGAGCCGAGCCGGAACCGTCTGTACACCTCTCTCCTCGCCCGGCTGGAGCGGGAGCGGGAGGCCCTGCGCAGCAGCCCGGACGACGACGAGCCGATCCGCCGGGCCCGGCGCTGGCTGGACGGCCACGCCCAGGAGCTGAGCGCGGCGGCCCGCGCGGCGGCCGTCGGCGGCTGGGAGGACGCGCCCGCCTTCCTGCGCGCGGTCGGCCGGCTCTGCAGCCGCGAGTCCCGGGTCGTGGAGGCCCAGGGACTGTTCGACCTCCTGCTCGACGCCGCGGCGGAGGGATCGCTGGAGCACGCCCACGCGCTGACCGGACTGGGCCGGACGTACCGTCTGCAGGAGCGTCACACGGAGGCCATGGACCGCCAGCGCGAGGCCCTCGCCCTCTACGAGGTCCACGGCGCCGTCGGCGGCAGGGCCGACGCCGTCCTGGAGATCGCCACGATCGACTACCTGAGCGAGCGGAGCGACACGGCGGCCGAGGGATTCGTCCGGGCCCGTGTCCTGTACCTCGAGGACGGGAACCAGCACGGCCAGGCAGAGGCGCTGCTGCGCCTGGGCGACACCCGCCGGTACCAGCACCGGCTCGACGAGGCCGAGGAGCACTACCGGCGGGCGATGGAGCTGTACCGGACCCTCGGGAACCGCGGCGGCCAGGCCAAGGTGGGCATGGGCTACGGAAGCATCCTCCGGTACCAGCAGCAGTACGCGGAGGCCACCGGGATGTTCGAGGAGTCGTACCGCCTCTTCGACTCCCTGGGCGACCAGGGGGGCCGGGCGGACGCGCTCGCGATCCTGGCCCTGGCCCGCCTGGACCAGGGCCACCTGACCGAGGCGCTCGCCAACGCCCAGGAGGCCCTCGACATCTACACGGCCCTCGGCGACCTCCGCGGCCAGGGGATCGGGCTGAGCGGCCTGGCCCACGTCAGCCGGGCGCAGGACCGGCCGGAGGAGGCCCTGCGCTTCCACACGCGGTCGCACCGGATCCACCGCGAGATCGGTGACCGCCGGGGACAGGCGATCGAGCTCCTCGGCATGGCCTATGTCCACCTGGGCAACAAGGACTTCGACGCGGCGGGCACGGCCCTGCACGAGTCCCTGGGTCTGTGGCGGGACATCGACGACCCGGGCGGCGAAGGGGACGCGCTGTGCGGTCTGGCGCGGCTCGAACTCGACCTCGGGCTGCACGCGGAGGCGGCGGCCACCTGCCGGGAGGCGCTGGTCCGCTACGAGACCATGGGGACCCGGCTCAACCAGGCGTACGCCCTGGCCCTCCTGGCCGCCGTCGCCGTCGAGGAACCCGGCCAGGGCGACCCCGCCGAGCTGTACCGGTCCGCGGCCGACATCTACGGCGAGGTCGGCAAGGAGGAGAGCGCGGAGTGGTGCCGCCACCGCATCGCCGAGCTCGGGCCCTGACGCGCGGGGGCCCCTGCTGTGCAGGTACCCCTGACACGCGGGCGCCCCGGACGCACGAGTACCCCTGACACGCGGGCGCCCCGGACGCACGAGTGCCCCTGACACGCGGGCGCCCCGGACGCACAGGTGCCCCGGACCGGGGAGGTCCGGGGCACCGAGGCACTGCGCGGGGAGGGTCAGGCGGCAGCCGTGACCGCGACCTTCTCGTCCTTCTCGCCGATCGCGGCCAGGTCGTCGATCGGGGAGGCCGAGGCGTTCTCGTACGCGGTGTGGTCGAGGATCTTCTCGCGGGCGGAGACGACCACCGGGACCAGGGCCTGGCCCGCCACGTTCGTGGCCGTGCGCATCATGTCGAGGATCGGGTCGATCGCCATGAGGAGGCCGACGCCCTCCAGGGGGAGGCCCAGGGTGGAGAGGGTCAGGGTGAGCATTACCGTCGCGCCGGTGAGACCGGCGGTGGCCGCCGAGCCGATGACGGAGACGAAGGCGATCAGCAGGTAGTCGCCGATGCCGAGCTGCACGTCGAAGATCTGCGCGATGAAGATCGCGGCGAGCGCCGGGTAGATCGCGGCGCAGCCGTCCATCTTGGTGGTGGCGCCGAACGGGACGGCGAAGGAGGCGTACTCCTTCGGGACGCCGAGGCGCTCGGTGACCTTCTGGGTGACCGGCATGGTGCCGACCGAGGAGCGGGAGACGAAGGCCAGCTGGATGGCCGGCCAGGCGCCCTTGAAGAAGTGGAGCGGGTTGACCTTGGCGACCGTGGCGAGCAGCGTCGGGTAGACGACGAAGAGGACCAGGGCGCAGCCGACGTAGATGTCGGCGGTGAAGGTGGCGTACTTGCCGATCAGGTCCCAGCCGTAGTCGGCGATGGCGAAGCCGATGAGGCCGACGGTGCCGAGCGGGGCGAGGCGGATGACCCACCACAGGGCCTTCTGGAGGAGCTCCAGGACCGACTCGGAGAGGGTGAGGATCGGCTTGGCGCGGTCGCCGAGCTTGAGGGCGGCGATGCCGGCGACGGCGGCCATGAAGACGATCTGAAGGACGTTCAGCTCGGTGAAGGGCGTGATGACGTCCGTCGGGATGATGCCGGTGAGGAAGTCGATCCAGGAGCCCTCGCGCTTGGGCAGCTTGCCGTCCTGCGGGGTGAGGCCGGTGCCGGCGCCCGGGTTGGTGATCAGGCCGATGGCGAGGCCGATGCCGACCGCGATCAGCGAGGTGATCATGAACCAGAGGAGGGTGCGGGTGGCGAGCCGGGCGGCGTTGTTCACCTTCCGCAGGTTGGTGATCGAGACCAGGATCGCGAAGAAGACGAGCGGCGCGACGGCCAGCTTGAGCAGCTGGACGAAGATGTCGCCGATCTGGCCGAGGGTCTCCTTCAGCCAGGAGACGTCCTGGCTGCGGGCGACCCAGCCGAGCAGGGCGCCCAGGGCCAGACCGGCGATGATCTGGGCCCAGAAGGGGACCTTGGGTATCCGGGACGGCTTGGACTCGGTCGCGGAAGCGGACGAGGACACGGGCACACTCCACAGGTGCGTATCGGGTGAATACGGGACGGGGGTGCGGCACGCACGCGCTCGGGCGCGGGCCGCTGCATGATGCCGGATCAGAAGGCGCGGCAACAGACCGCGGACATACAGCGGCAGAGATCGACGTGCAGGCGCGCCACGAGCGGGGTGCTCGCGGCGTGAGAGGTGCGCACTGCTGTCTTCATGGCGAACACGTTAACACTTGAACTTTGAGAACCTCAAAGCCATTCTTTGAGACCCGGAGAGGCCCATCCGCCTCTGAAACGCAGAACACCCCAGGCCGGAGCCTTGGAAGGCTCTGCCCGGGGTGGATGTCTGTGAGGAAGCTTACGCAGCCCTTATACGACTACAGCGCGTCCTCCTGGGACCGGTTCGCGTCGAGGCGGCCCTTCGCGCGGTCGACCTTCGCCACGATCTCGGCGCTCGCCTCGTCCCGCACCCTGCGCAGGAGGACGAAGCTCAGCGGGGCGGAGACGACGATGGAGAGGACGAGGACCCAGAGGAGGTTCGAGTCGCCCAGGCCGCGCGGCAGCACGCCGGCGTAGACGAGACCCCACAGGGCGAGGAAGCACCCGGCGAAGATCCCGAGCCGCATCAGCGTGTAGCGGAGCATGTCAGTCCACTCTTCCGTTCCGAAAGATCCCAAAGTTCCCATGAGGGACGAGCGCCCTCCAGTGAAGCACGCGGCGGCGCACGGTCCGGGACCGGGCCTCTTGAGCACCCCAGAAGTAATAAGTACGCTACCCCTATGACCCTTACCTTCGAGGTGGACCCGGCAGTCGACCCGGCCCTGCGCGACGGCGTGCTCTCCCTCTGGGCCGACGTCTCCAACGCGGGCGGCGCCGTCGGCTTCGTACCCCCCGTGACCCCCGACGAGATACGCCCCGCGCTGCTCAAGCACCTCGTCGCGATGACCGAGGGCGGCACGCGCCTGCTCGTCGGCCGGGACGAGGAGGGGAGGGTCGCCGCCACCGCCTTCTTCACCTTCAACAAGCACCGCCTGATGACCCACTGGGTGTGGCTCTACACCGTGATGGTCCACCCCCGGTACCAGGGCAAGGGGTACGGCCGCGACCTCATGGCGGCGGTCGAGCACACCGCCCGTACCGCCGAGGGCTTCGAGGCGGTCGAGGCGATCCGGCTGACCTGCCGCGGCGGCACCGGGGTCGACGGCTTCTACGCCAAGTCCGGCTACAAGGAGGTCGGCCGCGTCCCCGACGCGATCCGGGTCGCACCCGGGGACGACCGCGACGACATCATCATGCTGCTGCCGCTGACGTGAGCGGCGGACGCGAAAGGGCCGGCGGGTGATCCCGCCGGCCCTTCCTCGTGATCGCGTCAGAACCGCATCGACTGCGGCGACTCGCGCCGGTCCGCGTCCGGGCCCGGGTACTCGCGGATGATCTCGTACCGCGTGTTCCGCTCGACCGGCCGGAAGCCCGCGTCACGGATCAGTTCGAGCAGGTCCTCACGGCCCAGCTTGTTCGGCGTGCCGTAGTTGTCGGCGTCGTGCGTGATCTTGTACTCGACGACCGAGCCGTCCATGTCGTCGGCGCCGTGCTGGAGCGCCAGCTGCGCCGTCTGGACGCCGTGCATGACCCAGAAGACCTTGACGTGCGGCACGTTGTCGAAGAGGAGCCGGGAGACCGCGAAGGTCTTCAGGGCCTCGGCGCCGGTCGCCATCGTGGTGCGCGCCTGGAGCTTGTTGCGGACCTTGCCGTCCTGCATGTCGACGAAGTCGTGCTGGTAGCGCAGCGGGATGAAGACCTGGAAGCCGCCGGTCTCGTCCTGGAGCTCACGGAGCCGCAGCACGTGGTCCACGCGGTGGCGCGGCTCCTCGATGTGCCCGTAGAGCATGGTCGAGGGGGTCTTGAGCCCCTTCTCGTGGGCGAGCCGGTGGATCCGGGACCAGTCCTCCCAGTGGGTCTTGTGGTCCACGATGTGCTGCCGGACCTCCCAGTCGAAGATCTCGGCGCCGCCGCCGGTCAGCGACTCCAGGCCGGCCTCGATCAGCTCGTCGAGGATCTCGGAGGCGGAGAGGCCGGAGATCGTCTCGAAGTGGTGGATCTCGGTGGCCGTGAACGCCTTGAGGGAGACGTTCGGCAGGGCCTTCTTGAGCTCGGAGAGGGAGCGCGGGTAGTAGCGCCAGGGCAGGTTGGGGTGCAGCCCGTTGACGATGTGGAGCTCGGTGAGGTTCTCGTTCTCCATCGCCTTCGCGAGGCGCACGGCCTCCTCGATGCGCATGGTGTACGCGTCCTTCTCGCCCGGCTTGCGCTGGAAGGAGCAGTAGGCGCAGGAGGCGGTGCAGACGTTGGTCATGTTCAGATGCCGGTTGACATTGAAGTGGACCACGTCGCCGTTCTTGCGGGTCCGGACCTCGTGGGCCAGACCGCCGAGCCAGGCGAGGTCGTCGGACTCGTACAGGGCGATGCCGTCCTCACGGCTCAGCCGCTCACCGTCCCGGACCTTCTGCTCCAGCTCACGCTTGAGCCCCGCGTCCATACGGCCGCCTCCCTTTGTCTCCGAAATCAAGCTTTGCCCACCGTACTCTCAGCCCTCCTCGGGCAGCTCTCCGACCCGGTTCTCCCACTTGGTGGAGAGCACGATCGTGGTACGGGTGCGGGAGACGCCCTTGGTGCCGGAGAGCCGGCGGATCGTCTTCTCCAGGCCGTCGACGTCGTTCGCGCGCACCTTGAGCATGAAGGAGTCGTCGCCGGCGATGAACCAGCAGTCCTCGATCTCGGCGAGGTCCTTGAGGCGGCGGGCCACGTCCTCGTGGTCGGCGGCGTCCGAGAGGGAGATGCCGATGAGGGCGGTGACGCCGAGGCCGAGCGAGGCGGCGTCGACGGTGGCGCGGTAGCCGGTGATGACTCCGGCGGCCTCGAGTCGGTTGATGCGGTCGGTGACGGAGGGGCCGGAGAGCCCGACGAGCCGGCCGAGCTCGGCGTACGAGGCACGGCCGTTCTCGCGCAGAGCCTGGATGAGCTGCCTGTCCACGGCATCCATAGGAATAGACCTTCCATTGTCCAGCGGTACAGCGAGTTTAGGTATAGAATCTAAGGCACACAGGGGCGACACCCTGTGAATCTTTCAGTGGATCAAAGACGATCTTTCAGGAGTGGTGATCACCGTGTACACGATCGAGATGGCCTACGCCCGCATGCGTGAGCTGCAGGAGCTGGCCAGCCGCTCGCGTGCCCACCAGCAGTCCGCCGCCTCGAAGCGCGCCGCGAAGAAGCACGCCAAGAAGCGCTAATCAGCCTGGAGAGCCGCACCGAGCTCTCCTTCCCACCGGCGGTACAGCTGGTGCGGCACTCCCGCCGCGTCCAGCACCCGCCCGGCGACGAAGTCCACCAGATCCTGGATGTGCGTCGCCCCCGCGTAGAACGCCGGAGAGGCGGGCAGCACCACGGCGCCCGCCTCGTCCAGCGCCACCATGTGCTTGAGCGTCTGTCCGTTCAGCGGAGTCTCCCGCACCGCGACCACCAGCGGACGCCGCTCCTTCAGCGTCACGCTCGCGACCCGCTGCAGCAGGTCCTTCGAGAGCCCGAGTGCCACTCCCGCCACCGCGGCGGTCGAGGCCGGCACCACGAGCATCCCCTTCGCCGGGTACGAGCCGGAGGACGGCCCCGCGGCCAGGTCCCCGGCAGCCCAGTACCGCACGTCGTCGAGCCGGTCCGACACGTCGAAGGTGTCCGGCTTCCCGTCCGCACCCCGCGCCAGCCAGGCCGCCAGGTCCTCGCGCCAGTGCGCGTCCCGGAAGGCGATCCCCGTCTCGTCGAGCAGCGTCAGCCGCGAGGCCCGCGACACGACGAGGTCGACACTCTCCCCCGCGTCGAGCAGCCCCCTCAGCACGGCGGCGGCGTACGGCGTACCCGACGCCCCGGAAACCCCCACGATCCAGGGGGTGCGCTTGCCGTCGTTCATGCCGTCGAGCCTATCCGTCCTCGCACCGGGCTACGGGGTGAGCCCGCGGACCAGCAGATCGAGCAGCGCGCACACGAACAGGCTGATCCCGATGAAGCCGTTCGTCGTGAAGAACGCCCTGTTCAGCCGGGACAGGTCGTGCGGCTTCACGATCGTGTGCTCGTACCCGAAGGCGACGACCACGATCACCAGACCGACCCAGAAGAAGAGGCCCGCGTCCGTCGCCAGGGCGTACCAGACGAGGAGGCCCGTCGTCACGACCGCCGAGGCGCGGGCGCCCCACAGCGCGGCCGGCACGCCGAAGCGGGCCGGGACCGACATGACGCCGTGCGCCCGGTCCGCCTGCACGTCCTGGCAGGCGAAGATCAGGTCGAAGCCGCCGATCCAGATGCCGACCGCGAGGCCGAGGATGACGGCGTCCCAGGACCACTCGCCGGTCACGGCGAGCCAGGCGCCGATCGGGCCGATGGACTGGGCGAGCCCCAGGATCGCGTGCGGGAAGTTGGTGAACCTCTTCCCGTACGGATAGACGACCATCGGGATGACGGCGAGCGGGGCGAGCGCCAGGCAGAGCGGGTTCAGGAGGGCGGCGGCGCCGAGGAAGACGACGACGGCGATCCCGGCCCCGGTCCACGCCGAGCGCACGGACACCGCGCCGGTCACCAGCTCCCGGTTCGCGGTCCGCGGATTACGCGCGTCGATCTCGCGGTCGATGATCCGGTTGCAGGCCATGGCGAAGGTCCGCAGGCCCACCATGCAAACGGTGACGAGGAAGAGCGTCCACCAGTGGATGTTCCGGTCGAGCTGGAACATCGCGGTGAGGGAGGCGATGTAGGCGAAGGGCAGCGCGAAGACCGAGTGCTCGATCATCACCAGGCGCAGGAAGGCCTTCGTACGTCCCGGCTCGGCGCCGGGAACGGCCGCGGTCGTCACAGCCCGTACTCCTTCCAGCGGCGGTCCACCAGAGCCGCCGTCGCCGGGTCCGACTCGACCATGTCCGGCCAGCCGCCGTCCCGGGTGTAGCCCTCCTCGGGCAGCTTCTTCGTGGCGTCGATGCCGGCCTTGCCGCCCCAGAACTGCTGGTAGGAGGCGTGGTCGAGGTGGTCGACCGGGCCTTCCACCACCGTCAGGTCCCGGGCGTAGTCCGTGTTCCCGAGCGCCCGCCAGGACACCTCGTGCAGATCGTGGACGTCGCAGTCCTTGTCGACCACGATGATCAGCTTGGTCAGCGACATCATGTGCGCGCCCCAGATGGCGTGCATGACCTTCTGCGCGTGCTTCGGGTACTTCTTGTCGATCGAGACGATCGCGCAGTTGTGGAAGCCGCCCGACTCCGGCAGGTGGTAGTCGACGATGTCCGGAACGATGATCTTGAGGAGCGGCAGGAAGAAACGCTCCGTCGCCCGCCCGAGCGGCCCGTCCTCCGTCGGCGGCCGGCCCACGACGATCGACTGGAGCAGCGGACGCTTCCGCATCGTGATGCAGTCGATCTTCAGGGCGGGGAAGGGCTCCTGCGGGGTGTAGAAGCCGGTGTGGTCGCCGAAGGGACCCTCCGGAAGCATCTCGCCGGGCTCCAGCCAGCCCTCGACGACGACCTCGGCGTGGGCCGGGACCTGCAGCGGGACGGTCTTGCAGTCGACCATCTCGATCCGCTTGCCCTGCACGAAGCCGGCGAAGAGGTACTCGTCGATGTCGCCGGGCAGCGGCGCCGTCGAGGCGTAGGTGACGGCCGGAGGGCAGCCGAACGCGATCGCGACCGGCAGCCGCTCGCCGCGCTCGGCGGCGACCGCGTAGTGGTTGCGGCTGTCCTTGTGGATCTGCCAGTGCATGCCGATGGTGCGCTTGTCGTGCCGCTGGAGCCGGTAGAGCCCCAGGTTCCGCACACCGGTCTCGGGATGCTTGGTGTGGGTGAGCCCCAGGTTGAAGAAGGAGCCGCCGTCCTTGGGCCAGGTGAAGAGCGCCGGAAGGAGGTCGAGGTCGACGTCGTCCCCGGTGAGGACGACCTCCTGGACCGGGGCTTCCTTCACCTTCTTCGGCGGCACGTGGACCATCGAGCCCAGCTTGCCGAAGGCCTCCCTGACCCCGACGAAACCGTGCGGCAGCTCCGGCTTGAGGAGCCCGCCGATCTTCTCGCTGATCTCGCCGTACGACTTCAGGCCGAGGGCCTTGAGCAGCCGGCGGTCCGTGCCGAAGACGTTCATCGCGAGGGGCATCGAGGAGCCCTTGACGTTCTCGAAGAGAAGCGCCGGACCCCCCGCCTTGTTCACCCGGTCGACGATCTCCCCGACCTCCAGGTACGGGTCGACTTCGGCCTTGATGCGCTTGAGGTCGCCTTCGCGCTCCAGGGCCCTGAGCAGCGAGCGGAGATCGTCGTAAGCCATAGGGGCAGTATCCGCCACGGGCTAGGCTTGACTCGTCACCGGGGCCGCCACAACCGGCCCCGCCGCTGCTTCCAGGGGGCTGCACCACATGCTCAGGGCACTGATGTACATCCTGCCGCTGGCGCTGACGATCTATGCCTTCATCGACTGCCTGAACACCCCCGAGGACGAGGTCAAGCACCTGCCGAAGGTGGTCTGGGTCATCATCATCCTGCTCTTCTGGATCGTGGGCCCGATCGTGTGGTTCGCCGCCGGCAAGCTGCGCCGCGCCCCCGCCGGAGGCCGTACGCCCTCCGAGTGGCACCGGAACCACCGCTCCGAGTGGGTCGCCCCGGACGACAACCCGGAGTTCCTCAAGTCCCTCAAGGAAGAGAACAAGAAGGACGAGTCCCTCCTCAAGGACTGGGAGGCGGACCTGCGCCGCCGCGAGGAGGAGCTGAAGAAGCGCGAGCAGGGCGAGGACAAGGGCGAGAACTGATGGAGCTGCGGCTCCTGGCCACCTTCGAGAAGGTGGCCGACGTCCTCTCCTTCACCCGGGCGGCGGCGGAGCTCGGCTACGCCCAGTCGAGCGTCACGGCCCAGGTCAGGTCGCTCGAATCCTCCCTCGGGGTGGAACTCTTCGAGCGCCTCGGCTCCCGCATCCGCCTGACCGAGGCGGGGGAACGACTGCTGCCGTACGCCCGCCGGATGGCGGACCTGGCGGAGGAGGCCCGTACGGCCGTCGCGGCCACGGCGGAACCCTCGGGCCCGATCGCGGTCGGCACCATGGAGTCCCTCACCTCCTACCGGCTGCCGCCCCTCCTGGAGTACTTCCACCACCGCTACCCGAAGGTGCGGCTGACGCTCCGCCCCACGCTCGGCGACGAGACCCGGCAGGCGCTGCGGCAGGGCACGTACGACGTCGGCTTCCTGATGGAGCCGGAGACGGAGCACGAGGGCCTGGAGTCGGAGATCCTCGCGCCGGAGCCCCTGGTCCTGGTGGCGGGCCCGGGCCATGCCCTCGTCGGCCGTACGGATCTGACGAGCGCGGACCTGGCCGACGCCCAACTGGTGGGCACCGAGCCGGGCTGCCCGTACCGCGACCTCTTCGAGGCGGAGCTGCGGGCGTGGGCGCCGCCGTTCATGGAGTTCGGCACGATCGAGGCGACCAAGCGGGGGGTGGCGGCGGGCCTGGGGGTGGCGCTGCTGCCGAGGGTGACGGTCGAACGGGAGCTGGCGGACGGGACCCTCGTTCCGCTCCCCTGGGAGGCCCCCTTCACCCTGTTCACGCAGCTCGCGTGGCGGCGGGGGAAGCGGCTTCCGGCGCATGTGCGGCTGTTCGTGGAGCAGGCGCGGCGGCTGGTGTCCGAGCAGCGAGGGTGACCTTCAGGCTGGCGAGCACGATCAGCGGGACGCCTAGCGCCTGGACGAGCCCGATGTGGTGCCCGTACACCGCCCAGTCGACGCCCATGGCGACGGCGGGGTAGGTGAAGGCGAGGACGGCGATCTTGGCGGTGGGCAGCTTGGCGTAGGCGGCGTACATGAGCACGTACATGAGCCCCGTGTGGATGAACCCGAGGCCGACGAGCCAGCCCCAGCCACCGCCGCCGACACCGCCGAAGTCGACGAAGGGCAGCAGCAGCGGCATCCCGACGAGCACCTGCACCAGGGCGATGAGGTGGGGTCGCACCCCCGTGATCCGCTTGGTGACGAAGGTCGCGAGGGCGTAGAGCACGGCGGCGGCGAGCGCGAACCCGAGCCCCTTGAGGGAGGCGGTGTCGCCGGGCCGCACCCCGGACACGAGCACGAGCCCGACGAAGGCGAGGGCGAGCCACGCCAGCTTGGATCCGGGGATCCGCTCCCGCAGGACGACGGCGCCGAGGAGCACGAGGAAGAACGGCTGGGTGTGGTAGACGACGGTGGCCAGCGAGATGGAACTGGCCTCGTACGCCTCGAACAGGAACACCCAGTTGAAGACGATGAAGACACCGCCGAGCGCGGCCAGCCCCAGCTTCCTCGCGGTGAACCCGTGCCCCGTGAAGAACCCCCGGACGAGGCTGTAGGCCCCGAGGGCGAGGGCCCCGAAGAGGCAGCGGAAGAACACCACCTCGAAGGGCGAGGCGCCGGACTCGACGACGAAGACGCCGAGGGTGCCGGAGAGCACCATGGCGAGGGTCAGTTCGACGGTTCCTCTGGTCTCGTTTCTCATGCCGCCGACGCTACGAAGAGGAGCGGGGGCGGGTCCACGGGCCAGTGGGGCGTCCTCCCGATGGCCCCGATCGGCTCGGCCGATGGAGCCCGGAATACCGTCGGGGAGGCGGGAGTTGGCAACGTGACACCCACCCCCAGGAGGCGGAGCAGAGATGACCCTCGACACCGTACGTGGCACGGACCGCTCGTTCCTCTTCGTCCTCGGCAGCTCGCGCTCCGACGGAAACACCGAGATCCTCGCCCGCGCCGCCGCCGCGCAACTCCCCGCCGGCACACCGCAGCGCTGGGTGGACCTGAACGAGCTGACCCTGCCCGACTTCCAGGACGGACGGCACGAGTCGGCGGACCGGCAGGACGGGGAGAACGAGGAGCTGCTGCGGCAGGCCACGCTGGACGCCACCGACATCGTCATCGCCTCGCCCCTGTACTGGTACACCCTCTCCGCGCAGACCAAGCGCTACCTCGACTACTGGTCGGGCTGGCTGAACGTGCCCGGCTCGGACTTCAAGGAGCGCATGGCGGGCGGCACGCTGTGGGGCGTGACGGCGATGGCGCACGAGGAGTACGAGGTCGCGGACGGCCTGGTGACGGCACTGAACCACTCGGCGGCCTACCTGGGGATGCGCTTCGGCGGCGTCCTGACCGGCACCGCGTCCCGCCCCGGCCGCATCCACGCCGACGAGCGGGCGATGACCCGCGCCAAGACCTTCTTCGAGAGCGAGACCCCGCTCGCCCGCTTCCCCTTCGAGGAGTAGCCCGTCGAGGAGTGGCCCGTCGAGGAGTAACCCGTCCGACGTTCCCCCGTGTGAGGCCAGGCCCGCGCCGGGGAAGGCTCCCCGCATGGATCTGGAACTGGCACGGCGGTGGCTCGGCACCGCGCTCGACGAGGCCCGGGCCGGGCTCGCCGAGGGCGGGATCCCGATCGGGGCCGCGCTCTACGGGGCCGACGGGGCGCTGCTCGGACGCGGGCACAACCGCCGGGTGCAGGACGGGGACCCGGCCATGCATGCCGAGACGGCCGCCTTCCGGGCCGCCGGCCGGCAGCGCTCGTACCGGGGGACGACGATGGTCACGACCCTCTCGCCCTGCTGGTACTGCTCCGGGCTCGTGCGGCAGTTCGGGATCTCACGGGTGGTCGTCGGGGAGGCCGAGACCTTCCACGGCGGGCACGAGTGGCTCGCGGAGCACGGGGTGGAGGTCACCGTGCTCGGTGATCCCGCCTGCGTCGGCCTGATGCGGGAGTTCATCGACGGGAACCCGGCCCTGTGGAACGAGGACATCGGCGATGACTGAGGCGAGTCTGCCCACGATCGACCTGGCGCGCGATCCCGGCCCCCAGCTGCCGGCCGTCGACCGGGCCCTGCGCGAGGCCGGGTTCCTGCTGGTCACCGGGCACGGTGTCGACGCGGGGCTGCGGGCGGAGATCCGGGCCGTCGCCCGGCGGTTCTTCCATCTGCCCGCCGCCGTCAAGGAGCCGTACGCCGTGCGGGTCGGGGGGCGGGGGTGGCTCGGTCCGGGGGCGGAGGCCAACGGGTACGCGGAGGGCACGGCGACCCCGCCCGACCTGAAGGAGTCGCTCTCCTTCGCGGCCGACGAGCCGACCGGGGACCCGGTCGTGGACGCGGAGTGGTTCCTGCCGAACACGTGGCCCTCCGAGGTGCCCGAGCTCAGGCCGCTCGTGGAGAGCTATCTGGTGGCCATGAAGTCGCTTTCCGACCGGGTGCTCGATCTGCTCGGCGTCGCGCTCGGCGAGGAGCGGGACTTCTTCACCCGGCACACCGGGCATCCCACCTTCGGTTTCAACGTCAACTGGTATCCGGGGCGGGAGCGGACCGGTGATCCGGAGCCGGGGCAGTTCCGCATCGGCCCGCACACGGACTTCGGCACGGTCACCGTCCTCGACCGGGAGGCGGGCAAGGGCGGGCTCCAGGTGTTCACCGACGCGCGGGGCTGGCAGGACGCTCCGTACGATCCGGCCGCGTTCACCGTCAACATCGGCGATCTGATGGCGGGCTGGACGGGAGGGCGGTGGCGTTCGGGGCGGCACCGGGTGCTGCCACCACCGGCGGACGCGCCCGCCGAGGAGCTGATGTCGCTGGTCTACTTCTACGAGTGCACGCCCGGGACGACCATCCACGGCATCGAGTCGCACGCGTACCTGCGCGGCCGGCTCGACGCCATCGCCGCCGAGTGACGTGCCCCGGCCTACTGCCAGCCGAAGTCGTCGGTACCGGTGCCGGTGCCGGTGTCGCCGGTGGCGGGCTGCGCCGACGCCTCGATCCGGTCGACGGGCTGGTCCTGGGCGGCCTGCGCGGCCACCGCGGGGAGCAGGAGGGCGGCGAGGGAGCAGACGACGACCGCGGTGGTCCGGGCGATACGGGTGCTGATCACGGGAGGAACCTTTCGGGACTGCAGAAGTGGGAACGGGTCCGGCCTCGTACCCCGCGGTGGTGCGGGCCGGTGGTTGCCTCCGGAGCTCCTCGCCCCTTCGGCACGTCCTACTCTGCTCGCCCGGCGGGGCCCCCGGTAGGCCTGGCGGGTGGCCCCAAGAGGCCATGACCCAATGGGGCCAGGAAGGCCGCTTCCGCCCGCCGCAGCGACCAGCCCGTGAAGCCCGGGTGCCTGGTCAGCAGCCGCTCGCAGAGCGCCGCCGTACGGGCCTCCGCCTGGGCCAGTGAGTCCGCGAGGAGGTAGACCCCGAGGACGGGGCCACGGGGCCCGTTCGCGTGGGCGCTGACGTGCTCGACGCCCTCCTCGGGCCGGGCGAGCCGCAGGGCCTTGGCGGCGGCGTCGCAGGGCATCA
Source organism: Streptomyces sp. NPDC015661 (assembly GCF_043077765.1). NCBI lineage: Bacteria > Bacillati > Actinomycetota > Actinomycetes > Kitasatosporales > Streptomycetaceae > Streptomyces > Streptomyces sp. NPDC015661. The sequence goes on along the minus strand of NZ_JBIBST010000010.1, from coordinate 57,209 downwards.
ACATTCCGGCGGGCGAGGCGAGTTGGGCGTGGATCAGGTACATGGGATCCAGAGTGTCAAGCCGGGAGGTCATTCCACGACAACTCCGGGTGGCCCCTTGCTGCCTTGGACTGAAACGGCCAACCCTCCCCTCCGGTCCGACAAGATCACGGGCGTCGTGCGACGATCCCTGTGATCAACCATCGTGCGAGGGGGGGCCTCCAGGATGCTCACGCTGTTGGGACTGGACCAGAAGACCGAGTCCGTCTACCGCGCCATGCTGGCGTGTCCGGGCGACGGGGTCGTCGCGCTGGGGAGACGGATCGGGTTCGCGGAGGAGGACGTACGGGGGGCGCTCGACCGGCTCAGCGAGATCGGCCTGGTCCGCTCCTCGTACGACTCCCCCGGGACGCTGCGGGCGGTGAGCCCGGACGTCGGGATGGAGCTGCTGCTCGCCCGGCAGCAGGCCGAGCTGCTCGCCCAGCAGCAACGGGTGGAGGAGAGCCGGGCCGCCGCGGCCCAGCTGATCGCGGAGTACACCCAGCTGCGCCCGCAGGCCCCGGAGGCGGGGGTCGAGCACCTGATCGGTCTGGACGAGATCCGTGACCGCCTCACCGCGCTGCACCGGCAGGTCCGGGAGGAGGTGATGATCTTCTCTCCCGACGGCGCGCAGTCGCCGGACAATCTGGAGGCCTCGAAACCGCTGGACCTCGCCCTGCTGGAGCGCGGGATCCGGATGCGGACGGTCTATCTGGACAGCGTCCGCAACAGCCCGCACACCATGGCGTACGCCGAGTGGCTCGGCACTCTCGGCCGGCAGGCCCGTACCGTCGCCGCCCTGCCCGTACGGCTGATCATCATCGACCGTGCGACCGCCGTGATGCCGGTCAGCAGTGACGATTCGGCGGCCGGCGCGGTGGTGATCACCGGCCAGGGCACCGTCACCGCGCTCTGCGCCCTCTTCGAGACGGTGTGGGAGGGCGCGAAGCCCCTGGGCGAGCCGGTGATCGAGGAAGCCGGCGAGCTGACCGACACCGAGGCGACGACGCTGCGGCTGCTCGCCAACGGTCTCACCGACGAGGCGATCGCCAAGCGCCTCGGCGTCTCCCACCGGACCGCCCGCCGGACGGCGACCCTCCTCATGGAACGCCTGGGCGCGCGCAGCCGCTTCGAGGCGGGCGTGCGCGCGGTGCAGCGGGGCTGGCTGTCCTGACAGCCCGCTGCGGCGCCGGGGCGATGCCCGGCGCCGCGGCGGTAGGTCCTACTTGCCGTCCCAGTCGCCGGCGACCGGGATCATTCCGTCGCCGCCGAAGTTGAACTCGTAGTCGGCGTCGTTGTTCGTGTTCTGGTTGTTGATCGAGAAGACGTGGCTGCTCGGCATCCACACCGCGACCGTGTCCTTGCCGTCCTTGTCGAAGTCGCCGACGACCGGCTTGTGGCCGACGGTGCCGTACACGAACTCGAAGTCGTTGCCGCCGGAGTTCGGCGCGTTGCGGAGGTAGACCTTGCGGGTGGCGGGGTCGTACATGCCGATGCCGCTTCCGCCGGTGCCGTCCCAGTCGCCGGCCAGCGGGATCATCCCGTCGCCGCCGTAGACGAAGACCTTCTCCGCCGCTCCCGCGGTGTTGGAGTTGCGCAGGTAGAAGGTGTGGTTGGAGGGGCGCCACACGCCGATCGTGTCGGTGCCGTTGCCGTCCCAGTCACCGACGACCGGGATGTCGCCGAGGCTGCCGAAGCTGATCTCGTAGCTGTTGCCGCCCTGGTTGGGCGAGTTGCGCAGGTAGAAGGTGTGCGTGGCCGGGTCCCACATGCCGACGCCGTCACCGCCGATACCGTCCCAGTTGCCGGTCAGCGGCTTCATCCCCGTACCGCCGTAGACGAAGTCACCGGCGTCGTTGCCGCCCGCGTTCGCCGTGTTCCGCAGGTGGAAGTAGTGGTTGTACGGGTCCCACATGCCGATGCCGTCCTGGCGGGCGAAGACCGGGTCGGCGGGGTCGGAGCCGAGGCCGACCTGGGGTCCGCAGTTGGGCCACTGGTTCTCGCCGTAGGCGTCGAGGAGCTTCTCGCCGACGAGGATCTGCTCCTCCCGGGTCGCCTGGTGGGGGTACGCGGCGTACTGGGTGCCGCCCATGGACTGCCAGGTGCTCAGGCTGAACTGGATGCCGCCGTAGTAGCCGTTGCCGGTGTTGAGGGACCAGTTGCCGCCGCTCTCGCACTGGGCGAGCTTGTCCCAGGTGGCGACGGAGGCGGCGGTGGCCTGCCCGGCGCCGAGCGTGAGGGAGGCGAGGAGCGTGCCCGCGGCGAGGGCGAGCGTGGACAGGCGGGCGGAGAGGGAGCGCATGACGGGACCTCGGTACGTGGGAGTGGGGAAGGGGCCGGGCACGGAGCGGCGGCGCCGGGTCGGGGTCCCGGCGCCGCCGCGAGGGGTCCTACTTGCCGTCCCAGTCGCCCGCGACCGGGATCATGCCGTCCCCGCCGAAGTTGAACTCGTAGTCGGCGACGTTGTTGGTGTTCTGGTTGTTGATGGAGAAGACGTGGGTGCTCGGCATCCACACCGCGACCGTGTCCTTGCCGTCGCCGTCGAAGTCGCCCACGACCGGCTTGTGGCCGACGGTGCCGTACTGGAACTCGAAGTCGTTGCCGCCCGCGTTGGTGGCGTTGCGCAGGTAGACCATGCGGGTGGCGGGGTCGTACATGCCGATGCCGTCCGCACCCACGCCGTCCCAGTCGCCGGCCAGCGGGATCATGCCGTCGTCGCCGTAGACGAAGGACTTGTCGGCCACACCGCTCGTGTTGGAGTTCTTCAGGTAGAAGGTGTGGTTCGACGGGCGCCACACGCCCACGGTGACCGTGCCGTTGCCGTCCCAGTCGCCCATGACCGGGATGTCGCCGATGCTGCCGAAGTTGACCTCGTAGCTGTTGCCGCCGGCGTTGGCGGAGTTGCGCAGGTAGAACATGTGGTTCGAGGGGTCGTACATGCCGACGCCGTCGGTGCCGATGCCGTCCCAGTCGCCGGAGAGCGGGACCATGCCCGTGGCGCCGAAGACGAAGTCGCCCGCGTCGTTGCCACCCGCGTTCGCGGCGTTGCGCAGGTGGAAGTAGTGGTTGGACGGGTCCCACATGCCGATGCCGTCGGTGCCGCCGTCGATGGCCTTCTTGTAACGGAGCGCCTTGTAGTCGCCGTTGGGGTGGCCGTCGATGGTGGAGGCGTTGATGGACATGCCGGTGATGTGCTTCACCGGGGTCGAGCCGAAGCTGTAGTACGAGAACGTGGTGTGCGCGGCGTCGTCCCACTTGTCGAAGAGGATGACGTGGTCGTAGTAGCTGTTGAGGACGTCGCCGGCCTTCAGCTGGCTGCGGGAGATCTCGTACGTGTCGGCGCTGTCGCCGATGCCGACGGTGTTGAGGCTGGTGGTCAGGTGCCAGGCCATCGACACGTAGCCGGAGCAGTCCGTGCGGTAGTACTTGCCGTCGGAGTCGGGGTACGAGCCGCCCTGGTTGTACGTGAGGTTCTTGCCGAGCCAGTACTTGGCGCGCTCGATGATCTCGCTTCTGGTGATGTAGCCACCGGCCGTCGACGACGAGACCGTGGCGGCCGCGAGGGTCGTGGTCATGGCGGGCGCGGCGGCCTGGGCGGGGGTCGCGGCGGCGGTGCCGGCGAGACCGGCGACGGCGAGGGTGGCGGCGGCGCGGACGAAGGAACGCTTCATGGACATGGCTGTCTCCTGTGAGGTGGGTGAAGAGGGGGCTGATCCGCTCGGGATCACTTGTCGAGCTGTGCGCCGAGGGTCCGCAGGACGGCGGTGTCGCCTCGGAAGTCGTAGGACGGGGCGGCGGACGCGGAGGCCACCTCGTCGTAGTGGAGGAGCGCGAGGACGTTGCCCCGCTGGACGGCGTAGACGTGGTTCGCCTGGTCGCCGGGGGAGGACAGGCCCTGGACACCGGTCCAGCGGCGCTGCCACGAGGTGCCGTCCTCGGTGGTGGCGGTCTGCCGGACGGTGGCGTCCTGGGGCAGGTCGTACTTCTTCTGGAGCTCCCGGCTGGTCGCCTGGCAGTCCTTCATGGCCCCGACGGTCGTGCGGTACGCGGCGGCCGCGGCGGCCTCGTCGGGGAAGGTGAGGGTGTCCTGGACGGCGATGATGTCGCGCGTCGAGCCGAGGAAGCCCTGCTGGTGCCAGGCGGTGGCCTTCGTGAGGCTGACGCACTCGTTGAGCTGGAAGGTGCCGCTCAGGGGGAGGGCCTTGACCTCGCCCATGGGCTTCCACTGCTGGCGGTCGCTGTCCGGGAGTTCGGCGGGCGGGACGGGGGCGGGGGCGGTGGCGGGCCTCCCGGTCGCCCCGCCGGTGGGCGCGGTGGCCGGGGCGGGGGCGGCGGTACGGGCCGGGGCGCCGGCCGTACGGGACGGGGCCGGGGCCTTCGTCGGGGCCTGGGCCTTCGGGGCCGGGGCCTTCGTCGGGGCCGCCGTCGGCGCCGCGGCCGTGGGGGCGGCCGGAGCGGCGGCGGTCGGTACCGGAGCCTGGGCGTCGGTGTCGGTCGCGGAGGCGCTGGCCTGCTGGCTCACGCCGTAGACGGCGAGGGCCGCGAGGAGGCCCGTGCCGGCGAGGACGGCGTTGCGGGAGCGGCGCTTCCTTGACATAGACATGACATAACTCCGGTCAGGAGGGTGCGCGGATCAGGTGGATCTGGCGAAACGGGTGGATCGGATGGATCAGGTGGACCGGGCGGGTCGGGCGGACCGGGTGGTCCGCCCGGTGTCCGGCGACCTCCCGGCCCCCGTCCGTTCCGCCCGGTCCCCCCGGCGGTGATCACTATCTTGCTGAGCCCCGGCACCCCCCGGAAGAGGTTTCCGCTGGACCCAACGGGCCATGACCCCTTCCGTCCCCGCACCCCGCCGGGAAGCCCGCCCGCAAACCCCCTCCCGAATGATTGAGCGAGCCCAACACCCGGTAGATATCCTGAACTTGACGATGTGAAGGGGCACATCTCATGGGGGAGCAGGGGGCGACGGGACGTGGAAAGGGAGTTGTACGGCCGCGAGGCGGTCCTGGACGACGGCGGGCTCGTCGCCCGGCTCGTCGGGCTCACCGCCAAGGGGGCCGCGCGTGTCGCGTACGAGCACGGGGACGACCCGCCGGTCACGGTCTTCACCGGCGGGCGCGGCATGGGCAAGACCGCCCTGCTCAAGGAGGTCCGCAACCGCTACAAGGGCTACACCCCGCTCGCGCTCCTCGACTGCGCCCACGTCGAGCCGCCCGCCGACCACGGCCCCGGCTGGACCCCGGTCACCGGCGCCCTCGCCGAGCTGGCCGTGCAGCTGTCGCCGAAGGTGCTCGGCGCCCGGCCCGTACGGTTCCCCCGGCTCTCGCTCGGCCTGGTCGCGGTCGCCGCGCTCGGCTGGTCCCAGGAGGACGACGAGCGGGCCCGGCGCGACCTCCAGCGGCTCGGGCCGCTCCTCGCCACCGTCGACGCGACCCGCGGCGCCGCCGCCAACTGGGTCGGCAAGGTCCTCGCCAAGCTCGCCGCCACCTTCGCCGACGCCGCCGTCCCGCTCGCCGGGCTGCTCGCCGAGGCGACCGTGGAGACCGTCCTCGAGGAGGTGTTCGGCCGCCTCCAGCGCACCTCCGAGAGCTGGTACGGCGCCTATCGCAACGCCGGCGGACGCGGCAAGGCCGGACTCCAGCAGCTCGCCGTCGACTTCGAGCAGGGCGGCAGACGCCGCCGCGAGGCCGAGGACTTCCTCGTCGGCGCCCTCACCGAGGACCTGCTGACCGCCTACACCGGACTCCGCCGCGGCAGCCGCGTCGGCCGGCCCCTGCTCCTCCTCGACAACGCCCACGAGCCGCTCGGCCGGCAGCTCGTCGAGCCGATCCTCCGCGCCCGCGCCGCCGAGGACCGCCGCGACAAGGTCGTCGTCCTCGCCGGCTCCCGGGTCCGCGACCACGAGGGCCTGCGCCAGGCCACCCGCACCAGACTGCCGGAGACCGCGCACCGGGCGCCCTGCCCGCGCGGGACGAGCGTCGGCTCCGGCATCCTCGCCGTCGAGCTGACCCCGCTCTCCCCCGCCCAGACCCGGTCCGCCTTCGACCACCACGACCCGGCGGGCCGCACCCCCGCCGAACTCGCCCGCGCCGTCCACCGGCTGACCGGCGGCCGCCCCCTCGGTGTGGCCCTGCTCGGCCGGGCCGTCCGCCAGACCCCCGCCGCGCTGCGGGCCGGCCTCACCCCGGGCGGGCTCCTCGACCTCACCGTGGAGCTGCGCGAGGACGCCCCGCCGGTGCCCGTCGCCCCCACGCTCCTCGCCGAACTCCTGCCGGTGCGAAGACCGGGGCCGTACGCCGTCCTCGCCGCGACCCACGACGAGGAGTCCGCCCGGATGCTCGCCCACGCCCGGCTCCAGGCGGAGTCCCTGGACGGGGACGTGGCCCTGCGGGTCCGCGACCGGTTACGCGCCGAGGACTGGGGCGAGGGCCCCGCCCACTTCGTCGCCGACCCGCTGCTGCGCGCCCTGCTCCTGTACCGGCTCCGCTTCGAGGACGGCGACCATCCGCGGTACGCCGCCTGGCACGCCGTCCACGAGACCCTCTACCGGCACTACGGACCGGCCCCCGGCCCGTACCGCCTCCATCACGCGCTCGCCCTCGGCCGCGCCGAGGAGGCCGTCACACACCTGCGGGAGACCTTCCCCCGGCAGGACGTCCTCGGCTGGCTCGGCCGGCTCCGGTTCATCGCCGCCGCCCCGTACCCGCGCGAGCGGAACCGGCCGGGACCCGACCCGCGCCGCGCGGTCGCCCTCGGCGAGGAGCCGGCCGGCGCCCTGCCCGACGGGCTCGACCCCGACACCACCGCGCTCCACCTCTCCGTACGGCGCCTGCTGCACGCCGTATGGCTGCTCACCGACCCGCTCGCACTGCCCGACGACGAGGTCGCCGACCTGCTCGCGCACGAACTGCGCAGGCTCTCCGGCCGCCACCTGACGGGCAGCGGTTCACTCTGGGACGCGGCGGGCCAGTGGCCGCGCGACATCCGTGCCTGGCGGGAGCTGTCGCTGCCGCCGGCCCGTGAGAACGGAGTCTGACGCCATGCCCGACCCCTTCGCCACCCGGCTCCGCCGGCGCGTCCGCACCCCGCGCCAGAAGCTCGTCGCCTCCCTCGTCACCGCCGCCGTCGTCCTCGGCCTCGGCGGTTACGGCTTCGCCCGGCTCACCCAGCCGGAAAACCGTTCCTGTGCCCCCGGGGTGGCCCGCCCCGCCGACAGCGGGGAATGCGTCGGCGTCAACGGCACCGGCCACGACTTCGGCTTCCCCGACCTCAAGGACGTCGCCGAGACCATCCGCGCCGAGAACGCCACGCTGAAGGACGGCGAGTACGTCACCGTCGCCGTCCTCCTCCCCCTGACCTCCACCGACGCCGACATGCGGATCAAGGTCCTGCACGAGGTCCAGGGCGCGTACGCCTACCAGCGCCGGGCCAACCAGGAATCCAACGGCCGGCGGCCCACCATCCGCCTCGTCCTCGCCAACACCGGCCAGGGCAACGCCCACTGGCGCACCACCGTCGACCAGCTCGTCGCCATGGCCGACGGCCCCGAACGACTGCGGGCCGTCTCCGGCATCGCCACCTCCTCCGGCGAGATGCGCGAGGCCGTCACCGCCCTCACCCGCGCCAAGGTCGCCGTCGTCGGCACCACCATCACCGCCGACGACATCGCCAACGGCCCCGGCCGCAAGCCCTACCCCGGCCTCGCCCGCGTCTCCCCCACCAACGGCGACGAGGCCAAGGCGCTCGCCCACTTCGGCCGGGTCGACGCGGCGAAGGCGCTCCTCGTCCAGGACACCCGCAGCGGCGACCACTACGTCGACACCCTGAAGGCCGCCTTCGCCGCGTCCCTCAAGAACGCGCCCCTGGAACCCCAGGAGTTCACCTCCGCCCCCGACTCCACCCAGGAGGGCACGACCGCCAACACCTTCACCAACATCACCCACCTGATCTGCGACACCCGCGCCGAGACCGTCTTCTTCGCGGGCCGCCACACCCAGCTGCGCCAGTTCATCAACGCCCTCGGCGACCGAGGCTGCGTCGACCGCGCCTTCACCGTCCTCACCGGCGACGAGGGCTCGTACCTCGGCGCCGACGGGAAACTCGACCGGAAGGCCCTCAAGGGCAGGCTGACCGTGCGGTACGCGGCGCTCGCCCACCCGGACGCCTGGAAGCCCGCGCCGGGGCGGCCGGTGCCCCGGACCGGCGGCTCCGAGCAGGCGTACGCGGACTTCGTGGCGGACATCGCCAAGGCCGCCCCGAAGGACGAACCGGTGGCGCTCGCGGACGGCCAGGCGATCATCGCGTACGACGCGATGGCGACGGCGGTCCACGCGATCCGCCAGGCCACCCCGGAGGGCGCGGCCTACCCGTCGAAGGAGGACGTCGGCACGCAGTGGCCGCAGGTCAAGGGCTCACTGCGGGTCCAGGGCGCGAGCGGCTGGATCTGCCTGGACAACTACGGAAACCCGTACAACAAGGCGGTCCCGATCGTGGAACTGACCCAGGACGGCACCCAGCGCTTCGTCCAGATGGCCTGGCCGGAGGGCCGACCCCCGACCGACACGTGCCTGCCGCCGAAGAAGGGGTAGTGCGGTGTGTCCCGGCTCCCGGCTCCTACGGCTCCCACTTGGGCCAGGGCTCCTCGTCCCGGGCGTACAGCTCCCGCAGGTGCCGCCACCGCTCCGGGGACCAGTCCCGCCAGTCCGTGGGGTGACCGTCCAGGGCGGCGACCAGCCGCTCCAGGTGGTCGTGCCACCCGGCGAGACAGTCCAGCCGGTACTCCCGCGAACCCTGCACCTCGTTGGTGAAACGCAGCACGGTCGACCCGCCGCCCCCGGACGCCCCCGGCTCCAGATGGAACCGCATGCGTCCGTGGGTCGACGGATCGACCGTGTACTCGGCGACGACGTCCGGGTCCCAGGCGGTCACCCGCCCCGAGACCTCCGTGGCGCTGTTCAGCCAGCGGAGGGTGACCTTCCCGCCGAGCCGCGGCTCCAGCGGATCCGCCTCGCAGAGCCAGCCCGGCAGGCCCTCGGGCGAGGCGACGGCCGCCCAGACCATCGGCATCGGCTGCGGAAGGTCCACGACGAAGTGCAGCAGATGCCGGTCGCCGTCGTGGGTCTCGCTCCTGCCCCGGGGGATCTCGCTCATACCTCCAGCGTCACCCCGGGACAGGCCCGGTGCCAGCTCAGACGCCCGCGTACGAGTGCTTGCTGCTGACGAAGATGTTGACGCCGTAGTAGTTGAAGAGGAAGCAGGCGAAGGCGATGAGCGCGATGTACGCGGCCTTCCGCCCCTTCCACCCGGCCGTCGCGCGCGCGTGCAGGTACGCCGCGTAACCGACCCAGGTGATGAAGGACCAGACCTCCTTGGCGTCCCAGCCCCAGTAGCGGCCCCACGCGTCGCCGGCCCAGATCGCGCCGGCGATGATCGTGAAGGTCCAGAGCGGGAAGACGGCCGCGTTGACCCGGTAGGCGAACTTGTCGAGCGAGGCCGCGGCGGGCAGCCGCTCCAGGACGGAGCGGGCGAAGGAGCCGGGGTTCCCGCCGGTCGCGAGCTTGTTCTCGTACGAGTCGCGGAAGAGGTACAGCAGGGTCGCGACCGCGCCGAGGTAGAAGACCGCGCCGCAGAAGATCGCGGTGGAGACGTGGATCCACAGCCAGTACGAGTCGAGCGCCGGGACCAGCTGGTCGCTGGGGGTCTTCAGCCAGGTGACGGCCATGCCCAGGTCGAGCAGGACGGTGGTGACCAGCGGGAGGCCGATCCACCGGACGTTCTTCTTCGCGAGCAGGAAGCCGAGGTACGCGCCGACCGCCACCGTCGAGAAGGTGGTGGAGAACTCGTACATGTTGCCCCAGGGGGCCCGCTGCACGGAGAGCGCCCGGCTGACCACGCCCGCCGCCTCGATCGCGAAGGCGAGGACGGTGAGCGAGACGGCGATGCGGCCGTACAGATCGCCCTTGACCGTGCCGCCGGCCGCGCCGGGACCGTCCGGCACGTCACGGGTGCCGGCCGAGGACCGGGTGACGACCTTCGGCTTGTCGAGGACGGCGGTGCCTCCGGCCTGCTTGACCTGCACGGTCACGGCGGCGGCCGGGGCGGCCTTCCCGGCGGAGGTGAGCGCGGCGGCGGTGCGGCCGACCTTGCTGCGGCTGCCGAACACCCACTCGGCGATATGGGCGAAGAAGGCCAGGGTGTAGACGGCCATCGAGGAGTAGATGAGCAGGTCGCTCATCTGCGCCAGGCCTTCGTTGGTCGTCGTGGCGGCGAGGATCACTTGTCGGCCTCTCCAGAAGGGGCAGGGTCTTCTGCGGGTTCTTCCGCGGGTTCCGGTACTGAGGCCGTCGGCGGGGCCTGAGCCGTCAGGGCGAGGGCGAGGTCGCCCAGCTCCTCCGGCAGCTTGGCGGACTCGCTCCGGCCGAGCCCGGCCATCTCGACGACGGTCACGCCGTCCTCACCGCGCACGGCCCGGACCCAGACCCGGCGCCGCTGGATGAAGAGCGAACCGGTCAGGCCGGCGATCGCGGCGATCGCGCCCGTGAGGGCGAGCCCGTTGCCGGGCTGCTGCGAGATCTGGAAGCTCGCCCACTCCTTGACGTCCTTCTCGAAGGTGATCGAGCCGGCGCCGTCGGGCAGCGTCATGGTCTCGCCGGGCAGCATGCGCTGCGCGAGCTTGTTGCCGGACTTGTCCGTGAACTGGGTCATCTTGGACTTGTCGAGCTGGTACACGTTCTGCGGCAGGCCGGAGTTCACTCGCAGGTCGCCGTGGAAACCGGTGAGCGCCATCACGGGGAAGTCGAGCGCGGGGAACTGCGAGAACATCGTGCCCTTGCCGGCGCCCGCGAACGTCGGCACGAAGAAGGCCTGGAAGCCCAGCTGCTCCTTCTTGCCGTTCTTGTCGCGGTAGCCGTCCATGACCTTGATCGCGCCGGTCGACGTGATGTTGTTGTCGATCGGCAGCAGCGGCACGGCCCCGTGGAAGACGGTCTTGCCGCGGCCGTCCTTGACGGTGACGACGGGCGCGTACCCGTGGGCGATCAGATAGACCTTGGAGTCGCCCACCTTCAGCGGCTCGTTGACGCGGATGACCGCCTTCTTGTCGGCGCCGCCCTGCGAGTAGCTGACGGCCGCCTCGAAGGTGCGCGGGGTGCCGCGCTGGGGGCCGTTCTTCTCGTACGTGCCGTTGAAGGACTCCAGCTTGAAGCTGAACGGCTCCAGCTCGTCGGTGCCGAACTGGGAGCCGGACTTGAAGTCGTCGTACTGGGTGAGCGTGTTGGAGAAGCCGTCGCCCTCGACGATCAGCTTGCCGCCCTCGGACTTGAAGAGCTGGCCCCAGGCGAAGGCGACGAGCATCACGATCAGGGCGACGTGGAAGGCCAGGTTCCCGGCCTCACGGAGGTAGCCCTTCTCGGCGGCGACCGCGTTCCCGGCCGTATGGGCGCGGAAACGGCGCCCCTTGAGGAGGGCGAGCGCGGCCTCGTGGACCTGCCCGGGCTCGGCCTCGGTGCGCCAGGTGGTGTACGCGGGGAGCCGGTCGAGGCGCCGGGGGGCGCCCGGCGGGCGGCTGCGGAGCTGGCCGACGAACTGCCAGCTGCGCGGCAGGATGCAGCCGATGAGGGAGACGAACAGCAGGATGTAGATCGCGGAGAACCACACCGAGCTGTAGACGTCGAAGAACTGGAGCTTCTCGTACAGCGGCGTGAGCGTCTCGTGGGCCTCCTTGAAGGTCTGCACCTTCAGCTCGTCCGCGCTGGTCTGCGGGATGAGGGAGCCCGGGACGGCGCCCAGGGAGAGCATGAACAGCAGGATCAGCGCGACCCGCATGGAGGTCAGCTGCCGCCAGAACCAGCGGATCCAGCCGACGACCCCGAGGGTGGGGCCGCCGACGACGGTGTCCTCCTGGGGGGCGGTGGACAGCTGGGCCCCGGCGCTGCCGAGGTTCTCCTGCTGCTCCGTCGTATCGGTCTTGCTCATCGAACTCAGATCCCCACCGTGAAACCGCTGGACCAGCCCTGCATCGTGGCCACCATGCTGTCCCACGCGCCCGTCAGGAGCAGGACACCGGTGACCAGCATCATTCCGCCGCCGATCCGCATGACCCACACATAGTGCTTCTTCACCCAGCCGAACGCGCCGAGCGCCTTGCGGAAGGCGATGGCGGCGAGCACGAACGGTACGCCCAGGCCGAGGCAGTACGCGAAGGCGAGGATCGCCCCGCGTCCGGCGCTGGCCTGCTCCAGGGCGAGGGCGTTGACGGAGGCGAGGGTCGGGCCGATGCACGGCGTCCAGCCGATGCCGAAGAGCGCACCGAGGAGCGGGGCGCCGACGAGTCCGGCGACGGGCTTCTTGTGGAAGCGGAACTCCCGCTGGGTGAACCAGGGCATCAGGCCCATGAAGAAGACGCCCATGAGGATCATGAGCACGCCGAGGACCGTGGTGAGCGTGTCGCGGTACTCCTGGAGCGTCGACCCGAAGTAGCCGAAGAGCGCGCCGCCGGAGACGAACACGGCGGTGAAGCCGAGGACGAACAGGACGGCACCGGCGGTCATCCGGCCGCGGCGGCTCTCGGCGAGGTCGGTGCCGGTGACCCCCGTCACGTACGAGAGGTAGCCGGGGACGAGCGGGAGCACGCACGGCGAGAAGAAGGAGACGAGGCCGCCGAGCACCGCGAGGGGCAGGGCGAGCAGCAGGGCTCCGCTGGTGACCGTCTCGTTCACGGGCTCACTTCTCCTTGAGGAGGGGCTCGATCATCGACCGGAGCTTCTTCTCGTCGAGCGCCATGAGGGAGCGGGCGGCGATCTTGCCCTCCTTGTCGAGGACGACGGTGGAGGGGATCGCCTGCGGGTTGAGCGTGCCCTTGGGGAAGCCGAAGAGGATCAGCTTGCCCTGCGGGTCGTAGAGGCTGGGGTAGGGGATGCCGTAGTCCTCTTCGAAGGCGATCGCGGGCTGCTTGTTGGGGTCGCGGGTGTTGAGGCCCACGAACTCGACGTCCTGACCCTCGAGGTCCTTGGCGACCTTCGCGAAGTGCTTGGCCTCGGCGCGGCAGGGGCTGCACCAGGAGCCCCAGACGTTGAGGACGACGACCTTGCCCTTGAGGTCGGCGACGTCGAGCCGCTTCCCTTCGAGCGTCTCGCCGGCGATGTCGTTCGGGGCCGTGCGCTCGCCCTTGGCGACGGTGGAGATGCCACCCGTGTTGGTCACGAAGTTGGTCTGGCCACCGCCGCCGGACTTGCCGTTGTCGTCGCCGCCGCAGGCCGAGAGCGTGAGGGCGGCGGCGGACAGCATTCCGACGGCGACCAGGGTGCGCCGGGTGCGTCGTGGGGCACGGCTAAGGCTCATGTGAAAAGTTTCGCATGGGCGTTTGGGGGATCTTGGGCACCCCCCTACGTGCCCGTAAAGCCCCTTGTCAAGATCGCCTAAGCGGTGGGGGTCGCCGAGGCGCCGACCTTGAGGAACTCATTCCATCCGCCGGCCGGCTTCTGCCCGACTTCCAGACTGCGCAGCTTGTCGAGAATCCGCGGGTCCTGGACGTCGAGCCAGTCGACGAACTGCTTGAAGGAGACGAGCCGTACGTCCTTCTTTCCGGCCATTCCCTTGAGCGCCTCTTCGACGGCGTCCATGTAGATGCCGCCGTTCCACTGCTCGAAGTGGTTGCCGATGAAGAAAGGCGCGCGATTCGACTCGTACGCGCGCGTGAAGCCGGAAAGGTACGCCTCGGCCGCCTGCGTGCGCCAGCCCGGATAGCGCGAGGGCATGCCCTTGGTCGTGTTCTTCGACTGGTTGGCGAGCATGTTGTAGTCCATGGAGAGGACCTCGAAGGAGTGCCCGGGGAACGGCACGGCCTGGAGCGGCAGGTCCCAGATGCCCTGGCGCTTGGTGGGCCACGTCTGGCGGCCGCCGGGCGAGCTGGCGTCGTAGCGCCAGCCGAGGCGCTTGGCGGTGGGGAGCAGGTTGTCCTGGCCGAGGAGGCAGGGGGTGCGGCCGCCGACGAGCTCCTTGGAGTAGTCGAAGGGCAGCGGGTCGAGGTCGGTCCAGCCGCTGTTGGTCTTCCACTCGGTGACGAACTTCGTGGCCTGGTCGATCTCGCTCTGCCACTGGGCCGGGGTCCAGTTGCCGACGGAGCCGGAGCCGCCGCAGAAGTGCCCGTTGAAGTGGGTGCCGATCTCGTGGCCTTCGAGCCAGGCCTGCCGGACGTACTTCAGGGTCTCCTTGATGTGCCCGTCGGTGAGGTAGCCGATGTCGGAGGCGCCGACGCGGTTGTTCGGCGGGCGGTAGAGGTCCTTCTTGGACTCGGGGAGGAGGTAGATCCCGGAGAGGAAGAAGGTCATCGCCGCGTCGTTGTTCTTGGCGAGTTCGAGGAAGCGCGGGAAGAGGCCGTTGCCGACCTCGCCGGCACCGTCCCAGGAGAAGATCACGAACTGGGGCGGGGTCTGGCCGGGTTCGAGCGGGATGGGGGTGTCGGGCTGGTGCGGCTGCTTGCCCGTGTCGGCTGTGGAACCGTCACCGATGAGCCGGGCGTCGTCCTTGGTCGGGGCGGCCGTGCTCGGGTCCGCCGAGACGTCACCCCCCTTGCCGGGTCCGGAACGTCCCGGCTTGTCCTTTTCGGGGGTGCTGCATGCGGCGAGCCCCATCGCCGCAGCGGCCCCAACGCCCGCCCCGAGAAGCCCCCTTCGACTGATCCCGCTGATCCCGCGCATGAACATCCCCATTCGCGCTGACGTATGACCGAAACGTCATCCAAACCGACAATGAGTGAGATGCCGGGAGGAACACGGAGGTTCCGGAAAATCGCACAAAAATTTTAGGGCGACCGGATGACGTGAACATCATCATCCGATCGCCCTGAACTGTGGCCCTCGGGTGCGGCGCTGTCCAGTGGGGATGCGCACCCGGGCCGACGGGACTACGCCCCGAAAGCCTTCGACTTCCCCTTCACCGGCTTCGCGCCCGCCAGGAGGTGCGCCGGGACGAGGTCCCGGGCCGGCTCGCTGTACCCGACCGAGACGATCTTGTCGCCGCGGTACGTGAAGGAAGTCAGCGAGGCCAGCGTGCACTGCCGGCGCCGCGGGTCGTGCCAGAGCCGCCGCTTCTCCACGAAGCTCCGGACGATCCAGATCGGCAGCTGATGGCTGACGCAGACCGCCTCGTGCCCGCGGGCCGCGTCCTTCGCCGCGTCCAGCGCGCCCATCATGCGCACGACCTGCTCGACGTACGGCTCGCCCCAGGACGGCTGGAACGGATTGGTGAGGTGCTTCCAGTTCGCCGGCTTGCGCAGCGCCCCGTCACCGACACCGAAGGTCTTGCCCTCGAAGACGTTCTCCGCCTCGATCAGCCGCCCGTCACTGGCCAGGTCGAGACCGTGCGTCTTCGCGATCGGCGTCGCCGTCTCCTGCGCCCGCTCCAGCGGGGAGGCCACGACGTAGGTGATGTCCCGGTCGGCCAGGTGCTCGGCGACCCGGTCCGCCATCTGCCGGCCCAGCTCGGAGAGGTGGTAACCGGCGCGGCGCCCGTACAGCACGCCGTCGGGGTTGTGGACCTCGCCGTGGCGCATCAGGTGGACGACGGTGATGTCCTGGTCACGGGTGTTCTCGCTCATGCCGTGGCCTCCGCGGCGGCGCGGGCAGCGGCCGGCAGGGCCGCCGCGATGCGCTCGATCGCCCGCTCGTCGTGCGCGGTCGACACGAACCAGGACTCGAACGCGGACGGCGGCAGGTACACGCCGTCGGCCAGCATCGAGTGGAAGAAGGCGTTGAAGCGGAACGCCTCCTGCTTCTTCGCGTCGTCGTAGTTCCGCACCTCGTCCTCGGTGAAGAACACCGAGAACATGTTGGAGGCGGTCTGCAGCCGGTGCGCCACGCCCTCCTTCGACAGCGCGCCCGTGACCAGGCCCTGGATCTCCTTCGAGACCGCGTTCACCTTCTCGTACGCGGCCTCGTCGAGCAGCCGCAGCTGCGCGAGGCCGGCGGCGGTGGCGACCGGGTTGCCGGAGAGCGTGCCCGCCTGGTAGACGGGACCGGCCGGCGCCAGGTGCCCCATGACGTCCGCGCGGCCACCGAACGCGGCCGCCGGGAAGCCGCCGCCCATGACCTTGCCGAAGGTCATCAGGTCGGGCTTCACGCCGTCGACGCCGTACCAGCCGGCCCGGCTCGTACGGAAACCGGTCATCACCTCGTCGGAGATGTACAGCGCGCCGTTCTCCCGGCACAGGTCCGCGAGCCCCTGGTTGAAGCCCTCCACCGGCGGGACGACGCCCATGTTGCCCGGCGAGGCCTCCGTGATCACACAGGCGATCTCGCCCGGGTGCGCGGCGAACGCCGCCCGCACCGCGTCCAGGTCGTTGTACGGCAGCACGATCGTGTCCCCGGCCTGCGCGCCGGTCACGCCGGGCGTGTCGGGGAGGCCGAAGGTCGCCAGACCGGAACCGGCCGCGGCGAGCAGCGCGTCCACGTGGCCGTGGTAGCAGCCCGCGAACTTCACGACCTTCGCGCGCCCGGTGAACCCGCGGGCGAGCCGGATCGCGGACATGGTCGCCTCGGTGCCCGAGGAGACCAGGCGCACCTGCTCGACCGGCTCGATGCGGGCGACGATCTCCTCGCCGAGCGCGACCTCGCCCTCGCCGGGCGTGCCGAAGGAGGTGCCGCGCGCCACGGCGGCCTGCACGGCGGCGGTGACCTCGGGGTGCGCGTGGCCGAGAATCATCGGCCCCCACGAGCAGACCAGGTCGACGTACTCGCGACCGTCCGCGTCGGTGAGGTACGGACCGGAACCGGACACCATGAACCGGGGCGTTCCGCCCACGGCCCGGAAGGCACGCACCGGTGAGTTCACGCCGCCGGGCGTCACGAGGGAAGCGCGGTCGAAAAGCGTCTGTGAGACTGGGGCTTCGTATGAATACGGCACTGTGATCCTGACCTGCGAGAACGACTTCGGGCACGACATCGGGAACGGAAAGACGGCGGTGAGCATCCTGTCTGTTACGCCGAGGCGCTCCCCGTCCGCGTCTGCGAAACTGGGGCGTCATAGGGATGGCTCACGGAATCCATGGTGTCAGAGGCCACGGCGTTCTTGCGGACAGGTGTTTCACCGTACGAACGCGGGGGAGGTCACTGACACGATGATCGGGTTGCGCGGCGGGGTCGTGTTGCCGAGAAAAAGCAGTCGGGTGGAGATATGCATCGCGGTGGCGGACCGGGCGAGGGGACGGACGACCTGGGTCCGGAGTCTGCCCGGCGGGGGAGGCACCGGCGCCGGCGTGCGGAGGAACCCACCGCCGCGGAGGGCCGGCCGAAGCCGGAGCCCGCTGCGGAACCGCCCCCTGCGACCGGGGGCCGGAGCTTGGGGGTGACGTACAAGTACTTCGGCGCGCCCAACAGCGCCACCGCGGCCCAGGTCCCGATCTCGATGCGCCCCGAGGAGCTCGGCGGGGACGAGCTCGGCATGGGCGGCATGTTCACCAAGATCAAGCCCGAGACGATAGCGGCCATGGTCCTGACCGGCATCCAGGGCATGCCCCTGCACAAGGTGCCGCCACTGGAGCTGGTGGTGCTCCACCCCGACTACGCGGTGGTGAAGCTGCCGATGACCGTGGTCGACCCGCTGCGCGGGATCGGCGAGGAGTCGGTCGGCGCGGCCGCCTTCATCTGGTCGACGGTCCCGGACCGCGGCGGCCCGCGCGACGCCTTCGACGTCTACCAGCTCCTCCACGAGTGGCAGGACTTCTCGGTCCGCCTCCACGAGGCGGGACACCAGCCGTACTGTCTGGTCTGGCCCTGAGCCTCTGCCTGTCTGGTCTGGCCCTGAGCCTCTGCCTGTCTGGTCCGGCCCTGAGCCTCTGCCTGTCTGGTCCGGCCCTGAGCCTCTGACCTGAGGTTCTACCGGCGCGTGGTCGCTCCCGCGCGCTCGGCGGCCAGCTCGCGGGCGGAGGCGAGCCGATAGGGGACGTCGATGATCACGACGTTCTTCATGAACAGCAGCCGGGTCTTGAGACGCAGCGCGCTCTGGTTGTGCAGCGGCTGCTCCCACCAGCGCCCCACGACGTATTCGGGGATGACCACGGAGATCGCCGATTCCCCCGTGCGCTCTGGCGCGTCCCGGATGTGCCGCATGACGGGCTGGACGATCGAGCGGTACGGGGAGCTGAGCACCCGCAGCGGTACGTCGATGCCGTGCGCCTCCCAGGTCGCCCGGAGCACCTCCGCCTCCGCCGGGTCCTCGGCGACGGTGACGGCGGTGAGCGAGTCGGGGCGCAGGGTCTTCGCGTACGACAGCGCCCGCAGGCTCGGCGCGTTGACGGAGGCCACGAGGACGAGGACGTGGTTCGCGGCCAGGGTGTGGGGACGGTCACCGGGGGCCACGGCGACCTCGGCGGCGACGGTGTCGTAGTGCCGCCGCACCCCCTTCATCCCGGCGTAGAGCACGGGCATCGCGATGACGACCAGCCAGGCGCCGTGGGTGAACTTGGTGATGAGGACGATGACGAGGACGACCGCCGTGAGGCAGGCGCCGAAGGCGTTGATCGCGAGCCGGCGCCGGATGGTGTGACGGCCGGCGGCCCCGGCGGGTGCGGCTCCGGCGGGCTTGGCCCCGGCGAGTGTGGCTCCGGCGGGTGTGGCGAGTTCTCGCCGCCAGTGCTTGACCATGCCGGCCTGGGAAAGGGTGAAGGAGACGAAGACGCCGATGATGTACAGCTGGATGAGGCGGGTCAGCTGCGCGTCGAAGGCCACGATCAGGGCGATCGCGGCGAGCGCGAGGAGGACGATGCCGTTGGAGTAGACGAGCCGGTCGCCGCGGTGGACGAGCTGCCCGGGTGCGTAGCGGTCCCGGCCGAGGACCGAGGCGAGCATCGGGAAGCCGTTGAAGGCGGTGTTGGCCGCCAGGACCAGGACGCCCGCGGTGACGGCCTGGAGCGCGTAGAAGAGGACGTGCCAGTCGCCGAAGGTGGCCCGGCCGATCTGCGCGAGCGCGGTGGACATCGGGGTGCCGGGAGGCAGTCCGAGCTCCGTGGGGTCCTCCGCGACGTGGACCTCGTAGACCATGGCGAGCACGGTGATCCCGAAGAACATGGTCGCGGAGAGCGCACCCATGATCGCGAGCGTCATGGCCGCGTTGCGGCTCTTGGGCTTCGCGAACGCGGGGACGCCGTTGCTGACGGCCTCGACGCCGGTCAGCGCGGTGCAGCCGGAGGCGAAGGCCCGCAGGGCGAGCAGCACGAGCGCGATCCCCGAGTAGGTGGAGACCTTGTCCACGGGCAGGTCCGCGGACTCGGCGCGGATCGTCGCGCCGGTCGCCATGCGCACGGCAGCCACGGCGAACATCAGGTAGATGACGGCGATGAAGGCGTAGGTGGGGACGGCGAACCAGCGCCCCGACTCGCGGACCCCGCGCAGGTTCAACCAGGCGAGCAGGGCGACGAAGAACACCGACAGGGCCACGGCGTGCCCGTCGAGCGAGGGGATGGCGGAGGTGATGGCGGCGACGCCGGAGACGACGGAGACGGCCACGGTCATCACGTAGTCGATGAGCAGCGCGGAGGCGGCGGTGAGCGCCGCCCGCTGCCCGAGGTTCTCGGCGGAGACGACATAGGCGCCGCCGCCGCCCGGGTAGGCGTAGCAGGTCTGCCGGTAGGAGGCGACGACGACCAGGAGCAGGACGACGATGCCGACCGCCGCGTACCAGGCCAGATGGAGCACGGCGAGGCCGCCGAGAGCCAGGACGAGAAGGATCTCCTCGGTGGCGTAGGCGACCGAGGAGAGCGGGTCGCTGCAGAAGATCGGAAGGGCGACCCGCTTGGGCAGCAGGGTCTCGCCCAGTCGTCCGCTGTCCAACGGACGACCTACCAGCAGGCGTTTCGCCGCACTTCCAGCTCTCATAAGTGCTGAAGTTAGGACGAATGGTATGTAATGCGCGGAAGCCGCGCCCTGCGGAAGGACCTGACGCGTGAGCGGAGTACGCATGACCGGCCGGCCGATGCAGATCGGCGAGGTCGCCGCACGGACCGAACTGCCGCTGCGGACCATCCGGCAGTACGAGGACAGCGGTCTGGTCGTTCCGTCCGCGGCCTCGCCGGGTGGCTTCCCCCTCTACACGGACGCGGACGTGTCCCGGCTGATGGTGGTCCGCCGGATGAAGCCGCTCGGTTTCACCCTCGACGAGACCCGCGAACTCCTCACCGCCGTGGACCGGCTGTCCGCCGACCGCCCGGGCACGGCCACCGAACTCGAACCGGGCGAGCGGGCGGCCCTGGTGGCCCGCGTCGGCCGCTACGAGGCGGCCGCGGCGGAGCGGGTCGCCGAACTGCGCGCCCAACTGGCCCGCGCCGAGGAGTTCGCCGACTCCCTCCGCACACGGCTCGGCGCCGCTTAGGACGGGGTCGCTCGGGGCGGGGTCGCTTGACCCGCGTCGCTCGGGGCGGGTTCGCTCGGGCCGACGGCTCTTGGACCCGCGTCGCTCGGGCCGGCCGCGCTCGGGCCGGCCGCGCTCGGGCCGGCCGCGCTCGGGTAGGCGCCGCTTGGGCCGGCGGCGCGCGGTTCAGGCCAGGGCCTCCGCGAGGACGCGGAAGAAGCGGGCGTACGCGGCGGGGCTGGGCGGGGTCTCGGGGCTCCAGGGCGTCAGCCTGGTCCCCGCGGGGAGCTCGTACGGCGGAGTCGCGTGCTCCCGCTCGTCGAAGAGGACCAGACCCGGGCGAAGCTCGACGCCCCGGGCCCAGTCTCCGGTGAGCCAGTTGGCGCCGGGTCCGGGGCCCGGGTCGAGCAGCCGGACGCCGAGACCGGCGAGGTGTGCGAGCTCGGGCCAGGCCTGCGGACGGGCCAGATGCACCTGCTCGGGCCCGGCCCCGGAGAGCGCGAGCACGGCGAGCGCGGACCCGGCGGCGACGCCCCGGAGTGCGGCCTCGGCGGCGGCGAGTTCGCGGGCGGCCTCCCCGTCCGCCGCCGGGTCCGCCCCGAGCGTTTCGGCCAGCGCGGCGAAACGGCCGAGGATGGCCGGCAGGGCGAACTCGCTGCCGACGGACAGCGCGACGAGCGGAACCCCGAGCCGCTCGGCCAGGGCCTCGTCGAGCGCGTACGGGCTCTTGCCGTCGTAGGTCACGTCGACGATCACGTCCGGCCGCAGCTCCCGCAGCAGCCCCTCGTCCAGTGCGCGCCCCGGCCCGACGTACGGCACACCGGCCGCCGCGAGCCCGCCCGACTTGGCCGGATCGAGCCCCTCGCCGTCGTGCCCGGAGCCGTACACCGCGACCGGCACGACCCCCAGGTCGAGCAGTGCCGCACCCGCCCGCGCATACGCGACCACCCGCAGCGGCACGTGGGCCGCCCCCAGCTCCGTACCCCTGTCGTCCGTGAATCCCCATGCCTGCGCTCCGGACATGCGGCTGCTCCCTCCCCGGCCGGAATCTCCCTCGCCCGTCACCTTGGAGCCGTTCCCGGGTCCGCACAAGAGGGCCTCCGAGGCGGTGCGGTCCGGGACTTTGGTCCCGGGGCCCCCTGCCGAAAGACCCCCAGGGTGGTGTTAACTGAACGGGTCGGGAGGAAGCAGTAGGAATCGCCGGCGCCGTCGTGCACGCGCGCGCCACCTGCCGGGGCGCGCCGGACACGGGCGGCCCCCAGGCCCCTGGAGTGAGCCATGTCCTTGCCCGGCCAGTTCTCGGACCCCCGCGTGATCACGCTCTTCGGCCTGCTCGCCGTCTCGACGGTGGTGTGGCTGACGCTGAGCCTGCGCGCCCGGGCCGCCGCTCGCCGCGAGCCGGCGGGCACCCCGCTGGAGCGCGTGTGGCACCCGCAGGAGTCGGTGGAGCTGACGCCCGCCGAGGAGCACGCCTTCGGCCAGGTCGTCTCCCGACTCACCCTGGGCCAGCCGGGCCGCCTGCGCTGACGGGCTTCGGCCCCGGCCGGCCGGTGTCCCGGGCGGTGTCAGTGCCCTGCCCTACCCTGCGGACATGACCGACGACACATCGCGCGTACGCCTCGAAGCCTGGTCCGAGGAGGACGCGGGCCTGCTGCGCGCCCTGAACGCACCGGAGCTGATGGACCACCTCGGCGGCCCGGAGACGGAGGAACAGCTCGTCCGGCGGCACCGGCGGTACGTGGACATGAGCGCCGACGACACGGGCGCGGGACGCATGTTCCGGATCGTGCTGCTGCCCGAGGAGGCCGTGGTGGGCAGCATCGGTTTCTGGGCGCGGACCTGGGAGGGCGAGCCGGTGTACGAGACGGGGTGGGCGGTGCTGCCGGGCTTCCAGGGCCGGGGGGTGGCCACGTCCGCGACGCGCGCGGTGATCGCCGAGGCCCGGGCGGCGGGGCTGCACCGCCGGCTGCACGCGTTCCCGTCGGCGGACAACGCCCCGTCGAACGCGGTGTGCCGCAAGGCCGGGTTCGAGCTGCTCGGCGAGCGGGGCTTCGAGTACCCGCCGGGGCGCCCGATGAGCTGCAACGACTGGCGCTTCGACCTCTAGCCGGCGTCCGGGGCGGTGAGCGGCCGGGTGAAGTGGAAGGCCACGATGTCGAAGCGCTCGCGCAGGTAGAAGCGGTGGGCGCCGGTGCGGTGGGTGCCGGAGTCCAGGTTGAGCTCATGGCAGCCGGCGGCGCGCGCGTGGCCCTCCAGATGGGCGATGAGCGCGTGCCCGACGCCGGTGGAGCGGTCGGCGGCGGCGGTCACCAGGTCGTCGACGTAGAGCTTGCGCAGCGAGCTGGTGTTGTTGATGATCCGCCACCCGGCCGCGCCGACACAGCGGCCTTCGTCCGTGTAGGCGGCGCTGAACCGCAGCCCCTCGGGGTGCCCGGCCTCGTAGACCTCGCGGAAGAGCTCCGGGGTGAGGTGGGGGCGGAGCTCGGAGAGGACGGGCAGGAGATCGCTCTCCAGCCGGGGGTCGCCGGGCGCAAGGTCGATGATCTTCATGCGGGGACCGTACCCCAGGTTTTTTCAGGGTTGACGAGCACGGCGGACTCGCGGATATTTATCTGCACAGCGCAGATGATGCGCAGCGCAGTAACCCGTGGTCAGTCATCGGCCATCAGTCATCCATGGAAGGAACCCCCATGACCGTTCTCGTCACCGGCAGCCGCGGCCGCGTCGCTTCGACCCTGCTCGGGCTGCTGGACGCCGCGGGCGTCCGGGCCAGGGCAGGCTCCAAGAACCCCACGGACCTGTCCCCACCACCGCGCGTGGACACCGTGCACTGCGACCTATCCGACCCGGAGACCTTCGACGCCGCCCTGAAGGGCGTCGACTCGGTCTTCCTGTACGCCGAAGCCGCGCACGTCGGCGCGTTCGCCGACCGGGCCCGCGCGGCCGGCGTCGAGCACATCGCCCTGCTCTCCTCCAGCTCCGTCCTCGACCCGGACGCCGCCGAGAACCCGATCGCGGCTTCCCACCTCGCGGCCGAGCGCGCCCTGTCGGCCGCCGCGGAATCCGGCGCCTTCGAGGCCACGCACCTCCGGCCCGGCGCCTTCGCCACCAACGCCCTGCAGTGGGCGGGGGCGCTCAGGGACGGGCGGGGACCGGCCCTGCCGTACCCGCACGCCTACGGCGACCCCATCCACGAGCGCGATGTCGCCGAGGCCGCCTTCGCGGTCCTCACCGAACCCCGGCTGCGCGGCTCCTCGTACGTGCTGACGGGCCCGGAGTCGCTGGACTTCACGGAGCAGCTGGCGATCCTGGCCGAGGTGACGGGCCGCCCCGCGCCGTACACGACGGTCACGCCTGAGGAGTGGAAGAAGTCGGTCTCCCCCTTCGTCCCGGAGCCGTTCGCCGACGCCCTGCTGTCCTACTGGTCCTCCCACGACGGCCGCCCGACCCCGCTGACAAGAACGGTCGAGACCCTGTGCGGCCACCCCGCCCGGACCTTCACCACCTGGGCGCAGGACCACGCGCGGGCCTTCCACCCCTGACCGTCGCGGCCACTCGTTCCCCCGGGGCGGCGCGGCGTGCCCGGCCGTGCCCGGGGTGCCGGCCCGGGGTGGTTGGTCCCGGCCGTGCCCGGGTGCCGGCCCGGGGCCGAATTCCCTGGCCCCCCACCGACGCCCGATGCCATCCTGTCCCCGTGAACGGACCGGAGATCCAGATCAGCTTCGCCCCCGGCCTGCGCCTTTTCGTCTCGGCGGAGCGTCGCGCGGGCCACACCCCCCTGACCACCGACGGCACCTCCTCACTCGGCCATGTCGTGGAGTCGCTGGGCGTGCCGCTCACGGAGGCCGGGCGACTCCTGGTCGACGGGCGGCCCGTGGACGCCTCGCACATCCCCGCCGCGGGCGAGACCGTGGACGTGGAGGACGTCGTTCGCCCGCAGCCCGTACCGGCCGGCGCACCGCTCCGGTTCCTGCTCGACGTGCACCTCGGCACGCTGGCCCGGCGGCTGCGACTGCTCGGCGTGGACGCGGCGTACGAGAGCGAGGACATCGGCGACCCGGCCCTCGCCGCGCTCTCCGCGCGCGAGCGGCGCGTGATGCTGTCGAGGGACCGCGGCCTGCTGCGGCGCCGGGAGCTGTGGGCGGGAGCCTATGTCTACAGCGACCGCCCGGAGGACCAGCTCCGGGACGTACTGGAGCGGTTCGCGCCGCCGCTCGCGCCGTGGACCCGCTGCACGGCGTGCAACGGGGAGCTGAGCGACGCCGACAAGGACACGGTGCGCGAGCAGCTGGAGCAGGGCACGGAGAAGACGTACGACGTGTTCGCGCAGTGCGTGGAGTGCGGCAGGGTCTACTGGCGCGGCGCCCACCACGCGCGCCTGGAGGCGATCGTCTCGGACGCGGTGCGGGAGTTCGGCGAGCCGGCGGCCCGCTAGGGCCCGCACGCGGGTCAGTCCAGGTCGCCGCCGCGGAGCCGCTCGATCTGGGCGGCGCTGACCTCGACGGTGCGCCGCATGTGGGCGATGAGCAGGGCGAGCTCGGCGTCGCTGTACACGTCGAACATCGTGCCCCAGGTGCTGTTGAGCTTCCGCCAGAGGTCGCCGAGCTCCGCCACCCGCTCGGGGACGAGCGCCACGAGGACCCGGCGGCGGTCCTCGGTGGAGCGCTCGCGGGTCACGTAACCGGAGCGTTCGAGCCGGTCGACGAGCCGGGTCGCGGAGCCGGTGGTGAGTCCGGTCAGCTCGGCGACCCGCCCGGTGGTCACCGGCCCCTCCTCCAGGCTGAGGAGGTTCAGGCACTGCACATCGGTCGGGTGGAGCCCCAGGTGGTCGGCGACGGCCTGGTTGAACAGGGCGTAGGCGGCCATGTAGCGGCGCGCCTCCCCGTACAGCTCGGTCATGAGTGCGTCGCGCCGCACGGAACTCTTCTGCGTCATGCAGAGATTGTACGGTTCAGACACCGCGCGGTCACGCCCCGGTCCGGGACGGTTCAGGGCGCCTCGGCGGTCAGATAGCGGTGCACGGTGGGCCCCAGCCAGGCGACGACGTCCTCGGTGGACATCTCGACGGCCGGGGGCAGGCGCAGTACATAGCGGGCGAACGCCATGCCGAGGATCTGGGAGGCGACGAGCGCCGCCCGGCGGGGGGCGTCCGCCGGATCGGGGCAGACGCTCCGGGCGACCGGGCCGACCTGCTGCGCGAAGATCTCCTGCATGCGCGCGGCCCCGGCCTCGTTGGTGACGCCCACCCGCAGCATCGCGGTGAGCACCTCGTCGCGCTCCCAGCGCTCCAGGAAGTGCGCGACCAGGACGGCCCCGATGTGGCGCGCGGGCAGCGCCCCCACCTCGGGCAGGCCGATCTCGACCTCGGAGGCGGCGGCGAAGAGCCCCTCCTTGTTGCCGTAGTAGCGCATCACCATCGACGGGTCGATCCCGGCGTCGCGGGCGATGGCCCGGATGGTGGCGCGCTCGTACCCGTCGGAGGCGAAGCGCTCGCGGGCGGCCTCCAGGATGGCGGCCCGGGTGGCGTCGGAGCGGCGGACGGTCGTCATATCAACAACTGTAGGCCAACGGGCGTTGACACACCATCCGGACCGCCCTACCGTTACCAACAAGCGTTGACCAACAAGCGTTGACCAACACCTGTGGGCAAACGATCGCGGGCACCCAGGAGGCAGCCATGAGCACCAGCACCACGGACACCGACGTACTCGTCATCGGCGCGGGCCCCACCGGCCTCCTGCTCGCCGGCGACCTCGCCACCGCAGGCATCGACGTCACCCTCGTCGAGCGCCGCCCCCACGGCCTCGGCAACATGACCCGGGCCTTCGGCGTCCACGCCCGCACCCTGGAGCAGCTCGACGCCCGCGGCCTCGCGGACGAGCTCCTCACCACCGGCACCACGCTCACCACGGCCCGGCTCTTCGGCCGCCTCGGCCTGGACCTGACCCGCCTGTCCAGCCGCTACAACCACCTCCTCGTCACCCCGCAGTACGAGGTCGAGCGCCTCCTGGAGCGCCGGGCCGTCGCGGCGGGCGTCACCTTCCGGTACGGCACCGAACTGCGCGGACTGCGCCAGGACGCCACCGGCGTCACCGCGGAGCTCGCCGACCCCGACGGCACCCCGCTCACCCTCCGCGCCCACTACCTGGTCGGCACGGACGGCCACCGCAGCTCCGTCCGCACCGCCCTCGACCTGCCCTTCCCCGGCCACTCCGTGATCCGCTCCATCGTCCTCGCCGACGTCCGCCTCACCGAACGGCCCGACAACGCGTTCAGCGTCCGCGGCTCCGGAGACAGCTTCGCCTTCCTCGCCCCCTTCGGCGACGGCTGGTACCGGGTCATGGGCTGGACCCGCACCCGCCAGGTCGCCGACAGCGAGCCCGTCGACCTCGACGAGATCCGCGAGATCGCCCGCAAAGCCCTCGGCACCGACTACGGCATGCACGACCCCCGCTGGATCTCCCGCTTCCACAGCGACGAGCGCCAGGCCCCCGCCTACCGCGTCGGCCGCGCCTTCCTCGCCGGAGACGCCGCCCACGTCCACTCCCCCGCCGGCGGCCAGGGCATGAACACCGGCCTCCAGGACGCCGCCAACCTCTCCTGGAAGCTCACCGCCGCGCTCCGCGGCGAGGCGCCCGACCCCGAGGCCCTCCTCGACAGCTACCAGTCCGAGCGGCACCCCGTGGGCGCCATGGTGCTCCGCAGCAGCGGCGCGATCGTCCGCCTCGCGATGGCCCACACCCCGCTCACCCGCGCCGCCCGCTCCCTCGCCGCCCGCTTCCTGAACGCGGTCCCGCCCGCCTCGGCCCGCGCCATGGGCATGCTCAGCGGCATCGGCATCTCCTACGCCCCCGCGCCGGGCGCCGGCCGCCCCTCGGGCCGCCGCGCCCCCGACGTCCAGCTGCGCGAAGGACGGCTCTACGAACTGCTCCGCCAGGGCGAGTTCGTCCTGATCGCCCCGGAGGGGGCCACCCCGACACTGCCGGCGACGGCCCCCGTCACCGCGAAGCACCTGGTACGAGGCACCTGGACGGACCCGGCGAAGACCGCGGTGGCGCTGATCCGCCCCGACGGCTACGTCCAGTGGGCCGGCCACTGACGAAGGCCCGGCCTCAGAAGACGTAAGGATCCCCGGTGGCCAGCACCAGGACACGATGCCGGTCGTTCCGCGCATTGCGGTCGGCGACCCCGTCGCGCCAGGCCGTGCTGATCTCGACCGTCATCTCGTCCGGCAGGGCCGCGGTCCGCAGGTCGAGCGCCAGCTCACCGACACCCCCCGCGGCCCGGAGCGCGCCCGTCCGGCAGGACACCACCCGGTCGCTGCTCCACAGACAGGCCGGCGGCAGCTCCTGGCCGCCCGCCATCGGCGCGGAGAAGGCGATCCGGACCGTCGCCTGGGAGACGTCGGAGGGCCCGTGGTTCTCGCTGACCAGCCAGACACCGACCCGCCCGTCCCAGAGGGAGATCTGACCGTGATGGGACAGATCCGCCTCGCCCCCGGCCACCGCCCCCGCAGCACCGGCACCCGCGACCACCAACGTCACGGCCGCGAGAACGGCCCCGAGCACACCTTTACGCAATCCACACATAAGCTCAAAATACCGACAGTCAAGAGCATATCCTGACAATTCATCAGCCCGCGTGTTCCACGGCATGTCACCCTGCCCCCATGTCGATCGCCCGCTCCATCGCCCTGTTCGTCCTCGCCGCCCTCTTCGAGATCGGCGGCGCCTGGCTCGTCTGGCAAGGCGTCCGGGAGAACCGCGGCTGGATCTGGATCGGCACGGGAGTCGTCGCCCTCGGCGTCTACGGCTTCGTCGCCACCCTCCAGCCCGACGCCGAGTTCGGCCGCGTCCTCGCCGCCTACGGCGGAGTGTTCGTCGCCGGCTCCCTCGCCTGGGGCATGGCCGCCGACGGCTACCGCCCCGACCGCTGGGACGTCATCGGCGCCCTGATCTGCCTCGCCGGGATGGCCGTGATCATGTACGCCCCGCGAGGCCGCTGACCACGGCCCGCCTATCCTGACCGGGCGATCCACCCGCAATCGACCACACGCGCGAGGAGCACGTCATGACTGCCGCCGGCACCCCCATCGCCGTCATCACCGGAGCGAGCAGCGGAATCGGCGCCGCCACCGCCCGGCAGCTGGCAGCCGCCGGCTACCGAGTGGTCCTCACCGCCCGCCGCAAGGACCGCATCGAGGCCCTCGCCGCCGAGATCAACGAAGCAGGCCACCAGGCCACCGCCTACGCCCTCGACGTCACCGACCGCGCCGCCGTCGACGACTTCGCCACCGCCTTCCGCACCCTCGCCGTCCTCGTCAACAACGCCGGCGGCGCCCTCGGCGCCGACCCCGTCGCCACCGGCGACCCCGAGGACTGGCGCCGGATGTACGAGGTCAACGTCCTCGGCACCCTCCACATGACCCAGGCCCTGCTGCCCGCCCTCACGGCGAGCGGCGACGGCACGGTGGTCGTCCTCTCCTCCACCGCCGGCCACTCCACCTACGAGGGCGGCGCCGGCTACGTCGCCGCCAAGAACGGCGCCCGCGTCCTCGCCGAAACCCTCCGCCTGGAGATCGTCGGCACCCCGGTCCGCGTCATCGAGATCGCCCCCGGCATGGTCAAGACCGACGAGTTCGCCACGACCCGCTTCGGCGGCGACACGGAGAAGGCGGCCAAGGTCTACGCCGGCGTCGCCGAGCCCCTCACCGCGGACGACGTGGCCGACACCATCACCTGGGCCTGCACCCGCCCCCCGCACGTCAACATCGACCTCCTGGTCGTCCGCCCCCGCGCCCAGGCCTCCAACACCAAGGTCCACCGCGAACTCTGACACGTCAGGGTGAATCCCCTCGATCACCCACACGCCACCCGAAGAGGCGCCCTAACGTCGAAAACAACTCCATACAGAACGGCCCTCGGCAGGGATCGCAGTCCCAGCCGAGGGCCTCACCAGCAGGAAGGCAACACTTCCCATGGCTGGACAGGACCCTAGCGCGCCCGCGCTGTTCGACATCAGTGCACTGGCACCCGCCGCGCCGTCCTTCATGGACCTGGAGAACCCCGACTACGCCTACATGTTCGGCTTCCTGCAAGCCGACGGGCACCTCAGCGAACAGACACGTAACCGCGGACGACTGACCGTCGAGCTGAACGCGCGGGACATCCACATCCTCCACGAGTTCCAGCGCCTGACCCCGTACAACAGCACCATCACCGAGCGCACCCGGTCGACCGACTTCTCGGAGAGCCACCACTCGGCCACCTGGGCCCTGTGCACGCTGGAAGCACGGACCATTGTCAACCAGCTCGGGCTTCCCTACGGCAAGAAGTCCAAGAAGATCACGCCGCCCCACGTGCCCTTCTCCCGCCGCGACTACCTCCGCGGCGTGATCGACGCGGACGGCTCGGTCGGCTTCACCGGCCAAGGCCTCCCCTTCGTTTCCCTCACCACCGCCAGCACCGCTATGGGCGCCTACCTGTGCCACTACGCGAAAAGGGTCACCGGCGCCGGACGCCAGATCAGGGGGAACTCTCGCGACGGGATCTACAACGTCCTGTACACCAAGGAAGCGGCCGTTCAGCTGGCCGCGCACCTCTACCACCCCGGCTGCCTCGCCCTGCAGCGCAAGAAAAGCGCCGCCGCTTCCCTCACCGAGTGGGTTCGTCCGGCCGAGATGAAGATTCGGCCTCCGCGGAAACCCCGGACCGCCAAGGAAGACCGCATCCTGCCCGAGGCGCCCACCCTGGCTCAGGCGGCCGCGGAACTCGGCCGGTCCCAGAGCAGCTGCCAGGTGCGACGTTGGCGCCTGGTCAACGGCGTCCAGCCGAATCCACGCGGCCACCAGGCACGCCGAATGGCCCTCACGTCATGCCGAGGCCATTCCCGGGCGTCAGCCCTTCACGTTCACGACCTGCTTGAGCTTGGCGACCACCTCGACCAGGTCCCGCTGCTGCTCCATGACCTGCTCGATCGGCTTGTAGGCGCCAGGGATCTCGTCCAGCACGCCGGCGTCCTTCCGGCACTCCACGCCCCGCGTCTGCTCCTCCAAGTCCCGAACCGTGAATCGCCGCTTCGCCGCGCTCCGGCTCATCCGCCGACCTGCGCCGTGCGAGGCCGAATTGAACGCAGCCTCGCTGCCGAGCCCCTTCACGATGTACGAGCTGGTGCCCATCGAGCCCGGGATGATCCCGAACTCCCCGGATCCAGCGCGGATGGCGCCCTTGCGGGTGACCAGGAGGTCCATACCCTCGTACCGCTCCTCCGCCACGTAGTTGTGGTGGCAGGAGATCACCGGCTCGAAGGTCACCTTCGCTTTCCGGAACTCCCGGCGGATCACCTCTTGAAAGAGCGCCATCATGATCGCCCGGTTGAACTTCGCGTACTCCTGCGCCCAGAAGAGGTCGTTCCGGTAGGCCGCCATCTGCGGAGTGTCCGCAACGAACACAGCGAGGTCCCGGTCAACCAGACCCTGGTTATGGGGCAGCTTCTGTGCCTCGCCGATGTGGTGCTCGGCGAGCTCCTTGCCGATGTTCCGGGACCCGGAGTGCAGCATCAGCCAGACCGAGCCTTGGCCATCGATGCAAACTTCGCAGTAGTGGTTCCCGGACCCGAGCGTTCCCATCTGCTTCTCGGCCCGCTCCCGGCGGAACTTCACCGGATCAGCGACCGTGTCGAACCTCGACCACAGGTCTCCGAACCCCGCCGTCGGAAACTGGTAGAGCCGCCCCGGGTCCACCATCTCCCTATGCATCCCCCGGCCCACCGGAATCGCCTGCTCGATCTTCGACCGGAGGCGGGACAGATCACCCGGCAGGTCGTTCGCCGTCAGGGACGTCTTGACCGCCGACATCCCGCAGCCGATGTCCACACCGACCGCCGCCGGACAGACCGCACCCCGCATCGCGATCACCGAACCGACGGTCGCGCCCTTGCCGTAGTGCACGTCCGGCATCACGGCCAGGCCCTTGATCCACGGCAGCGTCGCCACGTTCTGCAGCTGCTGCATGGCGCCGCCCTCGACCGAGGCGGGGTCGGCCCACATCCTGATCGGTACTTTCGCGCCCGGCACCTCTACGTACGACATACTTCCCCACTTCCCCCGAAAAGTCTGATAACGCAAAAACCGGAGCCAAAGCCCGTACAGGTGACAGCGGACCGGCATCAACAGCTGCGTGTGCGATAGACATTGTGTCCACCGGCCGGGTTCGCGCGGCAAACAGTTTTCGGGAAAGACTTCGGGTGAAGGGAGCCTGGGACCGTGCAGCGAAAGAGGTACGCACCCGGTCGCACCGGGTCCGCGGCTCGCACCGCCGTCGTCCTCGCACTCGGCCTGGGACTGGGGGCCGGTCTCACCGCGTGCTCCTCCGGCACCCCCGCGGAGGACGTCGCCGTCGACGCCAAGGCCGGCCAGGCCGCCGCCCCCGTCGCACCCCCCGGCCGCTACCGCACCCTCTTCGAGCCCTGCGGCGCCGTCCCGCAGGCCACCCTCAAGGACCTGCTCCCGGGCGCCGCCGCACTGCCCGACCCCGAGCGCGAGCAGGCGTACCGGGGCTCCGCGGCGGTCACGTACGACACCGACCGGCGCGTCGGCTGCACCTGGAAGGCCGACACCCCGGACGCCTCGCACCGGCTCTCCCTGGACATCGAGCGGGTGGTGTCGTACGACGCGGCCGTCAGCGACGACGACCGGGCGCAGGAGGTGTACGTCCGCAAGCAGCTGGCGGCGGGCATCCCGGTGCCGGCCACGGCCCCGCCGACGGCCCCGCCGACGGCCCCGCCGACGGCCTCGCCCACCCCGACGGGCTCCCCCTCCACCACGGGCAAGCCCACCGCGGCCGGCACCGCGTCGGGCAAGCCGCCCACGGGCTCCCCCGACCCCGCCACCACCGGTCTCGAGCCCCGCGTCCTCGACGGCCTGGGGGACGTCGCGTACGTGGACGACGTCCTCAGCACGGTCGGCGCGAGCAGCCATCAGCGTGCCGTCAGCGTGGTGTTCCGCACATCGAATGTGATCGTGACGGTCTCCTACCGGGAGCAGACCACGGGTTCCGCCGACGCCCCGGACAGCGCGGAACTGCAGGAAAAGGCCCGGAATCTGGCCCGGCAGCTCGCGGAGCGGCTTGAGGAGTAGCCGTTCGCATCCGCTCCGTGACCGGAGGGCGACCACGTAACGTGTCGGCCGGACCGTACGACAAGCGACTGAAGGAACCATGCAGCGATCAGCTCAGCGAACGCGACTCTCCCGCATACTCGCCTGCGCCGCCGTCCCGGTGATGCTCGTCGCCGCGGGGTGCTCCTCGGACTCCGGTGACTCCGGAAAGACGGAGGGCGGGGGCCAGGACAAGACGTCGGCGTCCGCGTCCGCGACGCCCTCGCCGTCGCAGACGACGAAGGCGGTCGAGCCGGCGAAGTTCGCGAAGCTGCCGGAGGTCTGCAAGGCGATCTCCGCGAAGACGACCGCGTCGCTCGTGCCGAAGGCGAAGACGAAGAACGGCACGCCGGCCCAGTCCAGTGACCTGACCAGCCGTGGCGGCTGCTCGTGGAACGGTCTGGACGACAAGGGCGTGAAGGGTTCGCAGTACCGCTGGCTGGACGTGTCGTTCTACCGGTACGACTCCGACGCGGCGCTCGGCAGTGGCCAGGAGCGTGCGCAGGAGAACCTCGCCAAGGAGCTCGCGAAGGTCCAGGGGACCGAGGGTGCGAAGAAGCTCCGCACGTTCACGGCCTCGGGCATCGGCGACGAGGCGAAGACGGTCACGTACCAGCTGCGGAAGACGGACGAGGACTTCGTGTACGCGTCGATCGTGGCGCGTACGGGCAACGTGCTGGTTCTGCTGTCGTACAACGGTGCCGGTTACGCGGGCGCGGACGCTCCCTCGGAGCGGACCATCGTGGACGGCGCGGCCAAGGCGGCCAAGGAGGCGGTCGCGGCGGTCGCGGCAGCCAACAAGTAGTCACAAAACAGCACAGACAGATCTGTTCGTGCGGAGCCCGCCCCTCCCCCGAGGGCCGGGCTTCGCGCGTATGTGCCAGTCTGTGCGCGCCGGATGTCGATTGACGGGAGGGGTCGCGGGTGGCCGCGATGCAGCTGACACGCACACACCGAATACTCATCGGCCTCGTCATCGGCGGTGCGCTGATCATCGCGGGGATCGGTTTCGCAGGTTCGTACGCCGCCGTGCGCGAGCTCGCTCTGCAGAAGGGCTTCGGCACCTTCTCGTACTTCTTCCCGATCGGCATCGACGCGGGCATCTGTGTGCTGCTCGCCCTCGACCTGCTGCTGACCTGGCTGCGGATCCCGTTCCCCCTGCTGCGCCAGACGGCGTGGGTGCTGACGGCGGCGACGATCGCGTTCAACGGCGCGGCGGCCTGGCCGGACCCGCTGGGTGTGGGCATGCACGCGGTGATCCCGGTGCTGTTCGTGGTGGCCGTGGAGGCCGCGCGGCACGCCGTGGGGCGGATCGCGGACATCACCGCCGACAAGCACATGGAGGGCGTGCGGATCACCCGCTGGCTGCTGTCGCCGGTGCCCACGTTCCGGTTGTGGCGGCGGATGAAGCTGTGGGAGCTGCGTTCGTACGAGCAGGTCATCAAGCTGGAGCAGGAGCGGCTGATCTACCAGGCGCGGCTGCAGGCGCGTTTCGGGCGGGGGTGGCGGCGCAAGGCTCCGGTGGAGGCGTTGATGCCGCTGCGTCTCGCCCGGTACGGGGTGCCGCTGGCGGAGACGTCTCCGGCGGGTCTGGCGGCTGCGGGGATCGAGCCGGCGGTGCTGCCGGCGGACCTCCAGCCGCAGCCGATCGCGGCGGCGCAGCCCCAGCCGGCGGCGCTGCCGGCTCAGGCGCAGGTTCCGGTGCAGGCCCAGGCGCAGGTGCCGCATCAGATGCAGGCGGCCCCGGCGCCGGCGGGGCCGGTGAATCACGAGAGCCACTGGTTCGACGCCTCGCAGGTCTCTCCGGAGTCGTACGAGGGCAGCTACAACCCGCAGATCGTGGAGGGCCTGGAGCCCATGCCGGTCCCGGTCCCGCAGGGGCCGGAGGACGTTCCTCCGGCGGGCCCGGAGGAGTTCGTGGAGTACCCGGAGTACGTGGAGCAGCCGGAGCCGCGGAACGACGAGTTCGAGGACGTCGTCTACAAGGTCATGGGTTCGTACGTGCTGGAGCACGAGCGGTTCCCGGCCGAGGCGGAGCTGGCGCGGCTGGTGGCCGAGCAGTACGGCCTGCCGGAGTTCCCGGCGTCCGACATCGATCTGCTGCGGCAGGCGGTGCCGGGTGCGCAGGAGCGTGTCCAGCAGGCGAGGGCCGACGTGGACACCCCGTAGGGCGTGTGTGACAGGTGAGAGGGGCCGCCACCCGGATCCGGGTGGCGGCCCCTCTCACATGCTCAGTTCGACGGCTCAGGCAGCGAGCAGCTTGCGCACCCGCTCCGCCCCGACCGCGAGCAGCAGCGTGGGCAGGCGCGGGCCGGTTTCGCGGCTGACGAGGAGCTTGTAGAGCAGGGCGAAGAAGGCACGCTGGGCGAGCTTCAGCTCGGGCGTGGGCTTGGCCTCGGGGTCGAGGCCGGCCATGACCTTCGGGACGCCGTAGACGAGGGTGGTGAGCCCGTCGAGCGACCAGTGGGTGTCGAGGCCGTCCAGGAGGAGGCGGAGCGACTCGCGGCCCTCGTCGTCGAGGGTGCCGAGGAGTGCGGTGTCGGGCTCGTCGCGGACGATGGTGCGCTGGTCGGCCGGGACCTGGTTGGTGATCCAGTTCTCGGCGCGGTCGAGGCGCGGCCGGACCTCGTCGAGGGTGGTGACGGGGTTCTCGGGGTCGAGTTCGGTCAGGATCCGCAGGGTCTGCTCGTCGTGTCCGGCCGTGATGTCCATGACCGAGGCGAGCGTGCGGTACGGGAGCGGGCGCGGGGTGCGCGGCAGCTCACCGGCGGCCGTGCGGGCGGCACGGGAGTGGGCCGCCGCGTCGGCGGGCAGGACGGAGCCGTCGGCGACCTTGGCCTCCAGCTTGTCCCACTCGTCGTAGAGCCGCTGGATCTCCTGGTCGAAGGCGATCTTGAAGGACTGGTTGGGCCTGCGGCGGGCGTAGAGCCAGCGCAGGAGCTGGGGCTCCATGATCTTCAGCGCGTCGGCCGCGGTGGGCACGCCGCCCTTCGAGGAGGACATCTTGGCCATGCCGCTGATGCCGACGAAGGCGTACATGGGGCCGATGGGCTGGACGCCGTCGAAGATGCGGACGATCTGGCCGCCGACCTGGAACGAGGAGCCGGGCGAGGAGTGGTCGACGCCGGAGGGCTCGAAGATGACGCCCTCGTAGGCCCAGCGCATGGGCCAGTCGACCTTCCACACCAGCTTGCCGCGGTTGAACTCGCTGAGCTTGACGGTCTCGGCGAAGCCGCAGTTGGTGCAGGTGTAGGCGAGCTCGGTGGTCTCGTCGTCGTACGAGGTGACCGTCGTCAGGTCCTTCTCGCACCGGCCGCAGTACGGCTTGTACGGGAAGTAGCCCGAGGTGCCGCCGGAGCCGTCGTCCTCGGCGGCGGCGCCGGAGCCCTCCTCGGCCTCCAGCTCGGCCTCGTCGACGGGCTTCTGGGACTGCTTCTTCGGGGCCTTCTTCGTCCGGTACTGGTCGAGGATGGCGTCGATGTCGCCGCGGTGCTTCATCGCGTGCAGGATCTGCTCGCGGTAGGTGCCCGCCGTGTACTGCTCGGTCTGGCTGATCGGGTCGTACTCGACGCCCAGCTCGGCGAGCGACTCGACCATGGCGGCCTTGAAGTGCTCGGCCCAGTTCGGGTGGGGCGAGCCGGCGGGGGCCGGGACGGAGGTCAGCGGCTTGCCGATGTGCTCGGCCCAGGACGCGTCGATGCCCTCGATGCCGTTCGGCACCTTGCGGTAGCGGTCGTAGTCGTCCCAGGAGATGAGGTGCCGGACCTCGTACCCGCGGCGGCGGATCTCGTCGGCGACCAGGTGCGGGGTCATGACCTCGCGGAGGTTGCCGAGGTGGATCGGGCCGGACGGGGAGAGGCCGGAGGCGACGACGACCGGTTTGCCAGGCGCACGTCGCTCCGACTCGGCGATGACCTCGTCCGCGAAACGGGAGACCCAGTCGGTCTCGGTGCTGCTCTGAGCCACGGTCGGTACGTCCTTCTTCCTGAGTTTCTTCCGGGGTGGTGCCACCGCATGGGCGGTGTGGTGCCCTGCACGAGCCATTCTCCCAGACGGAAGACCGCTCTCCGAGGTTGTCCACAGGTGGGGAAATCACGTTGCGCCGCCATGGGACACTTGACAAGCGAATTAGACCCACCGATCTCGACAGGAACGGAAGCTCATGGCCTCGGTCCCTTCCCTCGCTTCGACCGTGCAGCAGCGCCTCGCGGACGGCCTCTCGGCAGCCCTGCCGGACGCCGCGTCCGCCGACCCGCTGCTCCGACGAAGCGACCGGGCCGACTTCCAGGCCAACGGCATCCTGGCGCTGGCCAAGCAGCTCAAGGGCAATCCGCGTGAGCTGGCGACGAAGGTCGTCGAGGCGATCCCGGCGAACGACGTGCTGAAGGAGATCGAGGTCTCGGGCCCCGGCTTCCTGAACATCACGGTGACGGACGCGGCGATCATCGACACCCTCGCGGCCCGTGCGGCGGACGCGCGTCTCGGCGTGCCGTTCAACGAGTCGGCGGGCACGACGGTCATCGACTACGCCCAGCCGAACGTGGCGAAGGAGATGCACGTCGGCCACCTGCGGTCGGCCGTGATCGGCGCCGCGATGGTCGAGATCCTGGAGTTCACCGGTGAGACGGTGGTCCGGCGCCACCACATCGGCGACTGGGGCACCCAGTTCGGCATGCTCATCCAGTACCTGATCGAGCACCCGCACGAGCTGGACCACTCCTCGGGGGCGGAGGTCTCCGGCGAGGAGGCCATGTCCAACCTGAACCGTCTCTACAAGGCCTCGCGGGCCCTGTTCGACTCCGACGAGGAGTTCAAGACGCGGGCGCGTGCCCGGGTCGTGGACCTCCAGGCGGGCGACGAGGAGACCCTGGCGCTCTGGCAGCGGTTCGTCGACGAGTCGAAGATCTACTTCTACTCGGTCTTCGACAAGCTGGACATGGACATCCGGGACGGCGACGTCGTCGGCGAGTCCGGTTACAACGACATGCTGGTGGAGACCTGCCGGATCCTGGAGGAGTCGGGCGTCGCCGTCCGCTCCGAGGGCGCGCTGTGCGTGTTCTTCGACGACGTGAAGGGCCCGGACGGCAACCCGGTGCCGCTGATCGTCCAGAAGTCCGACGGCGGTTTCGGCTACGCGGCGACGGACCTGTCGGCGATCCGGGACCGGGTGCAGAACCTGAAGGCGACGTCCCTGCTGTACGTGGTGGACGCCCGCCAGTCGCTGCACTTCAAGATGGTCTTCGAGACGGCCCGCCGGGCCGGCTGGCTGAACGACGAGGTGAAGGCCGTCCAGCTGGCCTTCGGCACGGTCCTGGGCAAGGACGGCAAGCCGTTCAAGACCCGTGAGGGCGAGACGGTGCGGCTGGTGGACCTGCTGGACGAGGCGATCGACCGTGCCTCGGCCGTGGTCCGCGAGAAGGCCCAGGACCTCACGGAGGCCGAGATCGCCGAGCGTGGTGCGCAGGTGGGCATCGGCGCGGTGAAGTACGCGGACCTGTCGACCTCGGCGGCCCGTGACTACAAGTTCGACCTGGACCAGATGGTCTCGCTGAACGGCGACACCTCGGTGTACCTCCAGTACGCGTACGCCCGTATCCAGTCGATCCTGCGCAAGGCGGGCGACGCGAAGCCGGCCGCGCACCGGGAGCTGGCCCTCGCGCCCTCGGAGCGGGCGCTCGGTCTGCACCTGGACGGCTTCGGCGAGCTGATCGCCGAGACGGCCGCGGAGTACGCGCCGCACAAGCTGGCGGCGTACCTGTACCAGCTGGCCTCGCAGTACACGACGTTCTACTCGGAGTGCCCGGTCCTGAAGGCGGACACCCCGGAGCAGGTCGAGAACCGTCTCTTCCTGTGCGACCTCACGGCCCGCACGCTGCACCAGGGCATGGCCCTGCTGGGCATCCGGACGCCCGAGCGCCTCTGACGCCCCTGACGTCTCCGACGCCTCGAAGGCGATGCCCCCGGTACGGGAAACAACGTGCCGGGGGCTTCGTCGTCAGCGGCCGATGGGGTGCGAGGTCCGGCCGGAAACCTCGTCGATCTCCTTGTGGGCCTTCTGCAGCAGCTGCGAGGCGAGGTCCATCAGGGCCCGCGCGCCGGCGATCTCCTCGCCCACGCGCAGCTGGTCCGGATCGGACGGGTGCCGGTTCGCGGTGCCGTGGGCCCGGAACTCGGTGCCGTCGGTGAGCCGGACCATGGCCGCGGCCCGCGTCCGGTCACCCTCTTCCTTGAACTCCATCTCCACATGCCATCCGACAAGCGTGTGCATCATGAGGACCACCTCCACCGAGGTACCTGTCGGCTACTTCTCCAGAGTGCGCCGTACGGTGCGCCCCCACCACTCGCCCCGGGCCGTTGTCAGTGGCGCCCCGTAGCTTCTGATCATGGCGATGATCCCGAACCAGCTGCCCAGGCTCGTGTCCGATCCGACCGGTCGTTCCCTCGGCCTCGACCTCCCGCCCGGCGCCCTGACGGGCCCGGCGGACGCCCCGTACCTCTGGTCGGGCGACGGCCCGGCGGGCCCGGCGGCATGGGCGGCTCTGCGGCCGGCGGCGCGGATGGCGGGGCTGCTGCCGGTGCTGCTGGGCGGGCCTTGCGACCTGGACGGGTGGCATCTGATGCCGGAGATGATGAGCGACCCGGCGGACCACGACGCCGAGGAGGTGCTCGCCGGGTTCTGGGACGGTTACGCGGCCGAGGAGATACCCGAGGAGGACCGGGACCCGCAGGTGACGGCGGCCGTGGAGGCGTTGTTCGGCGAGCAGCCGGGTTACGCGGAGGTCGTGGCCCCGTTCGCCGCGGGATGGCCGGGCCTGGCTCCGGCCCTGCCCTTGCGCACCGATCCGGACCGGGCGGCGGCCGCGATCGCGGAGGCGCTGACGGAGCCGGGCACCTGGCAGGCGGAGGCCCACCCGGCTCTGGTCCCGGCGCGGCGCAGTGCCGACATACCGGCGGTCATCGGCTGGACGGGGC
Source organism: Streptomyces sp. NPDC015661 (assembly GCF_043077765.1). Classification (NCBI taxonomy): domain Bacteria; kingdom Bacillati; phylum Actinomycetota; class Actinomycetes; order Kitasatosporales; family Streptomycetaceae; genus Streptomyces; species Streptomyces sp. NPDC015661. The sequence continues at coordinate 17,725 of NZ_JBIBST010000010.1, read as the reverse complement.
CCTTGAACCACGAGAACGACGTGGCCCGCCTGTGTACGGTGCTGCGCTCCTGGGAGGACCGTTTCGGTGCCCGGGTCGTGGCGCTCACCCCCGGCGAACTGCTGGTCTCGGTCGCGGCACCGCCCCGGACTCCGGAGGAGGCCGAGGCGGTGGCGGCGGAGCACTTCGCGTTCTGCCCGGACAACATCACGCAGGGGCACTACGACACCCTGCGCGAGTACGCCCGGGAAGCGCTGCTGAACGCCCCGGTGTGGCGCTTCTGGTGGGACTAGCGCGCGGCGGACAGCTTCTGGGCGACCTCGGTCGCCCAGTACGTCAGGATCAGCTGGGCGCCGGCGCGGCGGATGCCGGTGAGGGTCTCGAAGATCGCCTTGTCGCGGTCGATCCAGCCCTTCTCGGCGGCGGCCTCGACCATCGAGTACTCACCGCTGATCTGGTACGCGGCCACGGGCACGTCCACCGAGGCCGCGACCTTGGCGACCACGTCGAGGTACGGCCCGGCGGGCTTGACCATGACCATGTCGGCGCCCTCCTCCAGGTCGAGCGCGAGCTCGCGCATCGACTCGCGGAGGTTGGCGGGGTCCTGCTGGTAGGTCTTGCGGTCGCCCTGGAGGGAGGACCCGACGGCCTCGCGGAAGGGCCCGTAGAAGGCGGAGGAGTACTTGGCCGTGTAGGCCAGGATCGACACGTCCTCCTTGCCGATGGTGTCCAGCGCGTCGCGGACGACCCCGACCTGCCCGTCCATCATCCCGGAGGGGCCCACGACGTGGACGCCGGCGTCGGCCTGGACCTGGGCCATCTCGGCGTACCGCTCCAGGGTGGCGTCGTTGTCGACGCGGCCGTCGGCGTCGAGGACGCCGCAGTGACCGTGGTCGGTGAACTCGTCCAGGCACAGGTCCGACATGATGACGAGGTCGTCGCCGACCTCGGCCTTCACGTCGCGGATGGCGACCTGGAGGATCCCGTCGGGGTCCGTGCCGGCGGTGCCGGCGGCGTCCTTCTTCGCGTCCTCGGGCACGCCGAAGAGCATGATCCCGGAGACCCCGGCCTCCAGCGCCTCCACGGCGGCCTTCCGCAGGGTGTCCCGCGTGTGCTGCACGACCCCGGGCATGGCCTGGATCGGCACGGGCTCGGTGATCCCCTCGCGCACGAACGCGGGCAGGATCAGGTCGGCGGGATGCAGCCGCGTCTCGGCCACCATCCGGCGCAGGGCGGGCGTCGTCCGCAGCCGCCGCGGGCGTGCCCCGGGAAAGGATCCGTACGAGTTCATCCTCTGAGGCTACGCCCGCACAAACAGTGCACTTACCGACACAATGTTGCCGCCCACCCCGCCCGCGCCACGCCCGCCAGGACGACGCACCCCCGTGTGGGCAATCGTCCCGCCGGGGCGGGACGGTGGGCACACGGGGCGGCGGAGCGCGGCCCACAACAGGGCGGGGCGCGGGTCCCGTGAGAGACCCGCGCCCCGCGCCAGAAAGCAACCGCTACGTCGTCCGACGCCTCCGCGCCCCCGGCCTCCGCTCCGACGGCCGCGTCACCGGATCCCCCGCCTCGAGCGCCGACTCCCGCCGCCGCAGACCGAAGTCCGCCAGCGCCTCGGCGAGCTTGTGGACGGACGGCTCCGGCGAGAGCACGTCGACCCGGAGCCCGTGCTCCTCGGCCGTCTTCGCCGTGGCGGGCCCGATGCAGGCGATGACGGTCACGTTGTGCGGCTTGCCGGCGATGCCGACGAGGTTCCGCACGGTGGAGGACGAGGTGAAGAGAACGGCGTCGAACCCGCCGCCCTTGATCGCCTCCCGCGTGTCCGCCGGCGGCGGCGAGGCCCGTACGGTCCGGTAGGCGGTGACGTCGTCGACCTCCCACCCGAGCTCGATGAGCCCCGCGACCAGCGTCTCGGTCGCGATGTCGGCGCGCGGCAGGAAGACGCGGTCGATCGGGTCGAAGACCGGGTCGTACGGCGGCCAGTCCTCAAGGAGACCCGCCGCGGACTGCTCGCCCGACGGCACGAGGTCCGGCTTCACGCCGAAGTCCACGAGCGCCGCGGCGGTCTGCTCGCCCACCGCCGCGACCTTGATCCCGGCGAAGGCGCGGGCGTCGAGCCCGTACTCCTCGAACTTCTCCCGTACGGCCTTCACCGCGTTCACCGAGGTGAAGGCGATCCACTCGTACCGTCCGGTGACGAGCCCCTTGACGGCCCGCTCCATCTGCTGCGGGGTGCGCGGCGGCTCCACGGCGATGGTCGGCACCTCGTGCGGCACGGCGCCGTACGAACGCAGCTGGTCGGAGAGCGACGCGGCCTGCTCCTTGGTGCGCGGCACGAGGACCCGCCACCCGAAGAGCGGCTTCGACTCGAACCACGACAGCTGGTCCCGCTGCGCCGGGGCGCTGCGCTCGCCGACCACGGCTATGACCGGCCGGTGGCCCTCGGGCGAGGGGAGGACCTTGCCCTGCTTGAAGACCTGGGCGATGGTGCCGAGCGTCGCGTTCCAGGTGCGCTGGCGGGTCGTCGTACCCGCGATGGTGACGGTGAGCGGGGTGTCCGGCTTACGGCCAGCCGCCACCAGCTCACTCGCCGCCGCGGCGACCGAGTCCAAGGACGTGGAGACGACGACGGTCCCGTCGGAGGCACCGACCTCCGCCCAGCACCGCTCGTCGGCGGTGCGGGCGTCGACGAAACGCACGTCGGTGCCCTGGGCGTCGCGCAGCGGCACACCGGCGTACGCGGGCACGCCGACGGCGGTGGCGACGCCGGGAACGACCTCGAAGGGGATGCCCTCGGCGGCGCAGGCGAGCATCTCGGCTCCGGCGTTCCCGTCGAGGCCGGGGTCGCCGGTCACCGCACGGACGACCCGCCTGCCGCCCCGCGCGGCCTCCATGACAAGATTGGCCGCATCCCTCAACACGGGGACTCCGGCGGTTGTTGACGCCTCGTCAACAACCGTCAGCTCAGGCGTGCTCACCCCCACGCGCGCATGGCCGCGAACGACCTCGAGCACCTCCGGCTCGGCGATCAGGACGTCCGCGCCCGCGAGGGCCTCGACGGCCCTGAGGGTCAGGAGTCCGGGGTCGCCCGGGCCTGCGCCGAGGAACGTGACGTGCCCATGGCCCGCGAAGGCCGGGGACAGGGGGCTGGTGGTCGGGCTGGTGGGGCTCAAAGTGCTCGCTCCCCCATAAGACCGGCCGCACCCTTGGCGAGCATCTCGTCCGCGAGTTCGCGTCCGAGCGCCAGGGCCTCGTCGTGCGAGGTGGGTACGGGTCCGGTGGTGGACAGCTGCACCAGCGTCGAGCCGTCGGTGGTGCCGACGACGCCGCGCAGGCGCATCTCGGTGACAACCTGCCCGTGACCGGGGTCGTCGGCCAGCAGGTCGGCCAGCGCACCCACGGGTGCGGAGCAGCCGGCCTCCAGGGCGGCGAGCAGGGATCGCTCGGCGGTCACGGCGGCCCGCGTGTGCGGGTCGTCGAGCGGCGCGAGCGCGGCGACGAGTTCGGTGTTCGACGCCAGGCATTCGACGGCCAGGGCGCCCTGGCCGGGGGCGGGCAGGACGGTGTCGACGGCCAGCGGCTCGGCGGTCAGGCCGCCGAGGAGCTCGTCGGTCCCGCCGATGCGGTTGAGTCCGGCCGCGGCCAGGACGACGGCGTCCAGCTCACCCTTGCGGACGTAGCCGACACGGGTGTCGACGTTGCCGCGGATGGGGACGCAGGTGATGTCCAGGCCGTGGTTGCGTGCGTACGCGTGGAGCTGGGCCATGCGCCGCGGGGAGCCGGTGCCGACCCGGGCGCCCCGGGGCAGCCGGTCCAGCGTCAGGCCCTCGCGGGCGATCAGTACGTCGCGCGGGTCCTCGCGCAGCGGGATCGCGGCCAGCACCAGGTCGGGGTGCTGTGCGGTCGGCAGGTCCTTCAGGGAGTGCACGGCGAAGTCCACCTCGCCGGCGAGCAGCGCGTCGCGCAGGGCGGCGACGAAGACGCCGGTGCCGCCGATCTGCGCCAGGTGCTCCCGGGAGGTGTCCCCGTACGTCGTGATCTCCACGAGCTCGACGGGCCGGCCGGTCAGCTGCCGGACGGCGTCGGCCACGTGCCCGGACTGGGCCATGGCGAGCTTGCTGCGCCTGGTCCCGAGCCTCAGTGCCCTCTCGGTCATACTCGCCCTCGGTTCTTGACGTCGGCGTCATTCAGGTCGGCCCGGCTGACAGAAGCCACCGTCTCCGGGTCGAGGTCGAAGAGTGTCCGCAGCGCGTCCGCGTACCCGGCGCCGCCGGGCTCGCTGGCCAGCTGCTTGACCCGCACGGTCGGCGCGTGCAGGAGCTTGTCGACGACGCGCCGCACGGTCTGGGTGATCTCGGCGCGCTGCTTGTCGTCGAGGCCGGGGAGGCGGCCCTCGAGGCGGGCGACCTCGCCCGCGACCACCTCGGCGGCCATCGTGCGCAGGGCGACGACGGTCGGGGTGATGTGGGCGGCGCGCTGGGCGGCGCCGAAGGCGGCGACCTCGTCGGAGACGATGCCCCGGACCTGGTCGACGTCGGCGGCCATGGGCGCGTCGGCGGAGGCCTCGGCGAGCGACTCGATGTCGACGAGCCGGACACCGGGGATGCGGTGGGCGGCGGCGTCGATGTCGCGGGGCATCGCGAGGTCGAGGAGGTGAAGCGGGGTCCCGCGGCCCCGTACGGCGTCCTCGACGGCCTCGCCGGTGAGGACGAGTCCGGTGGCGCCGGTGCAGGAGACGACGACGTCGGCACGTGTCAGTTCGTCGCCGACGGCAACCATCTCGGCCGCGCGTGCGGCGACTCCCGTACCCCCGGGCTCGTTCAGGATCTGCGCGAGCCGCTCGGCGCGGGCCAGGGTGCGGTTGGCGATGACGATCTCGGTGACGCCGGAGCGCGCGAGGGTGGCGGCGGCGAGCGAGGACATCGAGCCTGCGCCGATGACGAGCGCCTTCTTGCCCTTGGCCCAGGTGTCGACGTCCGTGCCCTGGGCGAGCTGCTCCAGGCCGAAGGTGACGAGCGACTGCCCGGCCCGGTCGATCCCGGTCTCGCTGTGGGCGCGCTTGCCGACCCTCAGGGCCTGCTGGAACAGGTCGTTGAGGAGCCGGCCGGCGGTGTGGAGGTCCTGGCCGAGGGCGAGGGCGTCCTTGATCTGGCCGAGGATCTGGCCCTCGCCGACGACCATGGAGTCGAGCCCGCAGGCCACCGAGAAGAGGTGGTGGACGGCCCGGTCCTCGTAGTGCACATAGAGATAAGGAGTGAGCTCGTCCAGGCCGACGCCGCTGTGCTGCGCGAGCAGCGTGGACAGCTCGGCGACACCGGCGTGGAACTTGTCCACGTCCGCGTAGAGCTCGATGCGGTTGCAGGTGGCCAGGACGGTGCCCTCGGCGGCCGGTTCGGCGGCGAGGGTGTCCTGGAGGAGCTTGGCCTGGGTGTCCGCCGACAGCGCGGCCCGCTCCAGGATGGAGACCGGGGCGCTGCGGTGGCTCAGTCCGACGACGAGAAGGCTCATGCCGGCATCACCGCGGGAACGTCCCCGTCGGGTCCCTTGCGGCCGGTGCCGCCCGTGGCGCCGCGGGGGGCCGGCGGCACGGCGGCCGTGGCGGCCTCGGGCTCGGCGCCCGCGTCGGGGGCCTCCTCGACGCCCGTCTCCTCGCCGGCCTTGCGCTGCTCGTGGAAGGCGAGGATCTGCAGCTCGATGGAGAGGTCGACCTTGCGCACGTCCACGCCGTCGGGCACGGAGAGCACGGTCGGGGCGAAGTTCAGGATGGAGGTGACTCCGGCGGCGACGAGCCGGTCGCAGACCTGCTGGGCGACGCCGGCCGGGGTCGCGATGACGCCGATGGAGACGCCGTCCTCGCTGATGATCTTCTCCAGGTCGTCGCTGTGCTGGACGGGGATCCCGGCGACCGGCTTGCCGGTCATGGCGGGGTCGGCGTCGATCAGCGCGGCGACGCGGAAGCCTCGGGAGGCGAAACCGCCGTAGCCGGCGAGGGCCGCGCCGAGGTTACCGATGCCGACGATGACCACGGGCCAGTCCTGGGTGAGCCCCAGCTCGCGGGAGATCTGGTAGACGAGGTACTCGACGTCGTAGCCGACACCGCGGGTGCCGTACGAGCCGAGGTAGCTGAAGTCCTTGCGCAGCTTCGCGGAGTTGACCCCCGCCGCGGCCGCGAGCTCCTCGGAGGAGACCGTGGGTACGGAGCGCTCCGAGAGCGCGGTGAGTGCGCGCAGATACAGCGGAAGCCGGGCGACGGTGGCCTCGGGAATTCCTCGGCTACGGGTCGCCGGTCGGTGAGTTCGGCCAGTTGCCACGGTGCTCCTGCGGGATGAGCGGGGCTGCAGGCGGCCATATGTCCCAAGACCGCCCCGTCGAATGCAGGCTATGTCTTTGTGAACGCGTGCACAAAGATGGTGTCCGTTTTGTCTGCCCAAAGTGACCGGGGTCACGCGGCCGGTTCGTATCGTCCCGGAACCGCGGCGTGCGTCAGAGCGTTGAGATCCCGAAGGGGGCAAAGCCGCACACTCTCCTCACGATGCCGCCCCCGAAACCCAACAAAACGTCCATGATGGTAACCGCCTTTCGGTCAGGCACCCAGTTCGCGCCGGAGCCGCCCGGCGTCCACGCGCCAGAAGGTGTGCTGCTCGCCGTCGACGAGGACCACGGGAATCTGCTCCCAGTACGCCCGGTGGAGCTCCTCGTCCGAGGTGATGTCCTTCTCCTCCCAGGATGCTCCGGTCTCCGCGCACACGGCCTCGATCACCGCGCGGGCGTCGTCGCAGAGATGGCATCCCGGCTTGCCGATCAACGTCACGGTGCGCGACGCGGGACCGCCCTTCGCGCCGGCGTCCTTCTTCTTCGTACGTCCGAACATGGCGTCCATTCTGGCGTCAGGTAACAGTGGAGTCCCCCACTGTTCACACCACGGCATCCTCACAAGTCGGGAAGTACCGAACAGACTGGCTATGCTCAACGGCATGGCCGCTCTGGGATGGCTCACCCCCCGTAGGCGCTCCGCCACCGCGCGCAGCGTCCTGGCAGGCGAGGCCGCCGCCGAGGCGGCGCGCAAGTCCTCGCTCCAGCTGGAACTGGAGCGCGAGGAGTCCGCCGCTGCCGAACCCGAGGCCGCCGAGCCCGAGTTCCCGGTCGTCGGGGACGTGCGGGCCGCCGCCTTCTTCGACCTCGACAACACCGTGATGCAGGGCGCCGCGATCTTCCACTTCGGCCGCGGCCTGTACAAGCGGAAGTTCTTCCAGCGCCGTGAACTCGCGCGCTTCGCCTGGCAGCAGGCCTGGTTCCGGCTCGCCGGCGTCGAGGACCCCGAGCACATGCAGGACGCCCGCGACAGCGCCCTGTCCATCGTCAAGGGCCACCGCGTCTCCGAACTGATGTCGATCGGTGAGGAGATCTACGACGAGTACATGGCCGACCGCATCTGGCCCGGCACCCGCGGCCTCGCCCAGGCGCACCTGGACGCGGGCCAGAAGGTGTGGCTGGTCACGGCCGCCCCGGTCGAGACGGCCACGATCATCGCCCGCCGGCTCGGCCTGACCGGCGCGCTCGGCACCGTCGCCGAGTCGATCGACGGCGTCTACACGGGCAAGCTGGTCGGCGAACCCCTGCACGGACCGGCGAAGGCCGAGGCGGTACGGGCTCTCGCCGCCGCCGAGGGCCTCGACCTGGGCCGCTGCGCCGCGTACAGCGACTCGCACAACGACATCCCGATGCTGTCGCTGGTGGGACACCCGTACGCGATCAACCCGGACACCAAGCTGCGCAAGCACGCGAAGGCCCGGGACTGGCGGCTGCGCGACTACCGGACGGGCCGCAAGGCCGCCAAGGTCGGCATCCCCGCGGCCGCGGGCCTGGGCGCGCTGGCCGGCGGCACCGCCGCCGCGGTCGCCCTGCACCGCCGCCGCCACTGACGCGCCCCGCGGAGATCACGCACCGCGGCGCGCCGCCGCCCTGCCGATACGTTTCGGCCGCGATCATCTGCGACAACCCCGGACCAGCCGCGCTCACCCGTCCGTGGTCGAACAGCACCGCACAGGTCGACTCCCGGGCATTCCGCCCTCCTTACCCCGCAGCGGCCCCGTTCACTCACCCTCCCTGCACTTGAGCACAACGCAACGCGCACGCAGTCACACTCGGAAGCAAACCGATCAACAACTAGTCATGAACTGCGACTTGATGCGACTACAAGCAGTAACAGAAACAACGTAACCGGTGATTTGAGCAACTGGGTGTAGCGCCGCCTGTACGAAGCGTTATTCTCCTCAGACGCACAAAGGACCCCTCACGTCGCCACGACGGGTGAACGGTCCCGCACTGCACGTGATGGAAGCTCTGCCTCTGGGAGTCCCGTGTACCCACACGTCGGGGTTGACACCTCGGGCCTGGCTACGCTGCGCGCAACGGTCCTCGACCACTTGCGCGGCTTCGTCCCCACCGCGTACGCCGGCCCTGTCCCCGCCTTCGCCTTCGCCGCACCGGCACCCGTCGGCCCTTGCTACGCCCTGGCCGACGGCGGCGCCGCCGTGAGCAGACGGGGCGCGCGCTCCGGCTCCGGAACCTCGACCACCGCCCGCCGCCCCACCGCCGACAGCGACAGCGCCCGCATGATGGACCTGGTCGAGCGCGCCCAGGCGGGCGAGGCCGAGGCCTTCGGCCGCCTGTACGACCAGTACAGCGACACGGTCTACCGCTACATCTACTACCGCGTCGGCGGGAAGGCGACGGCGGAGGACCTCACCAGCGAGACCTTCCTGCGCGCCCTGCGCCGGATCTCCACCTTCACCTGGCAGGGCCGCGACTTCGGCGCCTGGCTGGTCACCATCGCGCGGAACCTGGTCGCCGACCACTTCAAGTCCAGCCGCTTCCGCCTCGAAGTCACCACCGGCGAGATGCTCGACGCCAACGAGGTCGAGCGCAGCCCCGAGGACTCCGTCCTGGAGTCCCTCTCCAACGCCGCGCTCCTCGACGCCGTCCGCCGCCTCAACCCCCAGCAGCAGGAGTGTGTGACCCTGCGCTTCCTGCAGGGCCTCTCGGTCGCCGAGACCGCCCGGGTCATGGGCAAGAACGAGGGCGCGATCAAGACCCTCCAGTACCGGGCCGTCCGCACCCTGGCCCGCCTCCTTCCGGACGACGCCCGCTGACCGCTCCGCGCCCCCCACACGCGCCCCCCTGTCCCGGTCCGCGCCCCCATGCCCACATCTCCCCCCACGTCCCCACTACCCCCGCCCAACTCACAGTCGGTGACGACTCGATGACGCACTGGTCCGATCATCTTTCGCGCGTAACCCAAGTGCCGCGCCGCTCGTTGTGCGGGATGCAGGCTCCCTGTGGTCACGCCATGTCCACAGCCACTCACTCTTTCGTGTGGATGTGCTCAAGGTGTGCAACCTTCCGGACACCCCGGGGAGTCGACCGTCATGACGAGAGGAGGTGCCGCCAGTGATCGCGAACGTGCACCGGCGGGCGAACGCCTTCGCCCAGGCCCTGGAGGACCGGGCGTCCGAGGACGCGGCGGCCGAGCAGCCGGAGGCCCCGGCGGAACCGGCCGAACCCGCCGAACAGGGGCGGCTGTTGGCCTTGGCGAACGGCCTCGGCGAGCTGCCGAAGCCACAGCTCGACCCCGAGGTCAAGGTGGTGCAACGAGCCCAGCTCGTCGCCGCCATGGAAGCGATGCTCATGGAGGGGAGCGCCTCCGCGGGCCCTACGGTGCCGGAGCAGCGGACATCCACCGGCAAGGGCGCCCACCGGGCGTCCCCGCTCCGGAGACTGCGCCCCCGGTCCCGCTGGTCCAAGGGCCTCGCCGCAGGCGGCCTCACGGTCGGTGTGGCGGCGGGCGCGTTCGGCGGAGTGGCCGCTGCCAGTTCCGACGCCCTCCCGGGTGACTCGCTCTACGGGCTCAAGCGAGGCATGGAGGACATCAAGCTGGACCTGGCGGACGACGACGCGGACCGCGGCGGCATCTACCTCGACCATGCCTCCACCCGCCTCAGCGAGGCCCGTCGGCTGATGGAGCGCGGCCGGGCCGGCGAACTCGACCACGAGTCGCTCGCCGAGATCCGCCGCGTCCTGGGCGGAATGAAGCACGACGCCGCCGAGGGCCACCGGCTGCTCCGCGCGGCGTACGAGCGGGACGGCGAGATCGGCCCGATGGCCCGGCTCAACTCCTTCGCCCAGGCCCACCGGGACACCTGGAACGGCCTCCGCGACCGGCTCCCCGTCCAGCTGGCGGACGTCGGCAGCGAGGTGACCGAGGTCTTCGACGCCATAGACGAAGACGTCGAGCCGCTCCAGTCGGTGCTGCCCCGCACCCCGGAGAAGGGCGCGATCGGCTCCGAAGGCCCGCGCAGCAGGCCCGGCGCCCCGAAGGACACCCAGGGCACGGACACCCAGCGTCCGCCGTCCGGCCAGGAGACGTCCCCCTCGGGCAGCCACTCCGCCCCGAGCCACTCGTCCGGGCCCAGCACGGGAACGACCCCGAGCACGGGCACCGGCTCGTCCGAGGACGACGGGCTCCTCGGCGGCAGCGCCGGCGGACTGCTCAACCCCTCACCGACGGGCACACCGACGGCCCCCACGGACGGCGAGTCGACCCCGGACGTGCCGGACGTGACGCTTCCGCCACTCCTGCCGGGCCTGCTTCCAGGCCTCGGCATCGACAGCGAGGACGCTCGCTGACAAGAAGAAGGGGCGCCCCCACGGACGGGGGGCGCCCCTTCTTCTCTTCCGACGGCTCAGAAGAACACCGACCGCCGCTGCACCAGCAGCTTGTAGAGCGTGTGCTGGATCTGCTCCCGCACCTGGTCCGTCAGGTTGAACATCAGCATCGGGTCCTCCGCCGCCTCCGGCGCGAACGAGTCCGTCGGGATCGGCTCGCCGAACTGGATCGTCCACTTCGTCGGCAGCGGCAGCGCCCCGAGCGGCCCCAGCCACGGGAAGGTCGGGGTGAGCGGGAAGTACGGGAACCCCAGCACCCGCGCCAGGGTCTTCGCGTTCCCGAGCATCGGGTATATCTCCTCCGCGCCCACGATCGAGCACGGCACGATCGGCACCCCGGCCCGCAGCGCCGTCGAGACGAAGCCGCCCCGCCCGAACCGCTGGAGCTTGTACCGCTCCCCGAAGGGCTTCCCGATCCCCTTGAAGCCCTCCGGCATCACCCCGACGATCTCGCCGGAGCGCAGCAGCCGCTCCGCGTCCTCCGCACAGGCCAGCGTGTGCCCCGCCTTGCGGGCCAGCTCGTTCACCACGGGCAGCACGAAGACCAGGTCCGCCGCGAGCAGCCGCAGGTGCCGCCCCGCCGGATGGTGGTCGTGGACGGCGACCTGCATCATCAGCCCGTCCAGCGGCAGGGTCCCGGAGTGGTTGGCGACGATCAGCGCCCCGCCCTCGGCCGGGATGTTCTCGACGCCCTTCACCTCCACCCGGAAGTACTTCTCGTACAGCGGGCGCAGGAGCGACATCAGGACCTGGTCGGTGAGCTCCTCGTCGTAGCCGAACTCGTCGACCTCGTACTCACCGGTGACCCGCCGCCGCAGGAAGGCGAGCCCACCCGCGAGCCGCCGCTCCCAGCCGCTCCCCCCACGCGCCGCGGGCTCCGGGCCCGGCTCCGGCTCCGGGGACGCCGAAGCGGGACCCCCGGGGCCCCCGGACAGCCCCTCCGGCTCCCCCGGCTCCCCCGGCTCCTCCGGCGCCTCCTTGGGCCCCGGCAGGGCCCGTACGGCCGCCGCCTCGCCCTCGGCCCTGGCGGGCCGCCGGCGGGCCCGTGAGCGGTCGTCGTCGAACGGAATGACCTTGGCGTCCGCCATCGCAGTCGGGTCTCCTCAGGCGCCGTGGTGAAGGGTGGAAGCGTCGGTGGCGGCGAGGCGCCCGGCGAGCCGGTCCACCGCCCCGGCGAGCAGCTCGGGCGGCAGCAGCCCCGGTCCCCGCCCCCGCGCGAAGTCCGCGAGCGCCTCCGCCGTCGAATAGCGCGGCGAGAAGCCGAGGACCTCCCGCGTCTGGACGGTCGAGACGACCCGGCCGTGGGTGAGCAGCCGGATCTGCTCGGGCGCGAAGTCGGTGATGCCGACCGTACGGAGGGCGGTGCCGACCCAGGTGACCGCGGGCAGCAGCACCGGCACCGTCGGCCGCCCGAGCCGCCGCGCGCACTGGGAGAGCAGCAGCACCCCGTCGCCGGCCACGTTGAAGGTGCCGCTGTTCTGGGTCGCCCTGCGGGGCTCGTGCGCCGCCAGGCGCAGGACGTCGATCACGTCGTCCTCGTGGACGAACTGCAGCCGCGGGTCGTAGCCGAGGACGGTCGGCAACACCGGCAGCGCCAGGTACTCGGCGAGCGGGGAGTCGATCCGGGGCCCGAGGATGTTCGCGAACCGCAGCACGCACACCGCCACGTCCGGCCGCCGCCGGGCGAAGCCCCGGACGTACCCCTCGACCTCGACGGCGTCCTTCGCGAAGCCGCCGCTCGGCAGGGACTTCGCGGGCGTCGTCTCGGTGAAGACGGCCGGGTCCCGGGGCGCGGAGCCGTAGACGCTCGTACTGGACTTGATCACCAGGCGCCGGATCCGCGGCGACTTCTGGCAGGCGCCGAGCAGCTGCATGGTGCCGATGACGTTGGTCTCCTTGACCGACGTCCGGCCGCCGCCGCCCAGCGCCGTACCGGTGACGTCCAGATGGACCACCGTGTCGACGTCGTGCTCGGCGAGGACCTTGGCGATCTCGGGCCGGCGGATGTCCGCCCGTACGAAATCGGCGGCGCCGAGCTGGTGCGCGGGGTCGACCGCGTCCACGGCGATCACCCGCTCCACTTCCGGGTCCCGCTGGATCCGCCGCACGAAACGGCCGCCCAGATGCCGGGCGGCACCGGTGACGAGCACGACCTTGCCCAAAGCAGCGCCTTCCGTCCGTCACTCCCGTTGGTCGACACCGTAGCGCCTCGACATTTCCACGGGATAAAAGCACACACGACAAAGGCGTGGCCCTCCACCGCGAACGGTGAAGGGCCACGCCTGACGCACAAACGCTGCGAAGCAGCTGTCGCCTTACTTCTTGTTGCGACGCTGAACGCGCGTGCGCTTGAGCAGCTTGCGGTGCTTCTTCTTCGCCATCCGCTTGCGCCGCTTCTTGATAACAGAGCCCACGACTACCCTCGCTCACTTCTCGGAACATCCCCGCCTCGGCGGGGATCGGTGCGGGGCGTCTGGGCCCACACGACCTACGTCGGCCTAGCCTACCGTCCCGAGGACCGCGCTTGTAATCCGAGGGCCAAACAGAGCTTTCCCGACTTCTTGAGCCCGCGCGCTCGCTACGCGGTCCCCACCCCCACGAAGGACTCCCGGAGGTACTCGTGAACCGCCTGTTCCGGCACCCGGAAGGACCTGCCCACCCGGATCGCCGGCAGATGACCGCTGTGCACCAAGCGGTACACGGTCATCTTCGACACGCGCATCACCGAGGCGACTTCCGCCACGGTCAGAAACTTGACCTCGTTGAGAGGTCGTTCGCCAGCAGCCATGACCCACCTGTACCTTCCGCCGCGACGCCCACCGGCTTCCCCTCCGGTGACTCTTCGTCGCCGAGCGCTCACTCTCCAGACTAGGGGCGGGTGGTACGAGTGGGGAAGAGGAGCTGCCATCGGCCGTTTACCGTGACAGACACGCTCGATTGAGTACATAGCGCGTCAGCGGGAGGTACGAGGCGGAGCGCACGCCGTCATCAAGCGGAACGGCCACCGACACCTGCCCCTCCGCCTCACCGACGAACAGCGCCGGATCATCCGTATCGGCGAGACCGATGGCCTCGATACCCAGCTGACCTGCCCCGCAGACCCATCCGTGGTCCCCCACCACGAGCTCCGGCAGCGGCCCGCCGCACTCCGCCGCGCTCTCCAGAGCGGCCCTAACCGGCAGCGGCGAGTGGGAGTGCGCCCCCGGCGCGCGCCCGTCCCCGGACGGTCCGGGTTCCCGTACCAGGGCGACCCCGCGTACGTAGTCGAGGAGGTACGTACGTACGCCGAACCGGGTCGTTATGTCGACACATCGCCCCTGCGCCGGTGTGAGGACAAGACATCCCGCCGCCGACAAGGCGTCTGCGAGAGCGACGTAGAAACCGAGCAGACGGTGCGGATGCCCCGTCCCCAGGAGCACCGGAACCCGCCGCGCGGCCGCCGCGCCCAGGCGCGCCGCGAAGGCGTCGAGCCCCCGCACCGTACGCTCCGGATCGATCACGTCCGGCCCCGACCGGTGCGCCGGATCCCCCGACACCCCGCACTTGTCGGCCATCAGCCGCAGCAGACCGGCCTCGTCCCACCCCCAGGCGGGGTCGAGCCCGAGCAGCACCCGCGGATCACGCGCGGCGAAGAGCCGATAGCTCCGCAGGTTCTCCTCCCGCGAGGTCGCCACCGTGCCCGCCAACCCCGCGTCCAACAGATGCGCCCGCAGCGCCCCGGTACTCAACACCCGTCCGATGCTGCCGGAACACCACCGGCCGGGGATCCAAACCTCCCGGACACCCCACAGTCGGCGTAACGCCCAGGAGAACGTTCTAGACCGCCTAGGCCAGCAGCCCCCGCAGCGGGAAAGCCGCCTTCCGCGTCGCCAGCACCGCCTGGTCGAGCCGGTCCGCCGGGTCGTACCCCTCGGCCCAGTCCCGGAAGCCCACCGGCCACCGCCCGTCCGTCATCCGCGCCGGCCCCAGCTGCCGGGTCCGCGCGTACACCTCGTCCCGCCAGGACGCCGGGATCACCGACTCCGGATCCACCGGAGCGTGCGCCGCGATCCCCACCAGATGCGTCCACGACCGCGGTACGACGTCCACCACCGCGTACCCGCCACCGCCGAGCGCCAGCCAGCGCCCCTCCGCGTACTCGTGCGCCAGCTCGTGACAGGCCTCCTGCACCGCCCGCTGCGCGTCCAACGACACCGCCAGATGCGCCAGCGGATCCTCGAAGTGCGTGTCCGCCCCGTGCTGCGTCACGAGCACCTGCGGCCGGAAGTCCGCGATCAGCTCCGGCACGACCGCGTGGAAGGCCCGCAGCCACCCCGCGTCCCCCGTCCCCGCCGGCAGCGCCACGTTCACGGCCCCGCCCTCACCGGCCCCCGCCGCGCCCGTCTCCTCCGGCCACCCCGTCTGCGGGAACAGCGTCCGCGGATGCTCGTGCAGCGACACCGTCAGAACCCGCGGGTCCTCCCAGAACGCCGCCTGCACCCCGTCCCCGTGGTGCACGTCCACGTCCACGTACGCGACCCGCTCCGCACCCAGTTCGAGCAGCCGGGCGATCGCCAGCGAGGCGTCGTTGTAGATGCAGAACCCGGACGCGCTCCCCGGCATGGCGTGGTGCAGCCCGCCCGCGAAGTTCACCGCGTGCGCGGCCTCCCCGCGCCAGATCGCCTCCGCCGCCCCCACCGACTGCCCGGCGATCAGCGCCGACACCTCGTGCATCCCGGCGAATGCCGGATCGTCGACCGTGCCCAGCCCGTACGCCTGGTCGGCGTGGCGCGGATCCGCCGAGGCCGCCCGCACCGCCGCCACATAGTCCTCGCGGTGCACGAGCCGCAGCGTCGACTCGCCGGCCGGCTTCGCCGCCACCACGTCCACCGCCCGGTCGAGCCCGTAGGCCCGCACCAGCGACATCGTCAGCGCGAGCCGTACCGGATCCATCGGATGCTCGGACCCGAAGTCGTACTGCGTGACAGCTTCATCCCACATCAACAGTGCGCGGCCGCTCATGCCCGCCACGGTATCGGGCCTCGCGCGAACCGAACGACGTGGCGTACACCACCGTCAGCAGGACCAGCACCATCGGCACCAGCATGGCCCCCCGATAGCTCCACGCGTCCCCGAGCGCCCCCACCAGCGGAGCCCCGACGAGAAAACCCACGTAGTTGAAGACGTTGAGCCGAGCGACCGCCGCGTCACTGGCCCCCGGGAACAGCCTCCCCGCCGCCGCGAAGGTCTGCGGCACGATCACGCTCAGCCCGAACCCGAGCACCGTGAACCCGGCGATCCCCAGCCAGGCGCCCTGAGCCACCGCGACCACCGCGAACCCGAGCCCCGCGAGCACCGCGCCCGCCCGGACGACCACGACGGCCCCGAAACGCCGGACCGCGAAGTCCCCGACGGCCCGCCCGAGCAGCGTCGTCACCATGTACGCGTTGTACGGCACGGTCGCCAGCTCCTCCGAGCTGTGCAGCACGTCCTGGAGGTACTTGGCACTCCAGTTGGAGACCGTCGAGTCCCCGATGTACGCGAAGCTCATCACGAGGCAGAGCGGCAGCAGCACCTTGAAGACGACACCGCTCGCCTTCCCCTCCCCCGCCTCGACCTCGCCGGCCTCCGCGCCACCGGCCACGTACCACCGGCTGCCGACCAACGCGACGGGCAGCAGCACGGCCACCACCGGCAGGTACGACACGAACAGCGACAGATGCCAGTGCGCCCCCACCCAGGCCAGCGAGGCCCCCGCGATCCCGCCGAGGCTGTACGAGGCGTGGAAACCGAGCATGATGCTCCGCCCGTACGCCCGCTGGAGACTGACCCCGAGCATGTTCATGGACGCGTCCAGGGCACCCACGGCAAGACCGAACAGCCCCAGGGCGACCGCGGCGTGCCAGAGCTCGGACCCGAGGCCCACGGAGAGGAGGGCCAGCAGCACGAAGGGCTGCGCCCACCGCAGGACCACCGCGGGACCGAGCCTGGCGACGACCTTCTCGGTCACCACACTCGCCACACCCGCGAGGATCGGCACTGCCGCCAGGAAGGCCGGCAGCAGCCCGTCCGAGATCCCGTACTGGTCCTGGATCGCCGGTATTCGAGTCACGAGCAGGGCGAAGGTGACCCCCTGCACGAAGAAACTGACCGCCAGGGATCCCCGCCCACGCCTCAACCGCGCATCCGTCATGGCGGCACAGCGTACGGCCGGAACCTACCGCTGGGTAGATGGATCAGGACCCCAAAATCGCGAGAAGCTCGTCCATCTCCCGGAAGAACCCCTTGGCCCCGCTGAGCTTGGCCTCCGGCGTCATCGCGGTGAACCCGTACACGTCCATCCCGGCGGCCAGGGCGGCCTGCACACCGGGCCCGCTGTCCTCGACGACCACGCACCGCTCGGGGGCGACCCCCATCCGCGCGGCGGCGTGCAGGAACAGGTCGGGCCACGGCTTGCCCCGGCCGACGTCCTCGGCACTGAAGACGGTCCCGTCCCCGAAGTGGACGTCAAGCCCGGTCTTCCGGTGCCCGACCCGGATCCGCTCATGGCTCCCCGAGGAGGCCACACAGTACGGAACCCCGGCCGCGGCAAGCCCCTTCAGTACCTCCCCGGCCCCGGCCACAGCCTCCAACTCCGCCTGGAAGGCGGCGAACACGCGCGCGTGGAAGACGTCGTCGAAGTCCTCGGGCAGGCTCTGCCCACTCCGCTCCTCGACCAGCTCGTGGATCCGGTGCATGGCGGACCCCATGTAGTCCCGCACCGACTCCTCGTACGTGGTGGGATGCCCGAGCTCGGTGAGGTAGCCGGCCAACAGGGTGTTGGAGATCGGCTCGCTGTCCACGAGCACACCGTCGTTGTCGAAGATGACCAGGTCGTATCGCATGACCACAGCGTAGAACGCAAAAATGCCTCAACCCCCGGACATGGTCCGGGGGTTGAGGCTAATGATTGTTCGGCGGCGTCCTACTCTCCCACAGGGTCCCCCCTGCAGTACCATCGGCGCTGAAAGGCTTAGCTTCCGGGTTCGGAATGTAACCG
>NZ_JBIBST010000009.1:0-430795 GCF_043077765.1 Streptomyces sp. NPDC015661 | reverse complement strand
AGCGTTAGGGAAACGCCCGGTTACATTCCGAACCCGGAAGCTAAGCCTTTCAGCGCCGATGGTACTGCAGGGGGGACCCTGTGGGAGAGTAGGACACCGCCGAACACCTGCCCTTTTAGCTCAGTCGGTAGAGCGTCTCCATGGTAAGGAGAAGGTCAACGGTTCGATTCCGTTAAAGGGCTCAAAATGAAAAGGCCCCCGCCTCTTGGCGGGGGCCTTTTTGTGTTTCCGTTCAGGTCGACTGCGAGCGCCCGGGGCCGGCGCCCTCCCCTTGCGGGAGGGCGCCTTCTCTGTCAGTGGTGGTCCGGCTCGCGGAGGCGCATCGCCAGGATGGCCATGTCGTCGGAGGCGGGGGCCTGGGCGAAGCGCTCGACCGCGCGGAGGACACGGGAGGCGACCGCGCCGGCCGTCAGGCCCGTACAGGTCCTGAGGACCTCGGACAGGCCGTCGTCGCCCAGCATGCGGGTGCCCTCGCGGCGTTCCGTCACGCCGTCCGTGACGCACAGGAGGACGTCGCCCGGGTCGAGCGTGATCGTCTGCTCGTACAGCTCCAGGTCCTCCATGACGCCCAGGAGCGGCTGCGGTTCGGCCGCCGGCTCGACCGTGCCGTCCGGGCGGAGGCGCAGTGGGAGCGGGTGTCCTGCGCAGACGACCTTCAGGATCGCCGAGCCGTCCGGCTGCGGGCGCATCTCGCCGTAGAGGAGAGTCAGGAAGCGGCTGCGGGCGCCCTCGTCGAGGATCGCCGCGTTCAGCCGCTCCAGGACGGCCGGGCCGCCGAAGCCCTCGCGGGCCAGGAGGCGCAGGGCGTGGCGGGCCAGGCCCGTGACGGCGGCCGCCTCCGGGCCCGTACCGCAGACGTCGCCGATGGCGAATCCGTAGACGTCGTCCCGGATGGGGAAGATGTCGTAGAAGTCGCCTCCGACCTCGTTGCCCTCGCCGGCCGCGCGGTAGATGACGTCGACCTCGACGCCCGGGATCGTGGGCAGGCCGGGCGGGAGGAGGCTGCGCTGGAGGGACTGGCTGATCGCCACGCGCTCCGAGTACAGGCGGGCGTTGTCCAGGGCCAGGGCGGCCCGGCGCGAGAGGTCCTCGGCGAGCTCCAGGATCTCCTGGCGGAAGTGGTCCTCCGAGGGCCTGCCGAGGGTCAGCATGCCGATGACCCGGTTGCGGGCGACCAGCGGCAGGACGACCGTCTCGCCGGCGACCGCGCTCGCGGTGGCCAGGGTGGTGTCGATGCCGGAGGAGAGCGGGCTCGCGGGGTGGTCGAGGGCGTGGACCGAGGCGGTGAGCGCGGCCCGGTGGGCGGCGTCGCCCGGCGCGGACCACACGCGGGCGCCGGGGGTCGGCACCGGGTCGGGCGGGGCGATGGAGGAGAGCAGGTCCTTGAGGCCGTCGATGCGGTCCTCGTCCTCGTGGAGCACGTACGAGAGGTACGGGTCGGAGGCCTGGTCGGCGATCGTGTAGACCGCGCACCAGGTGGCGAGGGTGGGGACCGTCATCTGGGCCATGAGCGCCAGGGTCTGGTCGCGGTCGAGGGTGCCGGCCAGGAGGTCGGAGGCCTCGACGAGGAAGCTGAGGGAGCCGCGGCGGAGTCGTTCCAGTTCGCCGAGGCGGGCGGATTCGACGGCCAGGGCGATGCGGTCGGCGGCGAACTGGAGGCGCAGGGCCTCCTCGTTGGAGTAGCGGTTCGCGCTCTCGGCGGCCACGCCGAGGGAGCCGGTGAGGCGGCCCTCGACCTTCAGAGGGACCGTCACCACCGAGCGCATGCCGGTGCCTTCGAGGAGGGGGACGGCGCCGGGTACGGCGGCCAGGTCCTCGTGGACGGCGGGCATGCGGGCGGAGCCGTAACGGCTGGCGCCGGTCTCCACGGGGACGCGGGCGAAGCGCTGGCGGGCGGCCGGGAGTCCGGTCGTGGCCCGTACCTCCAGTTCCGTCTCGTCGTCGGTGGCGAGGAGGAGGAAGGCGGCGTCGCCGTCGAGCATGTCGCGCGCGCGTTCGACCGTGCGCTGGAGGAGGCCGTCGAGGTCGTCGGGGGCGGGGGTGCCGATGAAGACCTCGAAGGGGTCGGCGGCGCGGCTCTCGGTGCCCGGTTCGGCGACGGGGCGCTGCGGGGTCTGGAGGACCGCGCGCTCGTGCTCCCGTACGAGGAGGCAGACGGTGGAGGGTTCGCCCTGGGTGTCGCGGACCCGGAGGTGCGAGGCGTAGACGGGGATGACGCGGCCGTCGGCGCAGCGGATGCCGTAGCTGCCCTCCCAGCGGGAGAGACGGAGGGCCTCGGCGAGGCCGGTGCCGATGCCGGGGGTGTGGGGCCAGGCGGCGAGGTCGCCGAGGGGTTTGCCGATGACCTGCTCGGATTCGTATCCGAAGAGTTCCTCGGCGTCCTCGTTCCAGGCGGTGATCGTGCCGGCGCGGTCGATCTGGGCGACGGCGACGCGGACGCGGCTCTCGGCGACCGGGAGGAGGGCGTCGGGGAGGACGGGGCCTGCGGAGCGGGTGCCGACGGGGCGCTGGGGGAGGTCCAGGTGGAACCAGACGTGCTTGCGGGTGGGGGAGT
The DNA here is from genome assembly GCF_043077765.1 of Streptomyces sp. NPDC015661. NCBI lineage: Bacteria > Bacillati > Actinomycetota > Actinomycetes > Kitasatosporales > Streptomycetaceae > Streptomyces > Streptomyces sp. NPDC015661. The sequence goes on along the minus strand of NZ_JBIBST010000009.1, from coordinate 428,241 downwards.
AGTCGACGCCCCAGCGGTGGGCGAGGGCGGCGCAGAGCAGCAGGCCGCGGCCGTTCTCGCGGTCGGGGCTGCCGAGGGTGCGGCCGCTCTGGACGGGGATCTCGCGCTCGGGGTAGCGGTCGGAGACCTCGACGCGGACGCTGTCGTCGGAGCGGAGGCAGAGGACGTCGGCGGAGGTGCCGGCGTGGATGACGGCGTTGGTGACGAGCTCGCTGGTGAGGACGACGGCGTCGTCGACGAGTTCGGGGTGTCCCCAGCCCTGGAGGGTGTCTCTGACGAAGGCGCGGGCGGCCGCGACGGACCGCCCGACGGGCTCGAAGCTGGCAGTCGCCCGCGCGGTGATCACAGCACTCCTCGTACGCGTCTCGACGCCCGGCTCTGCCATGCTCGGTCTGTCCCTCCCACTGCCCGGTGGTCGTGCGCGCACCACACCGCCCCCGCCGGGCGGACCGGGGCGGTTGGACAGCCGGATGCCAGGTTACTTACCTTCGCTGTCCGAGCGGATGCCGGTCACCGCTGATTCCGTCCCTCGGGGTAGGGACGCTGTGCGAAGCTGCCGAACTGTTATCGCCAGGTTCGGGCACGGTGAAACACTGGGCAGGCTGACGGCGAGAGCCGGAGCGGTACGGTCGACCCCTTTCGGGAGGGACACGGTGGAGTCTGGCACGGCGGCGCGGCGCGGCGGAGGCAGTGGCACGCGCGCGAGGGGCGGGCGTTCCCGTGGGGGGACGGTCCAGGTGGACGCGGCGGCGCTGGAGCGGCTGCTGGCCGCACTGGTGTCGATGCGGGACGGGAACTTCCGTAGGCGTCTCACGGTGTCCGGCGACGGGGTCATGGCGGAGATCTCCGCCGTGTTCAACGAGGTCGCCGACCGGCAGATGCATGTGACGGGGGAGCTGTCGCGGGTCCGGCGGGTGGTCGGGCGCGAGGGCAAGCTGTCCGAGCGCCTGGAGGCGGGGGCCAGCGAGGGTGCCTGGGCGGCGGCGATCGAGGCCGCGAACGCGCTCGTGGACGATCTGGCGCGGCCGGTGTCCGAGGTGGGGCGGGTGCTCTCGGCGGTGGCCGAGGGTGATCTGGACCAGCGGATGGACCTGCGTTCGGAGAGTGCGGACGGGACCGTGCGGCCGCTGCGCGGGGAGTTCCTGAAGGTCGCCCGTACCGCCAACAACCTGGTCGACCAGTTGTCGGTGTTCGCCTCCGAGGTGACGCGGGTCGCCGTCGAGGTGGGTACGGACGGCAAGCTGGGCGGGCAGGCGCAGGTGCGCGGGGTGTCCGGTTCGTGGAAGGACCTCACGGACTCCGTCAATACCATGGCGAACCGGCTGACGGCCCAGGTGCGGGACATCGCGCTGGTGACGACGGCGGTCGCCAACGGCGATCTGTCGCAGAAGGTCACGGCGAACGTGGCCGGCGAGATGCTGGAGCTGAAGAACACCGTCAACCGGATGGTGGACCAGCTGTCGTCCTTCTCGTCCGAGGTGACCCGTGTCGCGCGCGAGGTGGGTACGGAGGGCGAGCTCGGTGGTCAGGCCGAGGTGGCCGGGGTCGCCGGTGTGTGGAAGGACCTCACCGATTCCGTCAACACGATGGCGGGAAACCTCACCAATCAGGTGAGAGGCATCGCCGAGGTGACGACGGCGGTCGCGAACGGTGACCTGTCGCAGAAGGTGCGGGTCTCCGCGCGCGGTGAGATCGCTCAACTCGCGGACACCATCAACCAGATGACGGAGACGCTGCGGACGTTCGCCGACGAGGTGACCCGGGTGTCGGGCGAGGTCGGCGCGCAGGGTCTGCTCGGCGGTCAGGCGCAGGTGCCGGGTGCGGCGGGGACGTGGAAGGACCTCACGGACTCCGTCAACACGGTCTTCCGGAACATCACCACGCAGGTGCGGGACATCGCGCAGGTGACGACGGCGGTGGCCAACGGTGATCTGTCGCAGAAGGTCACGGTGGACGTGGCCGGCGAGATGCTGGAGCTGAAGAACACCGTCAACACGATGGTGGACCAGCTGTCCGCCTTCGGTTCCGAGGTGACCCGGGTGGCGCGGGAGGTCGGCGTCGAGGGTCTGCTCGGCGGTCAGGCCGAGGTGCCGGGTGCGGCGGGCACGTGGAAGGACCTCACCGACTCGGTGAACACGGCCTTCCGCAACCTGACCGGTCAGGTGCGGGACATCGCGCAGGTGACGACGGCGGTGGCCAACGGTGATCTGTCGCAGAAGGTCACGGTGGACGTGGCCGGCGAGATGCTGGAGCTGAAGAACACCGTCAACACGATGGTGTCGCAGCTGTCGTCCTTCGCGGACCAGGTGACCCGGATGGCCCGGGACGTGGGCACCGAGGGCCGGCTCGGCGGTCAGGCGCGGGTCGACGGGGTGTCCGGGCGCTGGCGGGAGCTCACGGACTCCGTGAACTTCATGGCCGGCAACCTGACCTCGCAGGTGCGGCAGATCGCGCAGGTGACGACGGCCGTGGCGCGCGGCGACCTGTCGCAGAAGATCGACGTGGACGCGCGGGGCGAGATCCTGGAGCTGAAGAACACCATCAACACGATGGTGGACCAGCTCTCCGCGTTCGCCGACCAGGTGACCCGGGTGGCCCGCGAGGTGGGCACGGACGGGCGGCTCGGCGGTCAGGCGCAGGTGCCGGGAGTGGCCGGTGTGTGGCGTGATCTGACGGACTCGGTGAACGGCATGGCCGGCAACCTCACCACCCAGGTCCGCAACATCGCGCAGGTCGCCACCGCGGTGGCGCGCGGTGACCTGTCGCAGAAGATCGACGTGGACGCGCGCGGCGAGATCCTGGAGCTGAAGAACACCCTCAACACGATGGTGGACCAGCTCTCGAACTTCGCGGAGCAGGTGACCCGGGTGGCCCGCGAGGTGGGCACCGAGGGCATCCTGGGCGGTCAGGCCGAGGTGCAGGGGGTCTCCGGCACCTGGAAGGACCTCACCCAGTCGGTGAACTTCATGGCGAACAACCTCACCATCCAGGTGCGGAACATCGCCGAGGTCACGACGGCGGTCGCCATGGGCGACCTGTCGAAGAAGATCACGGTCGACGCCCGGGGCGAGATCCTGGAGCTGGTGACGACCGTCAACACCATGGTCGACCAGCTGTCGAACTTCGCCGACGAGGTCACGCGCGTGGCCCGTGAGGTGGGTACGGAGGGCATCCTCGGCGGCCAGGCACGCGTGCGCGGTGTCACCGGTACGTGGAAGGACCTCAGCGACAACGTCAACCTGATGGCCAACAACCTGACCAGTCAGGTGCGGAACATCTCCCGGGTCTCGGCGGCCGTCGCCAACGGCGACCTGACGAAGAAGGTGACGGTCGAGGCGCGCGGCGAGGTCGCCGAACTCGCCGAGACCGTCAACACGATGGTGACGACCCTGTCGTCCTTCGCGGACGAGGTCACGCGTGTGGCCCGCGAGGTGGGTACGGAGGGCATCCTGGGCGGCCAGGCCCGGGTGCCCGGGGTCTCCGGCACCTGGAAGGACCTGACCGAGTCGGTGAACTCGATGGCCGACAACCTCACCGGCCAGGTGCGGCAGATCGCGGCCGTCACCACCGCCATCGCCAAGGGCGACCTCACCAAGAAGATCGACATCGACGCGCGCGGTGAGATCCAGGAGCTGAAGAACACCATCAACACGATGGTCGACCAGCTGTCGAACTTCGCCGAGGAGGTCACGCGCGTGGCCCGCGAGGTGGGCACCGACGGGCAGCTGGGCGGCCAGGCCCGGGTCCGGGACGTGGAGGGCACCTGGAGCGACCTCACCGAGTCCGTGAACGAGATGGGCGGGAACCTCACCCGGCAGGTGCGGGCCATCGCGGCCGTCGCCACCGCGGTGACCCGCGGCGACCTCAACGTGAAGATCGACGGCGTGGACGCGGCCGGTGAGATCCAGGCGCTCCAGGACAACATCAACACGATGATCGCCAACCTGCGCGACACCACCCTCGCCAACGACGAGCAGGACTGGCTCAAGAGCAACCTGGCCCGCATCTCCGGCCTCATGCAGGGCCGCCGGGACCTCGACGACGTGGCGTCGCTCATCATGAGCGAGCTGACGCCGGTGGTCTCGGCCCAGCACGGCGCGTTCTTCGTGGCCATGCCGACGGGCTCCGCGCACGGCGACGCCGAACTCGTGGGCGAGGGCGACGGCTCGTACGAGCTGCGGATGCGCGGGAGTTACGGATACTCCACCGGGTCGATGCCGACCTCGTTCCGCCCCGGCGAGACCCTCATCGGGACGGCCGCCGAGGAGAAGCGGACCATCCAGGTCAACGTGCCGCCGGGCTATCTCAAGATCTCCTCGGGGCTCGGGGAGGCCTCGCCCGCGCATGTGATCGTGCTGCCGGTGCTCTTCGAGGGCAAGGTCCTCGGCGTGATCGAGCTGGCCTCGTTCCAGCCGTTCACGCAGATCCAGCGGGACTTCCTCAACCAGATCGCCGAGCTGATCGCGACCACGGTCAACACCATCAGTGTCAACACCAAGACCGAGGTGCTGCTGCAGCAGTCGCAGAAGCTCACCGAGCAGCTCAAGGAGCGGTCGGCCGAGCTGGAGCACCGGCAGAAGGAACTCCAGGGCTCCAACCTGGAGCTGGAGGAGAAGGCCGAACTCCTCGCCCGGCAGAACCGGGACATCGAGGTGAAGAACACCGAGATCGAGGAGGCCCGGCAGGTCCTGGAGGAGCGGGCGGAGCAGCTCGCCGTCTCCATGCGGTACAAGTCGGAGTTCCTCGCCAACATGTCGCACGAGCTGCGCACGCCGCTCAACTCGCTGTTGATCCTGGCCAAGTTGCTCGCGGACAACGCCGAGACCAATCTGACGCCGAAGCAGGTCGAGTTCGCGGAGACCATCCACGGCGCGGGCTCGGACCTGCTCCAGCTGATCAACGACATCCTCGACCTGTCGAAGGTCGAGGCGGGAAAGATGGACGTGTCGCCGACGCGCATCGCGCTCGTGCAGCTCGTCGACTACGTGGAGGCGACGTTCCGGCCGCTCACGGCGGAGAAGGGGCTCGACTTCTCGGTGCGGGTCTCGCCCGAGCTGCCGGCCACGCTCCACACCGACGAGCAGCGGCTGCTCCAGGTCCTGCGCAACCTGCTGTCCAACGCGGTGAAGTTCACCGACACGGGCGCGGTGGAGCTGGTGATCCGGCCCGCCGGGGCGGACGTGCCGCAGTCGATCCGCGAGCAGCTCCTGGAGGCCGGTTCGCTGCGCGATCCGGAGGCCGACCTGATCGCGTTCTCGGTCACCGACACCGGGATCGGGATCGCGGCGAGCAAGATGCGGGTCATCTTCGAGGCGTTCAAGCAGGCCGACGGCACGACCAGCCGGAAGTACGGCGGTACGGGTCTGGGGCTCTCGATCAGCCGGGAGATCGCGCGGCTCCTCGGCGGCGAGATCTTCGCCGCGAGCGAGCCCGGCCGCGGTTCGACGTTCACGCTGTACCTGCCGCTGAGCCCGACGGCGGCTCCGTCGGCCGGTTACGGGCCGGGCGTGCAGGACGCGGACGACCCGCAGCAGGGGGCCGAGGAGGGCATGGCCGGGGCAGTGAACCCGTTCCCGCACTTCCCGCCGCCGAGCGTTCGGACGGAGGCGCGGTCCGGGGCCGGGGCGCTGTTCCGGCACCGGCGGAAGGCCGCGGCGGAGGCGACCGGGATGCGGGGCGCGGTCCCCGGGCAGCCCGGCGAGCCGATCGCGGCGGAGCGCGAGGAGCAGGAGGCCGAGCCGCGCCGTACCTTCGGCTTCTCCGGTGAGAAGGTGCTCATCGTCGACGACGACATCCGCAACGTCTTCGCGCTCACCAGCGTCCTGGAGCAGCACGGGCTCGCGGTGCTCTACGCCGAGAACGGGCGCGAGGGCATCGAGGTCCTGGAGCAGCACGACGACGTGACCGTGGTGCTGATGGACATCATGATGCCGGAGATGGACGGGTACGCGACGACGACCGCGATCCGGCGCATGCCGCAGTTCGCCGGGCTGCCGATCATCGCGCTGACGGCGAAGGCGATGAAGGGCGACCGGGAGAAGGCGATCGAGTCCGGTGCCTCGGACTACGTGACGAAGCCGGTCGACCCCGATCACCTGCTGTCGGTCATGGAGCAGTGGATGCGGGGGCAGTGACTCCGGGCCGGGGGTCCGTGCCGCGCCCGGCGCGGATCCCCGGGCTCCGCCGGCGCCCACTGACGGACTGTCGCCACAGGCGTGTGAGAGGGCGGGATACGGGGAACCTTCTGGTCTCCCACCGCGTTTCTGCTACGTGCACAGTGACATCGCGGTGACAGGGTGTGGCGACGGGCGGGGTGCGGCTACGATGACCGGCACAAGGACGGACGGCGCTAGGGAGTCGTCTTCTGGGGCGGCGCCCGGTGCTTCCCCCGGTTCGGGGGTCCGGGGAGAGCCGTTGCCGGGACGAGGAGGACGGGGCATGGTGCAGAAGGCCAAGATCCTCCTGGTCGATGACCGGCCGGAGAATCTGCTGGCGCTGGAGGCCATTCTCTCCGCGCTCGATCAGACGCTGGTGCGGGCATCGTCCGGGGAGGAAGCGCTCAAGGCGCTGTTGACGGACGACTTCGCGGTCATCCTGCTCGACGTCCAGATGCCGGGCATGGACGGTTTCGAGACCGCCGCCCACATCAAGCGGCGCGAGCGGACCCGGGACATCCCGATCATCTTCCTCACCGCCATCAACCACGGCCCCCACCACACCTTCCGGGGGTACGCGGCCGGAGCGGTCGACTACATCTCCAAGCCCTTCGACCCGTGGGTGCTGCGCGCCAAGGTCTCGGTCTTCGTCGAGCTCTACATGAAGAACTGCAAGCTGCGCGAGCAGGCCGCCCTGCTGCGGCTGCAGTTGGAGGGCGGCGGCGAGGGCGGTCACGGCAAGGAGTCCGCCGGACTGCTCGCCGAGCTGTCCGCGCGGCTCGCGGCCGTCGAGGAGCAGGCCGAGGCCCTGTCGAAGCAGCTCGACGACGACTCCGCCGACGCGGCCGCCGTCGCCACCGCCGCGCACCTGGAGCGCAAGCTCACCGGGCTGCGCCGGGCGCTCGACGCGCTGGAGCCCGGTACGGGCGCGGCGCCGACGCTGCCCGCCCAGAGCTGACGTATCGTCACCACTCGTCCGTTGCGAGGGCCGGCGTCGTGATGCGGCGTCAGCATCGTGCCCCGGCACGGACGACACGAACGGGTGAGGCGGACGGGCGCTCCCCACACCGCTCCCCACACCGGTAACCTCGGCATCATGGCTTCACGTACGTCCGGCAAGGGTTCCCAGAGCACGGCGAACACCGCAAAGCCGCGGGCCGGCCGGACGACGGGCGCCGCGAAGAAAGCGGTGCCCACGAAGTCCCCCGCCAAGCCGCCCGCGAAGAAGGCGCCCGCGAAGAAGGCCGCGCCCGCCAAGCGCGCGCCCGCGCGCAAGACCGCCGCGAAGAAGGCCCCGCCCCGGCCCGCCCCGTCCCCGACCGGGGGCGTCTACCGGCTCGCGCGCGGCGCCTGGCTCGGCCTCGCCCACGCGATCGGGGCGATGTTCCGGGGGATAGGGCGCGGCGCCAAGGGGCTCGACCCCGCCCACCGCAAGGACGGGCTCGCGCTGCTCCTCCTCGGCCTCGCGCTGATCGTCGCCGCCGGCACCTGGTCCAACCTGCGCGGCCCGGTCGGCGACCTCGTCGAGATGCTGGTGACCGGCTCCTTCGGCCGGCTCGACCTGCTCGTACCGCTGCTCCTCGGCGCCATCGGCATCCGGCTGATCCTCTACCCGGAGAAGCCCGAGGCCAACGGCCGGATCAGCATCGGCCTCTCCGCGCTCGTCATCGGCGTCCTCGGACAGGTGCACATCGCCTGCGGTTCGCCGGGGCGCGGCGACGGCAGCGCGGCCATGCAGGACGCCGGCGGGCTCATCGGCTGGGCCGCCTCCCAGCCGCTCGTCTTCATGATGGGCGAGGTCCTCGCCGTCCCGATGCTGGTGCTGCTCACCGTCTTCGGGCTGCTCGTGGTCACCGCCACCCCGGTCAACGCGATCCCGCAGCGGCTGCGCGCGCTCGGCGCCAAGCTGGGCATCGTCGAGCCCGCGTACGAACCGGAGGAGGCCGAGGAGCACCCGGTCCGCGAGGGGTACGACGAGGAGTGGCGGGACGCCGCGCCGCGGCCCGCACGGCCCGTCCGGCGCCGCGCGCCCGGGCCCTCGGAGCCGTACGACGTCGACCGGGCCGAGGCCGAGCTGCTTGAGCGGCGCGGCCGCTCGGCCCGCCGGACCTCCGGGCGGGACGACTTCGAGACCGGTCTCGACCCGGTGGACGTCGCCGCGGCCGCCGCGGCCGCGCTCGACGGGGCCGTGCTGAACGGCATGCCGCCCTCGCCGATCGTCGCCGACCTGACCAAGGACGTCACCGCCGAGCGGAAGGCCGCGCTCGCCGCATCGGCCTCCGAAGCCGCTTCCGCGGAGGCGGCGCCGGCCGCGCCCGTGCCGCCGGCCCGCGGGGGAGGCCGCGGGGCCGTACCCGACCTGACGAAGCCGGCGCCCGAGCCGACCGACCTGCCGCCCCGGGCCGAGCAGCTCCAGCTCGCGGGCGACATCACGTACTCCCTGCCCTCGCTCGACCTCCTGGAGCGCGGCGGGCCGGGCAAGACCCGCAGCGCCGTCAACGACGCCGTCGCGGCGGCGCTCACGAACGTCTTCACCGAGTTCAAGGTGGACGCGGACGTCACGGGCTTCACGCGCGGTCCGACGGTCACGCGGTACGAGGTCGAGCTCGGCCCCGCCGTGAAGGTCGAGAAGATCACGGCGCTCGCCAAGAACATCGCGTACGCCGTGGCCTCGCCCGACGTGCGGATCATCTCGCCGATTCCCGGGAAGTCGGCCGTCGGCATCGAGATCCCGAACAGCGACCGGGAGATGGTCAACCTCGGGGACGTGCTCCGGCTCGCGGACGGCGACGACGACCATCCGATGCTGGTCGCGCTCGGCAAGGACGTCGAGGGCGGCTACGTGATGGCCAACCTGGCGAAGATGCCGCACATCCTGGTGGCCGGTGCCACCGGATCCGGCAAGTCCTCCTGCATCAACTGCCTCATCACCTCGGTGATGATCAGGGCGACCCCCGAGGACGTCCGGATGGTGCTCGTCGACCCCAAGCGGGTCGAGCTCACCGCCTACGAGGGCATCCCGCACCTGATCACCCCGATCATCACCAACCCCAAGAAGGCCGCAGAGGCGCTCCAGTGGGTCGTCCGCGAGATGGACCTGCGCTACGACGACCTGGCCGCCTTCGGCTTCCGGCACATCGACGACTTCAACCAGGCCATCCGGGACGGCAAGATCAAGCTGCCCGAGGGCAGCGAGCGCGAGCTCAACCCCTACCCGTACCTGCTGGTGATCGTCGACGAGCTCGCCGACCTGATGATGGTCGCGCCGCGCGACGTCGAGGACTCCATCGTCCGGATCACCCAGCTGGCGCGCGCCGCCGGCATCCACCTCGTGCTCGCCACCCAGCGGCCGTCGGTGGACGTCGTCACCGGCCTGATCAAGGCGAACGTGCCCTCCCGGCTCGCCTTCGCCACCTCCTCGCTCGCCGACAGCCGGGTCATCCTGGACCAGCCCGGCGCCGAGAAGCTGATCGGCAAGGGCGACGGTCTCTTCCTGCCGATGGGGGCCAACAAGCCCATCCGCATGCAGGGCGCGTTCGTCACCGAGGCCGAGGTCGCGGCCGTCGTGCAGCACTGCAAGGACCAGATGACGCCCGTCTTCCGGGACGACGTCACCGTCGGGACCAAGCAGAAGAAGGAGATCGACGAGGACATCGGCGACGACCTCGACCTGCTGTGCCAGGCCGCCGAACTCGTCGTCTCGACGCAGTTCGGCTCCACCTCGATGCTCCAGCGCAAGCTGCGCGTGGGCTTCGCGAAGGCCGGCCGGCTGATGGACCTGATGGAGTCGCGGAACATCGTCGGACCGAGCGAGGGATCGAAGGCGCGGGACGTGCTCGTGAAGCCGGACGAGCTGGACGGTGTCCTCGCGGTGATCCGCGGGGAGTCGGGGGAGTAGCGGCGGAGAGGCCGGGTACGCGGTACGGGACCGGGCACGCGGTTCGAGGCCGCGTACGCGGTGGGGAGCCGGGTACCCGGTTCGAGACCGGGCCGAGACTCACTCGTAAGGGAACGGTGGGCAACCGTTTCCCCTGGCCGTACGTCAAGTTGGAGGGAGGGACAGAAGGATGTCCCATCCTCATGGCGTACAAACAGCACCCGCCCGGTTGCCCCACCCTTTCGTACCACCCATAGACTGAACGTCCAGCAGGTGGCTACACGCTCGAAAGGCGCTCTCGTGTCCATCGGCAACTCCCCCGAAGACGACCGGACCTTCCCGGCAGACGACCGGGACTCGATCGGTCGCGCTCTCCAGCAGGCCCGAATCGCCGCAGGTCTCACCGTCGAAGAGGTCAGTGCCTCCACCCGTGTCCGGATTCCGATCGTGCACGCGATCGAGGAGGACGACTTCTCGCGCTGCGGCGGCGACGTCTACGCCCGCGGGCACATCCGTACGCTCGCGCGCGTCGTCGGTCTCGATCCGGCTGCGCTGATCGAGCAGTACGACGCCGAGCACGGTGGCCGTCCCGCGCCCACCCCCGCCGCCCCGCTCTTCGAGGCGGAACGTATCCGCCCCGAGCCCCGCAGGCCCAACTGGACCGCCGCGATGGTCGCGGCCATCGTCGCCGTCGTCGGATTCGTCGGCTTCACGATGTTCAACGGGAACGAGTCCGGCAAGGGGACCACCGTCGCCGACGGCGGCCCGGCGCCCGCCCCCGAGAAGGCCACCTCCGCCACCAAGCCGAAGCCGGTCAAGCCCGCGCCCAAGCCCACCGAGAGCGCGATCGCCGCGGTCCCGCAGGACAAGGTCACGGTCAAGCTCTCCGCGATCGACGACAAGAGCTGGATCTCGGCGAAGGCGAGCGACGGCAAGCTCCTCTTCGACGGCCTCCTCCTCAAGGGCGAGTCCAAGACCTTCCAGGACGGCGAGCGCGTCGATCTGGTCCTCGGAAACGCCGGAGCGATCGAGCTCTATGTGAACGGCAAGAAGCTCGACGACAAGTTCGAATCCGGCCAGGTCGAGCGTCTCAGCTACACCAAGGGCGACCCCGAGGCCGGCTGAGCCCCGCGGCCGGTGATCCTCTCCGGCCGGTGATGTGACCTCTGTCGCGCAGGTGAACCCTGCGCGACGGGGGAACGGCCGGGACGAAGTAGTCTTGAGCCCATGCCCGAACGCCGTACCGTCGCCCTTGTCACTCTTGGCTGCGCCCGTAACGAGGTGGACTCGGAGGAGCTTGCAGGCCGCTTGGCAGCGGACGGCTGGGAGCTCGTCGAGAACGCCGAGGAAGCGGACGTCGCCGTCGTCAACACCTGCGGATTCGTCGAAGCCGCCAAGAAGGACTCCGTCGACGCCCTCCTCGAAGCCAATGATCTGAAGGATCATGGCAAGACCCAGGCCGTCGTCGCGGTCGGCTGCATGGCCGAGCGGTACGGCAAGGAGCTCGCCGAAGCCCTCCCGGAGGCCGACGGCGTCCTCGGCTTCGACGACTACGCCGACATCTCCAACCGCCTCCAGACCATCCTCAGCGGTGGCAGTGTCGAGGCCCACACCCCGCGTGACCGGCGCAAGCTGCTGCCGCTGTCCCCCGTGGAGCGCCAGGAGGCCGCCGCGTCCGTCGCCCTGCCGGGGCACGGCTCCGTGGACGCCCCCGAGAACGTGCCGAGCGACCTGCCCGACGGCCTCGCGCCCGCCTCCGGGCCGCGCGCGCCGCTCCGCCGCCGCCTGGACACCAGCCCCGTCGCCTCCGTGAAGCTGGCCTCCGGCTGCGACCGCCGCTGCTCCTTCTGCGCCATCCCCTCCTTCCGCGGCTCCTTCGTCTCCCGCCGTCCCTCGGACGTGCTCAACGAGACGCGCTGGCTCGCCGAGCAGGGCGTGAAGGAGATCATGCTGGTCTCCGAGAACAACACCTCCTACGGCAAGGACCTCGGCGACATCCGGCTCCTGGAGAGCCTGCTGCCCGAGCTGGCCTCGGTGGACGGCATCGAGCGGGTCCGCGTCAGCTACCTCCAGCCCGCCGAGATGCGCCCCGGCCTGATCGACGTCCTCACGTCGACCGAGAAGGTCGTGCCCTACTTCGACCTGTCCTTCCAGCACAGCGCCCCCGACGTGCTGCGGGCCATGCGCCGCTTCGGCGACACCGACCGCTTCCTGGAGCTCCTGGAGACCATCCGCTCCAAGGCGCCCACGGCCGGTGCCCGGTCCAACTTCATCGTCGGCTTCCCCGGCGAGACCGAGGCGGACTTCGCCGAGCTGGAACGCTTCATCACCCACGCGCGCCTCGACGCCATCGGCGTCTTCGGCTACTCCGACGAGGACGGCACCGAGGCCGCCACGTACGAGCACAAGCTCGACCAGGACGTCGTCGACGAGCGGCTCGCCCACCTCTCCCGGCTCGCCGAGGAGCTCACCGCGCAGCGCGCGGAGGAGCGGATCGGAGAGACCCTGGAAGTACTCGTCGAAACCCTGGACGAGGAGGAAGGCTGGATCGGGCGCGCCGCCCACCAGGCTCCCGAGACCGACGGACAGGTCGTGCTCACCACGGCCGACGGTGCGCTTCCCGACCTGGCCCCGGGCCGTATGGTCAGGGCGAAGGTCGTCGGCACGGAGGGCGTCGACCTGGTGGCCGAGTGTCTTTTCGAGGAGGCAGGCAGATGACCGGAGTCCCGGCATCCGCGACGGGCGGAACCGGTAGGCCGGCGCCCCGCGGCAAGCTGGGCGCGGCGGCCGTCAACCAGGCCAGCCTGTGGAACATCGCGAACATCCTCACGATGATCCGGCTCGTCCTCGTGCCGGGCTTCGTGATCCTGCTGTTCCAGGACGGCGGGCACGACCCGGCGTGGCGGGCCTGGGCCTGGGCGGCGTTCGCGGTGGCCATGATCACGGACGTCTTCGACGGGCACCTCGCCCGTACGTACAACCTGGTCACCGACTTCGGGAAGATCGCCGACCCCATCGCCGACAAGGCGATCATGGCGGCCGGGCTCATCTCGCTCTCCTTGCTGGGGGACCTGCCCTGGTGGGTGACCGCGGTCATCCTGGCCCGCGAGCTCGGCATCACCCTGATGCGGTTCTGGGTCATCCGGCACGGGGTCATCCCCGCCAGCCGCGGCGGCAAGATGAAGACGCTCGCCCAGGGCACCGCCGTGGGCATGTACGTCCTCATGCTCACCGGACCGCTGGCCACCCTCCGCTTCTGGGTGATGGCGGTGGCCGTCGTGCTGACGGTCGTCACCGGTCTGGACTACGTCCGCCAGGCGGTCGTCCTGCGGCGCAAGGGGCTCGCGGCGGAGCGCGCGGCCGCTCGGTCGGAGACGGCGACGCGATGACCGAGGCCGCCCGGGTGCTGGCGCTGCTCGCGGAGCGTGATCAGACGCTGGCCGCCGCGGAGTCGCTCACGGGTGGTCTGGTGGCCGCCGAGCTCACCGGCGTGCCGGGCGCCTCGGTGTCCTTCCGGGGGTCGGTGACGGCGTACGCCACGGCCCTCAAGCGCGAGCTCCTCGGCGTCGACGGGGCCCTGCTCGCGGAGCGCGGAGCGGTGGATCCCGAGGTCGCGCTGCAGATGGCGGCCGGTGTGCGGGACCGGCTCGGCGCCGACTGGGGGATCTCGACGACCGGGGTCGCGGGGCCCACCCCGCAGGACGGACAGCCCGTCGGAACCGTCTACGTGGCGGTCGCCGGACCGGCCGCGACGAGCGCGCGGGCCGGGAAAGTGGTGTCGTTGAGGTTGAACGGCGATCGTACGGAAATCCGTAGAGAGAGCGTACGGAGCGTGCTGGAACTGCTCCATGAGGAACTCTCGGGAAATGCGCGGGCACAGGATACGGAACACAACGGGGGGAATTGATGTTTGCAGCCCTGAGTGAACACGACATCGCTCCCCGCACGGCCGCAGCGCGAGGCGGTACGGTGGGGCGTGAAGGATGCGGCTACGCGGTCCGAGGAGGGAGCCACCGATGATCCTGCTCCGTCGCCTGCTGGGTGACGTGCTGCGTCGGCAGCGCCAGCGCCAGGGCCGTACTCTGCGCGAAGTCTCCTCGTCGGCCCGAGTCTCGCTCGGCTATCTCTCCGAGGTGGAGCGGGGGCAGAAGGAGGCTTCCTCCGAGCTGCTCTCCGCGATCTGCGACGCGCTGGACGTACGGATGTCCGAGCTCATGCGCGAAGTGAGCGACGAGCTGTCGCTGGCCGAACTGGCCGAGTCGGCAGCGGCGAGCGAACCGGTGCCGACGCCGGTACGCCCGATGCTCAATTCGGTGTCGGTGACGTCGGTGGCCGGTGTGCCCACCGGGCGGGTGACCATCAAGGCGCCCGCGGAAGCGGTGGACGTCGTCGCTGCCTGAACCGAAGTGGGGCGAAGCCCCGGTCGGTGCCTCTTTGCGGGGCACTGACCGGGGCTTTTCTCGTTTCCGAGGGCTTCGGGGGGTTCCGCTGGAGATGCCGGGTTCCGGTGGGGCGTGCATGGTGGGAGGGACGTACGACTGGGCCGTGTGCGCCGGGTTTGCCACCGGTGCGCCCTCCCGCAGGGTGATCCTGCCGGTCTAGCGTCGACCGCAGGAGGCGGCCATGGTACGGCGACGGGTTCCGCTGGTGACGCTCGCGCTGCTGGCGTGCGGCCTCGCGGCCGGAGGGCTCTGGTGGTGGGCGGTGCTGCGCCTGCTGCTCCTGCCGGGCGAGACCGGGCCCGTCGAAGGGGCGGTGGCCGCGGGCGGCTGGGGGCTGAGCCTGCTGCCGGTGCATGTGGCGGCTTCGTCGGGGCGGCGGCTTCCCGGGCCGGTGGCCCGGGGTGTCACCAGGGCATCGCGACGCCGCCGTTGGGGCGGAGGATCTGGCCCGTCGTGAACGCCGAGGCGTCGGAGGCCAGGTGCAGGACCGCGTGCGCGATGTCCTCGGCCTCGCCGACCCGGCCCAGGGGTGAGTGACGGACCATCGCCGCCTCGGCCTGGAGCTGGGCGGCCGGCTCGTGGCGGTCCGTCATCGGGGTGCGGATCCAGCCCGGGGCGACCGCGTTGACCCGGATGCCGTGCGGGCCCGCCTCCGTCGCCAGGGTCTTCGTCAGCTGGACGACGGCCGCCTTGGTGACGCTGTAACAGAGCAGGCCCGGGCTCGCGGTGTCCATCGCGCCCGAGGCCATCGTCACGATCGAACCGGGGACGCCGGCGGCGATCATCGAACGGGCCGCCTCCTGGCACGCGTAGAGCACGCCCTTGAAGTTGACGGCGAGGACGCGGTCGAGGTCCTCGTCCCGGGTCTCCAGGACCGTGCTCGTGTGCATGACCCCGGCGATGGCGGCCATGACGTGGAGGGGGCCGGCGGCGCGGACGGCCGCCGCCAGTGCGGGCCGGTCGGTGACGTCCAGGGGATGGAGGTGCGCGGAGCCGCCCCTCCGGGCGATCAGGGCCGCGGTCTCCTTGAGGCCCGCCTCGTCGCGGTCGGCGCAGTGGACGGTGGCACCGGCCCGGGCCAGGAGGTCCGCGGTGGCGCGGCCGATGCCGCTCGCGGCGCCGGTGACGAACGCGGTGCGGCCGGTCAGGTCGTATGCCGGGAGAGTGGTCGTCATGTCCGGACCGTACGACCGGATCTGACGGGTCGTCAATTGTTGGGGCGCTGGTTTCCGTCGGGGCCCCGCTGACAGCCCGGACACCAGTACGTGACCCGGTCGCCGAGCTCCGCCCTGCGGATCGCGGCACCGCAGCGGAGACAGGGACGGCCCTCGCGGCCGTAGACGTACAGCGGGGTGCCGGGACGGCGGGTGGTCGTGGTGCGCCGGTCGGGACGGTCCTTGTTCGCGTCCAGGAGGCGGTGCGCCGTGGCGACCAGACGGGCCGGGATCTCCGGGGCGAGCTCGCCGACCGGGAGCCAGGGGGTGACGGCGGCGAGGAAGGCCAGCTCCGACTTGTACACATTGCCGATGCCGGCCAGGTTCCGCTGGTCGAGGAGGGCCTCGCCGAGCGGGCGTGCCGGGTCGGCGCCGAGCCTTCGCACCGCCTCCTCGGCGTCCCAGTCCGGGCCCAGGAGGTCCGGGCCGAGATGGCCCACGGCGTGGGACTCCTCAGCGGTACGGATGAGCTCCAGGACCGGGAGACGGTAGCCGTACGCGGTGGACTCGGCGTTCCCGAGGATCGCCCGGATCTGGTGCTCGGGGCCACCGCGCGGGCGCTCCCCGGTGGCGTACACACGCCAGGCGCCGTCCATCCGCAGATGCGAGTGGAGGGTGAGCCCGCCCTCGATGCGGGCGAGCAGGTGCTTGCCGCGCGGGGTGACGTCGAGGAGCGTGCGGCCGGTGAGGTCGGCGGTCGCGAACCGGGGCACGCGGAGGTCCGCGCGGGTGAGGACGCGGCCGGCGAGCGCGGTGTGCAGGCGGTGCGCGGCCTGCCAGACGGTGTCTCCTTCGGGCATGGGGCCATTGTGGGCCGCGCCTCGGCCCTTCGTCGGGGGCAGTCGTCCTGCCGGGGTGGCGGGGGTGTCAGGGGCGGAGGCGGAGGCCTCTCGGGGTGGCCAGGAAGCCGGCGGACTCCAGGGGGCGGGCCAGGGGGGACGTCAGGGACGTCGCGCCGTTGACCCGTTCCACCGTGACCGTGCCCAGCGTGCCCGCCCTGGCCGACGCCGCCAGGGCCTCCGCGGCCGCCCTCAGGGCCGGGTCGTCCGGGTCCGTCGGCCAGGACAGGAGCGTCTTGCCGCCGCGCTCCATGTAGAGCGTGAGCTCGCCGTCGACCAGGACCACCATCGCTCCCGCCTTGCGGCCCGGTTTGTGTCCGGCACCGGTCGGCGGCTCGGGCCAGGGGAGGGCCGCGCCGTAGGCGTTCGCCGGGTCGGCCGCCGCCAGCACCAGGGCGCGCGGGCCCGCCGCCGCCTCGGCGCCGCGGTCGCGGGCCGTCGCGGCCGCCCGCAGCCGGTCCACCGCACCGTCCATGGCGAACTGGGCCGCGCCGAGCCCCTCCACGACATAGCCGCGCCGGGCCTGCCCGCTGTCCTCGAACGCGGCCAGGATCCGGTACGTGGCCGAGAAACCGCCCTCCACGCCCTCCGCGGCCACCGCGCCCCGGGTGACCACGCCGTGCCGGTCCAGGAGCGTGCGGGCCAGGGCGTGCGCCCGATGGGTCGGCTCCGGTTCGATCGGGGGCAGCATCGACCAGCGGCCCGAGACCGTGGGCGGGCCCGTGCGGGACGCCGGGCGGGCGGCGGCGGTCAGGGTGCCGTACCGCCCGCGCGGGACCGTGCGCCGCGCGCGGTGGGCGGTGGACCCGGCCGTGCGGCCCGAACCGAGGAGCGCGCGCAGCGGGGCCAGGGTGTCGTTGGTGAGCCGGCCCGACCAGGCCAGGTCCCAGAGGGCGTCGGCGAGCTGCGGATCGGTGGCGTCCGGGTGGGTCGTGGCCCGGATCTGGTCGGCGATCTGCCGGAAGAACAGGCCGTACCCGCCGGAGAGGGCCGTGAGCAGCGACTCGTGGAGCGCGGTGAGCTCCAGGGGGTGTGCCGGCGGGAGGAGCAGCGGCGCCGCGTCCGCGAGGTAGAGGGAGACCCAGCCGTCCTTGCCCGGGAGCGAGCCCGCGCCCGCCCAGACGACCTCGCCCGTGGTCGTCAGCTCGTCGAGGAGCGCGGGGGAGTAGTCCCTCACCCGGGACGGCAGGATCAGCTTCTCCAGGGCCGAGGCCGGCACCGGGGCGCCCTGGAGCTGCTCGATCGCCCGCGCGAGGCCGTCGATGCCGCGCAGGCTGCTGCCGCCCAGGTGCTGCCACTGCGGCAGGAAGGTGGCGAGGGCCGCCGGGGGCACCGGCTCCAGCTCGTGGCGCAGGGCCGCCAGGGAGCGGCGCCGCAGCCGCCGCAGGACGGTCGCGTCGCACCACTCCTGGCCGATGCCCGAGGGGTGGAATTCGCCCTGGACCACTCGGCCCGAGGCCGCCAGGCGCTGGAGGGCGCCGTCGGTGACGGCCGCGCCGAGGCCGAAGCGGGCGGCGGCCTCGGAGGAGGTGAACGGGCCGTGCGTGCGCGCGTACCGCGCGAGCAGGTCGCCCAGCGGGTCCTTGACCGGCTCGGTGAAGGCCTCGGGCACGCCGACCGGCAGGGCCGTGCCCAGGGCGTCCCGGAGCCGGCCCGCGTCCTCGATCGCCGCCCAGTGGTCCCGGCCGCCGACCCGCACCCGGATCGCGCGGCGGGCCGCCCCCAGCTCGGGCGCCCAGGCCGGCTCGGCGCCGCGCTCGGCCAGCTCCGTGTCCGTCAGCGGGCCCAGGACCCGCAGCAGGTCCGCGACGCCCTCCACGTCCTTGATCCGGCGGTCCTCCGTCAGCCACTGGAGCTCCCGCTCCAGCTCCGTCAGGACCTCGGGGTCGAGCAGTTCCCGCAGCTCCGCCTGGCCGAGGAGCTCCGCCAGCAGCCGCGAGTCCAGGGAGAGCGCGGCCGCCCGCCGCTCGGCGAGCGGGGAGTCCCCCTCGTACAGGAACTGCGCCACGTACCCGAAGAGCAGCGAGCGGGCGAAGGGGGAGGGCTCGGGGGTGGTGACCTCGACGAGGCGGACGCGCCGGGACTCGATGTCCCCCATCAGTTCTTCGAGGCCAGGGAGGTCGAAGACGTCCTGGAGGCACTCGCGGACGGCTTCCAGGACGATCGGGAACGACCCGAACTCGCTCGCCACCTGGAGGAGCTGGGCCGCGCGCTGCCGCTGCTGCCACAGCGGGGTGCGCTTGCCCGGGTTGCGCTTGGGCAGCAGCAGGGCGCGGGCGGCGCACTCGCGGAAGCGGGAGGCGAACAGCGCGGAGCCGCCCACCTGGTTGGTGACGATCTGCCCGATCTCGCCCTTGTCGAAGAGGGCGTCCGCGGCGCCGACGGGCGCCTTGTCCGCGTCGTACGTCGTGTCCAGGTGCCGGCCCGGGTCGACCGGCTCGTGGTCCAGGAGGTCGAGGCCCATGTCCAGGCCCATCAGGTCGGCGTCCGGCAGGCGCAGCACGATGCCGTCGTCCGCGTGCATCACCTGCGCGTCCATGCCGTACCGCTCGGCGAGCCGCGCGCCGAGCGCCAGCGCCCACGGGGCGTGCACCTGCGCCCCGAACGGGGAGTGGATGACGACCCGCCAGTCCCCGAGCTCGTCGCGGAAGCGCTCGACCAGGATCGTCCGGTCGTCCGGCACATGGCCGCAGGCCTCGCGCTGCTCCTTGAGGTACGCCAGGACGTTCTCCGCGGCCCAGGCGTCCAGGCCCGCGGCCAGCAGCCGCAGACGCGCGTCCTCGTCCGCGAGGGCGCCGACCTCGCGGAGGAACGCGCCCACCGCCCGCCCCAGTTCGAGCGGGCGGCCCAGCTGGTCGCCCTTCCAGAACGGCAGCCGGCCCGGCACTCCGGGCGCGGGGGAGACGAGCACCCGGTCCCGGGTGATGTCCTCGATCCGCCAGGAGGTGGTGCCGAGCGTGAAGACGTCGCCGACCCGCGACTCGTACACCATCTCCTCGTCGAGCTCGCCGACCCGGCCCCCGCCCTTCTTGGGGTCCGAGCCCGCCAGGAAGACGCCGAACAGGCCGCGGTCCGGGATCGTGCCGCCCGAGGTGACGGCGAGCCGCTGGGCGCCCGGCCGTCCCGTGACCGTCCCGGCGACCCGGTCCCAGACCACGCGCGGGCGCAGCTCCGCGAAGGCGTCCGAGGGGTAGCGGCCGGCCAGCATGTCCAGCACGCCGGTGAACGCCGACTCCGGCAGTGCCGAGAACGGGGCCGCGCGGCGCACCACCGCCAGCAGGTCGTCCACCTGCCAGGTGTCGAGCGCGACCATCGCGACCAGCTGCTGGGCGAGGACGTCCAGCGGGTTGGCGGGGATCCGCATGGACTCGATCGCGCCGGACCGCATCCGCTCGGTGACCACGGCCGCCTGCACCAGGTCGCCCCGGTACTTCGGGAACACCACGCCCGTCGAGACCGCCCCCACCTGGTGTCCCGCCCGGCCCACGCGCTGGAGTCCGGAGGCCACCGACGGCGGCGACTCGACCTGGACGACCAGGTCCACCGCGCCCATGTCGATGCCCAGCTCCAGGCTGGAGGTGGCCACCACGGCGGGCAGCCGGCCCGCCTTCAGGTCCTCCTCCACCTGGGCGCGCTGCTCCTTCGACACCGAACCGTGGTGCGCGCGGGCGAGCAGCGGCGGGGCGCCCTGCGCCGCTCCCGACTGGGCCATGACCTGGGCCGGAGGAGCCCCCTCGGGGAGCGGCTCTCCGGTCGCCCGCTCGTACGCGATCTCGTTCAGCCGGTTGCACAGGCGCTCGGCGAGCCGGCGGGAGTTCGCGAAGACGATCG
This sequence comes from Streptomyces sp. NPDC015661, assembly GCF_043077765.1. NCBI lineage: Bacteria > Bacillati > Actinomycetota > Actinomycetes > Kitasatosporales > Streptomycetaceae > Streptomyces > Streptomyces sp. NPDC015661. Next base: position 407,883 of record NZ_JBIBST010000009.1, on the reverse strand, counting down.
TGGAGCGGTGGGACTGGACCAGATCGGCGATCCGCTCCTCGACGTGCGGCCAGATCGACGGCTTGTCCCCGCCGTCCTTGCCCTCCGAGGCGGGGGAGCCGCCCAGCTCGCCCATGTCCTCGACGGGAACGACGACCGAGAGGTCGAACTCCTTGCCCGACGGTGGCTGCACGATCTCCACCGCGCGCCCCGGGGAGAGGTAGCGGGCCACCTCGTCGACCGGGCGGACCGTGGCCGACAGGCCGATCCGGCGCGCCGGCCGGGGCAGCAGCTCGTCGAGCCGCTCCAGGGAGAGGGCCAGGTGCGCGCCCCGCTTCGTGCCCGCGACCGCGTGGACCTCGTCCAGGATGACCGTCTCCACCCCCGACAGGGCCTCGCGCGTGGCGGAGGTCAGCATCAGGAACAGGGACTCGGGGGTGGTGATCAGGATGTCCGGCGGCCGGGTCGCGAGCGCCCGGCGCTCGGCCGGCGGGGTGTCCCCGGACCGGATCCCGACCCGGACGTCCGGCTCGGGCAGGCCGAGCCGCACCGACTCCTGGCGGATGCCCGTCAGCGGCGAGCGCAGGTTCCGCTCGACGTCCACGGCGAGGGCCTTCAGCGGCGACACGTACAGCACACGGCAGCGCTTCTTCGCCTCGGCCGGCGGCGGAGCGGCCGCCAGGCGGTCCAGGGAGGCGAGGAAGGCCGCCAGGGTCTTGCCCGAGCCGGTCGGCGCGACGACGAGCACGTCGGAGCCCGCCCCGATGGCGTTCCAGGCGCCCTCCTGCGCCGCCGTCGGCGCGGTGAAGGCCCCGGTGAACCAACCACGGGTCGCGGGGGAGAACGAGTCGAGCGCGGACCTGACCATGCCACCCATCGTGCACCCGACCACTGACAACCGTCCGGACCTGGGGGAATCCCGCTCGTCGCGGGGCTGCGGCGGGGCGCAGAATGGGGGAATGGCGAGGGACGGCACGAGCGGGGAGGAGCGGGCGCGGTACTGGCGGCCCGCCGAGCTGCCCGGGGTCGACCTGTTGCACGCCCACTACATCCACAAGGCCTTCGCCCGGCACACCCACGAGAGCTTCGTCTTCGCCGCGATCACCGAGGGCGTCGAGGCCTTCCACTACCGCGACGAGCTCGTCCACGCCGGGCCCGGACAGATCGCGCTCGTCAACCCGGACACCCCGCACACCGGGCACGCGGGCGTGCCCGAGGGCTGGACCTACCGGACGATCTACCCCGACGCGGAGATCGTCCGGTCGATCGCCGCAGACACCCTCGCCCTGCGCGGCGCGGCAGGCTTCACCTCGCCCGTCGTCGACGACCCGTACGCCGCCCGGCTCGTCATCGGCGTCCACCGGGCCGCGGAGGAGGGCAACGCGCTCGCCGCGGACAGCCTCCTGCGCCTGGTCACCGCCCGGATGCTGCGCAGCCACGGCGGTCTCGTCACCCCGCTGCCGCCCCGCTCGGCGGGCGCCCGGAACGCGGCACGCGCGCGTGAGGTCCTGGAGGCCGGGATGATCGAGCCGCCGACCCTGGAGCGGCTCGCCGCCGACCTCGGCACCAGCCCGTTCGCCCTGCTCCGTGCCTTCCGCGAGGCGTACGGGATGCCTCCGCACACCTGGCTCACCGACGCGCGCGTACGGAGGGCCCGGCAGCTCCTCGACGCGGGGACGCCCCCGGCGGAGGCGGCCGCCGCCGTCGGCTTCACCGACCAGTCGCACCTCAGCCGGCACTTCACCCGCAGTGTGGGGGTCCCGCCGGGTGCGTACCAGCGCGCGCGGGGCGTCGGACGTCAGGCTCCGTAGCCGCGGCAGGAACGTACGGGGACGGGCTTCGCGGGCGCCGCAGGAAGGTACGGGGGCGGGTTTCGCGGGCGCCGCAGGAACGTACGGGGCGGGTTTCGCGGTCGCGGCAGGAACGTTCGGAGCGGGTTTCGCGGTCGCGGCAGGAACGTACGGGGACGGGCTTCGCGGGCGCCGCAGGAACGTACGGGGACGGGCTTCGCGGGCGCCGCAGGAACGTACGGGGGCCGGCTCGCGGTCGCCGCAAGAACGTACAAGACCGGGGTCGGACCGCTCCCGTAACGTCCCTGACGTGGCAGAACAGACAGCACCTCCCGTCATACGCGACGGCACCCCGGCCAAACCCGACGCGGCCGTCGTCCGCGACGCGCTCGGCGTCGGCATCGCCGTCGGGCTCTCCGGCTTCGCCTTCGGCGTGACCTCGGCGGGCTCCGGCCTCAGCCTCCTCCAGACCTGCGTCCTCAGCCTGCTCGTCTTCACCGGCGCATCGCAGTTCGCCCTCGTCGGAGCGCTCGCCGCGGGCGGCAACCCCTTCACGGCCGCCGCCGGCGCCTTCTTCCTGGGCACCCGCAACGCCTTCTACGGGCTGCGGCTCTCCCAGCTCCTCGCCCTGCCGAAGGCCGTCAGGCCCTTCGCCGCGCACTGGGTGATCGACGAGACCACGGCCGTCGCCCTCCCCCAGCCGTCCCGCCGGGCCGCCCGGATCGGCTTCACCGTCACCGGCCTCACCCTGTACGTCCTGTGGAACCTGACCACGCTCCTCGGGGCGCTCGGTGCCGAGGCGATCGGTGACACCGCGGCCTGGGGGCTCGACGCCGCCGGACCCGCCGTCTTCCTGGCCCTGCTCGCCCCCATGCTGACGTCCGCCACGGAGCGCGCCACCGCCGGGATCGCCGTCCTGCTCGGCCTCGGACTGCTGCCCGTGCTGCCGGCCGGCGTCCCGGTCCTCGCCGCCGCCCTCGCCGCCCCCGCCGTGCTCTGGGCCCGGGGCCGGCGCACGGCCCCCACCGGAGGAGAGAAGGACTCCCGATGAACGTCTGGATCGCGATCGCCCTCACCGTCGCCGGGTGCTACCTCGTCAAGCTGATCGGCCTGCTCGTGCCCGCAGGCACGCTGGAACGCCCGCTCGTCCAGCGGCTCGCCGCCCTGCTCCCCGTCGCGCTGCTCGCCGCGCTCACCGCGCAGCAGACCTTCAGCACGGGCGGCGACCTCGTCCTGGACGCCCGGGCCGCCGGGCTCGCCGCGGCCGCCGTCGCGCTCGTCCTGCGCGCGCCGTTCCTGGTCGTGGTGGGCGCCGCCGTCGCCGTCACCGCGGGGGTACGCGCGCTGGGCTGGTGACCGCAGCGAGCCCGGTGTGCCTCGCCGGTGCGCCTCAGTCGATCGCGCGGCCGTGCGCGCGGAGGGTGCGCAGCGCCTCGACGGTGACGATCGGGCGCCACTCCAGGGCTGAGCCGGGCGCCCAGGCGCTCCGGCGGGTGGGCCAGCCGCCGTCCTCCTCCTGCTCGGCTGCGAGGCGGTCCAGGGAGCGGGCCATCTCCTGCTCCGTGAACCAGCGCCCGGCCAGCGAGTCCGGCACGCGCGCGTAGTCGTGCGGACGGAGGTGCTCACCGGGCGCGTACCCGTCGTGCGCCACCGGGTGGTCCTCCGGCCGGTCGGGGTCCGGGAGGGCGAGTCCCTGCTCGCGGACGAGCCGGCCGAGTTTGGCGGCGGCCGCCTCCGCGCGTGAGCGGTCGGGGGCCGAGTCCAGGAAGGCGACGGCCGCCTGGATCTCGTACGGATGGGACTTCTCGAGCGACTCCACGGCCGACCAGCAGAACTCGGTGGCCCGGAACAGCCACGCGTGCCAGACCTGGTTGCGGTGCAGAACGCCGACCACCGGGCCGGTCGAGAGCAGGGCGCTCGGCGGGAAGTCGACGACCGGGACGAAGGGCGCCGAGGGGTAGTGGCGCTGGGACGGGTGGATCGCCGGGAGCGCGCCGTCGTGCGTGGACACCTCCGTGAGGTAGCGGCAGATCCGCTCCACGCGCAGTCCGCCGCAGCGGCCGATGGAGTCCAGCACCCGCAGCCCGTGCGCGGTGTGCAGGGGCTGGCTGACCGGGCCGCGCAGATCCGGTTCGAGCGCGTGTCCGTAGCCGCCGTCCTCGTTGAGGTACGCCGTGAGGGCCGTCTCGACCCGGTCCGGGCCGCCGCGCAGGAAGTGGTAGGCGAACCGGTGCTGTTCGAGGACGCGGGCCGTCAGCCAGATGAAACGCTCGGCGCGCGCCAGGGGAGTCGAGGGCGGGGAGGAGAGGGGATTTTCGGCCATGCTCCGAAGGTAGGGCGGAAAAGCGCGGTGACAAGGTCTGCGGACCGGGCTGCACTCTTGGGGGCGGGATACTGGGGTCATGCGGTTGACGATTTTCTGGGAACGGATGGCGGACCACTTCGGTGCGGGGTATGCCGAGTCCTTCGCGAGCGACCATGTGATGGCCGAGCTCGGGGGCCGGACGGTGCGCGAGGCACTGGACGCCGGCTGGGAGGCGAAGGACGTGTGGCGGGCCGTCTGCGCGGCCGTCGACGTACCGGCCGACAAGCGATGACCGGAAAGCGAACCGCGGGGTGACTGGCGGGGATGTGAGGGGTCCCGGGTGGAATGTCCGTGCGGTGCGCGAGACTGGCGGGGTGGCCCCGACTGACGACACCGAGAAGACCGAACCGAACGATGTGCCCGACGTACTCGACGTGACCGACGGCACGGCCTCCCCGGCGCCCGCCGTGGCTCCGGCCGCCGCTGCCCCCGCCGAGGCCGCGGCTCCGGCGGCCGTGCCGTCGGAGGCCGTGGCCGGCCCGGCCGCCGGGCCCGCGCGGATGCCGCGCTGGCTGCCCCGCGCGCTCGTGCTCGCCCTCGCGCTCTACGCCGTCTTCCAACTGGGCAACTGGGCCTTCCACCAGCTCGTCGGCCTCCTCGTCAACATCCTGCTCGCCTTCTTCCTCGCCCTCGCCATCGAGCCGGCGGTCGGACGCATGGCGGCGCGCGGGATGCGCCGGGGCCTCGCCACCTTCCTCGTCTTCTTCGCCGTCACGGTCTTCGGCGTCGGCTTCGTCGTCCTCCTCGGCTCGATGCTGGCCGGCCAGATCGTGGATATGGTCGAGAACTTCCCCAAGTACCTCGACTCGCTGATCAACTGGATCAACCAGAACTTCCACACGGACCTCTCGCGCGTCGAGGTCCAGGACAGCGTGCTGAGCTCCGACTGGCTCCAGAAGTACGTGCAGAACAGCGCGTCCGGCGTCCTCGACGTGTCCGCCACCGTCCTCGGCGGACTCTTCCGGCTCCTCACGATCTTCCTGTTCTCGTTCTACTTCGCGGCCGACGGGCCCCGGCTGCGGCGCGCGCTCTGCTCCGTCCTGCCGCCGGCCCGCCAGACCGAGGTCCTGCGCGCGTGGGAGATCGCCGTCGACAAGACCGGCGGCTACCTCTACTCGCGCGGCCTGATGGCCCTCATCTCGGGCATCGCGCACTTCGTGCTCTTCGAGATCCTGGGCGTGCCGTACGCCCCGGCGCTCGCCGTCTGGGTCGGCCTCGTCTCGCAGTTCATCCCGACCATCGGCACCTATCTGGCCGGCGCCCTGCCGATGCTGATCGCCTTCACCGTCAACCCCTGGTACGCGCTGTGGGTGCTCGGCTTCGTCGTGATCTACCAGCAGTTCGAGAACTACGTGCTCCAGCCGAAGCTCACCTCCAAGACCGTGGACATCCACCCGGCGGTGGCCTTCGGCTCGGTCATCGCGGGCACGGCGCTGCTCGGTGCCGTCGGCGCGCTGATCGCCATCCCGGCCGTCGCCACCCTCCAGGCCTTCCTCGGCGCGTACGTGAAGCGGTACGACGTGACCGACGACCCGCGCGTCCACGGCCACCGGAGATACGGCGAGGCGGTCGTGGCCCGGCTCCAGAAGGCCCTGCACCACAAGAAGGAGACCTGACCTCACAGGTACGAAGGGCCCGTCACCCGGTGCCGGAAGGCGTGCCAGATCCATGCCTGGACGGCCACCAGCAGGGGGGTGACGACCAGCAGGGCGGGCACGAGCAGCTGGAGCGTGCTCGGCGCGGCCGTCCGCCCGGCCAGCGGCAGCGCGGTGCCCGCCCAGAGCGGAAGCCCGGCGAGCAGGACGCCGGTGAGCGCGAAGGACTGCCAGGGGCGCCCGGTGCGTCCGACGAGCCGGCGGGCCCGCTCGTACGGCACGCCCGTGAGGCGCAGCGTGGCGAATCCGAGCCCGTGCACGGCGAACAGCGCGGCCACCGCGAACGCGGTGAGCAGCGCCGTGGGGCCCGTCGCCGGGGCGTACGGGTGCCCGGTCAGCAGGGCCGCGAGCAGCCACCCCCAGGAGAGCGCGACGGTCCAGCTGCCGCACGCCACGGCGGCGTCGCAGCCCGCGCGCCAGCGGGGCCCGGGGCCCCGGCCGCGCGACCAGAGCCCCACGTCCCGGAGGATCCAGCCGGCCAGCAGGGCCACGAGGACCGGGAACTGGCCGCTCAGGAGTTCCCCTTCCAAGGCGGGGAAGCAGCCCACGAGGACACCGGCGGCGGCGACCAGCCAGACCTCGTTGCCCAGGAAGAACGGGGCGAAGGAGGCGATGACGAGACGCCGCTCGCGGTCGTTCCGGCCGAGCCAGGGGGTGAGCATGCCGGTGCCGATGTCCGCCCCCGCGAGGACGAACCAGCCCACGGCGAAGAAGGCGAGCAGGGTGATGGCCAGGGTCTCCACGGGGGCTCCTCGGGCTTTCCTCGGTGGTTCGGGCTGTTCAGTAGCGGGGAGCGGGCAGGGAGTCCGCCGGGTCGGCCGGCGGTGCCCCCGGCTCCCCGCCGTCGGGGTCCGGACGCTCGTCGTGGCCGAGGCCGGATTCGACGGGGCCGCGGCGGGCGTGCCGGGCGAGGAGCCAGGCGTTGAGGAGGGCGAGCAGGACGAAGACGGTGGTGAAAACGGTGAGGGAGAGGCGCATGGTGTCGGGGGAGAGGTCCGAGACGGCGTCCTCCGTCTTGAGGATCCCGTAGACCACCCAGGGCTGCCGTCCGGCCTCCCGGAAGACCCAGCCGGCGATCATGGCGAGATACGGCAGGGGCACGGCCGCCATCAGGACGAGGTGCCAGAGCCGGAACCGGAGGACGACCTTCTTGAAGCAGGCCAGGATCACCCCGGCGAAGCACAGGTACATCATCAGCGCGAAGCTGATCAGCATCACCAGACCGCCGCCCCGGGTCCACGCCTCCGAGGGCACGTAGTCGCCCGGCCCGAAGCGGTCGGTCATCTCCGCCTGGATCCGCGCGATCTCGGCCGACTTCGCGCCGAAGACGGCCGACTTCATGGGCTGGAAGGTGGTGAGGGCGCGGAACTGCAGCCCGCCGAAGACGGACGCGGCCATCAGCGCGGGTGCCGACACGAAGACCCCGATGCGCAGGCTGCGGCCGAAGAACTCCGCCTCCGGGCTGCGCCGGAAGAGGTGGTACGCACTCACCCCGGCCATGAAGAACCCGGCGGTCAGCAGCGCGCCCGCCAGGACGTGCCCGAAGGCGAGCAGCGCGGAGGGGTTGGTGAGGAGGGCGACCGGGTCCTCGAGGACCAGCTCGCCGCCCTCGGAGCCGTATCCCACGGGGTGGTTGAGGAAGCCGTTGGAGACGAGGATCCAGTACGCCGAGAGGTAGGCGGTCAGCACGACGATCCAGATCGCGGCCAGGTGGGCCCAGCGGTTGAGCCGGTTCCAGCCGAAGATCCACAGACCGAGGAAGGTCGACTCGACGAAGAACGCCACGATCGTCTCGACGGCGAGCGAGGCCCCGAGGACATTGCCCGCCCCGTGGGTGAGCCCGCTCCACGCCATGCCGAACTGGAACTCCATCACGAGCCCGGTGACGATCCCGACCGCGTAGTTGATCACGTACAACTGGCCCCAGAACCGCACCATGCGTGCGTGCAGCGGATTCCGGCTGAACGTCGCCCTGGTCTGGAGCGCGGCGACGACGGTCGCGAGCCCCAGGGTGAGGGCGACGAAGAGGAAGTGTCCGCCGGCGGTGAGGGCGAACTGCAGCCGCGCGAGATCGAGTACGTCCTGATTCACCCGGTCAGCGTGGGCGTACGGTCAGGGGCCCGGCGTCACCCCGGGGTGGACACCGGCCGTACCCCGTCGGTTGCGCCTCCCCACGCGCGCGTACCCCCTGAGTTGTGCCGGTGGGGTCCCGTCCCCCAGGGGCCCTCAGGCCAGCCAGCCGGGAGTGATCATCCCCGACTCGTACGCCAGGATCACCAGTTGCGCCCGGTCGCGCACCGCCAGCTTGGTCATGATGCGGCTGACGTGGGTCTTGGCGGTGGCGGGGGAGAGGACGAGCCGGCCCGCGATCTCGTCGTTGGAGAGTCCGGCGCCCACCAGGCCGAGCACCTCGCGCTCCCGCTCGGTGAGGGCGTTCAGCCGGGGGCTCGGATCCGGCTGTCGGCCCGCGAGACCGGCGAACTCGGCGATCAGACGGCGGGTCACGGCCGGGGAGATCAGGGCGTCGCCGCGCGCCACGACCCGTACCGCGTGCAGCAGTTCCATCGGCTCGGTGTCCTTGACGAGGAAGCCCGAGGCGCCGGCGCGCAGCGCCCCGTACACGTGGTCGTCCGCGTCGAAGGTGGTCAGGATGACCACCCGCACGCCTTCCAGCCGCGCGTCGCCGGTGATGCGACGGGTGGCCTCCAGACCGTCGAGCACCGGCATCCGGATGTCCATCAGGACGACGTCCGGCCGCAGTTCGCGGGCGAGTGCGACCGCCTGCTCCCCGTCCCCGGCCTCTCCGACGACCTCGAGGTCCTCCTCGTCGGAGAGGATCGACCGGAAGCCGGCCCGGACCAGGGTCTGGTCGTCGGCGAGCACGACACGGATCATCGGGGGTCCCTCTCGGATGGGGGAGGTGCGGCGGGTGTGGCGGGTGTGGTCAGGGGGAGCCGGGCGTCCACCAGGAAGCCGTCCCCGTCGTTCCGGGCGGTGAGCTCCCCGCCGAACGCGCGGGCCCGCTCCGTCATGCCCCGGATGCCGCTGCCCAGCGGGCGGCCCTCCGGCGCGCCCCCGCCGTCGTCGGCGATCCGCAGCCGCACCGCGTCGGCGCCCCAGTCCAGGGTGATCGACACGGTCCTCGCGCCCGCGTGGCGGGTGACGTTCGTCAGGGACTCCTGCACGATCCGGTACGCGGCGAGGTCGACGGGCGGCGGCAGCGGTACGGGCGTGCCGGTGGTGTGCGTACGGACGTCGAGGCCGGCGCTCCGGGCGCGTGCGGCGAGGTCGCCGAGAAGTGCCAGCCCGGAGGACGGCGTGGTCGGCGTCGACTCGTCGGCCCGGCGCAGCACCCCCAGGGTCGCCCGCAGCTCGCGCAGGGCGTCCTTGCTGGTCGCCTTCACCGCCTCCAGGGCCTCGGTGGCGGTGACGAGCGCCGTCTCGGGGGCCGGCTTCTTGCCGAGCCGGTGGAGCGCCGCCCCGGACTGGACGTTGATCAGCGAGATGCTGTGCCCGAGCACGTCGTGCACCTCACGGGCGATCCGCAGCCGCTCCTCGGTGGCGGACTGCCGGGCGCGGGCCTCCTGCTCCCGCTCGGCGGCGAGCGCCCGCTGCTCCACCTCGTGGAGATAGGCGATCCGGGTGCGCTGGGCCCGGCCCACGGCGACCAGGCTGATCAGCCAGCCGGCCAGCATGGCGAGCGAGGTGTCGTCGATCTGCCGGTGCCCGGGCTGCTGCCGGATCTCGCCGAAGCCGACCGCGAGCAGCGTGACGGCCGCGAGCGCGACGGCGGCGGCGAAGCGGCCCTCGGCTGCGGTCGTGTACAGCGCGAGGGCGAAGGCGATCATGAGCGGGCCGTCCTGGGCGGACAGCGGGTAGTAGACGACGCAGGCGATCAGCGTGGCCACGGCCACGGCGACCGGCTGCCGCCGCCGGAAGTACAGCGCTCCGCAGCCGGCCAGGATCAGCGCCCAGCCGAGCACCGTGCGGAGCGCGGGCTCGCTCGTGTACTGCGCCGAGACGGCCGTCCAGACCGCCACCACGAGCAGGACGACTCCTGCCACGAGGGCGTCTGCGGCCCGGGCCGACAGACGGCCGCCGCCGGGGGCGCGGAGGGGGAGGGACATGGGTCGAAGGATAGGCGGGAGGGCGGTCCGGCACCCTGCTGGCCGAGTTTGCTAGTAAAAAAAGTGACTATCATCGAGAGTGGTGCGCAGGTGATCGAGGAAGGCGGGTCCATGTCGGACGGCACGTTTCTGCGGTACGTCGCCCTGGGGGACAGTCAGACGGAAGGGCTCGGTGACGGTGACGACACCGTCGGGCTGCGCGGATGGGCGGACCGGCTCGCGGAGTCGCTCGCCCGCGAGCGGCCCGACGTGCGCTACGCCAACCTGGCCGTACGGGGCCGCCTCGCCGGCCAGGTCCGCGCCGAGCAGCTCGCCCCCGCCCTCGCGCTCCGGCCCGACCTCGCCACGGTCGTCGCCGGCGTCAACGACCTGCTGCGCCCCCGCTTCGACGCGGACGCGACGGCCGGGCACCTGGAGGCGATGTTCGCCGCGCTGACCGGGCAGGGCGCCCGCGTCGCGACCCTCACCTTCCCCGACGTCGGCCGGATCACTCCGCTCGCCCGCCCGCTCGGCCCCCGTGTCGAGGCCCTCAACGAGCGGATCCGCGCGGCCTCGCGCCGGCACGGCGTCACCGTCGTCGAGACCTCCCGGCATCCCGTCGTCACCGACCCCCGGCTGTGGAGCCCCGACCGGCTGCACGCCGGCCCGATCGGCCACGCGCGCATAGCGGCCGCCGTCGCCCACGCGCTCGCGCTGCCCGGCTCCGACGACTCCTGGACCCGTCCGCTGCCGCCGCAGGCCGTCCCCACGGGTCTGGGTGCGGTGACCGCCGAGCTCCGCTGGGCCGGGTCCTTCCTCGGCCCCTGGATCGGCCGGCGCCTGCGCGGCCGCTCGTCCGGCGACGACCGCCGCGCCAAGCGGCCGGAGCTGCTGCCGGTGACGGCCGGTCCCCAGTAGGTTCGTGTCGCCGAAGGGCGTGCCGGGAGGGGTGTGAGGGGTGATCGAGACCGATCTGGAGCTGGACGACGGGCGCCGTCTGCACGTCTACGACACCGGAGCGGGCCCCGCGTTGACCGTCTTCTGGCAGCACGGGACGCCGAACATCGGCGTGCCCCCGGGGCCGCTCCTCCCGGATTCCGCCCGGCTCGGGATCCGCTGGGTGTCGTACGACCGTCCCGGGTACGGCGGGTCGACTCCCCGGCCGGGCAGGGACATCGCCTCGGCGGCCGACGACGTACGGGCCGTCGCCGACGCGCTGGGGATCGGACGGTTCGCCGTCATGGGGCACTCCGGCGGCGGCCCGCACGCCCTGGCCTGCGGGGCGCTCCTGCCGGAACGGGTGCTCGCCGTGGTCGCGGCGGCGAGCCTCGCGCCCTTCGGAGCCGAGGGGCTCGACTGGTTCGCGGGCATGACGCCGTCCGGCGCGGCGGGCCTGCGGGCCGCCGTCCAGGGGCGTGCGGCGAAGGAGGCCTACGAGGCGGGAGCCGGGTACGACCCGGAGATGTTCACCCCCGCCGACCACGCGGCGCTCGCCGGGGAGTGGTCCTGGTTCGGCGCGGTCGTCGGTCCGGCCGTGGACGGCGGGCCGGGCGGGCTGATCGACGACGACCTCGCCTATGTCGCCCCGTGGGGATGCGACCCCGCCGGGGTGGCCGCGCCGGTCCTCCTGCTGCACGGCGGCGAGGACCGGATCGTGCCGAGCGCGCACGGCCGGTGGCTGGCCGGGCACAGCCCCGGCGCGGAGCTGCGGCTCGACCCGTCCGAGGGGCACATCTCCGTCCTCGGGGCCGGCCGGGCGGCCCTGGAGTGGCTCGTCGACCGGGGCGCCTGACGGCCGCGTGGCGCGCTTGACACTAAAATCGAACATCCATTCTCATGGAAGCCCGACCCTTGGAATCACGGGCTTGTCGCCGAGTTGTCCACAGGTCGGAGGGGACGCCGGGGCCCATTGTCAGTGGCAGGGGTTAGCGTCTTTCACATGAAGCGATCGACTCAAGCAAACCGGGTGGAACCCATGGCAGGAACCGACCGCGAGAAGGCGCTCGACGCCGCACTCGCACAGATTGAACGCCAATTCGGCAAGGGCGCCGTGATGCGCATGGGCGACCGCACCCAGGAGCCGATCGAGGTGATCTCCACCGGATCGACCGCCCTCGACGTCGCCCTCGGCGTCGGCGGCCTGCCGCGCGGCCGTGTCGTGGAGATCTACGGACCGGAATCCTCCGGTAAGACGACCCTGACCCTGCACGCCGTGGCCAACGCCCAGAAGGCCGGCGGCCAGGTCGCCTTCGTGGACGCCGAGCACGCCCTCGACCCCGAGTACGCCAAGAAGCTCGGCGTCGACATCGACAACCTCATCCTGTCCCAGCCGGACAACGGCGAGCAGGCGCTCGAGATCGTCGACATGCTGGTCCGCTCCGGCGCCCTCGACCTGATCGTCATCGACTCCGTCGCCGCGCTCGTCCCGCGTGCGGAGATCGAGGGCGAGATGGGCGACTCGCACGTGGGTCTCCAGGCCCGCCTGATGAGCCAGGCGCTCCGGAAGATCACCAGCGCGCTCAACCAGTCCAAGACCACCGCGATCTTCATCAACCAGCTCCGCGAGAAGATCGGCGTGATGTTCGGCTCGCCGGAGACCACGACCGGTGGCCGCGCCCTGAAGTTCTACGCCTCGGTGCGCCTCGACATCCGTCGCATCGAGACCCTCAAGGACGGCACGGAGGCGGTCGGCAACCGCACCCGCGTCAAGGTCGTCAAGAACAAGGTCGCGCCGCCCTTCAAGCAGGCCGAGTTCGACATCCTCTACGGCCAGGGCATCAGCCGCGAGGGCGGCCTGATCGACATGGGCGTGGAGCACGGCTTCGTCCGCAAGGCCGGCGCCTGGTACACGTACGAGGGCGACCAGCTCGGCCAGGGCAAGGAGAACGCCCGCAACTTCCTGAAGGACAACCCCGACCTCGCCAACGAGATCGAGAAGAAGATCAAGGAGAAGCTGGGCGTCGGCGTCCGGCCCGAGGCCCCGTCGGCCGAGCCGGGTGCGGACGCGGCGGGCGCCGCCGACGCGGCCGGTGCGGACGACGCCAAGAGCGTCCCGGCTCCCGCGAGCAAGACCGCGAAGGCGACCAAGGCCACCGCGGTCAAGAGCTGAACCGGTGACCGGGCGCACCGAATGGCCGGGTGACAGCTCCGACTCGTCGAGGGCCGAGAAGGAGCTGTCACCCCAGGATCCGGCTGAGCGGGCGCGCGCGATCTGCCTGCGCCTGCTCACCGGAAGCCCCCGCACGCGCAAGCAGCTCGCCGACGCGCTGCGCAAGCGGGAGATCCCCGACGAGGTGGCGGAGGAGGTCCTCTCCCGCTTCGAGGACGTCGGTCTCATCGACGACGCCGCCTTCGCGGGGGCCTGGGTGGAGTCCCGCCACCACGGCCGGGGCCTCGCCCGCCGGGCTCTCGCCCGGGAGCTGCGCACCAAGGGCGTCGAGCCGACCCTCATCCAGGAGGCGGTGGAGCAGCTCGACTCCGAGCGGGAGGAGGCCACGGCGCGTGAGCTCGTGGACCGCAAGCTGCGCGCCACCCGCGGCCTCGACCGCGACCGGCGCCTGAGACGGCTCGCGGGCATGCTCGCCCGCAAGGGGTACCCCGAGGGCATGGCCCTCCGCGTCGTCCGCCAGGCCCTGGAGGCCGAGGGCGAGGACACGGAGGGGCTGGACGAGCCCTTCTGACACGGGCTTCCGGGACGCGTCCCGCCGGGACGTGCCCTTTCCAGACGAGTCCTTCTGACACGGGGGGACAGAAGGACTCGTCCGGTGGTGGGCCGTGGGACGGTCCGTCAGGCGCGGGTGGCCGGGAGGAGGACCGGGAGGCCGGCGGCCTTCCAGGCCTGGAAGCCGCCGACGAGGTCCGTCGCCCGGTGCAGGCCCAGGCGGCGCAGGGACTCGGCCGCCAGGGAGGAGGCGTAGCCCTCGTTGCAGAGGACGACCACCCGCAGGTCGTGACTGTCGGCCTCCGCCGCGCGATGGCTGCCCAGGGGGTCGAGCCGCCACTCCAGTTCGTTGCGCTCCACGATCAGCGCGCCCGGGATCAGGCCGTCCCGTTCCCGCAGGGCGGCGTAGCGCGTGTCCACCAGGAGCGCGTCACCCGCCTCGTACGCCTCGTAGGCGGCCCGGGGCTCGATCCGGTCGAGTCCCGACCTGACCCGCTCCAGGAGCTCGTCGATGCCCACTCGCTCCTCGCTCACTGCCAGTCCTCCGGACGCTCGACCTGCTCGAGACGGAGCACCGCGCCCGTCCGGCTGAACCGCCGGATCAGCGGGAGCGGCGGATGGTAGGCGTGCACCGACACCGCGTGGGTGTCCGTGGACTCGTTCAGCACCTCGTGCACATGGTGGCGGCCGAACGCCCGGCCGGTGCCCTCCGAGAGGCGCCGGGAGCGGTCGAGGCCGTCGGCCAGTTCCAGGGTCTTCCAGCCGCTCGCCGGCAGCCGGACCGCGAGCGCGTTCTCGGTCAGCGTCCCGCGCGCGGTCGCGAAGGCGCCCAGCGATTCGGCGTGGTCGTGCCAGCCGGTGCCGGTGCCGGGCGGCCAGCCGATGAGCCAGGCCTCGCTGCCGCCGGGGCCGTCGAGCCGTACCCAGGTACGGCCCTCGGGGTCGAGCGGCAGGGAGTCGACGAGTTCCTTGTCGGCCGCCGTACGACGGACGAAGTCGAGGAGTTCCGCCGACGTCGGGGACGGGGCGGGGGAGAAGGCAGGGGGATGAGAGGTGACGTGCTGGGGCACGGGTGACCGTCCTGGGGTTCGCGAAGAGCGCGCGACGGCACACGGCACACGGACAGGGGCCGGTGGCGGGGCGCGCGCGGGGAAAGGGGCGAGATCAGCAGGACGGGCGACACACGCAGCCCGCATAGCGGAGGAGGTCCATATGGACCCTCCGCCACAGGCGCACATCGGTGTCGGTCACGCTCCGGAGTACACCATGCGCGCCTGCGTGAATCAATGCATGTCCGCCGTGCGGTCGCTCGACACGGACACTTCGGGGGACTCCTCCGCGGACTCCTCCGCCGGAGCCTCCTCGGCGACCGAGCCGCCACGGGCCGCGTCCGCCGCCGCGTACAGCTCCTCCGGGCGGACCCCGGAGAAGGCGGCGACGAGGTGCCCGTCGGGCCGTACGAGCAGGACGGCGTGGGCCGGAGCGCCCGGGTAGGCCTCCGTGACCAGGACCTCGGCCTTCACCGGGAGTGCCTGGACCGCCTCTTCGAGCCGGGGCATCACTCCAGCGCTCCGCCAGTGGCGCCGGTCCCACACCCCGGTGCCGGGTGCGACCAGGAGGACCAGGAGGCGGCCCTGGCCGAGGCGGTCCCGGAGCCGTACGGTCGTGCCGTCGGGGGCGGTCACGCGGACGTCCTCGACCGGAGCGCCCGGCGGGGTGCCGACGGGCGTCTGCCCCTCGGTGTACGGGGGCGCGAGGGGCGAGTGGGGGTACGCCGGGGGCGCGCCGAGCGGGCCGCGCCCCACATGACCGTCGGTCAGCAGGGCGTCGTGGCCGCGCGAGGCGCCCGGGAGGTACGTCCGCAGGCCTCCGCCGCCGCGCAGGACGGGCAGCGACTGGTCCGCCGCGCGCAGCCGGGTCGCGACGGCCGTCCGCCGCTCGCTCTGGTAGCTGTCGAGCAGCCGCTCCGAGCCGCCGTGGTGCCAGGCGTGGGCGAGCTTCCACGCGAGGTTGTCCACGTCCCGCAGCCCCTCGTCGAGGCCCTGGGTGCCGACCGCGCCGAGCAGGTGCGCCGCGTCCCCGGCGAGGAGGACCCGGTCCACCCGCCAGCGGCGGGCGAGCCGGTGGTGCAGGGTGTGGACGCCGGTGTCGATGAGTTCGTACGGGGGTGTCACGCCCTCGCACCAGCCGGCCAGGGTCTCGCGGATCCGGGCGACCAGCGCGTCCGGGGTGACCAGGTCGCCGCGGGGCGGCAGCAGCCAGTCGATCCGCCACACCCCGTCGGGCAGCGGACGGGCGGTGATCTCCTCGCCGGCGCCGCGCCACGGGGGCTGACGGTGCAGCAGGGCCTCGCCGGGCCAGGGGAGTTCGGTGCGCAGCGCGGCGACGGCGTGCCGCTCCACCGCCGTGCGGCCGGGGAAACGGATCCCGAGGAGCTTGCGTACGGTCGAACGGGCACCGTCGCAGCCGACGAGGTGGCTGCCGCGCCACCAGGTGCCCTCCGGGCCGCGGGTGTGGGCGACGACCCCGTCCCGGTCCTGCTCGATGGTGTCGAGCCGGGACTCGGTGACGATCCGGATCAGCTTCTGCCGGGAGATGGCGTCGCGCAGTCCGCGGGCCAGGGCGTGCTGGGGGATGTGCAGCGGGGCGGCCGGGGAGGCGGGTGCGTCGGGGTCCTCGGACCATTCCTCCGTGCCGCCGAGCCCCAGGTCGAGGGTGAGCCGGCGCACCTCCTGGCGGCGGCGCATCCCCCGCCAGCCGACCCAGCGGACGCCCTCGTCACGGAGGGTCGTGCAGCCGAGCCGCTCGACCGTCGCGGCCATGTCGGCGCGCAGGACGACGCTGCGCGCGGGGCGGGGCTCCTCCTTGCCGGCGCCCTCGTCGAGGACGACGCTGGGCACGCCCTGCGCGGCGAGCGCGAGGGAGAGCGCGAGGCCGACCGGCCCCGCGCCCACGATGATCACCGGGTCCACGGCGCGGCTCCTGTAGGCCGGACGGTCATGGGGGCAGCACAGCTGAGTGTGGCACGGGCCCGGTGGTTGATCACAGACCGTATGCAACCCACTGAGGGTGCTTGCGTCAAGCGACGGGGTGGGCGCGGTGCGGCTGACCTGAAGTCAGTACCGCTCCGGCCCACCCCTGTTGTCCCACGGACCCCTGCGGGGTCAGGCGCCGCTGACGGCCTCCGACTTCACGTCGGTGGCTCCGGCCTGGGCCGGGAGGGCCACCGAGGGGGTCTTCCTGCCCCGGCGCAGCCGCCTCTCCAGCCGGCCCGCGAGGGTGGTCAGGGCGAAGTTCAGGGCGATGTAGATCAGCGCGATGACCGTGAGGGTGGCGATCGTGTTGGCGCCGTAGTTGGCCGTGATCTGCCGGTTCTGGCTGAGCAGCTCCCCGAAGCCGAGCAGGGCGCCGCCGAGCGCGGTGTCCTTCACGATGACGACGAGCTGGCTGACCAGGGCCGGGAGCATGACGGTCACGGCCTGCGGCAGCAGGACGTACAGCATGGTCTGGCCCTTGCGCATGCCGAGCGCCACGGCCGCGTCGCCCTGGCCGCGGGGCAGGGTGAGCACGCCGGCCCGGACGACCTCGGCGATCACGGAGGCGTTGTAGAGCACCAGGCCGGTGACGACCGCGTACAGCGGGCGGAAGTCGGAGCTGACGGTCGTGAACTGCGCGTACAGCGCGCTCGAGAACATCATCAGGAGCAGCACCGGGATGGCGCGGAAGAACTCCACGAGCGCGCCGACGGGCACGCGGACCCAGCGGTGGTCGGAGAGCCGGCCGATGCCGAGGGCCGCGCCGAGCGGCAGCGCGATGACGATGGAGAGCGCCGCGGCCTTGAGGGTCTCGGTGAGGCCGGGCAGCAGGTACGTCGTCCAGACCGCGGAGTCGGTGACGAACGGGCTCCACTTGTCCGCGTCCAGCTGGTGCTTGGCGTTCAGGGCGTCGAGCACCCACCAGGCCACCAGGGCGAGGACCGCGACGAAGACGATCGTGTAGACGACGTTGCGCCGCTTCGCGCGCGGGCCGGGGGTGTCGTACAGGACGGAGCTCATCGCTTCACCGCCAGTCGCTTGGCCGCCCAGCCGAGGATCAGGCCGGTGGGGAGGGTGAGGACGATGAAGCCGAAGGCGAAGATCGCGAAGACGGCGAACAGCGCGTCGCTCTCGTTCTCGAGCATCGTCTTCATCAGGAGCGAGGCCTCGGCGGCGCCGATCGCGGCCGCCACCGTGGTGTTCTTGGTGAGGGCGATCAGGACGTTGGCGAGCGGGGTCACCGCGGCGCGGAAGGCCTGCGGGAGGACCACGAGCCGGAGGACCTGGGTGAAGCTCAGGCCCAGCGCGCGGGCGGCCTCGGCCTGCCCCGGCGGAACGGTGTTGATGCCCGAGCGCAGCGCCTCGCAGACGAAGGTGCCGGTGTAGGCGACGAGTCCGAGGACGGCGAGGCGGAAGCCGATGTTCTCGAAGCTCTCCGCGCCGAGCGTGATGAGCAGGGTCTGGTTGAGGCCCAGCAGGCAGGCGACGAGGACCACCGTCAGCGGAGTGTTCCGGACGATGTTGACGTACGCGGTGGCGAAGCCCCGCATCAGCGGGACCGGGCTGACCCGCATGGCGACCAGGGCGGTGCCCCAGACCAGCGAGCCGATCGCCGAGTAGAGGGCGAGCTGAGCCGTCACCCAGAAGGCGCCGAGCAGGTCGTACTGCCCGGAATCAAGAAAGTCGAACACGATGCCCCGCGCTCTCCCCTGGTGGTCGGTCGGTGTGGAGGCCGCCGCGTGGGCGGCGGCCGGTGCCGGTGTGACGGCCGCCCGCGTGCGGGGCGGCCGTCACCGCAGAGGCGGGTGGGTTACTTCTGGACCGCCGGCGCGGCCTCGTACTGGTAGCCGGAGGGGCCGAAGTTCGCCTTGACGAGCTTCTCCCAGGTGCCGTCGGAGACCATCTTCTCCAGCGCCGTGTTGATCTTGCCGCGCAGCTCGTCGTCGCCCTTCTTCAGGCCGATGCCGTAGTTCTCGTCGCTCATCTTCAGGCCGACGAGCTTGAACTTGCCCTGGAGCTCCTTCTGTGAGGCGTAGCCCGCGAGGATCGAGGCGTCCGTGGTCAGGGCGTCGACGGCCTTGTTCTCCAGGCCGGTGAGGCACTCGGAGTAGCCGCCGAGCTGCTGGAGGTTGGCCTTCGGGGCGAGCTTCTCCTTGACGTTCTGCGCGGAGGTCGAGCCGGTGACCGAGCAGAGCTTCTTGGAGTTGAGGTCCTCGACCTTGGTGATCGAGTTGTCGTCGGCGCGGACGAGGAGGTCCTGGTGGGTCAGGAAGTACGGACCCGCGAAGTCGACCTCCTTCTTGCGCTTGTCGTTGATCGAGTAGCTGGCGACGACGAACTTCACGTCACCGTTCTTGATCAGGTTCTCGCGCTCGGCGCTCGGCGCCTGCTTCCAGTTGATCTTGTCCTCGGAGTAACCGAGCTCCTTCGCCACGTACTTGGCGACGTCCACGTCGAAACCGGCGTACTTGCCGTCCGGGGTCTTCAGGCCCAGGCCCGGCTGGTCGAACTTGATGCCGATGGTGATCTTGTCGCCGTTGCTGCCGGAGTCGGAGCCGCTGCCGCAGGCGGTGGCGGTCAGGGCGAGGACGACGACGGCCGCGGCGGCGGCGGTGCTGCGAAGCTTCATGGAGGAAAGTCCCTTGAGTAGGCGTGAGTGGGGAAGACTAGGTCGTCAACCCGCTCAGTGGTGAAGGATTTTGGACAGGAAGTCCTTGGCCCGGTCGCTGCGCGGGTTGCTGAAGAACTCCTCGGGTGTCGCCTGCTCGACGATCTTTCCGTCGGCCATGAAGACGACGCGGTTGGCGGCGGAGCGCGCGAAGCCCATCTCGTGCGTCACGACCACCATCGTCATTCCGTCCCGGGCCAGTTGCTGCATGACCTCCAGGACCTCGTTGATCATCTCCGGGTCGAGGGCCGAGGTCGGCTCGTCGAAGAGCATGACCTTCGGGTCCATGGCCAGCGCGCGGGCGATCGCCACGCGCTGCTGCTGGCCGCCGGAGAGCTGAGCGGGGTACTTGTCCGCCTGGGTGCCGACGCCGACCCGGTCGAGCAGGGCCCGGGCCTTGGTCTCGGCGGCCTTCTTCTCCGTCTTGCGGACCTTGACCTGGCCCAGCATCACGTTCTCGAGCACCGTCTTGTGCGCGAAGAGGTTGAACGACTGGAAGACCATGCCGACGTCGGAACGCAGCCTGGCCAGCTCCCTGCCCTCCTGGGGCAGCGGCTTGCCGTCGATGGTGATGGTGCCGGAGTCGACGCTCTCCAGCCGGTTGATCGTGCGGCACAGCGTCGACTTGCCGGACCCGGAGGGCCCGATGACGACCACGACCTCGCCGCGGGTGATCGTCAGATCGATGTCCTGGAGGACATGCAGTGCGCCGAAGTGCTTGTTCACGTCGGACAGTACGACCAGGTCGTCCGCGGCACGCGGGGTGGCCTCGGGACTCTTGGACACTGACTCTCCGCTCATCGGCCTCTTGCTCCGTCCTCCTCGGTTGGGGAGGACACTAGAGACCCGATGTGACGACCGTCATCACATCTGAGCGGAAATTGAGGATAACGATACGGCCGCAACCGGACACAGAGTGTGAAGGTGACGGCCGGGCCGTACCGGGTCCATAACGGAAACGCCGGCGTAACAGGGGGACACTTGACTGTGACACCCATGTTCGGTGTTCATGCCCTGGTGGCACCTGGTACACAGAGAGCCGCCATCGACAGATCACGAAGCAATCTTCACGGAGGAGGTACGCATGCGACTGCTGCTCGTCGAGGACGACGACCACGTCGCCGCCGCACTCTCCGCGATCCTCGCGAAGCACGGCTTCACGGTCACCCACGCCCGCAACGGCGAGGAGGCCCTCCAGGCCGTCCTGCCCACCGCCCAGGGCGAGCGGCCCTCGTACGGAGTGATCCTGCTCGACCTCGGCCTCCCCGACCAGGACGGCTACCAGGTCTGCGGCCGCATCCGTAAGCTCACCACCACCCCGGTGATCATGGTGACCGCGCGCGGAGACGTGCGCTCCCGGATCCACGGGCTCAACCTCGGCGCCGACGACTACGTCGTCAAGCCCTACGACCCCGGCGAGCTCCTCGCCCGCATCCACGCCGTCAGCCGGCGCCGCGCCGGAGCCGAGGAGACCACGGGGACCGCGGGGACCGCCGACGAGACCGTGCTGCGGCTCGGCTCCGTCACCGTCGAGCTGCCCACCCGCCGGGTCAGCATCGACGGCGAGAGCGTCCCGCTCACCCGCAAGGAGTTCGACCTGCTCGCCCTCCTCGCCCAGCGGCCCGGCGTCGTCTTCCGCCGCGAGCAGATCATCAGCGAGGTCTGGCAGACCAGCTGGGAGGGGACCGGCCGCACCCTGGAGGTGCACGTCGCCTCCCTGCGCTCCAAGCTGCGGATGCCCGCCCTGATCGAGACCGTGCGGGGCGTCGGCTACCGCCTCGTCGCCCCCGCCGCGTAGGGGGCGGCTCCGCACGTGCGCACCCGACTCCTCCCGCTGCTCATCGTGCTGATGGCCGGCGTGCTGCTCGCCCTGGGCTTCCCCCTCGCCGCCAGCCTCGCCGCGTCCGAGCAGCAGCGGGTCGTCGTCGACCGGCTCGACGACGCCGCCCGCTTCGCCGCCCTCGCCCAGTTCGTCAACGAGAGCAGCCCCGGCACCGACGAGCGGCGCACCACCCTCGGCGGCGAACTCGCCAGCTACCACGACGTGTACGGCATCCGCGCCGGGATCTTCTACCGCGACAACCGCGCCATGGCCGCCGCCCCCGAGGACTGGGTCGTCCCGTACGACGGGGAGGGCCGGCGCGCCTTCAACGAGGCCCTGCTCGGGCGCCGCAGCCACGACCCGCCGCAGGTCTGGCCCTGGCAGGGGGACGCCCGGCTCACCATCGCCTCCCCCGTCGTCCGCGACGGGGACGTCGTCGCCGTCGTCGTCACCGACTCGCCGACCGGACAGCTCCGCTCCCGCATCCTGCGCGGCTGGCTGCTGATCTTCGCCGGCGAGGCCGCCGCGATGCTGCTCGCCGTCGGCGCCGCCTTCCGGCTCACCGGCTGGGTGCTGCGACCGGTCCGCGTCCTCGACGCCGTCACCCACGACATCGCCACCGGGCAGATGAACTCCCGCGTGGCCGCCACCGGCGGACCTCCCGAACTGCGGCGCCTCGCCCGCTCGTTCAACGAGATGGCCGACAACGTCGAGGACGCGCTCGAACAGCAGCGGGCCTTCGTCGCCGACGCCTCACACCAGCTGCGCAACCCGCTGGCCGCGCTGCTCCTGCGGATCGAACTGCTCGCCCTCGAGCTCCCCGAGGGCAACGAGGAGATCGCCTCCGTACGGACCGAGGGCAAGCGCCTCGCGCAGGTCCTCGACGACCTCCTCGACCTGGCGCTCGCCGAGCACGCGGCGGCCGAGCTGAGGCTCACCGACGTCGGCGCGCTCACCGACGAGCGGGTCGCGTCCTGGCGCCCGGTCGCCGAGGACAAGGGCGTCACCCTGACCGGGGAGTGCGGGGCGGTCACTGCCTGGGCGGACCCGGTGGCCCTCTCCAGCGCCCTCGACGCCGTGATCGACAACGCGCTGAAGTTCACCCCCGCGGGGGAGCCGGTCACGGTCACCGTCGTCCCGGACCGGTCGACCGTGGCCGTCGTCGTCGCCGACCACGGGCCCGGCCTCACCGAGGAGGAGCTCGGCCGGGTCGGCGACCGCTTCTGGCGCTCGGGCCGGCACCAGAACGTCAAGGGATCGGGCCTCGGCCTCTCCATCGCGCGCGTCCTGCTGACGGCCGGCGGCGGAGGCGTGACCTTCGCCCCGAACGAGCCGCACGGGCTGAGGGTGACGGTCACCGTGCCCCGGCACGCCCCCGCCGAGCGCGATCCGGGTCAGGGCTTCACGGAGCGGTAGGGCACGGGACGGAGACCGGGGTGCCTCAGTAGGGCACGGGACGGAGTACGGGGTGCCTCAGGGCTTCACGGAGCGGTAGGGCACGGGACGGAGTACGGGGTGCCTCAGTAGGGCACGGGACGGAGTACGGGGTGCCTCAGGGCTTGACGGAGCGGTAGGGCACGGGACGGAGTACGGGGTGCCTCAGGGCTTCACGGAGCGGTAGTAGCGGCGGGCGCCGTCGTGGAGCGTCAGGGGCTCGGTGTAGACGGCCGTCCGCAGGTCCACCAGCTGGGCCGGGTGCACCTGGCGGCCGATCCCGTCCCGGCTCCTGATCACCGTACTGGTGAAGCCCTCCACCAGGTCCTCGTCCGCTTCCACCGTGGTGACCAGCAGGTTCGCCACCGCCAGGGTCTCGATCGGCCGGCCGTCCTGCGCCTTCGCGTACGCGTCCGCCGGGATCACCGCCGACCGGTAGTGCCGGGTCGACTCGCCGACGTCGTGCAGCCGGTCGACCAGCCGGGCGTCCAGCGGGATCAGCCGGACCGGGAAGCGCTCGGACAGCTTCTGCACCGCGTCGGTCGGCAGGCCGCCCGACCAGAAGAAGGCGTCCAGCTCGCCGTGCTCCAGGAGCCCCGGCATCGTGTCGATGCCCGCGGACACCGGTTCGATGTCCCGGACGGGCGTCAGGCCGGCCGCCGCGAGCACCCGGTCGGCGATCAGCCGCACGCCGGAGCCGTCCTGGCCGACGCCGACCCGCAGCCCGCGCAGGTCCTGGACCCGCTGCACCGAGGAGCCCTTGCGCACGACGAGCTGTACGTAGTCGTCGTAGAGCCGTGCGCAGCCGCGCAGCCGCTCGAAACCGGGCCTGCGGTCGCGCTGGTACTGGGCCACCGCGTCTGCCGTCGCGACCGTGAAGTCGGCCTTGCCGGTCGCGACCCGGGCCAGGTTCTGCTGGGAGCCCTCGCTGTCCTTGAGCGTTATCGACACCTCGGGCAGGTCCTCCGCGAGGGCGTTCTTCAGGAGATCCCCGTACTTCTGGTAGACGCCGGTGGGGACACCCGTACTGAAGGTGACCGAGCCGCTCGGGACGGGGGAGCCGAAGGGAATCAGCCACCACGCGAGCACCCCGCACACCGCGAGCAGCGCGGCCGAGACCGCCAGGAGACGGCGGCGGGCGGCACGGGAGAGCGAGGCGAACATGCGGCGATAGTGCCAGCTCACCGCCGCCTCTGGCCAGGCTCGACGGTGTGGGGAGCCGGTTCGGGCCGCTCGCGAGGGCGGACCGGAGGTCCGTGCGGGTGCGCGCACGGACCTCCGTACGTGCGAGTGGATGCCGACGTCAGTAGGCGTACGCGGACTTGCCCGTCACGGTCGTGGCGACCTGGGTGATGCCGCTGCCCGGCGGCAGCGCCACCGTCGTGCCCGGGGGAGCCGTCGTGGAGCCGTCGCCGAGCTGGGCGGCCGCGTTGGCGCCCCAGCCGATCACCGAGCCGTCGTCGAGCGCGGCCACGGTGAAGTCGGCGCCGCCCGAGATGCTCTGGACGCCCTTGAGGCTGTCCAGGACGACGGGGGTGGTGCGGTTGGCGTTCGTGCCGTCGCCGAGCTGCCGGTCGGTGTTCTTGCCCCAGCCCGCCAGGCTGCCGTCGTCGAGGACGGCGAAGCCGGACGCGGAGGTGGCGAAGATCTTCGCCACGGCGTCGAGGTAGGCGACGTCGACGGGCTTGTTGCTGTCGGTGACGGAGTCGTTGCCGAGCTGGCCCTCGGCGCCCTTGCCCCAGGCCTTGACGGTGCCGTCGGCGGTGAGCGCGAGGACGTGGTCGCAGCCCACGGCGACGGACTCGACGTCGACGAGGTCGGGGACCTTCTGCGGGGTCTCGCGCGTGGTGTTGTTGCCCGTGCCCAGGCGTCCGTTGTCGCCCTTGCCCCAGGTCCAGACCGTGCCGTCCTGCCGGAGCGCCACGCTGAAGTCGCAGCCCGCGGCGACGTCCTTCACCTTGTCCAGGCTCTGTACGGGGATCGGGGCCTTGTACGGGTTGGTGGTGTCCTGGCCGGTGCCCAGCTGCTTGGAGGCGTTGCTGCCCCAGGCGAGGACCCGGCCGCCCCTGACGGCGAGGACGTGGTTGAGGCCCGCGGAGACCTCGCTCACGCCGGAGAGCCCGGCGACGGTCGCGGGGAAGGGCTGGGCGGTGAGGGTGCCGTTGCCGAGCTGGCCGGTGGCGTTGGAGCCCCAGCTCTTCACGGTGCCGTCCTTGAGGAGGGCGACGGCGAAGGGGTTGGCGGTGGTGCCGGTGCCGCCCCCGCCGCCGGAGAGCTCACGGACGTCGTCACGGGTGATGCCGGTGACCGCCGCCGGGGTCTGCTGGGCGAGGACGCTGCCGTTGCCCAGCTGCCCCTGCGCGTTCTCGCCCCAGGCGCGGACCCAGGGGTCGGTGCCGGCGGCGGCGTGGACGGGGAGGCAGGTGGTGGTGAGGGCCGCGAGGGAGAGCGCGGCGAGCAGGGTGGTGCGTGCGGGGAGATTCATGGGGACCTTTCGGGGTCAGTAGGCGTAGCTGGACCGTGCGACGACGGAGGCGGCGACGTGTGCCGGGCCGCTGCCCGGAGGAAGGGCCGTGACCGGGGTGGGGGAGTCGGCGGTGGTGCCGTCGCCGAGCTGGCCCACCGAGTTCTCGCCCCAGGCGAGGACCGAGCCGTTGGCCAGCGACGCGACCGTGTGGGCATAGCCGCCCGCGAGGGAGTTGACGTCGGCGAGCCCGGGGACGGGGACGGGCGTGGTCCGCGAGACGGTGGTGCCGTCACCGAGCTGACCCCTGCCGTTCCATCCCCAGGCTCGTACCTCTCCGCCGTCGAGGACGGCGAAGGAGTGATAGCCCGCGGCGAAGATCCGCGCGACGTCCGTCAGATGCCGGACGTCGACGGGGGTCGCACTGCCTTCGACGGTGTCGTTGCCGAGTTGTCCGTTGGTGTTGTAGCCCCAGGCCTTGACGGTGCCGTCGGCCGTACGGACGAGCGAGTGGTTGCAGCCGGAGGCCACCTCCACGACGTCCGTGAGGCCCGGTACCCGCTGGGGGGTGTTGCGGTCGGTGGAGGTGCCGAGGCCGAGCTGGCCGTAGTTGTTCCGGCCCCAGGTCCAGACGGTGCCGTCCTCGCGGAGGGCGAGGGCGTGGTAGCACCCCGCGGCGATGTCCGTGACCTTGTTCAGGCTCTGGACGGCGACGGGACGGTTGGTGTCCGTCGTCGAGCCGTCGCCGAGCTGCCCGTAGGCGTTGGCGCCCCAGGCGAAGGCCCGTCCGCCGCGTACGGCATAGGCGGAGTGGACCCCGGCGGCGACGTCGGAGGCTCCTGAGAGACCGGCGACGGCGGCGGGGAACGGCCGGTTGTCGGTGGTTCCGTTGCCGAGCTGACCGTTGGGGTTGGCGCCCCAGGTCCGGACCGTGCCGTCGTTCAGTACGGCGACGGCGAACGAGCTGCTGTCGCCGCCGCCCCCGGCGGCGAGCTCGCGCACGTCGGAACGGGCCAGGTCCCGGACGCCCGACGGGGTCTGCTGGGGGAGTACGGAGCCGTTGCCGAGCTGACCGGCGCCGTTGGCCCCCCAGGCGCGGACCCAGGGGTCACGGGGCTCGGCGTGCGCCGGGGAGACGGCGAGACCGAGGAGCGCGAGGCAGGCGGCCGCGGCGCGTGCGTACGCGTACGTCATGCCGTTCACCGGCCTCAGTACGCGTACGTCGTGTTGCCGCCCAGGGAGACGGCCACCGCCTTGATCGCCGAGCCCTCGTTGAGGATCTTCACCGACTCGAAGCGGGGGACCGTCGTGCCGTTGCCGAGCTGGCCCTCGCCGTTGTGGCCCCAGGCGAAGACGTCGTCCGCCGTGACGGCGACGCCGTGCCGGGCGCCCGCCGCGAGGTGCTGGACGCCCTCCAGGCGCGGGATCTCGACGGGGGCGGTGCGGTTGGTGCGCGAGACGTTGTCGCCGAAGGCCTCGTCGCCCTCAAGGAGCTGGCCGTACTGGTTGTTGCCCCAGCCCCAGACGTGGCTGTCGCTGGTCTTGACGTAGTTGTGGAAGGCGCCCGCCTCGATGTCGGAGACGCCCTCCAGCCAGTCGACGTCGACCGGGACCGTGGAGGACTTGGTGGAGGAGTTGCCGAGCTGGCCGTAGAGGTTGTAGCCCCAGGACTTGACCGTGTCGTCGGCGGTCAGCGCGAGGGCGTGGTAGCAGCCGGCGTCGATCTCCACGATGTTCTCCAGGCCCTGCACCTGGCGCGGTACGGAGCTGGTGGCGCGGCTGCCGGTGCCGAGCTGGCCGTGGATGCCGCGGCCCCAGGCGTACACCTTGCCGTTCTCCAGGAGGGCGAGGCTGAAGTCGCAGCCGGCCGAGATCTGCTTGACCTTGGGCATGCCCTGGACGCGGTCGGGGACCGTACGGCTGTCGCCGGTGCGGTTGTTGCCGAGCTGCCCGTAGGCGTTGTCGCCCCAGGAGTAGACCTGGCCGCTGGTGTCGAGGGCGAGGGCGTGCTTTCCGCCGGCGGCGATGTCCTTGATGTTGGTCAGGCGCGGGACGGTGGTGGGCACGGTCTGGTTGGTGTTGCCGCCGTTGCCGAGCTGGCCGGAGGAGTTGTGGCCCCAGGACTTGACCGTCTTGTCCGTACGGGCGAGGACGAACGAGTCGGCCGAGGACGTGCCGCCCGCCGAGACCTGGTCGACGTCGCCGCGGAAGAGGCTGGTGACCGAGGTCGGGCTGAGGCTGTCGGCCAGGGTGCCGTTGCCGAGCTGGCCGGTGCGTCCGGCACCCCAGCTCAGCACGGTCGGATTGCCCTCGTTGGCGAGTGCGGGGGTGGTCGGTACGGCGGCGAGTGCGGCCGCCGCTGTGAGGACGGCCAGACCTCGGAAGGGGGTACGCAGGGG
Organism: Streptomyces sp. NPDC015661; assembly: GCF_043077765.1. Classification (NCBI taxonomy): domain Bacteria; kingdom Bacillati; phylum Actinomycetota; class Actinomycetes; order Kitasatosporales; family Streptomycetaceae; genus Streptomyces; species Streptomyces sp. NPDC015661. The sequence continues at coordinate 380,505 of NZ_JBIBST010000009.1, read as the reverse complement.
ACTGCGGCGTGTACGGGACATGGCTCTGCTCTCCTTCGATGGGGACATACGGGAGCGCTGCGCCCGGTCGGCCGGCGGCTCCGCGGGGGAGGCGGAGGCATGCGCGGGACGGGGGCGCGGGTCATGCGGACAGGCCGTGCCGGTGCCTCGGGCATGGGGTGCCCAAGGCCTGGTGCGGCGGCCGGGACGGGCCGCCGGGCACAAGATCAGACTGGCCGAGAATGATCACCGAGGCGAGCCGGACGCGTTGAAACACCCGTCTGACGGACGCCCGTTCGGGGCCGTGTTCCCGGGGGCGCGTTCGCCCCGGCGGGCACCCCGGGGCGGGCCCGCGCGGAGGCCGCCGGCGGGTCGCCGAACGGCGGCGTCCGGGGGAGTGAGGACCCCCGCCGCACAGGGCTGCGCGCCTTCACGGCGGCGTCCCGGAATCCCTACGAACGGGTGGACCGGCGGGTCCGGGCAGCGGCCCGGGGAGGACCCGGTTCCGGCCCCCCGCGGCGGCCCCGAGTGCGCTCCGCCGAAGTGGTGAGCGGGCCCGTCGGCGCGCGCCGCGCCGTGTGTCCTGCCGGGACGCCGGGGCCCCGGCGGTTAGCTTCGAAGCACGCTCGGTGATCTTGAGGACAGTCCCCTGTCCGCCCCTGGCGTCCCCTTCCGAGCCGCCCAACACACCCCTGTCCCAAGGGAGTTCCCATGCCCCACGCGAAGGCGCGCCGTGCCCTCGGTGCCGTCCTGCTCGCCGCCGCCCTGGCCCTGCCGATGACCTCCGTCGCCCACGCGGAGGAGTGCAAGCCCGACGACCAGGCCTGCCTGGACAAGGAGGCCAACGCCAAGGAGGCCAAGGAGATCGAGGAGAAGCAGAAGAAGAACGAAGAGGCGGCCGCCCAGGCCGACAAGGACATCAAGGCGGCCGGGGAGAAGCTCAAGGAGTGCCCGCCCGGCTCGTCCTCCTGCATGAGCAAGCTGACCGGCGGCAAGGGCGCCGAGGAGGAGCAGGGCCTCAAGGACATGACCGGGACCATCGCCTCGAACGAGCCCGAGCCGGCGAACAACGCCGCCCAGGCGGTGACCTCGACCTGCGCAACCTTCCCCGGCTCGCTGCCGCAGGGGTCCACCGACCCGGGACAGTCCCCCTTCCCGGTCTCCGAACTCTGCTCCCTGCTCGGCTCCTGAACCCACCCACCCATCCCCCTCGAAGGGCTCCTTCGTCATGTCTTCGCGCCGTCCCCGCGCCCTCCTGCCCGTGCTCGCCCTGGGCCTCACCGCCCCGCTGACACTGCTCGCCCCGCCCGCCGCCGCCGAGCAGGGGCCGGGCGAGACCCCCGTCCCCCGCGCCCTCACCGCCGACGGGCGCCCGGCCGAGGTCGACGACGTCCTCAAGCACTGCCGCACCGGGCGCTCCGCCTGCACCTTCACCATCGACCCCAAGCTGAGCCGCGAGTACGTCACCGCCGTGAAGTCGCTGGGCAACGCGGTGATCAACTGCACCCAGAGCGACATGGCGGTCGAGCGGACCGTCACCCTGAAGACCGGCACCACCGACAACATCGGTGGCGAGATCTCCGGGACGATCACCGCCGAGGGCACGGTCGCCGCCTCCGGCCAGGTGACCGCCAACCTCGCCAACGAGACCGCGATGGAACACAAGACGCCCCAGCTCGACAAGGGCCCCACCTCGTCGAACGGCAACAAGACCACCGTCTCCGGCGGCGCGACCGCTTCCGGCTCGCTGACCGCGCGCCTCGCCTTCGAGGCCGCCTTCAAGGCCACGTACTCCAAGTCGTGGACGGTCGAGGCCACCGAGGAGACCGCCTACAAGAGCACCGTCCACGCGCACGACATGCTCGTCTTCGGCGCCAACGCCGCCATGCGGCGCGTGGTCGGCAGCCTCGTCGCCAAGACGGGGCAGCGGATCATCGGCATCGCGGTGGACAGCCCCTCGATGGTGAACAGCAGCAGCTTCATCGCCCAGACGTACGCCGCCCCCGACGGCGTCTGCGGCGGCACGCGGCCTCCCGGGAACACCGCCGGGGGCGAGGGCGGCGACGGGAAACTCCGGCACGCGGCACGGGAGGTCCCGGCCGCCCGCGCGGTGCCGCCGGGCGTCGAGCCCAAGCGTGAAGTCGCCCTGCCGGCCGACGCCAACTGACCCGGAGGAGTCCCGTCATGAACCGCTCCCTGTCCGCGCTCACCGTCCTCGGCGCCGCCGGCCTGCTGCTGCCCGTCGCCCCCGTCTCGTACGCGGCCCGAGCCGCCGCCCCGGCCGAGCAGGCCGTCCCCGTCCTCAACGGCGACTTCGCCGACCCCGTCATGAAGGGCGACGGCCCCACCACCGTCGGCCTCGACTTCTGGACCGGCCTCAACCAGCGCTACTCGCCCACCGCCTCCGGCCGCACCGACGCCTCGCACGGCGTCGCCCTCCAGAAGGACGGCAACACCCTCCGCCAGCGGCTCCGCGGGGTCCGCGCGGGGGCCAGGGTCACCGTCAGCTACGAGGACAGCCCCGCCGTCTCCAAGGAGTGCACCGGCGAACAGGTCGCCGACGGCCAGCCGTACGCCGTCGGCGGCTCCGGCGGCCCCGTCCAGGAGGTCACCACCGCCGGCGACCCCGACCGGGTCAAGGGCACGCCCGGCAAGGGCCGTTGGACCGGCCGCGCCTACGTCTTCACCGCCGGCGAGAACGAGCCGGTGCTCACCTTCACCTCACGCGTCACCGACTCCCGCACCCATGTGACCTGTTCGCCGATGATCGCCCGCATCCGCGCCGTCGAGGTGCCGCCCGCCGTCGACAAGACCGTCGACAAGACGCGCCTCGGCACCTCGGAGGCGTACAAGGGCAACGAACGGGAGAGCACCCTGCACAACGCGGCCGCCGCCTGCAACGGCGAGAACGCCTGTACGTTCCGGCCGGACGCCCGGACCTCCTTCCGCTACTACGACGAGGCGCGGGTCGTCGGCGAGGCCTTCGTCAACTGCACCCGGAACGCCCTGGAGCACAGCCGGGTCGTCTCGTACGCGGAGCGCAGCCACGACAGCATCTCCCAGACGTACGCCGACGCCGGCCTCGCACTGCCCGAAGTGGCCCGGCTGCCCACGAGCGGCGACCCGGTGGAGGACGCCAAGCGGATCAAGGAACGGCCGATGGCCGGCCAGTTCTCGCAGGCGTACGAGAAGGGCTGGCAGCGGGCCTGGCAGTGGTTCAGCGGCGACCAGCGGACCGTCGTCGAGCGGATCCAGCCCGGCGAGGTCAGCTGGGTCGAACTCCAGCCCAGCCGCGAGCGGGTCGAGGGCTGGCTCGTCTCCAAGAAGGACGACTACCGGCTGCACGCCGTCGTCGACGGACCCTCCCGCGCCGTGCCCGACCGGCTGCTCCAGCGCACCGGACCCATGTCCGCGGCCGAGAAGCAGCGTTGCGCCGCCTCCCGGCCCATGACCACGACCCCGGTGGGCGCCGACGCGCCCGCGAGCTCCAGCGACAAGGGGCTCCTCAGGGCCACGGCGCCGGGCGTCCGCACCGCGGTCCGGAGCGTGCCGCTGGACTGAGGTCCCGCCGCCTCACCCCGCCACGGCGGTGAGGCGGCGCACCACCTCGTCCCGGCCCAGCGCCCGGGCCACGGCGAAGAGATCGGGGCTGCGGGTGGCGCCGGTGAGCGCGACCCGGACCACGTTCGCGACGGTCCTCGGCGGTCCCGCCCAGCGGTCCGGGTCCCGGCGCCAGGACGCCGTGTCCGGGGCGTGGCCGTGGCGGCGGGCGATCTTCCCCAGCCGCGCGAACCACTCGTCGGGGGAGACGGCGGCGAAGTCGGCGGCGATCCGCCGCACGAGGTCCGGGGCGAGGCCGCCGTAGCGGTCGTCCCCGGCCACCGGTACGGGGCCGAAGAGCTCTGCGAAGAAGAAGCCGTACCGGTCGCGGAAGCAGGACCAGCGCTCCAGGTCCTTGCGGGCGGGCGCGCCCTCCGGCCGTCCGGCGGCCACGGCGGCCAGGGCGAGGCCCTCGTGGCGGGCGAGGACGGAGGCGAGCTCGGGGTCGTACTCCTCCGCCCAGGAGAGCAGCTGCACGTACAGCTCCCGCGGGGTGAGCGAGGCGATGAACTCCCGGCTCAGCGAGTGCAGTTTGGGCAGGTCGAGCAGGGGCCCCGAGGGGCGCATGCCGTCCAGCCGGACGTCGGCGGCGAGCGCCTCGGCGGTGGGGACGTCCATGAGCCGGATGTTGGCGAGGCCCCGCAGATAGTGCTGGACGGCGGCCGGGGGATAGCCGGCGGACAGGTAGTAGTCGACCGACGCCTCGGGGTCCTTGCGCTTGCTGAGCTTGCGGCGCGAGGACCCCTCCGCCTTCATGAGCGGGGCCAGGTGCGCGTACGCGGGCGGCTCGAAGCCGAGCGCCGTGTGCAGCTGGAGATGGACCGGGGTCGAGGAGAGCCACTCCTCGCCGCGGACCACCAGCGTCACCCGCATCAGGTGGTCGTCCACGACGTGCGCGAAGTGGTAGGTGGGCAGCGGCAGTTCCTCCTGCGAGGACTTGAGGAGGACGATGTCGTTGCCGTTGTCCTGCATCGTGACGGAGGCCCGGATGCGGTCCGTGAACCGGACCCGGCCGGGGAACTCGTACGGGCAGCGGAACCGCACCACGTACGGCTCGCCCGCCGCGAGCCGCCGCGCCGCCTCCTCCGGGGCGAGCGTCCGGCACGGCGCCCACCGCCCGTAGTAGCCCAGCGGCGAACGGCCCGCGCGCTGCTCCTCCGCGCTCCGCGCGAGCAGCTCCCTGCCGCAGAAGCAGGGGTACGCACGGTCGCGGCGCAGCAGCTCCCGCACATGACCGAGATAGATCTCCCGGCGTTCCGACTGGAGGTACGGTCCCCAGGCCCCGTCCCCGGCGACGCCGCCCTCGTCCGGGGCGAGCCCGAAGGCTCCGAGCAGCCGGGAGAACTCCTCTGCGGCGCCCGCCACCTGCCGGGACCGGTCGGTGTCCTCCACGCGCAGCACGTGCACCCCGCCCGACTGGCGGGCGAGCGCCCGGGTCACGGCCGCCGTGTAGAGGCCGCCGATGTGCAGGTGTCCGGTGGGGCTCGGGGCGAAGCGCGTGACCTCGGCGCCGTCCGGCAGGGCGCGCGGCCCGAACCGCCGCTCCCAGTCGGCCGGTTCCGGGAGATCGGGCGGGAACATCGCGTTGATGACGGACAGGTCGAGCACGGTGGACTCCCTCCTGGGTTTCCTGGAGCGCCTGGGTCCTGGAGCGCCTGGGTGGGTGCCTGGAGAGCCCGGGTTCCTGGAGAGACCCACCGTAGGCCGGTGACCGGACGATCCGAGCGGAGCGGGGGCCGGAGCCTGCGGAACTCCGAACCCACTTCGGCGCCGACGGCTGCGAGCGGGGTGCCCGGTCACTAGCGTCGCCGGGGCCGATCCGTACGACGACCACGAGGGGGTGTGATGGGCGGCACGCGCGCGGTGGCCCTGCTCGCGCTCGGCTCCTTCGCCATGGGGACCGACGCCTACGCCATGGCGGGACTGCTCCCGGACATCGGCGCCGACCTGGACGTCTCCGTCTCCCTCGCCGGCCAGTCCGTCACCGCCTTCACCCTCTGTTACGCCCTGGCCGCGCCGGTCCTCTCGGCCGTCCTCGCCCGCTGGGGCACCCGGGCCGTCCTCGTCGCCGCGCTCGTCGTCTTCGTCCTCGCCAACTCCGGGACGGCGATGGCCGGTTCGTACGCCGGACTCCTCGGCACCCGGGCCCTCGCCGGCGTCGGAGCGGGCCTCTTCACCCCGGCCGCGGCCACCGCCGCCGTCGCGCTCGTCCCGCCCGAGCGGCGCGGGCGCGCCCTCGGCCTGGTCCTCGGCGGGATGAGCGCGGGGACCGTGCTCGGCGTGCCGCTCGGGCTGCTCGTCGCGGCCGGCTCCGGCTGGCGGGCGGCCCTGTGGCTGATCACCGCCCTCGGCCTCGTCGCGCTGCTCGGCGTCGCGACGGCCCTCCCGCCCGTACGGGGAGCCGCGGCGCCCTCACTGAAGGACCGGATCGGCGCCCTCGCCCGGCCCAGGGTCGCCGTGGTCGTCGCCGTCACCTTCACCCAGACCGTCGCGAGCCTCGGGCTCTACACCTACCTCGAACCCGTCCTGCGCAGCGTCGCCGACGTGGGCAGCGCGGTGCCGTACCTCTGGGTCTGGGGCATCGGCGGGGTCTGCGGCAGCTTCCTCGCCGGGACCCTCGTCGACCGGACCGGGCGGCCCGCCCGCCTCGCCGTCACGCTCCTCGGCATCCTCGGCGGCGCCCTGGCGCTGCTGCCGTGGACCGCAGCCGTACCCGGCCTCGTCCTGCTGCCCCTGCTCGTCTGGGGCGCGGTCGGCTGGGCCTTCGTCGTCCCTCAGCAGCACCGACTCCTCGCGCACGACGGCGGGGCCGCCGCCGTCGGCCTCAACAGCTCCGCGACCTACCTCGGCGGCGCCGCCGGCTCCGCGCTCGGCGGTCTCGCCCTCGCCCACGGGCTCGACGCCCGCCTGCTCCCGCTCCTCGCCGCCGGGGCCGCGCTCGCCGGAGTCCTCTTCCACCTCACCGTGGCCGGCCGCTTCACCGGGCCCGGGCCGCACCTCACGGACACCGCACACGGGGCCGGAGCCGCGGGCACGACCGCGGCCGGGGCCCCCGAAAGGAACGCCTCATGAAATTCGGCGTCAATCTGCCGAACTACGGGCCCGAAGCCACTCCCGACGCCCTCGCCGACTGGGCGCTGCGGGTCGAGGCGATGGGCTACCACTACGCCATGGTCTCCGACCACGTGGCGCTCACCCCGGACGTCCAGCACCTCTTCCCGGCCCCGTTCTACGACCCCTTCGCGACCCTCGCCTGGCTCGCCGGGGTCACCGGGACCGTGGGGCTCGGCACGACCGTGACGATCCTCCCGTACCGGCATCCCGTGCACACCGCCCGCGTCGCCGCCAACATCGACCGGTTCAGCAACGGCCGTCTCGTGTTCGGCGCGGCCGCGGGCTGGGCCGCCCGGGAGTTCGCCGTCCTCGACGTGCCCTACCGCAAGCGGGGTGCGATCAGCGACGAGTACCTGGCCGCGATCAAGGCCTGCTGGGCCGACGAGGTCGCCTCCTTCGACGGCGCCCACGTCTCCTTCCGGGAGGTGCACACCGGGCCGCTGCCCGTGCAGCGGCCGGGACCGCCCGTCTGGGTCGGCGGCCACAGCTACGGGGCGCTGCGCCGGGCCGTCCGCCTCGGCGACGCCTGGCATCCCACCTCCGTCTCCGGCGACTGGCTCCTCGGCGTGGGACTGCCCACCCTCCGCCAGGTCGCCGAGGAGCAGGAACTGCCGGTGCCCGACCTCTGTCCCCGGATCAAACTGCGGGTCACCCCACGGCCGTTGGGCCCGGGGAGACTGCTCGGCGAGGGCACGCTCGCGCAGATCGCCGACGACCTCGGACTCCTCCAGGACCTGGGCGCGGGCGCCGTCGTCCTCGACCCCACCTACCCGGGCGACCGACGGGAGGCGGGCCGGACCGCGCGGGACCTCGACGTCCTGGAGACACTGGTCAAGGAGGTCATCGACGTGGACGCCGGCTGCGTACGATGACGAGGCGCCGGACGTGACCGACAGGGTGACGGTGAGGGGGGAGTGCGGGACGTGGCCGATCCGGATCTGCGGAAGCTGCGCGTGCTCAGGGAGCTCAGTGAGCGCGGCACCGTCAGCGCGGCCGCCCAGGCGCTCCACCTCACCCCGCAGGCCGTGTCCCAGCAGATCAGCGCCCTGGGACGGGAGTTGGGCGTCCAGCTCACCGAGCCGTCCGGGCGCCGGCTGCGCCTCACCGGCGCCGCGCGGATCGTCCTCCGGCACGCCGACGCCGTGTTCACCCAGGTCGAGCAGATGCGCGCCGAGCTCGCCGCGCACGGGAGCGGCGAGAGCGGCGAGGTCGCGGTGGCCGGCTTCTCCACCACCCTGTCGGCGCTGATCCTGCCCGCCGTGGCCCGGCTGCGGGAGACCCGGCCGCTCCTGCGGACCTCGCTCGCCGAGATCGACCCGCCGGAGAGCTTCTCGATGCTGCACCGCGGGGAGACCGACGTCGTCATCTCCGCGGACACCGCGCAGAGCCCGGGACCGGCCGGCGAGGACGGGCGCCTCGACGCGCGCTTCCACCGGGTCGCGCTCTGCGACGACCCCTTCGACATCGCCCTGCCCGAGGGCCACCGGCTCCTCGGCAGCCCCCGGCTGCTCCTCGCCGACCTGGCCGAGGAGACCTGGATCTTCGCGACGACGGGCATGTGTCACGACATCGGCGTCGCCGCCTGTACGGCCGCCGGGTTCACCCCGCTGGCCTCCCACGCCATCGGCGACTGGGACGCCACCCTCGCGGCGGTGCGGCTCGGCCTCGGGGTCGCGCTCGTCCCGCGGATGGCCAAGCCGGCGCCGCGGCCCGAGGTGACGATCCGCGCGTTCAGCGAGCGGGCCCCGTCCCGCACGGTCTTCGCGGCCGTACGGGAGGGCAGCCAGACCTCCCCGGAGATCGCCGCCGTCCTGGACGCGCTCCGCACCGTGGCCCGGGCGGCCGTCGCCGCCTGACCGGGCGGAACACGATTGGCCACGACTCGTGGAAGGTACCGTCCACGAGCCGTTGCTGGATCCGCCCGGCCGCCGCTGCGAGGCTCGTTCCCGTACCGCGGACCACTTCGCGCGTCCCCTTCTTCTCCCCTTGTCCTCTCCTGGAGCGGGAACACCCATGTCCAAAGCCACCTACGCGCGGCTGGCCGCGCTGAGCCTCGTCTGGGGCTCCGTCTTCCTGTGGATCAAGATCGCCGGATACGGCTTCTCCCCCGTGCAGATGGTGCTCGCCCGGCTCGCCCTCGGCGCCGTCGTCATCCTCGCCATCGGCTATGCGAAGGGGCTCCGGCTGCCCAAGGAGGCCGCCATCTGGGGGCATCTGACGGTGGCCGCGCTCCTCGGCAACGCCATCCCCTGGACCCTGTACGCCGAAGGCGAGATCCAGGGCTCCAGCAGCGTCGCCGCCGTCGTCAACGGCAGCGCGCCGATCTGGACCCTGGCCGCCGCGCTCCTCCTCGGCCAGGAGAAGCGGGTCTCCGGCTACAAGGCCGGCGGTGTGCTGCTCGGCCTCGGCGGCACCGCGCTCATCGCCTCCCCCTGGAACGCGGCCTCCGCGGGCTCCGGTTGGAGCATCCTCTGCTTCGTCCTCGGCTCGGTCAGCTTCGGCGCCAGCTTCGCGTACATGGGCAAGTTCCTCGTGGGCAAGGGCATTCCGCCGCTGATGCTGGCCGGCGGACAGCTCGGCGCGGCGACCGTGCTGCTCCTCGCCGCCTTCCCCTTCCTCGGCCTCCAGGCCGTGACCTGGCGCACCGACTCGGTGATCTCGGTCCTCGTCCTCGGCGTGGTCTGCACGGGCTTCGCCGCGCTGCTCAACTTCGAGCTGATCATCAAGGACGGGCCCACGGTGGCCTCCACCGTCACCTACCTCATGACCGCGGTGGCCGTGGTGCTCGGCGCCGCCGTGCTGCGCGAGCCGCTCGGCTGGACCGTGTGGCTGGGCGCCGTGGCGGTGCTCGCCGCCACCGGACTGCTGCGCCGCAAGCCCCGCCCGGCGGCCGAACCGGCCCCCGAGACCGCCCCCGTACCGACGTCCGCGGCGGCCGATTAGCCACGTACCGCCGGAACCCATGAAATGCCGGGCCGCCGTCCGCAACATTGTGTTCATTCAATGGGCGGGCGGTGGATGGTAGCGTCACAAGTGGAAACACCCGGCCTTCATGGGGGAGTCGCACGTGGCTTTTGTGGTCGAACTCGTTTTCCGTGGCAATGAGACGGACCGGTTGAGTTTCGGAGAGGCTCATCGGACGTACTGGAAAAGAATGGCCGCGCGCGGCATTCTGCTCGGCGGCGGACCATGGCGGGACGGCAGCGGGGAATTCCTGGTCTGTGAGGCCCCCGACCGCCGCACACTCTTACGGGTGCTGTACGCCGACCCGTACGCGCAGGCGCAGGTCGTCGGCGAGCTGAGGGTCCGGGAGTGGAACGCCGTCATGGGGCACGTGGTGCTGGCCGGCCTCGAACGTTCCACCGGCGGAGCCGGGACCCACGAGCGAATACGCGGGGGCGCGCCGGTCTTCCTCACGCCACCCACCCCTCCGGGCACGCGCGAGGAGCCGACCGCCCCGCCGGTCGCCCGTGAGGAGCTGACCGCCCACGAGCGACGCATCGCCACGATGATGCTCGACGGCCTGACCAACAGACAGATCGCCGAGTCCTTCACGGTCTCCACCCGGGCCGTGGAGCTGCACATCACCCGGATCTACCGGAAGCTCGACATCCGCAGGCGCGCCCAGCTGGCCGCTGCCATCGACCGGTTCGAAGCCGCGCCGGCCTGCTGAACCACACCTCCTCACGCACACACCGATGATGGGAGTCACCATGCCGCTGGTCGAGATAACCGTTCCCGAGGGCACCCTGTCCGAGGCCGCCGCGGAGGTCCTGCAGCAGCAGGTCGCCGACTCCGTGCTCACGGCCATGGAGCTGCCGCACACCGAGTTCTTCGCCGCAGCCACCTGGGTGTACGTCCGCGAGGCCGCCAAGGGGTTCGCGACCACCGGCGCCGGCCGGCCCCCGGGCGTCCTCGTCGTCGTCACGCCCCTGGAGGGCTTCCTCACCCCCGAGCGGAACGAGGCGCTGTCCGTCGAGGTCACCCGGCACGTGCACGGGGCGACCGGGCCCGACACCGTCGTCTGGCTCGTGGTGAACGAGATCCCGGAGGGGAACTGGGCCGTGAACGGCGGCCTCACCCGCCGCGCGAAGATCGACGAACTCGTCGCCGAAGCGGCCCCGGCAAGCTGAATTTCCGTATTCCTGTCGGCGGCGGCGCCGCACCGTATTCACGGTGCGGCGCCGTTCGCATTTCCGGAAGCGGGCACCCCGGAAAGGAGTGCGGATTCCCGTATCGATGTACGGGTCACCCCGCCCGTACGGTGATGTCAATGGCACCGGCGGATGGGAGAGACTCGCTCATGGCTCTGCAATCGGCGCCGCGACTCGGTGTGGTGGTTCCATCCGGAAACGCCGCCGCCGAACCCGAGATCGGCAGCCTCGTGAATCCCGCGATCAACGTCCACACAGCACGGTTCCCGGTACTTCCCGGAAAAGACCTGCGCGGTCGTCTGGAGAAGTACAACGACGTTCTTCCCGAAGTGCTGGGGAATTTCGGCGGACTGCGTCTCGACGCGGCCGTCGTCTCCTGCACCGGCTCGCACTACCTCCTCACCCCCGAAGGCGACCGCGCGCTCTGCGCGGAGCTCTCCGAGCGGGTGGGAGCGCCCGTACGGTCCGCCGCCCTCGCCATCCTCGACACCGCGTGCGCCGTGGGCGCCGAACGGCTCGTCCTGATCTCGCCGTACGAGCCGTGGCTCACCGAACTCTCCCGGGCGTACTGGGAGTCGGCCGGACTCGAGGTCGACCGCGTCGTCAAGATCCGGGCCGGCGCGCGCTTCTCCCCGTACGACGTGACCACCGAGGAACTCGTCGCCCAGGTCCGGGAGGCCGGACTCCCGGAGGACGCGACCCTGCTGTTCACCGGCACCGGCATGTTCACCTTCGAGGCGCTCGCCGCGCTCGGCCGGGACAGCGCGCACACCCTCCTCACCTCCAACCTGGCGAGCGCCTGGTGGGCCCGTGACACCCTCGGTCTCCCGGCCGGCGGACCGGACGCCCACCCGCTGCTCCGCCGGCTCGCGGAGCGGGCCGCCGCCGTGGCCGTGTCGTGAGCGCCCGTACGACGCCCCACGGGCCGGTCGCCGTCGTCGGCGCCGGGCCGGTGGGCCTGACCGCCGCACTCGTCCTCGCCCGCGCCGGGATCCCGGTGACCGTCCTGGAGTCCAGGACCCACCTCGCCACCGAGTCCCGCGCCTCCACCTTCCACCCCGCGACCCTCGACCTCCTCGACGAACTCGGCGTCGCGGCCGACCTGCGCGGACAGGGCCGCACCGTCGACCGCGTCCAGTGGCGCGACCTGGACGGCGCGGTGCACGCCGAGCTGGACTACGGACTGCTCGCAGGCCACACCCGTCACCCCTACCGGCTCCACGTCGAACAGGCCCGGCTCACCCCGCTGCTGCTCGACGCGCTGACCGCGACCGGCCTCGCCGACGTACGGTTCGGCGCCACCGCCACGGGCGCCGACGAGACCGGCGACGGGGTGCGGCTGCGCACCGAGGACGCGGCGGGACGGCCGACGGTCTCCCACCACCCGTACGTCCTGGCGGCCGACGGCAGCCGGAGCCGGCTGCGCGAGCTCGCCGGACTGCCCGGCACCGCCGAGGAGTACCCGGACTACGCGCTCCGCGTGGTCACCGACGCCCCGCTCGACGCGCTGGTCCCCGGGCTCGCCCCGCTGACGTACGTCCGCGACCCGCGGGGCTCGGTCAGCGCGCTCGGGATGCCCGACCACTGGCGGCTCATCTTCCGGATCCCGCGCGGGACGCCCCGCGACGAGGTGCTCGCGCCGGACGCCGTGCGCGCGCGGGTCGACAGGGCCCTGCCCGGCGGCGCCGGACGGGCTGTGCGGATCACGGACGCGCACACCTACCGGCTCGCGCGGTTCCTGTTGCCGACCTACCGGGCCGGCCGGGTCCTGTTCGCCGGGGACGCGGCCCACCTCACGTCCACCGCCGGTGGTCTGAACATGAACTGCGGTCTCCACGACGCCGTGGAGACCGGCCGGGCCCTCGCCGCCGTCCTGAACGACGGCACCGGCGACGAGACGCCGCTCGACACGGCCCTCCGCCGACGCCGCTCCGTCGTCGAGACGGCCGTCCTCCCGCGCAGCGAGGCCCGCACGGCCGGCCTCGACAGCCCCGCCGAACTCCTCGCCCGGATCGCCGACCTGCGGCGCACCGCCGCCGACCCCCGCGCGGCCACCGACTACCTGCTCAAGGCATCACTTCTCGACGTCGCACCACGACCCCTGAAAGGTGACGCACATGCGGATCTGGTTTCACAAGCACACCGTTGAGGGACGCCTGCCGCTGCTCGACCAGTGGTACCGCGAACACCTCGACGCCATCGCCTCACCCGGCACCACCGTCGACATCAAGACCCTGCCGGCCGACACGTACCCCGACCGCACCCCCTTCGGCCTCGTCGGCCACCACTCCGCCCAGGTGCTCTTCAGCCGGCACTTCTCCGAGTCCGCGCTCGTCGCGGAGCGGGAGGGCTACGACGCCTGGGTGATCGCCGCCGGCCAGGACCCCGGCCTCCGCGACGCCCGCCACCTCGCCTCCATCCCCACCCTCGGCTACGGCGAGACGGCCTTCTTCCTCTCGGCGCTCACCGGCCAGCGCTTCGGCGTCCTCGGCTTCATGCCGCCCCTGGAGGAGCCCATCAGGGCCAACATCCGCCAGTACCGCCTGGAGTCCTCGCTCAGCTCGTACGAGGTCGTGCCCGGCGGCTGGGACTCCGTGCACCGCTCCCTGGAGGGCGACTTCGACGAGTTCGTCGAGGTGTACTCGGCGGCCGCGGAGCGCGCCGCCCGGGCCGGGGCCGAGGTCATCATCCCCGCCGAGGGCATCCCCAACGAGATCCTCTGGCACCTCGGCATCCACGAACTCCACGGCCTGCCCGTGATCGACCCCGCCGGACTCGCGGTGAAGCTCGCCGAGACCCTCGTCCAGCTGGGCGAGCTGAAGCTCTTCCGGCGCAGCGGCCACGGCTACTGGTTCAGCCGCCCCGACGAGCCCGTCAGCAAGCACCTGGAACGCGTCTTCCTGGGCTCGGCGCTCTAGCCGAAGCCGTCAGGAGATGCCCTGTCCCCCGCCCCGCACCCGCCCCCGCACCCGCACTCGCACCCGGATCCGAGACCGCACGCCGCCACGCTCTCGAAGGAGTCACGCCCATGACGTACGACGCCTACGGCCGCAACACCGCGGCCACCGACCCCGCCGCCCCCTACTACCGCCCGCGCCGGCTCCGCCGCACGCCCGCCCTGCGCCGCTTCGCCGCCGAGACCCGCGTCGGCCCCGCCAACCTCGTCCAGCCCCTCTTCCTCCGCGAGGGCCTCACCGAACCGCGTGAGATCCCCTCCATGCCGGGCGTCTTCCAGCACACCCGCGACACCCTCCGCAAGGCCGCCGCCGAAGCCGTCGCCAACGGGGTCGGCGGGCTCATCCTCTTCGGGATCCCCGAGCACAAGGACCCCACCGGCACCGGCGCCGTCGACCCGGACGGCATCCTCCAGGTCGCCCTGCGCGACGTCACCGCCGAGGTCGGCGACTCCACCGTGGTCATCGGCGACATCAACCTCGACGAGTACACCGACCACGGCCACACCGGCGTCCTCGACGCGAACGGCGACGTCGACAACGACGCCAGCATCGAGCTGTACGCCCGGGCCGCCGTCGTCCAGGCCGACGCCGGCGCCCAGATCGTCGCCCCCAGCGGCATGATGGACGGCCAGGTCCGCCGCATCCGCGAAGCCCTCGACCGGGCCGGACACCAGTCCGTCGCCATCCTCGGCTACTCCGCCAAGTACGCCTCGCACTTCTACGGCCCCTTCCGCGACGCCGTCGAGTCCACCCTGCGCGGCGACCGCAAGGGCTACCAGCAGTTCCCCGGCAACATCCGCGAATCCCTCCTGGAGGTCTCGCTCGACGTCGCCGAGGGCGCCGACCTCGTCATGGTGAAGCCCGCCCTCGCCTACCTCGACATCGTCCGGCTCATCGCCGACCACGTGCAGGTGCCCGTCTCCGCCTACCAGGTCTCCGGCGAGTACTCCATGGTCGAGGCGGCCGCCGCCAAGGGCTGGATCGACCGCGACCAGGTCGTCCGGGAGAGCCTCGCCTCCATCCACCGCGCCGGCGCCACCCAGATCATCACCTACTGGGCCTCCGAGTTCGCCCAGAGCCTGGACCGGTGACCCGGTGACCCCGTCCTCCACCATGCTGGTCCTCGGCATCAGCCATGCCAGCGCCCCGCTCGAACTCCTGGAGAGACTCGCCGGCACCGACCGGCCCGCCGAGGAGCTCGTCTCCGACGTGACCTCCGTCGACGGCATCGACGCCGCCGTCGTCGTCTCCACCTGCAACCGCCTGGAGATCTACGCCGAGACCCGCGGCTCCACCGCCGAACTCGGCGAACTCGACGACCTCGGCGAGCTGTTCGCCCAGCACACCGGCGTCGACCACGAGGAGATCGCCCCGCACCTCTACCGCCACCACTCCGACGGAGCCGTACGCCACCTCTTCGCCGTGGCCTCCGGACTCGAATCGGTCGTGGTCGGCGAGGACCAGATCCTCGGCCAGGTGAAACTGGGACTCGAACGGTCCCAGCGGCTCGACCGCACCGGCCGGGTCCTCGCCAAGGCCGTCCAGACGGCCCTGCGGGTCGGCAAGCGGGCCCGCAACGAGACCGGGCTCAACGAGGCCGGCCGCTCCCTCGCCACCGCGGGACTCGGCTTCTTCGAGCGCCGGGTCGGCTCCCTGCACGGCAAGACCGCCCTCGTCATCGGCGCCGGAGCCTTCGCCGGCGTCGTCGTCGCCGCGCTGCGCCGCTCCGGCCTCGACCGGGTGCACGTCGCCAACCGCACCCCGGAGAAGGCCCAGCGGCTCGCCGAGACCACCGGGGGAGTGGGCTACGACCTCACGGACGTGCCGCGGCTGCTCACCGAGGTCGACGTCGTCGTCGGCGCCACCGCCGCCACCGGCCACCTCGTCACCGCCGCCCACGTCGAGGAGGCGCTCGCCGCCCGGGACGGCCGCGAACTGTTCCTGCTCGACCTGTCGCTGCCGCACAACATCGCCCCCACGGCGGCGGACCTGCCCGGCGTCACCTTCGTCGACCTGCGCCGGATCGCGGAGGAGGGCCAGGAGGACGAGATCTCCGCCGCCAGCGTCCAGGCCGCCCACGAGCTGATCGACGCCGAGGTGGAGCAGTTCCGCACCGGCCTCCGGCTCGCCGGCGCCAAGCCCGTCCTCACCGCCCTGCGCACCGCCGCCACCGAGGCGGCCGAGGCCGAGCTCGACCGGCTCGCCCGCCGCCTGGACGGGCTCGACGGCGCGGCGCGGCAGGAGATCGGCCGCAGCGTCCGCCGCATCGTCGACAAGGCCCTGCACCAGCCCACCGTCCTCGTGCGGGAGCTGGCGGCCGACCCGGACGGCGCCCGGCACATCGCCGCCTTCACCCGCCTCTTCGCCGCGGCGGAACCTTCCCGTGACAGCGACACGAACGAGACGAACGACCCGAACGAGAAGAAGATCGAGGCCATCGCATGAGTGACATCTCGGCCCTCTGGGAAGCCGAATCCATCGCCGTCATCGGGGCCAGCGAGCGCCCCGGCGCCCTGGGCCGCAAGCCGCTCGACTACCTCCTCCGGTACGGCTACAAGGGCCGCGTCCTGCCGGTCAACCCGCGCTCCCCGGAGATCCTCGGCATCCCCGCCCACCCCAGCGTCAAGGACGCCCCCGGCCCCGTCGACCTGGCCCTGATCATGGTCTCCGCCGAGCGGGTCCCCGGTGCCGTCGACGACTGCGTGGCCGCCGGCGTCAAGCTCGCCGTCATCGCCTCCTCCGGCTTCGCCGAGACCGGCGAGGAGGGCGCCCGCCTCCAGGCGGAGGTCGTCGCCAAGGCCCGCGCCGGAGGCCTGCGGATCATCGGCCCCAACTGCATCGGGGCCGTCGGCTACGAGAACCGCGTCCTGGCCACCTTCAGCCCGCTGTTCGGCGCCGAGTCCGTGCCCTTCGAGCCCGGCACCCTCGCCTTCGTCAGCCAGAGCGGCGCCCTCGGCTTCGGCGCCGCCAGCCTCGCCCTGGAGCGGGGCCTGCGCCCCGGCTGGGTGGTCAGCACCGGCAACGACGCCGACGTCACCGCCCTCGAAGTCCTCCGCGAACTCGCCACCGTCCCCGAGGCCACCGGCCTCCTCGGCTACCTGGAGGACACCCCGGACATCGGGACCCTCCGCGAGCTCGCCGGCTCCGGCAAGCCCGTCGCCCTCCTCAAGTCCGGCCGTACGGAGGCGGGCGGCCGCGCCGCCGCCTCGCACACCGGCGCCCTCGCCACCGACGACCGGGTCCTGGACGCGGCCCTGCGCGGCCTCGGCATCGTCCGCGTCGACGACATCGACGAACTCCTCGACGTGGCCCGGGTCTTCGAGTCCGAGCGGCGCCCCGCCGGCAACCGCGTCGCCGTCGTCACCACCTCCGGCGGCTCCGGCATCCTCGCCGCCGACGCCGTCGAGGCCCACGGCCTGGAGCTCAGCGCGCTGGAACCGCGCAGCAAGGAGGCGCTCGCCGAGATCGTCCCGGCCTTCGGGGCCATCGACAACCCGGTCGACATCACGGCCACCGTCCTCAGCGACCCCTCCCTGTTCGACCGCTCCCTCGACGTCCTGATCGCCGACGACACCGTCGACATCATCGTCGCCGCCTTCTGCGTGATGGCCGGACCCGACGTCGAGAAGGCCGTCAACGCCCTGTCCCGCGCCGCCGCGAAGGGCGGCAAGCCCATCCTCGTCGCCCGCACCGGCGCCGACTTCCTCGCCCCCGACGCCCCCCGCGACCTGCGCGAGGCCGGCCTCCCCGAGTACCCGACACCGGCCCGCGCCCTGCGCGCCGCCGCCGCCCTCTGGGAGGTCAGCCGTCCCCGTACGCTCCCGGAGGCCCCGCGCCCCGGGACCGTGCCCGGCCCCGGACCCGAGGCCACGGAGCCGCAGCTGAAGGCGCTCCTCGCCGAGGCCGGGATCGCCGTGCCCCAGGGCCGGATCGTCGCGAGCGCCGAGGACGCGGCGGCGGCCGTCGCCGAGGTCGGCGGTACCGCGGTGCTCAAGGCGGTCGTCCCCGGCCTGCTCCACAAGACGGAGGCCGGTGGCGTCGAGATCGGCGTCACCGCCGCGACCGCGCCCGAGGCGTACGCCCGGCTCGCCGCGCTCGGCGGCCAGGTGCTCGTCGAGGAACTCGTCGGCGAAGGCGTCGAGTTGATCGTGGGCGTCCACACCACCGACCTGGGCCCGGTGCTCACCGCGGGTCTCGGCGGCATCTTCACCGAGGTCCTCGACGACGTCGGCCACCGGCTCCTGCCGCTCGCCCCGGGCGAGGGCGCCGAGCTCCTCGCCGGGCTGCGCGGCGCGCGGATACTCGCCGGCACCCGCGGCCGCGCCGCCGTGGACGTCGAAGCCGCCGCCGAACTCCTCCACAAGGTCGGCGAACTGGTCCAGGACTGGCCGGCCGGCTTCGCCCTCGACCTCAACCCGGTGCGGGTCCTCACGAAGGGCGCCGTCGTCCTGGACGCGGCGCTGAGCATCGAGGGGGCGGCCCGATGAGCGGTACGGAGAACAGCAGGGCCCTCTTCGAGCGCGCCCGCAAGGTCACCCCCGGCGGCGTCAACTCGCCGGTCCGCGCCTTCGGCGCCGTCGGCGGCACCCCCCGCTTCATCGCCTCCGCCGAGGGACCGTACCTCACCGACAGCGACGGCAACGAGTACGTCGACCTCATCTGCTCCTGGGGCCCGATGATCCTCGGCCACCGGCACCCGGCCGTCGTCGAAGCGGTCACCCGGGCCCTGGAGCGGGGCACCTCCTTCGGGGCGCCGTCCACCGGAGAGGTCGAACTCGCCGAGGAGATCGTCGACCGCGTCGCCCCCGTCGAGCAGGTCCGCCTGGTCAGCTCCGGCACCGAGGCCACCATGTCGGCGATCCGCCTCGCCCGCGGCTTCACCGGCCGCGGCAAGATCGTGAAGTTCGCCGGCTGCTACCACGGCCACGTCGACGCGCTGCTCGCCTCCGCCGGCTCCGGTCTCGCGACCTTCGCGCTGCCCGACACCCCCGGCGTCACCGGCGCCCAGGCGAGCGACACGATCGTCCTGCCGTACAACGACCTGGCGGCCGTCGAGAAGGTCTTCGCCGAGATCGGCGACGGGATCGCCGCCGTCATCACCGAGGCGGCCCCCGGCAACATGGGCGCCGTCCCCCCGCTGCCGGGCTTCAACGCCGGCCTCAAGGAGATCACCGCCCGCCACGGCGCGCTCTTCATCTCCGACGAGGTCATGACGGGTTTCCGGGCCAGCAGCTCCGGCTGGTACGGGCGGGACGGCGTCGCCCCCGACCTGCTGACCTTCGGCAAGGTCATGGGCGGCGGCTTCCCCGCGGCGGCCTTCGGCGGACGCGCCGACGTCATGGGCCACCTCGCCCCCGCGGGCCCCGTCTACCAGGCGGGCACCCTCTCCGGGAACCCGGTCGCCACCGCCGCCGGCCTCGCCACCCTGCGGCACAGCACCCCCGAGGTGTACGAGCGGCTCGACCGGGTCTCGGCCACGATCGGCGCCGAGGTCTCCGCCGCCCTCGCCAAGGAGGGCGTGGCGCACCGGCTGCAGTACTCCGGCACCATGTTCTCGGTCTTCTTCGGCGAGGACGAGGTGGTGGACTTCGACGGGGTCCGCGCCACCGAGTCGTACCGCTACACGCCGTTCTTCCACGAACTGCTGCGGCAGGGCGTCTATCTGCCGCCCTCGCCCTTCGAGGCCTGGTTCATCTCGGCCTCGCACGACGACCGGGCCGTGAGCCGGGTGGTCGAAGCGCTCCCGGCCGCCGCGGCGGCAGCGGCGTCGGCGAAGCGCTGACAGCGAACGGAAAGGGAAGAGCCCCCGTGGACCACGGGGGCTCTTCCCTTTCCGGCTCCGCGCGCCTTTCCGGCTCCGCGCGCCTTTCCGGCTCCGCGCGCCTTTCCGGCTCCGTGCGTCAAGCGGCGAGATCGATCCGCACCTCGACGTTCCCCCGGACCGCCTTCGAATACGGGCAGCGCCCGTGGGCGGCGTCGGCGAGCCGCCGCGCCTCCGCAGCGTCGAGGCCGGGCAGTTCGACGGTGAGAACCACCGAAAGGTGAAAGCCGCCGTCCTCCTTGTGCAGGGCCACCTCGGCGGTCACGGTGTCGTCCGTGAGCGCGGTCCCGGACTCGCGCGCGGACACCCGGAGCGCGCTGTGGAAGCACGCGGCGTAGCCGGCGGCGAAGAGCTGCTCGGGGTTGGTCGCGGTGCCGGAGCCGCCGACGGCCTTGGGGCTCGACAGCGGCAGGTCGAGGAGCCCGTCGGAGGAGAGCACGGCGCCGTTGCGCCCGTCCCCGGTGGAAGCGACCTCGGCGGTGTAGACGATGGCCATGCGGCATGCCTTTCGAAAGCGGAGAAGGGGGAATTCCCCCAGTCTCCGGCGCCGTCGAATTCCCGGCGCTACGGATCTCCGCAGTCCTTTCCGGAGCGCCTCCGGATAGCGTGGAGCGCATCACAGGCCCATGAATGCAAGGGAGTTGGCCATGGCCGGACCGCTGACCGGAGTCCGCGTACTGGAATTCGCGGGCTCGGCGCCCACCGCTTTCGTCGGCACCGTCCTGTCCGGTCTCGGTGCCGATGTCGTACGCGTCGACAGGGCGCCCGCCGCCGGGAACGAGCGCCCCCCGGAGAACCCGCTCTCCCGCGGCCGCCGCTCCGTCGTCCTCGACCTCAAGGGCCCCCAAGGGATCGAGCAGGCGCTCGCCCTCGCCGAGCACGCCGACATCCTCGTCGAGGGCTTCCGCCCCGGCGTCGCCGACCGCCTCGGCATCGGCCCCGAGGCGGCCCACGCCCGCAACCCGCGCCTGGTGTACGGGCGGCTCAGCGGCTGGGGCGGCCGGGGCGAGTGGGCCGGACGCGCCGCCCACGACCTCGCGGTGCTCGCCCTGACCGGCGCCCTGGACACCGACCCGGCGACCGGGGCGCCCGTCCCGCCCCCGACCGCGTACCTCTCCAGCTTCGCCGGCGGCGCCAACGCCCATGTGCACGGGCTGCTCGCCGCACTCCACGAGCGGGAGCGCTCCGGCAGGGGCCAGGTCGTCGACACGGCCCTCGCGGACGGCGCCGCGCTGATCGCCACCCTGATCCACCAGTGGCGCGCGGTCCCCGGCAACCACACCGTCACCGACGCCCCGCACTACTCCCTCTACGCGGCCTCCGACGGCCTGCACCTCGCGGTCGCCGCCATCGAACCCCGGCTCTACCAGAACCTCCTGGAGCAGCTGGGCCTGACGGAGGAGGACACCCTGCCCGACCGCGCCGACCCGGCCGCCTGGCCGGAGCTGCGCGCCCTGATCGCCGCCCGCTTCGCGACCCGGGACCGCGCGCACTGGGTGAAGCTCTTCGACGCCGTGGACGCCGGAGTGGCCCCGCTCCTCACCGCCGCCGAGGCTGCCGAGCACCACCAGCTGGCCGCGCGCGGCGCGTTCGTGCAGGTCGGCGACACCGTCCAGCCGGCCCCCGCCTCCCGCTTCGACCGCACCCCGGCGGACGCTCCGGGCCGTGCCCCGCTGCCGGGCGAGCACACCGACGAGGTCCTGACCGAGTGGACTCAGGCCTCCAGGTAGCGCAGCACGGCCAGGATCCGCCGGCTGTAGCCGTCGGTCCGGTGCAGCTCCAGCTTGTCGAAGACGGCGTTGAGGTACTTCTCGACCGCGCTCAGCGACAGGTGCAGCTGCCGCGCGATCGCCGCGTTCGTGTACCCCTGGGCCAGCACCTCCAGGACCTCCCGCTCGCGCGGGGTGAGCCGGGCCAGCGGATCGGCGTGGGTGCTGCGGACGACGAGTTGGTGCACGACCTCCGGGTCGATCGCCGCCCCGCCCGCGTGGATCCGTTCCAGCGCGTCGAGGAACTCCTCGACCTGCGCCACCCGGTCCTTCAGGAGGTAGCCGACCCGTTCCGCGCCCGCGGCGAGGAGCCGGGCCGCGTAGCTGCGTTCGACGTACTGCGAGAGCACGAGCACCCCCGTGTCCGGCAGCCGCTCGCGGATCTCCACGGCGGCGCGCAGCCCCTCGTCCGTGTGGGTCGGCGGCATCCTGATGTCGGCGACCACGACGTCCGGGCGCCGCGCCTCCACCTCGGCGACGAGGCTCTCCGCGTCGCCGAACGCGGCGAGCACCTCGTGGCCCTCCTCGACGAGCAGCCGCACCAGGCCCTCCCGCAGCAGGGTCGAGTCCTCGGCCAGGATCACGCGCACGGCAGCTCCGCGACAAGAGTGGTGGGTCCCCCGAGGGGGCTGTCGACGCGCAGGGTCCCGTCGAGCGCGGCGACCCGGCTGCGCAGCCCGGTGAGCCCGCTGCCCGCCGGGTCCGCGCCGCCCCGGCCGTCGTCCTCGACCCGCACGGTGAGCAGCGGGCCGACGCGCGTGACGCGCACGGAGACGGCGGAGGCGGCGGAATGCTTGGCGGCGTTGGTGACGGCCTCCGACACCACGAAGTACGCGGCGGTCTCCACCGGCCGGGGCAGCGGCGCGTCCCCCGCCTCGAAGCGGACGCGCAGCGGGATCCCGCAGCGCTGCGCCACCCCGCCGAGCGCCTCTTCGAGCCCCAGGCTGTCGAGGGCCGCCGGGTACACCCGCCAGGCCACGTCCCGCAGCTCGGACAGGACGTCCTGGGCCTCCCGGTGCGCCTGCCACAGCAGGGCGTCCGCCTGCTCAGGGTCGCGCTCCCGGCCCCGGCGGGCCCGGCCGAGCAGCATGGCCAGGGCCACGAGCCGCTGCTGGACGCCGTCGTGGAGGTCGCGCTCGATCCGCCGGCGCTCGGTGTCCACGGCCTGCACCACGGCGGCCCGGCTGAGGGCGAGTTCGTCGATGCGGCGCCGCAGCAGCTCCTGCTCCGAGGGGCCGAAGCACGCGCGCGCGAGGCGGGCGTCGAGCGCGGTCAGCGCGTACAGGCCCTGGACGTCGAGGAAGAGCAGGACGCCGCCGAGCAGCAGCTGACCGAGGAGTTCCGTCCAGCCGAGCGAGCCCCGGACCACGCCCCGGACGAGCAGCACGGCCAGGACCTCGCCGAAGACGAGGAGCCCGAGGACGATCCCGGTCACCAGGCCCGCCCCGACGCGGGCGGCGAGGTAGCGGAGGAGCCGCCGGTCGGGGACCTCGTACGGGCCCGGGAACCGGTCGCCGAAGAAGACCGAGCGGCGGCTCCGCTCCAGGGCGCCGAGCCGCCGGGCCCCGGCCATCAGAACGGGTCGCGCGCGGGGCCACAGCAGCAGGGGGCCGAGGACGGCACCGGGGACCAGGAAGAGCAGGGGGCTGAGGCAGCCGAGCAGCACACCGACGAACCGCCGGCCCGCCGAAGCCTCCCCCTCGCCCCCTCGCATGGTCCCGGAGCCTACTTCGTGCGGTACGGCTTCCCGCGCCCCGCTCACGAGGTACGGCGGTGCTGCGCCCGCCTGCGCCCCCGGAGCCGTACGGCGAGGAACGCGGCCAGGGCCACGAGGGCGAGCACCAGGACGGCCTTGGACAGCACGCCCACGTACCCCTCGACGAGGTCCCAGCGGTCCCCGAGCCAGTAACCGGCCATCACGAGGACGCTGTTCCAGACGAGGCTGCCGAGCGCCGTGAGGGTGAGGAAGAGGTGCATCGGCATCCGCTCGACCCCGGCGGGGACGGAGATGAGGCTCCGGAAGATCGGCACCATCCGGCCCAGGAACACCGCCTTGGTGCCGTGCCGGGCGAACCACCGCTCGGTCCGCTCCAGATCGGCGACCTTCACCAGCGGCAGCCGGGCCCAGAGCGCGTGCATCCGGCGCCGACCGAACAGCGCGCCGATCCAGTAGAGCGCAACGGCCCCCACCACCGAGCCCAGCGTCGTCCAGAACAGCGCCGAGGCGAGGCTGAGCACCCCCTGCCCGGCGGCGAAACCGGTCAGCGGCAGGATCACCTCGCTGGGCAGCGGCGGGAAGAGGTTCTCCAGCGCGATGGCGAGCCCGGCACCGGGCCCGCCCATCGTGTCGACGAGTCCGGCGGCCCACCCGGCGAATCCGTCGGCGGGCTCCCCGGCCACGGCCAGGGGAATGGACGGGTGGGAGAGGAGCGCGGTGATCGGCACGGTGGGTCTCCAGGGTGACGAGCGACTTCCCGGGGCCCTCGCCCCGGCACCCCTTCACGCTAGAAATCCCAGCTCGCCCCGGGTACGAGGCTTCCCACCCGGCCCCCCTGCGGTTTTCCGCAGGGGGGCCGGGCTCCGGCGCGGTCCGGAGGCTCTCCCCGGACGGCCTACCCTTGGATCCATGACGAGCAGCAGCGACCGGAGCACCGCAGTGAGCGTTGACGGCACCAAGACCTACGAGATCCGCACCTACGGGTGCCAGATGAACGTCCACGACTCCGAGCGGCTCTCCGGTCTGCTGGAAGAGGCGGGTTACGTCCGGGCCCCCAAGGGCGCCGACGGCGACGCCGACGTCGTCGTCTTCAACACCTGCGCGGTCCGCGAGAACGCCGACAACAAGCTGTACGGCAACCTCGGCCGGCTCGCCCCGATGAAGACCACGCGCCCCGGCATGCAGATCGCCGTCGGCGGCTGTCTCGCCCAGAAGGACCGCGACACCATCGTCAAGAAGGCCCCCTGGGTCGACGTGGTCTTCGGCACGCACAACATCGGCAAGCTGCCGGTCCTCCTGGAGCGCGCCCGCGTCCAGGAGGAGGCGCAGATCGAGATCGCCGAGTCCCTGGAGGCCTTCCCCTCCACGCTGCCGACCCGCCGCGAGTCCGCGTACGCCGCCTGGGTCTCGATCTCCGTCGGCTGCAACAACACCTGCACCTTCTGCATCGTCCCCGCCCTGCGCGGCAAGGAGGAGGACCGTCGGCCCGGCGACATCCTCGCCGAGATCGAGGCGCTCGTCGCCGAGGGCGTCTCCGAGATCACCCTGCTCGGCCAGAACGTCAACGCGTACGGCTCCGACCTGGGCGACCGCGAGGCCTTCAGCAAGCTGCTGCGCGCCTGCGGGCAGATCGAGGGCCTGGAGCGCGTCCGCTTCACCTCGCCGCACCCCCGCGACTTCACCGACGACGTCATCGCCGCCATGGCCGAGACGCCGAACGTCATGCCGCAGCTGCACATGCCGCTCCAGTCCGGCTCGGACTCGATCCTCAAGGCGATGCGCCGCTCCTACCGGCAGGAGCGTTTCCTCGGGATCCTGGAGAAGGTCCGCGCGTCCATTCCGCACGCCGCGATCTCCACCGACATCATCGTGGGCTTCCCCGGCGAGACCGAGGAGGACTTCGAGCAGACGATGCACACCGTCCGCGAGGCCCGCTTCGCCAACGCCTTCACCTTCCAGTACTCCAAGCGGCCCGGCACCCCGGCGGCGACCATGGAGGGCCAGATCCCGAAGGAGGTCGTGCAGGCGCGTTACGAGCGCCTGGTCGCCCTCCAGGAGGAGATCTCCTGGGAGGAGAACAAGAAGCAGGTCGGCCGCACCCTGGAGGTCATGGTCGCGGAGGGCGAGGGCCGCAAGGACGGCGAGACCCACCGCCTCTCCGGCCGCGCCCCCGACAACCGTCTCGTCCACTTCACGAAGCCGGCCGAGGAGGTCCGGCCCGGCGACGTGGTGACCGTCGAGATCACGTACGCGGCCCCGCACCACCTGCTGGCCGAGGGCGAGGTCTCCTCGGTCCGCCGGACGCGGGCGGGCGACGCCTGGGAGAAGCGCACGGCCGCCCCGAAGCAGACGGGCGTCCTCCTGGGCCTCCCGAAGATCGGCGCCCCGGCCCCCCTCCCCGCGGCAGAAACCCCGTCCTGCGGCACCCACTGACCCAACCCCGCGCCCGTCTTCGCCGCGTGTGCGCCCGCGCCCGGCTGGGCGGTGTCCCTTGCCCACCCGCCTTGTGGGCAATCGTCCCGCTGGGGCGGGACGGGTGGGCACACGGGACGGCGCGCCTAGCGGCGCCTCCGCGTTCCGGGCCTGGACCCGCACCCCCAGGGCGGCGCCCATCGTGGTGCGGGTCAGGGCGCGGGAGCCTCTGGCGCCGGCAGGGGCGCCGTTCCGTTGTGCCCACCCTCCCCCAAGCTCTCGGCTCCGCTCGAGCAGGGGGGAACCCCCGTCGCCCCCGGCGGAACGCATGCCCACAACGGGGGTGGCGGGTGGGCACCGCCCGGAGGGACCAGCGCGCCCACCGCGGGGGTCGGTGCCGGCTCGGCGGAGCGTAGGTCCGCGAGCGACGGAGGCGTAGGCTGCGGATCATGCTTGTCGCCGCAGCCGTCTGCCCCAGCCCCCCACTCCTCGTACCCGAGGTAGCGACCGGCGCCGCCCCCGAGCTGGCCCCCGCAAGGACGGCCTGCGCGGACGCCGTCGGGCTGCTCGCCGCCGCCCGCCCCGACCGGCTGTACGTCGTCGGGCCCGCCGAGGAGGGCGCGCACGGCGCCTACCAGGCCGGGGCGACGGGCTCCTTCGCCGGCTTCGGCGTCGAGCTCTCCGTCCGGCTCGGCGAAGGCGGGGCCGACGACGCCCCCCGCACCCGCCCCCTCCCCGCCCCCCTCGCCGTCGCCGCCTGGCTCCTCGCCCGCGCCGGCTGGGCCGATGCCCCGATCGAGGGCCTGGGCGTGACCGAGGCGACGGCGCCGGACGCCTGCGCCGCGGCCGGCCGTGAGCTCGCCGCCTCCGCCGAGCGCGTCGCCCTCCTGGTGATGGGCGACGGCAGCGCCTGCCGGACCGTGAAGGCCCCGGGCTATCTGGACGAGCGCGCGGCCGGCTTCGACGCGGAGGCGGCCCGGGCGCTCGGCACGGCCGACGTGGCCGCGCTGCTGGCGCTGGACGCCGGGCTCGCGGGCGAGCTGAAGGCGGCCGGCCGCGCCCCCTGGCAGGTCCTCGCGGGCGCCGCCGAGGGCGCGGGCCTCGACGGCCGGCTGCTCTTCGAGGACGCCCCGTACGGCGTGGGGTACTTCGTCGCCGCCTGGTCCTGAGGGCCTGACGCACGAACGGCGGACGGCCGCGGAGCGTGATGCTCCGCGGCCGTCCGCCGTGCGGAGGGACTGTCGGGTGACGCCGGTTCTCAGGCGGCCGGCGGCGGCGTCGCGCCACCGCTCCCGGGCGTGCCGTCGTCCTTGTGTCCGATCCGGTCGATGGCGTGCTTCGCCTTGCCCGTACCGGACTGGATCTTGTCGCTGTACTTGCCCTTGGTCTTCTCGTCGACCAGTTTCGCGGCCTTGTCCAGGCCGTGGTCGATCTTCTCCCCGTGCTGTTGCGCGAGGCCGGCGACCTTGCCCTTGGCCGGGGCGAGCTTGGCCTTCAGCGAATCCAGGAGACCCATGGGGCACCTTCCCTCCGCGGACCCCGGGGGCCCGTGTTCCGTGTCCTACCGGCGGGCTCCTTCGCCCGCCTCGTTGTCGGCGGCGGCCTCGGCCGACTGCTGCTTCGGGATCTCCACGGCCTCGGCGGCCGCCGAGGCCGTCACCTCGTCGGTCTCGGCGTCCTCGGCAGGAGCAGCCGGGGCCTCGGCCGTGACATCCGTCCCGGTGTCGGTCCCGGCGTCGGTCCCGGTCTCCTCGGGGGAGGCCTCGACCACGTCCTGCTTCTTCCGGCGAAACATTGAAAAAACGCCCATATTCACTCCATAGCGTACTCGGATGGGGTCGGCTCCGTGATGGTGGACGGTCGGAACCTCGCAACAGGCAACGAAGCCGGATGGGGCTCGTCACGTAGCTCGTTCGGGGACCGGGCGGGAGGTTTGCGAGACTGGGACGGTGAGAAGCGCAGCTCCCGCCCCGCGGGTCATCGCCGTCGTCGGCCCCACGGCAGCCGGAAAGTCCGATCTGGGTGTATTCCTGGCGCAGCAGCTCGGCGGCGAGGTCGTCAACGCCGACTCGATGCAGCTCTACCGGGGGATGGACATCGGAACCGCCAAGCTGACGCTTGAGGAGCGCGGCGGCGTCCCGCACCACCTCCTCGACATCTGGGACGTGACGGAGGCCGCCAGCGTCGCCGAGTACCAGCGGCTCGCCCGTGCCGAGATCGACCGGCTGCTCGCGGCCGGCCGCACCCCGGTCCTCGTCGGCGGTTCCGGACTGTACGTACGGGGGGCCGTCGACGCCCTGGAGTTCCCCGGCACCGACCCCGCCGTCCGGGCCCGCCTGGAGGCCGAGCTCGAGGAGCGCGGCTCCGGCGTCCTGCACGCCCGGCTCGCCGCGGCCGACCCCGAGGCGGCCCGCGCGATCCTGCCCAGCAACGGCCGTCGCATCGTCCGGGCCCTCGAGGTGATCGAGATCACCGGCAAGCCCTTCACCGCCAACCTCCCGGGCCCCGACTCCGTCTACGACACCGTCCAGATCGGCGTCGACGTGGCGCGGCCCGAGCTCGACGAGCGGATCACCACGCGCGTGGACCGGATGTGGGAGGCCGGCCTCGTCGACGAGGTGCGCGCCCTGGAGGCGCAGGGACTGCGCGAGGGGCGCACGGCGGCCCGCGCACTGGGCTACCAGCAGGTCCTCGCGGCGCTCGCGGGGGAGTGCACCGAGGACGAGGCGCGCGCCGAGACCGTGCGGGCCACGAAGCGCTTCGCCCGCCGCCAGGACTCGTGGTTCCGCCGCGACCCGCGGGTGCACTGGCTCAGCGGGGCCGCGGATCACCGCGGGGAACTCCCGCGGGAGGCGCTGTCGTTGGTCGAACGAGCGGTTACAGCCTGATCACGTGATGGCATCGGGACGCACTGCCCGTCAT
This sequence comes from Streptomyces sp. NPDC015661, assembly GCF_043077765.1. Lineage (NCBI taxonomy): Bacteria > Bacillati > Actinomycetota > Actinomycetes > Kitasatosporales > Streptomycetaceae > Streptomyces > Streptomyces sp. NPDC015661. Next base: position 352,060 of record NZ_JBIBST010000009.1, on the reverse strand, counting down.
TTCGGCGGTCATGAGCGTGCCATCATCGAGCATCGATCGACCAAGTGAAGTCCGAGTGGGGAGGGCGCGTGGCGATGGAGGCCGGCCCTCGCGACAGAGAACAGCACGAGGCGGCCCTGGGTGACCCGACGGCGGATCCGTCGGAGGACACCCCGGGCCATCCGACGGACGACGCTCCCGTCGGGGCGGCCCCGGGGCTGACCCCGGACGGTCCGGACGACGCCGTGGGCACGGCCGTCGAGGTCGACGCCGACGAGGTCGAGGTCGAGCTGCGCCCCCAGCGCCGGCTGCGGATCTGGCAGCTCGCCCCGATCGTGGGCCTGGCCGCCGTCGGCTCGCTGATGTTCGCGTTCCCGCTCGCCTTCGGCTCGGGGGACGGCGGCGCCGTCGTCGCGATGCTCGGTCTGCTGATCAGCTCCTGCGCGGCGGGCTGGGGCATGATGGCCGCCCGCAAGGTCGGCTACACCTGGCCGGGCCTTCCGCAGCGCGGCTCCGGCGAGCGCCCGAACTGGCGCGTCCTCGCCCTCTACGTGTCGACGATCGCGGCCCTGGTGGCCCTCGCCGTCTGGCGCGTCGCCCGCCTGCGCTGACCCACGACGCACCCGCGCCCGCCCGTAGGGAGGAGCCGGCCGTCCCCGCGCTGAACCACGACGCACCCGCGCCCGTACGGAGGAGCCCCCGCCCCCGTGCTGACCCACGGCGCACCCGCCCGCGTACGGAGGAGCCCCGTCCCCGCGCTGAACCACTACGCACCCGCGCCCGCCCGTACGGAAGAGCCGGCCGTCCCCGCGCTGAACCACTACGCACCCGCCCGCGTACGGAGTCGCTCGTCCGGTACGGAGCTCGGCGCGGGCCAGGGCGGAGGGGGGCCCGGGGTGGCGGGACCCGGGCGCGCCCGGGGCGGCGGGACCGCCCTGTGGACAGGGCGCGTCGTCTGTCGGTCCCGACCCGTACAGTTGATCGTGTGACCAGCACGCAGACCTCGCCGCTCCCCTTCCTCAAGGGCCACGGCACCGAGAACGACTTCGTGATCGTCCCCGACGCGGAGAACGCCGTCGACCTGCCCGCCGCCGTCGTGGCGCGGCTCTGCGACCGGCGGGCCGGCATCGGGGGCGACGGGCTGCTGCACGTCGTGCGCAGCGCCGCCCACCCCGAGGCGCGCCACCTGGCCGACGAGGCCGAGTGGTTCATGGACTACCGCAACGCCGACGGCTCGGTCGCCGAGATGTGCGGGAACGGCGTGCGGGTCTTCGCCCGCTACCTCGAGCACGCGGGGCACGTCACCGCCGGCGAGGTCGCCGTCGCCACCCGGGGCGGCGTCAAGTACGTCCACCTGGACAAGGACGGCTCCGTCACCGTCGCCATGGGCCGCGCGGTGCTCCCCGAGGACGGGGTCACCGTCACCGTCGACGGCCGCAGCTGGCCCGCGCGCAACGTGAACATGGGCAACCCGCACGCGGTCGCCTTCGTCGAGGACCTCGACCACGCGGGCAACCTGTACGACGAGCCGCCGTACGAGCCGGCCGCGGTCTACCCGGACGGCGTGAACATCGAGTTCGTCGCCGACCGCGGCCCCCGCCACGTCGCCATGCGCGTCCACGAGCGCGGCGCGTCCGAGACCCGCTCCTGCGGCACCGGTGCCTGCGCCGTCGCCGTCGCCACCGCCCGCCGGGACGGCGTCGACCCCGCCGAGTCCGGCACCCCCGTCACGTACACCGTCGACGTCCTCGGCGGCACCCTGGTGATCACCGAGCACCCCGACGGCCGCATCGACATGACCGGCCCCGCGGTCATCGTCGCCGAGGGCACCGTCGACCCCACGTGGCTCACGGCATGATCGCGTGCGACGGAATCGAAACTGTCAACGACTGATTTATCGCTCGAATGGGTGATCCGATTCACGCTGAGCGAGAGCGTGACTGCGCCACGTGGTGGGGTCGGTAGCATCAAGCACCGGCCCCCCGGGCACGCCTGGCCCGCCCACCGCCGGTCGACGTTGCCGGAGGTGCCCCATGAGCGCAGAGGCCACCAACCCCGAGGCCGCCCCCACCGAAGTGGCCGTCCGTAGACGAGGACGCGCCCGGATCGACCTGCGCCGCCTCGGCCGCGCCGCCCTGCTGAACGCCACCGCCGGACCGGCGCCCCGTGACCGGCTGCCCGACGCCATCAGCCATGTGGCGGAGGCGCACCGCGCCCACCATCCCGAGGCCGACCCGACGGTGCTCGGCCGGGCGTACGTCCTCGCCGAGTCCTCGCACCGCGGCCAGTTCCGCAAGAGCGGCGAGCCCTACATCACCCACCCGCTCGCGGTCACCCTCATCCTCGCCGAACTCGGCGCGGAGACCACCACCCTGACCGCCTCCCTCCTCCACGACACCGTCGAGGACACCGAGGTGACCCTCGATCAGGTGCGCCGGGAGTTCGGCGACGAGGTCGCCTATCTCGTCGACGGCGTCACCAAGGTGGAGAAGATCGACTACGGGGCCGCCGCCGAGCCCGAGACCTTCCGCAAGATGCTCGTCGCCACCGGCAGCGACGTCCGGGTCATGTCGATCAAACTCGCCGACCGCCTCCACAACATGCGCACCCTCGGCGTCATGCGCCCCGAGAAACAGGCCAGGATCGCCAAGGTCACCCGTGACGTCCTCATCCCGCTCGCCGAGCGGCTCGGCGTCCAGGCCCTCAAGACCGAGCTGGAGGACCTGGTCTTCGCGATCCTCCACCCCGAGGAGTACGAGACCACCCGCGCGCTCATCGCCGACAACCCCGACGCCGCCGGCGAGCTCGGCGCCGTCGCCGACCAGGTCACCGCCTTCCTGCGCGAGGCCGGCATCGGCGCCGAAGTCCTCGTCCGCCCCCGGCACTTCGTCTCCGTCCACCGGGTCCGCCTCAAGCGCGGCGAACTGCGCGGCTGCGACTTCGGACGGCTCCTCGTCCTGGTCGCCGAGGACGCCGACTGTTATGGGGTCCTCGGCGAGCTCCACACCTGTTTCACCCCGGTGATCTCCGAGTTCAAGGACTTCATCGCGGCCCCCAAGTTCAACCTGTACCAGTCGCTGCACACCGCGATCGCGGCCCCCGACGGCGCCGTCGCCGAGGTCCTCATCCGGACCCACCGCATGCACAAGGTCGCCGAGGCCGGAGTCGTCGCCCTCGGCAACCCCCACGTAAGCCAGGAGCCGGACAACGCCGGCCCGGGGACCGACGACGGCGAGCGCGTCGACCCCACCCGCCCCGGCTGGCTCTCCCGGCTCCTCGACTGGCAGCAGTCCGCCCCCGACCCCGACACCTTCTGGACCTCGCTCCGCGCCGACCTCGCCGAGGACGACGAGATCACCGTCTTCCGCGCCGACGGCAGCGCCCCCGGCACGATCAGCCTGCCCGCCGGCGCCAGCTGCGTCGACGCCGCGTACGCGCAGCACGGCGAGGCCGCCCACGCCTGCCTCGGCGCCCGCGTCAACGGCCGCCTCGCCCCGCTGAGCACCGTCCTCGGCGACGGCGACACCGTCCAGCTGCTCCTCGCCCAGGACACCGTGTCCGGGCCGTCCCCGGAGTGGCTCGACCACGCCCGTACCCCCGCCGCGCGGATCGCGATCACCGGCTGGCTCCAGGCGCACCCCGAGAGCGCCGCGCCCCCCGCCGCTCCCACCGACCCCCGGCCGCAGCCCAGCGTCCCCGCCGACCGGCGCCCCGGCGCCGAACTCCACGCCGACCTGGAGGGCGAGCCGCCCGCGGCCGTCCGCCCGGCGGGCTGCTGCACCCCCGTACCGCCCGACGAGATCACCGGCTTCCGGGTCCGCGGTGGATCGGTCACCGTCCACCGCGCCCGCTGCGCCGCCGTCGACGCCATGCGCGACCTCGGCCGCGAGCCCGTCACCGTCCGCTGGGGCGACACCGCCCAGGGCCGGGTCACCCTCGTCGCCGAGTCCTTCGGACGGCCCGGACTGCTCGCCGACCTCACCGAGGCCATCGCCGCCTCCGGGGCCGCCGTCGTCTCCGCGAACGTCGAGCCGCCCAGCGAGCAGCGGGTCCGCCACACCTACACCCTCCACCTCCCCGACGTGGCCGGCCTCGCCGCCCTCATGCGGGCCATGCGGGACGTGCCCGGGGTGTACGACGTCAGCCGCGCCCGCCACTCCCGAGGCCTGGACTGACACCCGGCCGGCGGCGACGACCTTCGGGCGAGGAGCTCCGCGCGAGGACCTTCGGTCGAGGACCTTCGGGCGACCGGGCTCGGGCGACGGCCTTCGCGTGACCCGCCTCGTGTGACGGCCTGCGTGTGACGGCCTTCGTGTGACGGTCGTGGCGTGACCGGCCTTCGGGTGACCAGCCTTCGCGCGACCGCCTGCGTGTGACGGCCTTCGGGTGACCGGTCTTCGCGTGACCGCCTGCGTGTGTCGGCCTTCGCGTGACCGGCGCGGCCGGCCTCGGTCGACCGGTCACCCCGGCTCTCGGGTGACCCCCTCCGGTGACCCCCTTCGAGTGGCCGGCGCGCGCGCCGTCCGGGTGTGCGGCGGCGGCCCTGGTAGCCGTAGGGCCATTCCTCCGGAAAGGCCCTGGCCCATGCCGCTCGTCCGAACCCCCCTGCCCCGCGCGCGGTGGCTCCGCTCCGCCGTCCTGGTCGCCGCCTCCGCCGGGCTCGTCGCCGCCGCGTTGCCCGCCCCGGCGCCGCTCGGCATCGGGGACCCGCTCTTCCCGCACCTCGGCAACCCCGGCTACGACGTCCTCGCGTACACCCTCGACCTCACCTACCCGGGGGTGAACACCAAGCCGCTCGCCGCCGTCACCCGCATCGACGCCCGCGCCACCGAGGACCTGGAGCGGCTCAACCTCGACTTCACCCACGGCACGGTCTCCGCCGTCACCGTCGACGGCGTGCCCGCCGAGTACACCAGCAGCGGCGAGGACCTGGTCGTCACCCCGGTCGCCCCGATCGACACGGGGGAGGAGGTCGAGATCACCGTCACCCACACCAGCGACCCCTCCGGCCCCGCCGACACCGGCGGCTGGGTCCGCACCGGCGACGGCCTCGCCATGGCCAACCAGGCCGACGCCGCCCACCGGGTCTTCCCCTCCAACGACCACCCGGCCGACAAGGCCCGCTTCACCTTCCGGATCACCGCCCCCAGCGACCTCACCGTCGTCGCCAACGGGCTCCCCGAGGGCCGCGTCGACCACGGCGCCACCACCACCTGGACGTACCGCACCCGGCACCCCATGGCCACGGAGCTCGCCCAGGTCTCCATCGGCCGTTCCACCGTCGTCCACCGCGCGGGCCCCCACGGGCTGCCGGTACGGGACGTGGTCGCCACCGCCGACCGGCAGCTCATGGAGCCCTGGCTGCGCCGCACCCCCGGCCACCTGGAGTGGATGGAGCGGCAGGTCGGCCCGTACCCCTTCGAGACGTACGGCGTGCTCATCGCCGACGCGGACACCGGCTTCGAGCTGGAGACCCAGACCCTCTCCCTCTTCGAGCGCGGCCTCTTCACCGAGCCCGCCTACCCCGAGTGGTACGTGGACGCCGTCATGGTCCACGAACTGGCCCACCAGTGGTTCGGCGACAGCGTCTCGCCCCGCGCCTGGTCCGACCTGTGGCTCAACGAGGGACACGCCAGCTGGTACGAGGCGCTGTACGCCGAGGAGACCGCGGGCAAGTCCCTGGAGCGCCGCATGAAGGCCGCCTACGCCTCCTCCGACGGCTGGCGGGCCGCCGGAGGCCCCCCGGCCGCCCCCGAGCCCCCCTCGCCCGACCACAAGATCAGCCTCTTCCGGCCCGTCGTCTACGACGGCAGCGCCCTCGTCCTCTACGCGCTCCGCCAGGAGATCGGCACCGAGGCCTTCCGGACCCTGGAGCGCCGCTGGGTCGCCGAGCACCGGGACGGGACCGCCACCACCGCCGACTTCATCGCGCTCGCCGGCGAGGTCGCCGGCCGGGACCTCACCGCCTTCCTCCACGGCTGGCTGTACGAGGCCAAGACCCCGGCCATGCCCGGGCACCCGGACTGGCGCAGCCGCCCCGCCGCTGCCGCGAGGACCGCGCCGAAACCCGGGTGACGGGCCCCGCGGGGCCGTGTCACCATCTTCAGGTCGGCGACGCGGCCGCGGACGGGAATCTTCCGGCGCCCGCAGGCGTTGTGACCGGCACAGACACACATCTCCTCATCGACGTTAGGACCCAATGACCTCCTCTTCTTCCCCTTCCCAGGACCAGAGCTTCGCGGAGACGAGCCGTACCGAGAGCCTTCGGGCCGATGCCCTGATGGAAGAGGACGTCGCCTGGAGCCACGAGATCGACGGAGAGCGGGACGGCGAGCAGTTCGACCGCTCCGAGCGTGCGGCGCTGCGCCGTGTCGCGGGCCTCTCCACCGAGCTCGAGGACGTCACCGAGGTCGAGTACCGCCAGCTGCGCCTGGAGCGCGTCGTGCTGGTCGGTGTCTGGACCTCCGGGACGGTGCAGGACGCGGAGAACTCCCTCGCGGAGCTCGCCGCCCTCGCCGAGACGGCGGGCGCCCTCGTCCTCGACGGCGTGATCCAGCGCCGCGACAAGCCGGACCCGGCCACCTTCATCGGTTCGGGCAAGGCGCGCGAGCTGCGCGACATCGTGCTCGAGACCGGTGCCGACACCGTCGTCTGCGACGGCGAGCTCAGCCCCGGCCAGCTCATCGCCCTCGAAGACGTCGTCAAGGTGAAGGTGGTCGACCGGACCGCCCTCATCCTCGACATCTTCGCCCAGCACGCCAAGTCCCGAGAGGGCAAGGCGCAGGTCGCGCTCGCGCAGATGCAGTACATGCTGCCGCGACTGCGCGGCTGGGGTCAGTCGCTCTCCCGTCAGATGGGTGGCGGCGGCGGTGGCGGCATGGCCACTCGTGGTCCCGGTGAGACCAAGATCGAGACCGACCGGCGCCGCATCCGCGAGAAGATGGCGAAGATGCGCCGGGAGATCGCCGAGATGAAGACCGGCCGCGACATCAAGCGGCAGGAGCGCCGCCGCAACAAGGTGCCGTCGGTCGCCATCGCCGGATACACCAACGCCGGCAAGTCCTCCCTGCTCAACCGGCTCACCGGCGCGGGCGTGCTCGTGGAGAACGCGCTGTTCGCCACCCTCGACCCGACCGTCCGCCGGGCCGAGACGCCCACCGGCCGGATCTACACCCTGGCCGACACCGTCGGCTTCGTCCGGCACCTGCCGCACCACCTGGTCGAGGCGTTCCGCTCCACCATGGAGGAGGTCGCCGAGTCCGACCTCATCCTGCACGTGGTGGACGGCTCGCACCCGGCCCCGGAGGAGCAGCTGGCCGCCGTGCGCGAGGTCTTCCGCGACGTCGGCGCGGTGAACGTGCGGGAGATCGTCGTCGTCAACAAGGCCGACGCGGCCGACCCGCTGGTGCTCCAGCGCCTGCTGCGGATGGAGAAGCACTCCATCGTGGTCTCGGCCCGTTCGGGCCAGGGCATCGACGAGCTGCTCGCGCTCATCGACTCCGAGCTGCCGCGCCCGGAGGTCGAGCTGGAGGTCCTCGTGCCGTACACGCAGGGCGGTCTCGTCTCGCGGGTGCACGCCGAGGGCGAGGTGGACTCCGAGGAGCACACCCCGGAGGGCACCCTGCTCAAGGCCCGGGTGCACGAGGAACTGGCGGCGCTGCTCGCGCCGTACGTTCCGGCCGCGCACTGATTCACGGCAGTACGACCAAGGGCGCTGCCCCTCCCGTCGCGGGAGGGGCAGCGCCCTTCGGTTCTGTCCGGGTCAGGGCCCTTCGGTGTTGTGCGGGTCAGGGCCCTTCGGTGTTGTCCGGGTCAGGGCCCTTCGGCGTTGCCCGAATCAGTGCCCTCGGGTGTCGCTCGGGTCAGCGGGCGAACTTCTTGCTGACCATCTCGTGGACGGCCTTGGCGTTCTGGCCCAGCTGCGGACCGGCGAGCCAGCCGTTCCCGCCGGCCGGGCCGATCGAGGTGTTCGACACGAGCGCCGTCTTGCCGTTGGGCAGCACGCGGAACCAGCCGCCGCCCGAGGAGCCACCGGTCATCGTGCAGCCGATCCGGTACATCGTCGGCGTGGCCGGAGCCGTGGTGAGCCGCGTGGGACGGTCGAGGCACTTGTGCATGATCATGCCGTTGTACGGCGGCGCCGCCGGGTAGCCCCAGGCGCCCATCGTCCCGGACTGCGCGGCCGTCGGCGCGGAGAAGTCGACCGGCAGGGCGACGCCGACGGTCTCCTCCAGGGACTTCCCGCCGCGCTCCGGCTGCACGTGCAGCACGGCGTAGTCGTACGGCCAGGCCTGGTTGGTGCCGCCCGCGTTGATCCACTCGCCCGAGGTCACGGCCCAGTCGGCCCAGAACTGGCCGTACGGGTACACCTCGTGAGGCTGCGCGTTCTGCAGCGCGGCGGGGGACTTGCCCAGGTCGTTGAAGGCCGGGACGAAGGTGATGTTGCGGTACCAGCCGCCCTTCTTGCCCGCGTGGACGCAGTGGCCGGCCGTCCAGACCAGGTTCGACTTCCCGGGCCGGCGCGGGTCCTTCACGATGGTGCCGGAGCAGACCATGGAGCCCTCGGGCGAGTCGAAGAAGATCTTCCCGACCGGTGCGGCGTTGCGGTGGTACGGCGTCTTCTCGCGCTGGGCGTTCACGGGCCGGGGCGTCGGGTCCGTGCCGCCGCTGCCGGCCTGCGCGGTGATCGTCTGGTCCGGGCTCTTCGCCGACTGCATGCGCGCCGGGTCCCAGAGTCCGTCGATGACCGGGTTGACGAAGTCCTCGGCCTCACGGAGCCAGGTGTCCTGGTCCCAGTTCTTCCACTCGCCGTTCTTCCACTTGTCCAGGTCGACGCCGTGCTTCTTGAGCTTGTCGGCGAGGTCCTTGGTGAGGTCGGAGCCGGCGTCACCGCCGTCGGCGGCCGAGGCGGAGCTGCTCGCTCCGGCGGACGGCTTGCCGTCGGCCGGGGTCTCGGTGGGCCCGCAGGCCGTGGCGGTCAGCGCGAGCGCGGTGACCAGGCCGAGGGCGGCGGGTAGGAGTCGTACGGAACGCATGAATGTATTCCCCGTTGGTATTGCCATGGACGTGTCATGAAGCGGTGCACAGTATGCCGGTCGCGCGGAACACGGGGGGAGGCGGGACCCGTTGGTCCCGCCTCCGTGCCGTGCCGTACCTACCGGCCGTGCTTACCGGCCGTGCTTACCACCGCGCCTACTGGCCGGCGTACTTCTTGCTGACCTCGTCGTAGATGGCCTTGGCCTCGGGCCCGAGGCGCGGACCCGCGAGCCAACCGGCCGTCGACGGGCCGATCGAGGTGTTCGACACCAGCGCCGGCTTGCCGTCCTGGCCCTTGGCGACCCAGCCGCCACCCGACGAACCACCGGTCATCGTGCAGCCGATCCGGTACATCGTCGGCTGCTCGGCCTTCAGGGACAGCCGGCCCGGCTTGTCCTGGCACTGGAACGCCTTCTGGCCGTCGAACGGCGGCGCCGCCGGGTAGCCGGTCGCCGTCAGGCTCGCGATCTTCGGCACCGCGGGGGCGTTGAACTCCACCGGCAGCGCCGAACCGACCGTCTCCTCCAGCGACTTGCCCGAGGAGCCCTTCTCCGGGGTCACCTTGATGACCGCGAAGTCGTACGGAGCGCCGGCACCACCGGTGGACGCGCCCTCGGCGATCCACTGGTCGGAGGTCTTGACCCAGTCAGCCCACCACACGCCGTACGGGGCGATCTGCTCGCGCGTCGCCTTCTCCAGCTGGGCGGTCTCCATCGCCGCGTCGTTGTACGAGGGCACGAAGGCGATGTTGCGGTACCAGCCGCCCTCCTTGCCCTTGTGCACGCAGTGGCCGGCCGTCCAGACCAGGTTGGACTTGCCCGGGTGCGCCGGGTCCTGCACGACCGTGGCCGAGCAGACCATCGAGCCCTCGGGGCCGTCGAAGAAGACCTTGCCGGACTCGGGGGCGTTGTCGTGGTACTTCGCCGCCACGGCCTTCGCCTTCACCGGGTCCGGCGTCGGGTCGGTGACACCCTTGTCGCCCGAGATGTCCTCCTCCTCGACCGGCTTGTCGGGGCGCTCGGCCTCGCGCATCCGGTCCGGGTCCCAGAGGTCCTCGATGATCGGGTTGACGAAGTCCTTGGCCTCACGCAGCCACTTGTCGCGGTCCCAGTTCTTCCACTCGCCGTTCCGCCACTTGTCGAGGTCGATCCCGTGTTCCTTCAGGCGGTCCTTCAGGTCCTCCGGAATCTTGATCTTGTCCGGGTCCAGGCTCGCCGGCGCGACGGGCTTGTCCCCTCCCGCGTTGTCCTCGCTCGGACCGCAGGCCGTGACGGTGAGCGTCAGCGCCGCGACGGCGGAAGCCGCCATCAGCAGCGGACGAATCGATCGCATCTCGTGATCCCCCTGGGACTACGTCAACTTGTGCATGGTGCATGGGCGAACACCGGCCGGGACCTCACGGACACGACCGACGGCCCCCACTATGCCGGTGCCGGAGGGGACGGTACGCGGCCCGTCCACGGTTCCGGGCACCGTTCAGCCGTTGTCGTGCCGTGATCCGGGACACGCCAAGTTCCTGCCTCCCGGCCCGTGATCCCCGGCAGTTCCCGTCGTTGGTACGTACGGGGGACACAACGGCGGCGCTCAAGGCGGCCCTTGCGGCGGCTTCACGACGTCCCGATGTGCAACGCAACTGTTACAGCGGGAGGACACCCAGCCGTGGCCGTGACCGAATCAGCTCCGGCCGTCCCACCGGCCGCGAGCACGCAGACCCGGCCGACGGACCAGCCGGACGATCCGGACCAGCTGGACCAGAGGGGCCAGCCGGATCAGAGGGACCGGTCAGACCAGAGGGGCCAGCCGGACCAGAGGGACCGGTCGGATCAGAGGGGCCGGCCGGATCAGAGGGACCGGTCGGACCAGAGGGGCCAGCCGGACCAGAGGGACCGGTCGGATCAGAGGGGCCGGTCGGACCAGAGGGGCCGGTCGGACCGGAGGGACCCGGGGGACCGGACGGTCCGAGGGAGCGAGTACGAGGGCATCCTGCGCCGCCAGTCCCAGCGCGAGTCCGCCGCCCGCACCTACGCCCGCTCCCTGCCGATCGTCCCCGTACGGGCCCGGGGGCTGACCATCGAGGGCGCCGACGGCCGCCGCTACCTGGACTGCCTCTCCGGCGCAGGGACGCTCGCCCTCGGCCACAACCACCCCGTGGTCCTGGAAGCCATCAGGAAGGTCCTCGACTCCGGGGCGCCGCTCCACGTCCTCGACCTCGCCACCCCCGTCAAGGACGCCTTCACCTCCGAGCTGTTCGCCACCCTCCCCGGCGAACTCGCCGACGACGCCCGGATCCAGTTCTGCGGACCGGCGGGCACGGACGCGGTCGAGGCGGCCCTCAAACTCGTCCGGACGGCCACCGGCCGGAGCGGGCTCCTCGCCTTCACCGGCGCCTACCACGGCATGACCGCCGGAGCCCTCGACGCCTCCGGAGGCGCCAGCGACGTCCGCGTGACCCGGCTGCCCTACCCGCAGGAGTACCGCTGCCCCTTCGGCGTCGGCGGAGAGCGCGGCGCCGAACTCGCCGCCCGCTGGACCGAGAACCTCCTCGACGACCCCAAGAGCGGCGTCACCACCCCCGCCGGAATGATCGTCGAGGCCGTGCAGGGCGAGGGCGGAGTCATCCCCGCCCCCGACGACTGGATGCGCCGGATGCGCCGGATCACCGCCGAGCGCTCCGTCCCCCTCGTCGTCGACGAGGTCCAGACCGGGGTCGGCCGCACCGGCACCTTCTGGGCCGTCGAACACAGCGGCGTCGTACCCGACGTGATGGTCCTCTCCAAGGCCATCGGCGGCTCCCTCCCGCTCGCGGTCATCGTCTACCGGTCGGAGCTCGACGCCTGGGAACCCGGCGCCCACGCCGGCACCTTCCGCGGCAACCAGCTCGCCATGGCCGCCGGCACGGCCACCCTCGCGTACGTCCGCGAGAACAAGCTCGCCGAACGGGCCGGCACCCTGGGTGCCCGTATCCTCGGCCGCCTCCAGGGCCTTGCCGCCGCACACCCCTGCGTCGGCGACGTCCGCGGCCGAGGCCTGATGATCGGCGTCGAACTCGTCGATCCCGAAGCGGCCGGCCCGGACGACCCCGTCCCTCCTCCCGCGCCCGCCCTGGCCCTCGCCGTCCAGCAGGAGTGCCTCGCCCGCGGACTCATCGTCGAACTCGGCGGCCGCCACTCGGCGGTGGTCCGGCTCCTGCCCCCGCTCACCCTCACCGACGAGCAGGCCGACGCCGTCCTGGACCGCTTCGCCGACGCCCTCGCCGCAGCCGAACGGGCCCACACCCCCCACATGCCCGCCTCCCCCCGGGCCACGGCCCCCCGGAACGCCTCCGGCCCGTCCCGCTGACCCCGGACCGCCCCGGCCCCCACCCCCAAGGAAGCCCCCGTGAACGCCACCCCCACCACCCCGACCTCCACCACCGAACCACCCCGCACCACCACAACCCTCCCCCCGGAGCCCCCTCACTCCGCCCCCCACCACCCCGAGCGCCGGAGCATGCAGGCCCTCCTCCCGGACAGCTTCAGGTCCGAGGAGCTCGGCCCGGATTCGTTCGGCTCCGAGGAACCCACCGTCCCGCGCCAGCACACCGGACCGTACGAACCCCCGAGCCGCCGCCCGGCCGCCGGCCCCGACCCGCTGGACGACCCCGACCCGCAGCGCGCCGCCGACGCCGCCGCCGTCGAGAACCTCCTCCGCTGCTGGGTCAGGGAGAAGAACCTCCCGGCCCCCGGATCCACCACCCTGCGCATCCCCCTCGACGCCAGCGGCACCGCCCTCCTCGTCCCCGTCCGCTACTGGTCGCCCACCGGCTGGCACCGCTTCGGCGCTCCCGCCCTCGAAGGACTCCCGGCCTCGGCGCCGGCCGCCGACGCCGTCACGGTGGCCGCCCTGCTGAGCCGCGAGACCGGCCGCTCCGAGGGCAGCGACCTCGTCGGCCGCGTCGCCGACTCCGCCCGCCGCACCGCCGACTTCCTCACCGAGCGCCGCCGCCACCCCGCGCCGCACCCGGACGCCGACCTCTTCCTCGCCGCCGAACAGTCCCTGCTGCTCGGCCACCCGCTCCACCCCACCCCCAAGAGCCGCGAAGGACTCTCCGAGGCCGAGGGCCGGCTCTACTCACCCGAACTCCACGGCTCCTTCCCCCTCCACTGGATCGCCGTCGACCGCACCCTCCTGGCCACCGACTCCGCCTGGACCGAACAGGGCCGGCCCGTCACCGCCGAACAACTCGCCTCCGGCCTCGCCGAAGGACTCACCCTCCCCACCGGCACCGCGCCCCTGCCCCTGCACCCCTGGCAGGCCCGCGAACTCCTGCACCGCCCCGACGTCCAGGCCCTCCTCGACGCCGGCCTCCTCCACGACCTCGGCCTCCACGGCAGCCCCTGGCACCCCACCTCCTCGGTCCGCACCGTGCACCGCCCCGGCGCGCGCGCCATGCTCAAGCTCTCCCTCGGCCTGCGCATCACCAACTCCCGCCGCGAGAACCTCCGCAAGGAACTCCACCGCGGCGTCGAGGTCCACCGGCTGCTCCGCACCGGCCTCGTCGACGAATGGCAGGCCGCCCACCCGGCCTTCGACATCGTCCGCGACCCCGCCTGGCTCGCCGTCGACGCCCCCGACGGCACCCCCGTCCCCGGCCTCGACGTCATGATCCGCCACAACCCCTTCGGCCCCGGCGACGACGCCGTCTGCATCGCCTCCCTCACGGCACCCCGCCCCTGGCCCGGAGCCACCACCATGCGCTCCCGGCTCGCCGACGTCATCGGACGGCTCTCCGCCCGCACCGGCCGCCCCACGACCGCCGTCGCCGCCGAGTGGTTCCTCCGCTACCTCGACCAGGTCGTCCGCCCCGTCCTCTGGCTCGACGGCCACGCCGGCATCGCCCTGGAGGCCCACCAGCAGAACACCCTGGTGATCCTGGACCCGGACGGCTGGCCGGTCGGCGGCCGCTACCGCGACAACCAGGGCTACTACTTCCGCGAGTCCCACCGGGGCGAACTGGAGAGCCGCCTCCCCGGCATCGGCGCCGACAGCGACACCTTCGTCTCCGACCAGGTCACCGACGAGCGCTTCGCCTACTACCTCGGCATCAACAACGTCCTCGGTCTGATCGGCGCCTTCGGCGCCCAGCACCTCGCCGACGAACGCGTCCTGCTCGCCGCCTTCCGCAGCTTCCTCCTCTCCGCCACCAGCCTCGGCTCACCCCTGCCGCACCGGCTCCTGGAAGCCGCGACCCTGCGCAGCAAGGCCAACCTCCTCACCCGCCTCCACGGCCTGGACGAGCTCGTCGGACCCGTCGACACCCAGTCCGTGTACGTCACCGTCACCAACCCCCTCCGTAGCTGAACCACCGTCGCGGCGCCCCACGCCCGCCCCGACCACACCGCCGAGAGGAGAGCGACACCGTGTCACCCACCCGCCCACCGGTCGACCCACCGGGGGAGGACACCCTGGACCTGAGGGTCGACGACCTCGTCGCCCTCCTCGACGGCGACCTGCTGGACTCCGTCGCCGCCTGGAGCCCCACCGACACCCCCGTGGGCCCCTTCCGGCTCGTACCCGTGCGACTCGAACGCGACCTGCCACTCCTCACCCGATGGATGAACGACCCCGCCGTCGCCGCCTTCTGGGAACTCTCCGGACCCGACACCGTCACCGCCGAGCACATCCGCGCCCAACTCGAGGGCGACGGCCGGAGCGTCCCCTGCCTCGGCGTCCTCGACGGCACACCCATGAGCTACTTCGAGATCTACCGTGCCGATCTCGACCCGCTCGCCCGGCGCTACCCGGCGCTTCCCCACGACACGGGTATCCACCTGCTGATCGGAGGCGACACCGACCGGGGCCGCGGCGTCGGCACCACACTGCTCCGCGCCGTCGCCGATCTGGTCCTCGACCACCGTCCCCGCTGCACCCGCGTCGTCGCCGAACCCGACATCCGCAACACCCCCTCCGTCTCCGCCTTCCTCAGCGGCGGCTTCCGCTACGCGGCGGAAGTCGACCTCCCCGACAAAAGAGCCGCGCTCATGATCCGTGACCGGGCCCTCCGTCACGTTCTGTGAACACCCCTCTGCCTTACATACACCGCTCGACCCACAGCGGTTCCCACCCCGAGGAGTCCTCGTGTCGACGTCCCCTGCACCCCACGACTCCGCACCACACAGCCCGGCCACCCCGGCTCCCACCGACGGACCCGTCCCCGCGCCCGAGCTGCTCGCGCCCCCCGAGCTGAACGCCACCGCCTGGACCCGGGCCTGCTCCCGCCTCCTCGCCAAGGCCCTCTCCGAGTTCTCCTACGAGGAGATCCTCGAACCCGTTCCCATGGACGACGGCGAACCCGACCGGCACGCACTGCGCCTCGACGACGGCACCACGCTCACCTTCCGTGCCCGCCGCGGCGCCTACGGCAGCTGGCACGTCGCCGCCGACTCCGTCACCCACGAGGGCCGGCCCCTCACCGACCCCTTCGACTTCCTGGTCCGCGCCCGCCACCTGCTCCGGCTCGACGGCGCCACCCTCGGCCATCTGATCCGCGAGCTCTCCGCCACCCTGGCCGCCGACGCCCGCCTCGACCACACGGCCCTCACCGCCGACCGGCTCGCCGAACTCTCCTACGCGGAACTCGAAGGCCACCAGACCGGCCACCCCTGGCTCGTCCTCAACAAGGGCCGCATCGGCTTCTCCGCCACCGACGTCGCCCACTGGGCCCCCGAGGCCCGCCGGGCGACCCGACTGCCGTGGATCGCCGTCAGCAACCGCCTCGCCGCCTACCGCGGCGTCCCCGGCCTCGACAGCCCCGACCGGCTCTACGCCCGGGAACTCGACCCCGAGGTGCACGCCGCCTTCCGCGCCGCGCTGACCGCCCGCGGCCACGAACCCGACGGCTACCTCCTGCTGCCCGTCCACCCCTGGCAGTGGGACGAGATCCTGCTGCCGCTCTACGCCCCGGCCATCGCCGCCGGGACCGTCGTCCCGCTCCCCGCCGACGGCGACCTCCGCCTGCCGCAGCAGTCCGTCCGTACCTTCCTCAACACCAGCCGCCCCGACCGCCACACCGTCAAACTGCCGCTGTCGGTTCTCAACACCCTCGTCTGGCGCGGACTGCCCACCGAGCGGACCCTCGCCGCGCCCGCCGTGACCGCCTGGGTCCACGGCCTGCGCGAGGCCGACCCCTTCCTGCGGGACGAGTGCGGAGTGATCCTCCTCGGCGAGGTCGCCTCCGTCACCGTCGAGCACCCGCTGTACGACCGGCTGCCCGAAGTCCCGTACCAGTACAAGGAACTCCTGGGCGCGATCTGGCGCGAGCCCCTGCGACTGCCCCCGGGCGAGCGGGCCCGCACCCTGGCCTCCCTCCTGCACACCGACCCGGAGGGCCGGGCGTTCGTCGCCGAGCTCGTCGAACGCTCCGGGATCGCTCCCGGCGTCTGGCTCCAGCGCCTCTTCGCCGCCCTGCTGCCGCCGCTGCTGCACTTCCTCTACCGCTACGGCACGGTCTTCTCCCCGCACGGAGAGAACGCGATCGTCGTCTACGACGGCGAGGACGTCCCCGTCCGCCTCGCGATCAAGGACTTCGTCGACGACGTCAACATCAGCGCACAGCCGCTGCCCGAGCACGACTCGCTCCCCGACGACGTCCGCGCCGTCCTCCTCACCGAGGAACCCGAATTCCTGATCCAATTCATCCATTCGGGGCTCTTCGTCGGCGTCTTCCGCTACCTGGCGCCGCTCTGCGAGGAACAACTCGGCGTGCCCGAAGACGACTTCTGGGGCCTCGTCCGAGCGGAGATCCTGCGGCACCAGGCGCGCTTCCCCGAGCTGAAGGAACGGTTCGAGCTCTTCGACCTCCTGACCCCGCGCATCGAGCGGCTCTGTCTCAACCGGAACCGTCTGCACCTGGACGGCTACCGGGACCGGCCCGAGCGCCCGCACGCGGCCGTCCACGGAACCGTCCCCAACCCGCTCGCCTGAGGCGCACGCGTGCCCCGGCTGTCAGTGCAGCCCCGTAGGGTGGAAGGGCTATGACGAAGCCATCCCTCCCCGACCTCCTCCACGCCGCCGTCTCCGCCGTCGGCGGCACGGAGCGGCCCGGCCAGGTCGCCATGGCCGAGGCCGTGGCCGAGGCCATCGACGACAACTCCCACCTCCTCGTCCAGGCCGGCACCGGCACCGGCAAGTCGCTCGGCTACCTCGTGCCGGCACTCGCCCAGGGCGAGCGGGTGGTGGTGGCCACGGCCACCCTGGCGCTCCAGCGCCAGCTCGTCGAGCGCGATCTTCCCCGGACGGTCGACGCGCTGCATCCGCAGCTGCGCCGCCGGCCGCAGTTCGCCATGCTCAAGGGCCGGTCCAACTACCTCTGTCTGCACCGGCTCCACGAAGGCGTCCCGCAGGACGAGGAGGACGGCCTCTTCGACCCCTTCGAGGCGGCCGCGCCCACGAGCAAGCTGGGCCAGGACCTGCTGCGGCTCCGGGACTGGTCGGACGAGACGGAGACCGGCGACCGGGACGACCTGACGCCGGGCGTCTCCGACAAGGCCTGGGCCCAGGTCTCCGTCTCCTCACGGGAATGCCTCGGCGCGAGCAAGTGCGCGTACGGACCGGAGTGCTTCGCCGAGGCGGCGCGCGAGCGCGCCAAGCTCGCCGACGTCGTCGTCACCAACCACGCCCTCCTCGCCATCGACGCCATCGAGGGAGCCCCGGTGCTCCCGCAGCACGAGGTGCTGATCGTCGACGAGGCCCATGAGCTGGTCTCGCGGGTGACGGGTGTCGCGACCGGGGAGCTCACACCGGGCCAGGTCAATCGCGCCGTGCGCCGTTCCGCGAAGCTCGTGGACGAGAAGACGGCCGACCAGCTGCAGACCGCCGCGGAGGGCTTCGAGCGGGTCATGGAGCTGGCGCTGCCGGGCCGCCTGGAGGAGATCCCGGAGGACCTCGCGTACGCGCTGATGGCGCTGCGGGACGCGGCCCGCGCCGTGATCACGGCCCTGGGGAACACCCGGGACCGGGCCGTGCAGGACGAGGACGCGGTGCGCAAGCAGGCCATGGCCTCGGTGGAGACCGTGCACGGCGTGGCGGAGCGGATCACCCACGGTTCCGAGTACGACGTCGTCTGGTACGAGCGTCACGACCGGTTCGGGGCATCGCTCCGGGTCGCTCCGCTGACCGTCTCGGGCCTGCTGCGGGAGAAGCTCTTCACGGAGCGTTCCGTGGTGCTCGCCTCGGCCACGCTCAAGCTCGGCGGCGACTTCAACGGGGTCGGGGCCTCGCTCGGACTGGCCCCCGAGGGCACCAAGGGCGACGACCTGCCCGTCTGGAAGGGCATCGACGTCGGCTCCCCGTTCGACTACCCGAAGCAGGGCATCCTGTACGTCGCCAAGCACCTCTCGCGCCCCGCGCGTGACGGAGAGCGGGGCGACATGCTCGACGAGCTCACCGAGCTGATGCAGGCGGCCGGCGGGCGGACCCTCGGTCTCTTCTCCTCCATGCGTGCCGCGCAGCAGGCGGCGGAGGAGCTGCGGAGCCGGATCCCGGAGCTGCCGATCCTGCTCCAGGGCGAGGACACCCTGGGCGAGCTGATCAAGAACTTCGCGGCCGACCCGAAGACCTGTCTCTTCGGCACGCTGTCCCTGTGGCAGGGCGTGGACGTCCCGGGGGCCAGCTGTCAGCTGGTCGTCATGGACAAGATCCCGTTCCCGCGCCCGGACGACCCGCTGATGAGCGCGCGGCAGAAGGCCGTCGAGGAGGCCGGCGGGAACGGCTTCATGGCGGTCGCGGCGACCCACGCGGCCCTGCTGATGGCCCAGGGCGCGGGCCGGCTGGTGCGTGCCACCGGCGACCGGGGCGTCGTCGCGGTGCTCGATCCCCGGCTGGCCACCGCCCGCTACGGCAGCTATCTGAAGGCCTCGCTGCCCGATTTCTGGTACACGACGGACCGCAACCAGGTGCGGAAGTCGCTCGCGGCCATCGACGCCGCCTCGAAGACGGTGGGCTAGCGCGTCGGGACACGGCAGGGCCCCGGGACCGGCGCAGTGGGTCCCGGGGCCCGGTCAGAGCCGGCGGGGAGTGTCACACCCGCCGCAGCACCGCCACGACCTTGCCGAGGATGGTGGCCTCGTCGCCGGGGATGGGCTGGTACGCCGCGTTGTGCGGGAGCAGCCAGACGTGGCCGTCCTCGCGCTTGAAGCGCTTGACGGTGGCCTCGCCGTCGAGCATCGCGGCGACGATGTCGCCGTTCTCCGCGACGGGCTGACGGCGGACGGTGACCCAGTCGCCGTCACAGATGGCGGCCTCGATCATCGAGTCGCCGACGACCTTCAGGACGAAGAGCTCGCCGTCGCCGACCAGCTGGCGGGGGAGGGGGAAGACGTCCTCGACGGACTCCTCGGCCAGGATCGGGCCACCGGCCGCGATCCGGCCGACCAGCGGGACGTACGACGCGGCGGGCTTGCCGGTGGTGTCCGTCGGCTGGGTGCTCGGCTGGTCGGAGCCGCGCACCTCGTAGGCCCGGGGTCGGTGCGGGTCGCGGCGGAGGAAGCCCTTGCGCTCGAGCGCCATGAGCTGGTGCGCGACCGAGGAGGTGCTGGAGAGGCCGACCGCCTGTCCGATCTCCCGCATCGACGGCGGGTAGCCGCGCCGCTGGACCGAGTCGCGGATGACTTCGATGACCCTGCGCTGCCGGTCGGTGAGCCCGGAGCTGTCGGCGCGGATGCCTGGAGGTCGCCCGGGGAGGGCGCGTGCGGGTCGCCCGGGCTCCTCGCCGTTCATGCTTGCGTCATTCATGGCGTGCACCGGCTCGAGTCGGCCCTGGGAGCGGTCCTGGGCGGTGATGGTGGCACTGTCTGCGGTGGTGGTCACGTCGTCGGCCCCTCTCGAATGGTCTCCCTGGCTGGCACAACGGTAGTGGCTTTCGAAAGGTTGCGCCAAACACACGTTCGAGTGAAAATTCGCGGATTGCCTTACGCGCGTATGTGCGGGGGTGTATGAGCCCGCTCACTCCGTCGTCCCAAATCGGTCGTTACGGTAGCCTTCGCCGCTGGGTCGCGAGCAACCGGTGCACCGTCCCAGTGTCGCACCCGGGGCCGCGGATTCCCGGGAGTGCCGGGCTTGCGACACGCGGAGGGGTCGTAAGTGCCCCCAACCCAAGATCTAGTGGTTGGATGGCACCGGCCACCCAGGGGTAGTGGTCCCCGGTCTGCCGGGGGTGCCCGTATCGCCTATGCTGGTGGTCGCTTCGCAGGGCCTTGACGGGCCGGTGAGGCTCGTCAGTCGTGCCGTGAGGAGGGTCGGAACCAATGCACTGCCCCTTCTGCAGGCACCCCGACAGCCGTGTCGTCGACAGTCGCACCACCGACGACGGGACGTCGATCCGACGCCGCCGCCAGTGCCCCGACTGCTCCCGTCGTTTCACGACGGTGGAGACGTGCTCGCTCATGGTGGTGAAGCGCTCCGGTGTCACCGAGCCCTTCAGCCGTACCAAGGTCATCTCCGGCGTCCGCAAGGCGTGCCAGGGGCGACCGGTCACCGAGGACGCCCTCGCCATGCTCGGCCAGCGGGTCGAGGAGGCGGTGCGCGCCACCGGCAGCGCCGAGCTGACCACCCACGACGTGGGCCTGGCCATCCTCGGCCCCTTGCAGGAGCTCGACCTCGTCGCGTACCTGCGCTTCGCGTCCGTGTACAAGGCTTTCGACAGCCTCGAAGACTTCGAGGCCGCCATCGCGGAGCTCCGCGTGCGGCCTCCCGCTGAGAACCGCGGGACCGGTGCGACCCCCGAGGTCCCCGTTCCCGCCACCGCCGCCGACTGATCGGCGGACCGGGCCGTTCGACGGTCCGGCGACCGGCCGCCGTGCGGCCCGGCAGACGTGCCCTGGGTGACCCCTGTGGTCCCTGTGGCAGCAGTACAGAACGACGTACAGAAGACGGTGCCCTGGGACTATCTGGGTGCCAAAGTGTGTTTTGCCCGTATATGGGAGGCGGCATGACAGAGACGGCGAGCGGCCCGGCACGTGGTTCCCGCACCAAGGGAGCCAAGTCGGCGAGCAAGGGCCTGCGTATCGAGCGCATCCACACCACCCCCGGCGTGCATCCGTACGACGAGGTGGCCTGGGAGCGCCGTGACGTCGTCATGACCAACTGGCGCGACGGCTCGATCAACTTCGAGCAGCGTGGCGTCGAGTTCCCCGACTTCTGGTCGGTGAACGCGGTCAACATCGTCACCAGCAAGTACTTCCGCGGGGCCGTCGGCACCCCGCAGCGCGAGACCGGTCTCAAGCAGCTCATCGACCGGATCGTGAAGACCTACACGAAGGCCGGCGAGGACTACGGCTACTTCGCCTCGCCCGCCGACGCCGAGATCTTCGAGCACGAGCTGGCCTACGCCCTCCTGCACCAGATCTTCAGCTTCAACTCGCCGGTCTGGTTCAACGTCGGCACGCCGCAGCCCCAGCAGGTCTCCGCCTGCTTCATCCTGTCCGTCGACGACTCCATGGAGTCCATCCTCGACTGGTACAAGGAAGAGGGCATGATCTTCAAGGGCGGCTCCGGCGCCGGCCTGAACCTCTCCCGTATCCGCTCCTCCAAGGAGCTGCTCTCCTCCGGCGGCAACGCCTCCGGTCCGGTCTCCTTCATGCGCGGCGCCGACGCCTCCGCGGGAACGATCAAGTCGGGCGGCGCCACCCGTCGCGCGGCCAAGATGGTCATCCTCGACGTCGACCACCCCGACATCGAGGACTTCATCGAGACCAAGGTCAAGGAGGAGGAGAAGATCCGCGCCCTCCGTGACGCGGGCTTCGACATGGACCTGGGCGGCGACGACATCACGTCCGTCCAGTACCAGAACGCCAACAACTCGGTCCGCGTGAACGACACGTTCATGAAGGCCGTCGAGTCCGGCGGGAAGTTCGGCCTCACCTCGCGCATGACCGGCGAGGTCATCGAGGAGGTCGACGCCAAGGCGCTCTTCCGCAAGATGGCCGAGGCCGCGTGGGCCTGTGCCGACCCGGGCATCCAGTACGACGACACGATCAACCACTGGCACACCTGCCCCGAGTCCGGCCGCATCAACGGCTCGAACCCGTGCAGCGAGTACATGCACCTGGACAACACGTCCTGCAACCTCGCCTCGCTGAACCTGATGAAGTTCCTCAAGGACGACGGCAAGGGCAACCAGTCCTTCGACGTCGAGCGCTTCGCCAAGGTCGTCGAGCTCGTCATCACCGCGATGGACATCTCCATCTGCTTCGCCGACTTCCCCACCCAGAAGATCGGTGAGAACACCCGCGCCTACCGCCAGCTCGGCATCGGCTACGCCAACCTCGGCGCCCTGCTGATGGCGACCGGCCACGCGTACGACTCCGACGGCGGCCGCGCCCTCGCCGGCGCCATCACCTCCCTGATGACCGGCACCTCGTACAAGCGCTCCGCCGAGCTCGCCGCGGTCGTCGGCGCCTACGACGGCTACGCCCTCAACGCCGAGCCGCACCAGCGCGTCATGCAGCAGCACGCCGACGAGAACACCAAGGCCGTCCGCATGGACGACCTGGACTCGCCGATCTGGGCCGCCGCCACCGAGGCCTGGCAGGACGTGATCCGCCTCGGCGCCAAGAACGGCTTCCGCAACGCCCAGGCGTCCGTCATCGCCCCGACCGGCACCATCGGTCTCGCGATGTCCTGCGACACCACCGGCCTCGAGCCCGACCTCGCCCTGGTCAAGTTCAAGAAGCTCGTCGGCGGCGGCTCGATGCAGATCGTCAACGGCACCGTCCCGCAGGCCCTGCGCCGCCTGGGCTACCAGGAGGAGCAGATCGAGGCGATCGTCGCCCACATCGCCGAGCACGGCAATGTGATCGACGCCCCCGGCCTGAAGACCGAGCACTACGAGGTCTTCGACTGCGCCATGGGCGAGCGCTCCATCTCCGCGATGGGCCACGTCCGCATGATGGCCGCCATCCAGCCGTGGATCTCCGGCGCCCTCTCCAAGACCGTGAACCTGCCGGAGACGGCCACGGTCGAGGACGTCGAGGAGGTCTACTTCGAGGCCTGGAAGATGGGCGTCAAGGCGCTCGCGATCTACCGCGACAACTGCAAGGTCGGCCAGCCGCTCTCCGCCAAGAAGAAGGAGGAGGAGAAGGCCGAGGTCACCGCGAAGTCCGAGGCGACGATCCGCGAGGCCGTCGAGAAGGTCGTCGAGTACCGCCCGGTCCGCAAGCGTCTGCCCAAGGGCCGCCCGGGGATCACCACCTCCTTCACCGTCGGTGGCGCCGAGGGCTACATGACCGCCAACTCCTACCCGGACGACGGTCTCGGCGAGGTCTTCCTGAAGATGTCGAAGCAGGGCTCCACCCTCGCCGGCATGATGGACGCCTTCTCCATCGCCGTCTCCGTCGGCCTGCAGTACGGCGTCCCGCTCGAGACCTACGTCTCGAAGTTCACCAACATGCGCTTCGAGCCGGCCGGCATGACGGACGACCCGGACGTGCGGATGGCGCAGTCGATCGTCGACTACATCTTCCGCCGCCTGGCGCTGGACTTCCTGCCCTTCGAGACCCGCTCCGCCCTCGGCATCCACTCGGCCGAGGAGCGTCAGCGTCACCTCGACACCGGCTCGTACGAGCAGCCCGAGGACGAGGACGTCGACGTCGAGGCGCTCGCCCAGTCCGCGCCCCGCGCCCAGGAGCTGAAGGCCGTCGCGGCCCCGGCCCCGAAGGCCGAGGTCCCGGCTCCGAAGCAGGCCCACACCTCCGCGGAGCTCGTCGAGATGCAGCTCGGCATCAGCGCCGACGCCCCGCTCTGCTTCTCCTGCGGCACCAAGATGCAGCGGGCCGGCTCCTGCTACATCTGCGAGGGCTGCGGCTCGACCAGCGGCTGCAGCTGACGCCGGCCGGTGCGCTGAGCGGCGGAAGCCGCTGAGCGCACCGGATCGCCCGTCCGATCGCCCGTGAAGGGGCGCCGACCACCGGTCGGCGCCCCTTTTCGCATGGGGACGCCGTGGCCGGCCGGGCCTCAGGACGCGGCGGAGCCCAGGAGCGTGCCGAAGGTCTGCGGGTCGGCGTCGAAGCCGCGGCTGATCGAGCGGTACGACCAGCCGTCCGCGCCGTCGCGGGTGAACTCGACGACCGTCGCCGAGCGGGCCCCGGGAACGTCCGCGAAGTCGTGGGTCAGCAGGTCGGTGTAGCCCTCGCGGACCCGTATGCCCGTGTTCGCTATGTCGCCGAAGGTCAGCCGCCCGCCACCCTGCTGTATGGCGACGCCCACCACCACGCGCGCGTACCGCGCGTCCAGCCGGTCGAGCTCCAGGGTCATGGCCTCGTCGTAGCCGAATCCCTGGCCCGTACGACTGTCCCGGTGGAGCGTGATCGTGCCGTCCGGGGAGCGGCTGCCGAAGTGCACCAGATGGGCCGGCGCGCCGTGCGGGTCGTCTGTGGGGAAGACCCCGGCGACCAGATCCAGGTCGTGCGCCGGAGCGCCGGCCGGCGCGGGGTCCCACTTGAGCGTGACCTCGACGCGCGCGACCCCCTTGTTGAGTCCGCTCATGGTGCTTCCCCTCTCCGCGTGCGCCCCCGCGCACAGCTCGCCTCGTACCGTCGACCCGTTCAAAAGCCCGTGGTCGTGGGCCGATTACTCATGGTGTCATGTGCCTACGACAGTGGAACCGGCGCTTGAGGGGGAGAGCGGTTTGTGGAGCTGTGACGAGCTGGATCTCGACGCATATCTGGCTCGAATCGGATACGACATCGGGCGGGACGGGGAACTCGCCGCCGATCTCCAGACCTTGACGGCCCTTCACCGGGCGCACGTTTCGGCCATTCCGTTCGAGAACCTCGACGTCGCCCTCGGGCGGAACGTTCCCCTGGACCTGAAGAGCCTTCAGAGCAAGCTCGTCGAGCGGCGCCGGGGCGGCTACTGCTACGAGCAGAACTCCCTCTTCGCGGCGGTCCTCGAACGGATCGGCTTCCAGGTGGCCGGCCGCGGGGCCCGCAACCGCTCACGGGGTGCGGCGCTGCCGCCGGTCACCCACGCGCTCCTCGTGGTCACGGTCGAGGGCGAACAGTGGCTCGCCGACGTCGGGTTCGGCTGGCAGGGGCCGCTGGAGCCGGTGCCGCTGCGCGACGGCGCGCGCGTGGAGCAGGGCGGCTGGACGTTCGGGATCGGCGTCGAGGACGAGGGCATCACGGCGCTGCGTTCGCTGCGGCCGGAGGGGTGGACCGATCTGTACGCGTTCTCGCCGCAGACCCTCTACCCCGGCGACTTCACCGTCATGAACCACTACAGCTCCAGCCACCCGCAGTCGCGTTTCCTCGGCCAGGTCGTGGCACAGCAGCCCGGGCCGGACGTGCGCAGGGCCCTGGTGCGCGAGCTCCTCTCCACGGTGCGTACGGACGGATCCGCCGAGGAACGGACGGTGGACGCGACCGAGTTGGCAGCCACGCTGGAGGCCGATTTCGGGATCGAACTGGACGACGAGGAGCGCGCCGGTCTGGAACGCGTGCACACGGCGGGACTCTGACGGGGTCTGCCGGGGCGCTCTCCGGCCCCGTACGATGGCGCGGTGCTGGTCAAGTGGATTCGCTGCACCGTGGTGGACCGTCGTGGGTTCGAGCGGGGGCAGCGGAAATGGGCGGGTCTGCTCGGTGAGCCGGGATTCCGGGGACAGGGCGGTGGGTGGAGCCGGGGTCGCCCGGACGTCGCCCACATCTTCGCGTTCTGGGAGAGCCGGGCCTTCTACGACTCCTTCATGGCGCGGTCGCACGATCGGCTGGCGGCCGCCCAGGTGGGCACGTTCAAGGACGTCCAGGTCAAGCTCTTCGACCACCGCTTCGACGTGAAGACGGGCTTCGAGCCGCGGTTCGCCGACGCCGACGTGGCGCGGGTGGCGCACTGCCGTGTCCACGAGGAGCGTGCCGAGCACTTCGCGCTCATGCAGGAGAAGGTGTGGAACCCGGCCATGGCCGGGTCTCCCGGCATGCTCCGGGGCCTGTTCGGCGAGGCCCCCGGCAGCGAATTCCTGGTGCTCTCCCTGTGGCAGTCCGCGGCCGAGCACGGAAAATACCGGGTCGAGCGCATCGAGCGGCTCGGGCTGCGGGCCCGTACCGCGGCCGACGTGGCGGCGCTGAACGGGGACGTCGTGCAGCTCGAACCGTCCTGGACGGTCTGAGCCTCCCCGGGCGCGTACCCCGGATGGGCTCCGGGCGCCGCCTCGGCTGCGCCCGCCGGAGAGGGGCGATCTAGGGTCGGGGTATGGCACGACCGCGGCGCATCGTTCTCGTACGGCACGGAGAGTCCGAGGGCAATGCCGATGACACGGTGTACGAGCGCGAGCCCGACCACGCCCTGAGGCTGACCGAGACCGGGTGGCGGCAGGCGGAGGAGACGGGGGAGCGGCTGCGGAGGCTCTTCGGCGAGGAGCCGGTCAGCGTCTACGTCTCGCCGTACCGCCGTACCCATGAGACCCTCCGGGCCTTCCGGCTTCCCACGGAGCAGGTCCGGGTGCGGGAGGAGCCGAGGCTGCGGGAGCAGGACTGGGGCAACTGGCAGGAGCGGGAGGACGTACGCCTGCAGAAGGCGTACCGGGACGCGTACGGGCACTTCTTCTACCGCTTCGCGCAGGGCGAGTCCGGTGCCGACGTCTACGACCGCGTCGGCGCCTTCCTGGAGAGCCTGTACCGCAGCTTCGAGGCGCCCGACCACCCGCCCAACGTCCTGCTCGTCACCCACGGGCTGACCATGCGGCTGTTCTGCATGCGCTGGTTCCACTGGACGGTCGCGGAGTTCGAGTCGCTGTCGAACCCCGGCAACGCCGAGACCCGCACGCTCCTGCTCGGGGAGGACGGCAGATACCGCCTGGACAGGCCGTTCGAACGCTGGCGTACCCCGGAACCGTACGGCCCCACCGGATAGACGGGAGTTGTTGACGGGAACGGTGGTGGCGGCCGCGAAGACGTCGAGCGTCACCGGTCTGTCGGGAGACCTTGAGGCCAGGACGGGAAGAGGTATCCGCTCGACGCCCACGCGACCGCCACCACCACGAGCACCAGAGCCTGCACCGGTCTATCCGGAGGCTTTCATCAGCCCGAGTGGCAACAGATGTCACAGTCCTTGTGCTCGAACAGACCCAGCGGACCACCTGGATGGTGCTGGTTCCGTTAGCTACGAATTAGAGTGGCAGACCGATGACCGCTGACTCCTCACCCGACCGGCGCTTCGACCGCGCCCTGGCCAGCCTGCGCGGGCTGTCCGTGGGAGACGCCCTGGGCTCCCAGTTCTTCGTACCCGCCCACTACCCCCTGCTGAAGCGGCGCGAGCTGCCCGCCGGCCCCTGGCAGTGGACCGACGACACCGAGATGGCCTGCTCCGTCCTGGCCGTCCTCGCCCTCCACCACCGGATCGACCAGGACGCCCTGGCCCTGTCCTTCGCGGAGCACCACGACTTCGACCGGGGCTACGGCCCGGCGGTCAACCGGATGCTCCGGCTCATCCGGGAGGGTGGCGACTGGCGCGAACTGGCCGCCGCACTCTTCAACGGGCAGGGCTCCTGGGGCAACGGCGCCGCGATGCGGATCGCCCCGCTGGGAGCCTGGTACGCCGACGACCCCGAGCAGGCGACCCACCAGGCCGAGATCTCCGCGTACACCACCCACCAGCACCGGGAGGCCGTGGTCGGGGCCATGGCCGTCGCCGCAGCGGCCGCGATCGCTGCCGACCCGGCCGGACCGCCCACCCCCGAGGCGCTGCTCGACGGGGTCATCGCCCTGGTACCGCGCAGCGCGGTCGGCGCGGGCCTGCGCAGGGCCCGGGACATGCTCGACTACGGCGACGCGAGCACGGTCGCCGCGGTGCTCGGCAGCGGACGGCGGACGAGCGCCCACGACACGGTCCCCTTCGCGCTCTGGTCGGCCGCGCGCGGCCTCGGCGACTTCGAGCGGGTTTTCTGGACGACCGCGCAGGTCGGCGGCGACGTCGACACCACCTGCGCCATCGCCGGGGGAGTGGTCGCCGCCGCGGCGGCCGGCGCGCCGCCGGAGGAGTGGCTGCGGCAGACCGAGGAGCTTCCGGGGTGGGTCCCGGACGGGACGGCCTGACGCGCTTCGATCTCCCCGGGCCTGACACGCTTCGATGTCCCCCGCCCTCGACGGGGCGGGGGACATCTTCGCGATCACGTACGCGTGCGCGTACTCGGGCCCGGACCCGCGGGCTGGGCGTGATCCGGTACGCGCGCGTACTCAGGCCATCGGACCCGCTGCCTCGGCGCGGCCGCTCAGCGCCTCCAGGTCGCTCTTGCGGACCCGGATCACCAGGACGGCCGTGACCAGGGCGATCAGCACCATGCCGACGGCTGCCGTGAAGGCCGAGGAGATGCCGGAGGTCAGCACCTCGTGCCCCCAGGGAGCGGGCAGCTCCTTCGCCTTCAGCGCCTCGGCCTGCTGCTCGGGCGTCGAGTGCGCGAGGAAGTCCGGCAGCTGCTTCTCGCTCTCCTCGCGGCTCGCCGTGCCGAAGACGGTGACCAGGATGGAGAGGCCGAGCGAGCCGCCGACCTGCTGGGTCGCGTTGAGCAGACCCGAGGCGGCGCCCGCCTCGTGCTGGGCGACTCCGGAGACGGCCGTGAGCGTGAGCGTCACGAAGTTGAGGCCCATGCCGAAGCCGAACACGACCATCGGGCCGAGTACCCCGCCGACGTAACCGCTGTCCGACGAGATGAACGTCAGCCAGAAGAGGCCGACGCCGGTGAGCGTCGCTCCGGTCACCATGAACGGCTTGGGGCCGAGGACCGGGAGCAGGCGCTGGGCGAGCCCCGCGCCGACGCCGATCGCCAGGGTCACGGGGAGGAAGGCGAGTCCGGCCTGGACCGGGCTGTAGCCCAGGACGTTCTGCACCCACAGCACGATGAAGAAGAACATGCCGAACATGGCGGCGGACAGGCTCAGCATGATGACGTACGTGCCCGAGCGGTTGCGGTCCGCGAACATGCGCAGCGGGGTGATCGGTTCCTTGGCGCGCGACTCCACCACGGCGAAGGCCACGAGGAGGACCACCGCGGCGGCGAAGGACCCCATGGTCAGGCCGTCCTTCCAGCCCTCCTCGGACGCCCGGATGAAGCCGTAGACCAGCGCCGCCATGCCCAGCGTCGAGGTCGTGGCGCCCGCGATGTCGAACCGGCCCGGATGGCGCTCGGACTCGGCGATGTAGCGCGGGGTGAGGAAGGCGATCAGCAGGCCGATCGGCACGTTGACGAAGAAGACCCAGCGCCAGTCGAGCCACTCGGTGAGCGCTCCGCCGGCGAGCAGGCCGATCGCGCCGCCGCCGGCGGAGACCGCGGCGAACACGCCGAACGCCCGGTTGCGCTCAGGACCTTCGGGGAACGTCGTGGTGATCAGCGCGAGCGAGGTGGGCGAGGCTATCGCGCCGCCGACGCCCTGCAGGGCCCGTGCCGCGAGCAGCTGCCAGGGCTCCTGGGCGAAGCCGCCGAGCAGCGAGGCGAACGTGAAGAGCAGGATTCCGGCCATGAACACCCGGCGGCGGCCCATGATGTCGCCGGCGCGCCCGCCGAGGAGCAGCAGGCCGCCGAAGGTGAGCGTGTAGGCGCTGAGCACCCACGACAGATCGGTGGTCGAGAAGGAGAGCGCGTCCTGGATGTGCGGCAGCGCGATGTTCACGATGGTGGCGTCGAGGACGACCATCAGCTGGCAGGCGGCGATGACCGTCAAGGCGATGCCCGGCCGACCCGCGGCGCGAGTCGGCTCGTCCTTGGGCTGTGTGTCCACCGGAGAAGTTGTCACTATGGATCCCCCACGGAAGAATTAGTGAACGCACCCGTTCACTGTTCGCCACGGTAGTGAGTCCCCCTCAGTGAACGCAACCGTTCACTGGGCGCTGCCGACGAATCGAATACGCGTCAACGGAGAGATCCTGATGGTTACTTCGCGCTCCACGGCCGCCGCCCGGCCGGAGCGGTCGGCGCTGCGACGCCGCGGCCCCGTGCTCGAGCGGGCGATCCTGGAGGCCACGCTCGACCAGCTGGGCAGTGTCGGCTGGAGCGGCCTCACGATGGAGGGTGTCGCGGTCGGCGCGCAGACGGGCAAAGCCGCGGTGTACCGCCGGTGGCAGTCCAAGGAAGACCTCGTCGCGGACGCGCTCCAGGCCGGGCTGCCGAGGCTCGACGAGGCTCCGGACACCGGCCGCGTGCGTGAGGACCTGTACGAGCTGTGCCGTCAGGTCCGGGACGTCATGTACTCCAAGCCCGGCTTCGCGCTGCGTTCCGTTCTTCACGAATGCGATGCCGAGGCCGCCGCGCGCTTCCATGGGCTGATCGAGACGGGTGTCGTCGAACCGTCCAAGCGGCTCTTCCGGGATGTGCTGCAGCGCGGAATCTCGCGCGGAGAGGTGCGCGCCGACGCGATCGACGATCTCGTCCTGGATGTCATCCCCGCCATGATGATGTACCGATCCAAGGTGTGCGGAAGCGAATGGCCGGACGATGAGATCGCCGATGTCATCGACCGGGTCATGGTGCCGCTGCTGCGCGCCTGAACCGGTCGGGAGCGGCTGGGGGGCCTTCGGCTCGGGGCCTTCCGGGGCGGGAGCGCGATGGGCCGCCGGACGGGGAATCGGGCCGGCTGTGACCAGCCTCCGGGCGCCTGTGGCGAATCCGGGTATCGCGGGTGGCGTCAGGCGGCGTAACCTGTCTGGCGCCATGCCGTACGAACCTCCCACCCACACCGTCGAGCGGTCGCTCCGAGCCACCACCGGCGCCAAGATCGTCGCCGGGGTCGACGAGGTCGGACGCGGGGCGTGGGCCGGCCCCGTCACGGTGTGCGCGGCCGTCACCGGCCTTCGCCGGCCCCCCGAGGGGCTCACCGACTCGAAGCTGCTCACCCCCAAGCGCCGGAACACGCTGGCCGCGGAGCTCGAGGGCTGGGTCACCGCGTACGCGCTCGGCGACGCCTCTCCGCTGGAGATCGACGAACTCGGGATGACCGCGGCGCTGCGGCTCGCGGCCGTCCGCGCCCTCGAAGGCCTTCCCGTGCGACCCGACGCGGTGATCCTGGACGGCAAGCACGACTACCTCGGCAGCCCCTGGCGGGTCCGTACGGTGATCAAGGGCGACCAGTCCTGCGTCGCCGTCGCCGCCGCCTCCGTCATAGCGAAGGTCCGGCGCGACGCCCTCATGGCCGAGCTGGAGGGCGAGGGCGGTCAGTACGCGGCATACGCCTTCGCCGCCAACGCGGGCTACCCTTCGCCGGTCCACAAGGCGGCGCTCGAAGAGCTGGGGCCCACCCCGTACCACCGACTCTCCTGGTCGTACCTGGACGCGCTGCCCCAGTGGCGCCACCTCAAAAAGGTCCGCCTCTCCGCCGAGGCGGCCGCGCTGGAGAGCGGGGGCCAACTCGGCTTCGACTTCTGAACTTCCGGTCACGGGGGCCCTGTCCGAGGGCCGTCCACGCGGCCGGGGTGCACATGTGTGCCCACCCGCCGGTGCTCCGCGCAGCGGCGTTTGATAGACATCCATTCATGCCTCTCATCCCCGAGGAGCCTCAGATTCACGAGAGCGCCCAGGGTCCCCGCGCCACCGCGGCCGCCGGCCGCCCCGCGTCGACCCCCCGTCCCGTACCCGGCCCGCGTTCCGCGGCCTCTCCGCGTCCCGGACGCCCCGGTCCCGGCCCGGCCAGGCCCGCAGCGCCGGCGCCGCACCCGCAGCCCGGTGCCGGGCAGTCTCCGGCCAAGCGCCCGGAGAATCGTTCCGACCGGGGAACCACCCCGCAGCTCCAGCTGATCCCGGCTCCGGTCGACGGCGCGCTGGACGCCGCCGAGGAGGCCCTGGACCTGCTCCTGGAGAGCGGGCGGGCGCCCGGCGAGATCCTGGTGCTCACCACCGGTGACCCGCACCCGTGGGCGGCCCATGAGCTGTCCTTCGGCGAGGCCGCCTACTGGGCCCAGCAGGACACCGGCGACGACGTGTTCTTCGCGGACGCCGCCGCCGTGGAGCGGGCCGCCGCCCGCCCCGTGGTGATCGTCGCCGTGAACGGCGGGGACGAGGAGACGGCCGCCCGGGCCCTTCCCTCGGCGATGACCCGCGCGGGCGCGCTGCTCGTCGTCTGCGGCGACCCGCAGCGCATCACGGCGCTGCTCGGAGCCGGCGCCGGCGTCTGACCGACACCCCTCCGCCGGACCCCGGCCGGACCCACCGGACCCCGGCCGGGCACGGCGGGGGTCCGGCGCGGCCCGGATGAGGGTCCGGAACGGCCCTGTGGAGTCCGCGTACCGCCCTGTGGGGTCCGGTACGACCCCGTGGAGTCCGGCGGGGGCGCGCGATCAGCGTGCGGCCGCCCGGCGCAGGGGTTCGCTCGCGCCGCTCGCGGTTCTCGGTGTGAGCAGGCCGAGTTCACTCGGTCCGTCACCCAGCGGCAGGGGGAGTGAGTCGGAGCTCGGCCGCCGGCCTCCCCGGCCCTCGCCGAGCACCTGCCAGCCTCCTCCGGTCAGCGTGATGTACGCGCCGCAGCGGAGCCCGTGCAGTGTGCAGGCGTCCCGGAGCCCCCACATCCAGGCTCCGTCCTCCTCCGTCCAGCGCTCGTCGCCCTCGCGGCAGTACAGCAGGACCGCGGTCCGCAC
Organism: Streptomyces sp. NPDC015661; assembly: GCF_043077765.1. NCBI lineage: Bacteria > Bacillati > Actinomycetota > Actinomycetes > Kitasatosporales > Streptomycetaceae > Streptomyces > Streptomyces sp. NPDC015661. The sequence continues at coordinate 319,456 of NZ_JBIBST010000009.1, read as the reverse complement.
GGGCGTGCGTCTCCGGAGGTCATGCGGAATGACCCGCCGCAGATGCGCGAGGAGCGCGTTGCGGAACTCCCAGCCGTCCGCCGCGACGGGGCGGCGGACGAACGAGGCGCTGGCGGCGAGCCGTTCCTCGTGGTCCAGGACGGCGATAACCGCCGTGGAGGGCGTGGGCGCGTGCCGTGAGTGAAGGCCGCTGACGACCTCGCGAGGGTTGCGCAGCAAGGGAATTCCCGCCGCGGCCCACTCGGAGGGTTCAAGCATCCGAGCGAGGCGGCTGGCGGACTGGGACGACGATCTGAGCGAGGCGGCTGTGGGCGGAGCGAATCCGAGGGTCACGGTCCTCCCTTCGGATACGCGCCCGCAAGCGGGCAAGGTCGGGTGAGGGCGCACCACGGCACAGTCCTTCCGGACCGCTGACGGGCCGTGCGGGGCGGTTTCCCAATTCTTGCGGGCCCGTGCGCGAGCGGCAACGAGCAATTGAGACCGCTGACGGGATTGAGTCGGTATGCCACTCATATCCCTGCCCAGTTGCCCATTGTTCACTCCCCGTTTCCCCTCCTGTTTCACCCCTGGACGGCGAGTACCAGTGGAAACACCCCTTCTGCTCCGGCCCGTCGCAGCAGTCGCGCCGACACCGCCAACGTCCATCCGGTGTCCGAGAAATCGTCCACGAGGAGCACCGGCCCACCCGCGCCCGCCAGCCGCTCCGCCAGCTCCGGAGGGACCGTCAGCGTCCGCTGCAGACCGACGACCCGCTGGGCACTGTTGGTCCGCGAGAGACGGAGGTCCTCCGCCTCCGGCGCGTACTCCACCATGCCGAGAAAGGGCATCCTGCCGATCTCGGCGATCCGCTGCCCGAGCGAACCCACCAGACGCGGCTTCCGGTGGGAGGCGACCGTGACCACACCGGCGGGCCGGGCCGGCGCGTCCGGCGCCCCGGAGGCCCAACCTCCGGGCCCCTTGGCCCAGTCCGCCAGCACGTGCACCACCGCCTGCACGACGTCGTCCGGCACGGGCCCGTCCGGCGTCCCGTCGGCCAGCAGCGGACGCAGCCGGTTGCCCCAGCCGATGTCCGAAAGCCGCCCCAGGGCCCGGCCGCCGAACGACTGCTCCCCGGGCGGAATACGGCCCTTCAGGTCGACCCCGACCGCGGCGAGTCCGGTGGGCCACATCTTCCGGGGCTCGACCTCCACGCCGGGCCGCCCCAGCTCGCCCTTGGCCGCGTCCAGCGCGGCATCGGACACCTTCGGGTCGAACCTGCTCCCCGCGCAGTTGTCGCAGCGGCCGCACGGAGCGGCCTCCTCGTCGTCCAACTGGCGCCGCAGGAACTCCATCCGGCACCCCGTGGCCGCCGCGTAGTCGCGCATCGCCTGCTGCTCGGCGGCCCGCTGCCGCGCCACCCAGGCGTACCGCTCGGTGTCGTACACCCAGGGCTGCCCGGTGCTCTCCCAGCCGCCCTTCACCCGGCGCACCGCGCCGTCCACGTCCAGGACCTTGAGCATGGTCTCCAGCCGGGTCCTGCGCAGCTCGACCAGCGGCTCGAGGGCGGGCAGGGACAAGGGCCGGCCGGCCTGTGCGAGCACGTCGAGCGTGCGGCGCACCTGCTCCTCGGGCGGAAAGGCCACCGAGGCGAAGTAGCGCCAGATCGCCTCGTCCTCCTTGCCGGGCAGCAGCAACACCTCCGCGTGCTCCACCCCTCGCCCGGCCCGGCCCACCTGCTGGTAGTACGCGATGGGGGAGGACGGCGACCCGAGATGCACCACGAAACCCAGGTCCGGCTTGTCGAAGCCCATGCCGAGGGCCGAGGTCGCCACCAGCGCCTTCACCCGGTTGGCCTGCAGATCGTCCTCCGCCTGCTGCCGGTCGGCGTTCTCCGTCCGACCGGTGTAGGAGGACACGATGTGCCCGCACTGGCGCAGGTAGGCGGTGACCTCGTCGGCCGCGGCGACCGTCAGCGTGTAGATGATGCCGGAGCCGGGCAGTTCGCCGAGATGGTCGGCGAGCCAGGCCAGCCGGTGCGCCGCGTCCGGCAGTCCGACCACGCCCAGACTCAGGCTCTCCCGGTCGAGGGGCCCGCGCAGGACGAGGGCGTCCGTGCCCGCGCCCGTGCCGAGCTGCTCGGCCACGTCCGCCGTCACCCGGGCGTTCGCGGTCGCCGTGGTGGCCAGCACCGGAACACCGGCGGGCAGGTCGGCCAGCATCGTGCGCAGCCGGCGGTAGTCGGGCCGGAAGTCGTGGCCCCAGTCCGAGATGCAGTGCGCCTCGTCGACCACGAGCAGCCCGGTGGCGGCGGCGAGCCGGGGCAGCACCTGATCGCGGAAGTCGGGATTGTTGAGCCGCTCCGGGCTCACCAGGAGCACGTCCACCTCACCGGAGGCGACCTCGTCCTGGACCGTCTCCCACTCCTCGGTGTTCGACGAGTTGATCGTCCGGGCACGGATGCCCGCCCGGGCCGCCGCCTCCACCTGGTTGCGCATGAGCGCGAGCAGGGGGGAGACGATCACGGTCGGGCCGCTGCCCCGCTCACGGAGCAGCGAGGTCGCCACGAAGTACACGGCCGATTTGCCCCAGCCGGTCCGCTGCACCACCAGGGCCCGGCGCCGGTCGGCGACCAGGGCCTCGATGGCCCGCCACTGGTCCTCGCGCAGTCTGGCCCGGCCGGTCGGGTCGGAGACGAGACGGGCGAGCACGGCATCGGCGGCGGTTCGGAGGGCGGCGCGGTCTTCCGGCGGGGCTGCTTGGGTCATGCCTCCATGCAACCCGATGCCTCGGACATCTCGCGAATGAGAGAGCGAACCTGTGGACAACTCGGCGGCCCGACGGATGCCCCGTTCCGGGAGTTATCCACAGGGGTTTCGGATTTCGGGAGATCGCGAGACCGTCCTGACCATGAACGCGAATCACCATGAATCCAGCGGACCCTCCCGTACCCAGCGAATCACCCTGCGCGGCCCTGCGGAGCTGGCTGACGCCCTTCCGTTCGTGCTGGGCTTCCACCCCACCGACTCCGTCGTCCTGGTCGCCCTCCATGGGGAGCACGGCCGCTTCGGGGGCCGGGTCAGGCTCGGAATCCCGCGCTCGCCCCGGGAGTGGGCGTCCACCGCGGACCACCTCGCCGAGTGCCTCGTCGAGGGAGGCAGCCGGTCCGGCGCGCGGCCCGACGGCATCGTCGTCTTCCTGTGCCAGGACCCCGCTCCCGGCGAGACGGGCCGCAGCGTCATGGAGCGGCTCCGGCCCTTCGCGCAGCGCCTGCGGACCGCCTGCGGCGCCCTCGACATCCCGGTCTACGAGGCCCTGTGCATCACCGACGGGCTCTACTTCTCGTACTGCTGCCCCGACCAGCGCTGCTGCCCGCCGGACGGCACGCCGCTGGCGCTCACCGGCACCTCGGTGATGGCGGCGGCCGCCGCCTACGCGGGAGTGCAGGTGCGGGGCTCCCTGCGGGACATGGAGGCCCGGCTGAAGCCCCGGGGCGGGCCGGCGGACGAGGAGCAGCGGGCCGCTCTCGACGCGGCCGCGGCCTCGATCGTCCCCCGGATCCTCGAAGGGGCCGAAGGGACGGGGCGGGAGGAGGTGCGCGAAGGGACGCTGCGTCTCGCCCGGGAGGTCCTCCGCCGGTTCGTGAACCCGAAGAGCCCGGAGAGCCCGGGGAGCCAGGAGGGGGTCAGGGGCCAGGCCCTCGCGGGCGGTCGGGCCACCCCGGTGGGGCTGGTCGCTCCCGGACGGTCCGCCGGTTCCACGGCCGCGGACGATGTCGCGGACGACGCCCTGATCACCACCGACGAGGCGGCCGCTCTCGTCCTCGGCCTGCAGGACCGCGTCACCCGGGACCGCGCCGCCGAATGGATGGAGGGCTGGGAGGGGACCGCCGCCCTGAGGCTCTGGCGCGTCCTTGCCCGGCGCTGCGTCACGCCCTACGAGGAACATGCCGCCGCGCCCCTCACCCTCGCGGGCTGGACCGCCTGGTCCACGGGCGACGAACCCAGTGCCCGGGTCGCCCTCGGACTCGCCCTCGACGCCGACCCGGAGTACGTCTTCGCCCGGCTGCTGCACCAGGCGTGCAACGAGGGCCTCGACCCCGAGTCGCTCCGCTCCTGTCTGAGGAGCGAGCGGGACGCCCGGACCGCCTCGGAGCAGGAGGCCCCGCCGCCCTCCCGGCGGGTCCGGATGCGGGCCGGTCGCCGACCGGGCACCCCACTGACCCTCAGGAAGCCGGGGCGCCAGGCCGGTGGGAGCGAGCGCCGGGCGACGGCCGGAGTCCGCCCCGGCGGGCCCGCCACCGGGAGGCCGGCGAGCGGGACTCCGCGCGCCGGCGGCCGGCGCGGCTCCAGGAGTGGCCGATGACGACCGTGACCCGTTCGCCCGCGAGCGCGTTCAGCTCTCTGGCGGAGTCGCACGAACCGTCCCGCCGACACCCCGCCGGCCGCCCGGTTCGCACAGAGAGCACCCCGTACCCGCCATGGCTCCCAGCCCCGTCCCGGCCCCCGGCCGCCCCACCGCCCAGCCGTCCGGACCCGCCTCCGGGCACACGTCCGGTGCCGGCATCGCGTTCCCGCGCGCGACGCGGCCGGCGGAACTCCCCTCGGTGCACGGTGCGCTCGTCTGTGTGGCCCTGCCCGCCCTCGCCGTCTGCGCCGAACACGGTCAGCTCACCGGAGAAGGACCCGAAGGGGTGTACGAGGCGGGGCGGCGGCTCCTGTCCCGCTGCGTCCTGCGGGTGGCGGGACGCGAACCCGTCGCGCTCCAGGGCCGCATGGCGGCCGCCGACCGGGCGGTGTTCCTCGGCGTCCTGCGTGTCCCCGGGGACGCCGGCCCCGACCCCGCCCTCACCGTCGAACGCACGCGGAGCGCCGACGGCACCGAGCGGATCACCCTGCGCAGCGCCGCGGCCCGGCCCCTCAGGCTCCCCGTGGAAGTCGCTCTGGGGACGGATCTCGCGGACCTGGGCACGGTGGCGTCCGGGAGAACCGGTCCCGAACTCGCCGCGAGCGTCCACGGCACCGGGCTGCGGTGGACCGGCGCCGACGGCCGATCCGTCGCCGTCACGGCGGACCCGCCGCCCATGGACTCCCTGGCGGCGGCGGGAGTACTGCGCTGGGAGGCCGAGCTGGCACCCGGAGCGGTCTTCACCCTCCGGCTGCGTGTGCGAGCGGAGTCGGCCGCCCGGCGCGCCGGCTCCGTACAGGCGGGTTCCGGGCGGCCCGGAGGCCACCTCCTCGCCGAGGCCCTCGCCGAGGGCGACGACCCGCGGCCGGGAGAACTGCTCCGCGCCTCCGTCGAGGACCTGCGGGCCCTGCTCCAGCGCGACCCGGCCCACCCCGCGGACGTGTACCTCGCGGCCGGCGTCCCCTGGCGGTGCGGACCGGTCACCTCCGAGGCGCTCTGGGCGGCCCGTATGTCCCTGCCCCTCGGCACCCGGCTCGCCGCCACCACCCTGCGCGCCCTCGGGCGCACCCAACTCTCCGGCGGCGGGCCGGAGTCCGGCCGCCTCCAAGGACCCCTCAGAGACGCGGGCCCGCACCTCCCGCCCCGCTGCACGGGCATCGAAGCCACCCTCGCCTTTCCCTCCGTTCTCGCCGAGGCCCGCCGCTGGGGGCTCCCGTCCGCGGACCTGGAGGAGTTGCTTCCCGTGGCGGAGCGCTGCCTCGGCTGGCTCCTGCGTGCGGCCGGACGGCACGGTTTCGTGCCGGACCCGGGGCCCGCCGGGCCCTGGCGGGCCGAGACCCAGGCGCACGCACACCGCGCCGCCCTGCTCGGTGCCGACCTCCTCGACGGCTGCGGGCGGCCCGGGGGAGACGCCCTGCGCGACGCGGCGAGGACCCTGCGCGAGCGGTTCCGGCGCGAGTTCTGGCTCGACGACCCGGCGGGCGGCCGCCCCGCCGTCGCCCGCGCACCGGACGGCCGGAGGTGGCCGCAGCTGGGCGGATGGGCCGCGCACCTGCTCGACACCGGGCTGCTGGGCGGCGGCCGGTACGCACTGGGCCTTCTGGACAGGACGCAGACCGAACAGGTGGCCAGGCTGCTCGGCGCCCCGGCGCTCGACTCCGGCTGGGGAGTGCGCGGCCTCGGGACCAAGGAACCGGGCCACAACCCCTTCGGGCACCGGGCCGGAGCGGTCCGGGTGCACGAGACGGCGGTCGCCGTGGCGGGTCTCGCCGCCGCCGGTCACGAGAAGGAGGCCGCCTCCCTGCTGCGGGGGCTGCTCGACGCGGCGGAGGCCTTCGCCCACCGGCTCCCCGAGATGTACGCGGGAGAGCAGCGGACGACGGGCGGACGCCCGGTGCCGCACCCCGCGGCCTGCCGGCCGGCGGCCGTCGCGGCCGCCGGGGCGGTCCAGGCGCTCTGCGCCCTCGCGGGCATCCGGCCCGACGTGCCGGGCCGGTCCGTTTCGGTGCACCCGCTGGCCTCGGCCCCGCTCGGCGCGATCCGCCTGTCGGGGCTCGTGGTCGGCGGCGAACCCTTCGCCGTGCGGGTCGGCAGGCTGGGCCTCGGTATGGTCGAGGAGGCCGCAGAGGGCCTTCAACTGGGGGTGTGACGGGATGCCGGGCACAGAGACGAGGGAAGCCTCGCGGCGCGGTGAGGAAGTCGCGGGCGATACTTCCGCGGGGCGTGTTTATCGTCAGGAAGACGACTATGATCGCGGCATGCCTCCCTACGACCCTTCGGCCTTTCCTCCCTTCGCCGTGACCGTCGATCTGGTCGTGCTCACCGTGCGGCGCCACGCACTGTGCACCCTGGTCGTGCGGCGAGGAGAGGCGCCGTACCAGGGGCGTTGGGCACTGCCCGGCGGCTTCGTCCAGGCGGAGGAGGACCTGGGAGCGGCGGCGGCGCGCGAGCTGGTCGAGGAGACCGGCCTCTGCGCCCACGATCCGGCCGCCCCGCCGCCCGTGCCGAGCAACGGCGCGCACCTGGAGCAGCTGGCGACGTACGGGGCGCCCGACCGCGACCCGCGCATGCGGGTGGTGAGCGTCGCGCACCTCGCGCTGGCGCCGGACCTTCCCGCGCCGCGCGCCGGTGGCGACGCGAACAGCGCCCGCTGGGCCCCGGTCGAGGAGCTCCTCGGAGAGGACGAGGCCGCCGTGGCGGAGGGCGGAGGGCCGGGCGGGCTCGCCTTCGACCATGCCCGGATCCTCGCGGACGGGGTGGAACGCGCCCGCTCCAAGATCGAGTACTCCTCGCTGGCCACGGCCTTCTGCCCGCCGGAGTTCACGGTCGGCGAGCTGCGACGCGTCTACGAGGCGGTCTGGGGCGTCTCCCTGGACCCGCGCAACTTCCACCGCAAGGTGACCGGCACGCCCGGCTTCCTGGTCCCGGCCGGGGGTACCACGACCCGTCAGGGAGGGCGCCCCGCGCAGCTCTTCCGGGCAGGTGGGGCCACTCTTCTCAACCCGCCGATGCTGCGCCCCGAGGTCTGAGGGCCGTCCGCATCCGGCGCCCCTGGGCGCCAACCCTGCACTGAAAGTCCGAAATGTAGCGTTATCTTGCTGCGGTAGCGCCGCCCTGCCGCGGAGCGGTGTCACCTACCGCGAGAGAAGCGATGCTCCAGGCAATCGGACTGACCAGCACTCCCCGCCGCGATCGCCCGCCCGCCGTGGACGATCTGACCTTCGAGGCACGGCCGGGTGCCGTGACCGCTCTCCTCGGTCCCCGGGGATCCGGCAAGACCACCGCACTCCGGCTCATGCTCGAACTCGAGCCGGGCCGTGGGATCACCTACTTCCGCGGCCGGCCGCTGCACCGCGTCGCCCACCCCCCTCGCGAGGTCGGCGTGCTTCTCGGCGACGTCCCCGGACACCCCTCCCGCACCCTCCGGGGTCAGCTCCGGATGCTCTGCGCCGCCACGGGTGTTCCCGCCGCACGGGCCGAGGAGCTGGTGCGGACCGTGGGTCTCACCGGCCTGGAACGCCGGCGGATCGGGACCCTGCCGATCGGCGCGGACCGTCGACTCGGGCTCGCCTCGGCCCTGTTGGGCGCCCCCCACACCCTGCTCCTCGACGAGCCGGCCGCGGGTCTCTCCGTACCCGAGAGCGGGTGGCTGTACGAGCTGCTGCGGGCGCACGCCGCCGAGGGGGGAACCGTGCTGTACACCACGGACGACCCCAAGGACGCGGCCCGCAACGCCGACCGCGTCGTCACCCTCGAAGGCGGCCGGCTCGTCGCGGACCAGGACGCCGTCGAGTTCGCCCGTACCCGTCTGCGGCCACGGGTCGTCGTCCGCACGCCGCACGCCGCGCGCCTGGCCGCGGCCGTGACCCAGGAGGCCAGAGCCGCCCGCCGGGCCGTCGAGGTGGTCGCCGAGGACGGCAACCGCCTGTCCGTCTACGGCAGCGACTGCGCGGCCGTCGGCGACACCGCCTTCCGGCACGGCGTACCGGTCCACCGGCTCGCCGAGGAGAGGGGAGGCGAAGGCGGAGCGGGTGCCGGGCGTGGCCGTGGTGGTGCCGGGCAGGCGCGGCGCACCCAGGAAGGCGAGGAGCCGGCGAAGCCCGCGAGCCCCGCCGTCGAGCCCGCGTCCGGGGGCGCGGAGCGGGAGGCCACGGGCAGGCGGCGAGGCGCCGCACGGAGGCCCGCACGCTCGCCGCTCCGGCCGCTGCGGTACGAGCTCCACCGGCTCGTGGGCGTGCCGTCGACCCCGCTCGTCGTGGCGGGAGTCCTGCTCGTCTCGGTGACGCTCGCCCTGCTCCTCGGCCGTGGCGGCCGGGCCGAGCTGCCCGCCGTCCTCGCCGGCTGGCCCGCGATCTCCCCGCTGCCGCCCGCGGCCCTCGGTGCCGGGCTGATCGGAGCGTTCTCCTTCGGAGAGGAGTACCGCTATCCCGCGCTCACCTCGGGGCGCGGAGCCGTGCCCCGCAGGCCGGGTCTGCTGCTTGCGAAGCTCACCGTCGCCGCGGCCGTCGCCCTCGCGCTCGGGGTGCTCGTCGTGGCGGTGGACCTGGAGGCGCTGCGGTTCGTCTACGGCGGCCAGTTGGTTCCCGTACCGAAGAACTGGCCCACGCTCTCGGCGAGTTGGCTCGGCCTGACGGTCGGCTGCGCTTGGGCCGGGGTGCTCGGCGCGGGAGTGTTCCGGGCCGCCGCGGCCGGAGTGGCGGCGGTGCTCGCGGTACCGGTCGCCCTCGTTCCGCTGCTGCAGAAGGTGCTGACCGGGCCGTCGGTGCGCTCGGCGGCCGGACTTCCCGCGCGGCTGCGCGAGTTCGCAGGTCCGCAGTGGTCCCCGGCCCTGGACCGATGGCTGGCGGGGGTGCTGAGGGTGGTCGGACAGCCCGCGGGGGTGGCGCTCTCGCTGGCGTTGACGGGGCTGCTCTGCGCCTATGTGTTCACCGGCCTTCGCCGTAAGGCCCGTTGGTGATCATTGATGGACCGAAAGATTCCGATTCCTCGTCAACTCCCTTGAAATCTGCCGGGTATGTCCGATAAATCGTCAATTGTGTAGGGGGTGCCGATCACCCTTTCGTGTGCTTTTCACCAAAGACCTCAAGGGTCACGGAGGCAACGCCGACAAAGGATGCGTGAGTACCCTTGCGCACACCATGATGACCGCCGCCCGCCCCGTCGACTCCGGCCTCGGCGCCCCGGGCGATCTCGACCGCTACCCCTACGCGGAGGCGCCCGCCGCCGGCCGCGTGGGCCCGCCCTCCTGGGAGGGGGTGGACACCGAACTGGGCCGCGTCGGCCGCCGGACCGCCGGAAACCGGGGGCGCGGGCTGCACGGTCAGCTCGTCCAGCAGCTCGGCCAGATGATCGTCTCCGGCGACCTCGGGGCCGACCGCCCGCTCGTCCCGGAGGAGATCGGCCAGCGGTTCGAGGTCTCACGCACCGTCGTGCGCGAGTCGCTGCGCGTGCTGGAGGCGAAGGGGCTCGTCAGCGCCCGCCCGAACGTCGGTACGCGGGTAAGGCCCGTCAGCGACTGGAACCTCCTCGACCCCGACATCATCGAATGGCGCGCCTTCGGCCCGCAGCGCGACGACCAGCGCCGCGAGCTGAACGAGCTGCGGTGGACGATCGAGCCCCTGGCCGCGCGCCTCGCCGCCGGGCACGGCCGGGAGGACGTGCAGCAGCGCCTCGCCGACATGGTCGAGATCATGGGGCACGCCTTCGCCCAGGGCGACGCCATCACCTTCTCCCGGGCCGACGCGGAGTTCCACACGCTCCTGATCCAGCTGGCCGGGAACCGCATGCTGGAGCACCTCTCCGGCATCGTCGCCGCCGCGCTCCAGGTCTCCGGCGGTCCCGTCACCGGCTGCGACCGGCCGAGCGAGGCCTCCCTCTCGCACCACGCCCGGATCGTGGACGCGCTCGCCGCCGGGGACGCCCACGGCGCCGAGAGCGCCATGCGGCAGCTGCTCACGGTCCACCCCGAGGTGGAGCGCGTCGTCCCCGCCCCGCGCGAACACTGACCCGCGGGCCGTGGCCGAGAGCGCGGAGGCGCACGCACCGCGTGCCGCCGGGTCCGAGCACCACCCGGGGGCCCGGCAGGGTCCCCCCGGGCGGCGCCCGGGTTCCGGCGGCGCGAATGTGCCATGATCGACCGCTCTGGCCGGTTCGTCGCAAATGGGGTGTGACTCGGGCCACGAAGATTGGGCGTAACACTCCTCCGAGCCGTGCGATGACCTAAGAGGTGACAGCCGAGGAAGGAATACAGCAGCCCGTGGAGGCGCTGTGCAGTTCCCCGGCCCAGCCCGCGCCGTCGGCACATTCCCCGTCGACGGTCGTCGGCTCCAGCCCGATCCAGGGCGGGGCCGGAAGCCGTTTCCATCGTTCCGAGAGGTTGTTCGTGTCGGCCAGCACATCCCGTACGCTCCCGCCGGAGATCGCCGAGTCCGAGTCTGTGATGGCGCTCATCGAGCGGGGAAAGGCTGATGGGCAGATCGCCGGCGATGACGTGCGTCGGGCCTTCGAAGCTGACCAGATTCCGCCAACCCAGTGGAAGAATGTTCTGCGCAGCCTCAATCAGATCCTCGAGGAAGAGGGTGTGACGCTGATGGTCAGTGCAGCGGAGTCGCCGAAGCGCGCCCGCAAGAGCGTCGCAGCGAAGAGCCCGGCCAAGCGCACCGCCACCAAGACCGTCACCGCCAGGACGACCGTGACGAAGACCACCGTCTCGGCCTCCACGGCCCCCGCGGCCGAGGGCACCGACCCGGCCGACGAGGCCGGATCGCCCGCCAAGAAGGCGGCCGCGAAGAAGACCGTCGCCAAGAAGGCGGTGGCCAAGAAGACCGTCGCCAAGAAGACGGCGGCCAAGAAGACCGCGTCCAAGAAGGACGCCGACGAGCTCATCGAGGGCGAGGAGCTCCTCGAGGACGTCGCGCCCGGCAAGGGCGAGGACGAGGAGACCGAGGGCGAGAGCAAGGGCTTCGTCCTGTCCGACGAGGACGAGGACGACGCTCCGGCGCAGCAGGTCGCCGTCGCCGGTGCCACCGCCGACCCGGTCAAGGACTACCTCAAGCAGATCGGTAAGGTCCCGCTGCTCAACGCCGAGCAGGAGGTCGAGCTCGCCAAGCGCATCGAGGCCGGTCTGTTCGCCGAGGACAAGCTCGCGAACTCGGACAAGCTCGCCCCGAAGCTCAAGCGCGAGCTGGAGATCATCGCCGAGGACGGCCGCCGGGCCAAGAACCACCTCCTGGAGGCCAACCTCCGTCTGGTGGTCTCGCTGGCCAAGCGCTACACCGGTCGCGGCATGCTCTTCCTGGACCTGATCCAGGAGGGCAACCTCGGTCTGATCCGCGCCGTCGAGAAGTTCGACTACACCAAGGGCTACAAGTTCTCCACGTACGCCACCTGGTGGATCCGTCAGGCGATCACCCGCGCCATGGCCGACCAGGCCCGCACCATCCGTATCCCGGTGCACATGGTCGAGGTCATCAACAAGCTCGCGCGTGTGCAGCGCCAGATGCTCCAGGACCTGGGCCGTGAGCCCACCCCGGAGGAGCTGGCCAAGGAGCTCGACATGACCCCCGAGAAGGTCATCGAGGTCCAGAAGTACGGTCGTGAGCCGATCTCCCTGCACACCCCGCTGGGCGAGGACGGCGACAGCGAGTTCGGTGACCTCATCGAGGACTCCGAGGCGGTCGTGCCGGCCGACGCGGTCAGCTTCACGCTCCTCCAGGAGCAGCTGCACTCCGTTCTCGACACGCTCTCCGAGCGTGAGGCGGGCGTCGTCTCCATGCGCTTCGGCCTCACCGACGGCCAGCCGAAGACGCTGGACGAGATCGGCAAGGTCTACGGCGTGACGCGAGAGCGGATCCGTCAGATCGAGTCGAAGACGATGTCGAAGCTCCGTCACCCGTCGCGCTCGCAGGTCCTGCGCGACTACCTCGACTGATCCGTACGAGGGACGCAGCGGTACACGGAAGGGCCCGGTTCCCCGAGAGGGGGAGCCGGGCCCTCCGGCTTTGCGCGGGTGCACGGTGGGGGCGGGTGCTGGACGCTGGGTGAACCGACATCACCCGAGAGTCAGGAGGCTCCATGCGTGGTTCCCTCATCCGAGCATTGACGGGTGCTCTGGGCCTGATGACCGCGGCGGTGGGGCAGCTCGCCACCGCCGGTCCCGTGGCCGCCGACAGCGTCGTGGTGGGTGGCCGGCCGGCCGAGATCACGGACGCGCCGTGGGTCGTGGCGCTGTCCAGCCGTGACCGGTTCGGGGGTACGCGCGCGGGCCAGTTCTGCGGGGGCGTGGTCGTCGCCCCGACCAAGGTGCTCACGGCGGCCCACTGCCTGGGCCGTGAGGTGCTCGGCGGCGAGCCGTGGGAGGTGCGCGACTTCGTGGTCATCGCGGGCCGTGCGGCGCTGCGCGGACAGGAGGGGCAGGAGGTCCGGATCTCGGACACCTGGGTCAACCCCGACTACGACCCGACGACCAACTCGGGCGATCTGGCCGTACTGACGCTCGTCAGCGCGCTGCCGCAGTCGTACGTGATCGGTGTCGCCCGATCCGGAGACACGGCGTACGCGCCCGGGACGGAGGCGGACGTCTACGGCTGGGGGGACACGACCGGCAACGGGGCCTACGCCTCGACGCTGCGGACGGCGCGCGTCCAGGTGCTGCCGGACGCGGCGTGCGAACGGGCGTACCCGGGCGGTTTCGGTGTCCGCTACCAGCGCGGGACGATGCTGTGCGCGGGCGACCCGCAGGGCGGGAAGGATGCCTGCCAGGGCGACAGTGGCGGCCCGCTGGTGGCCAAGGGGCTCCTCGTCGGCCTGGTGTCCTGGGGAAGCGGCTGCGGGCAGGCCGAGAACCCGGGCGTCTACACGCGCGTGTCCGAGGTGCTTCCCGCACGCTTCTGAACCGACGGGTACGAGAACGGGCGGTCACCCCCTGGAATCAGGTGTGACCGCCCGCCGTCCGATCAGCGCGACCGGCCCTGGGCTCGTCGTGGATGGCGCGTCAGGCGTGGTCCTCGCCCTGCGTGCGGGCCGGCACATCCGTGAGCCGGTCCGTCTCATCCTGTATCTCAACGGCGATCTTCTTGAGTTCCGGCTCGAACTTACGTCCGTGGTGGGCGCAGAAGAGCAAGTCACCTCCGCTGGTCAGGACGACACGCAGGTATGCCTGGGCGCCGCAGCGGTCGCAGCGGTCAGCGGCCGTCAGGGGGCTCGCGGGGGTCAGAACAGTAGTCACGTCGCCTCTTCTCTAGCTCGACGAGCTGTCGTACCAGGGTCAACATCCAACCAGGCCGAAAACGTTCCCGCTCGTGGCTTTTCCTTGAAACTTCTTCCCAAGGTGGCTGTCTGCTGCCGGTTGGCGGCGAATGAGCCGTATTGCGTCGCTCTACGGATTTCGCGTTGCTTGTGTCGGTTAGCCCTCCCGGCTTGGTTGCCGGTTGTTCATGAGGACGTGCCCGGAGCCTAAATGGTTCATGCCTGGAAGGGAACGTGATGTTCGCGTCACCCCATCGAGGGATCGAACATCCATGCGACGCTGGACTAGCATGAGGATTCGGGGAGGGTGGCGTGACAACGGCTCTACCAGGCATCGGTACCCTCTGAGCGGTGACCGAGGCCGTGCCTTACCCCACAGGGCCAGATTTCAAATTCAGCGAGGAGCGAACCGCGTGACCGCCGAGACGTCCGTGCCGTCCAGTGCGCTGCTGACCGCAGACCGTGACGGTTCCAACTACACCGCGCGGCACCTGCTCGTACTGGAAGGGCTCGAAGCGGTCCGCAAGCGCCCCGGTATGTACATCGGGTCCACCGACAGCCGCGGCCTGATGCACTGCATCTGGGAGATCATCGACAACTCGGTCGACGAGGCCCTCGGCGGCTACTGCGACCACATCGAGGTCATCCTCCACGACGACGGCTCCGTCGAGGTCCAGGACAACGGCCGGGGAATCCCGGTCGACGTCGAGCCGAAGAGCGGCCTCTCCGGCGTCGAGGTCGTCATGACCAAGCTGCACGCCGGCGGAAAGTTCGGCGGCGGGTCGTACGCGGCCTCGGGTGGTCTGCACGGCGTCGGCGCCTCCGTGGTCAACGCCCTGTCGGCCCGCCTCGACGTCGAGGTCGACCGGAACGGCGCGACCCACTCGATCTCCTTCCGCCGCGGCGTCCCGGGCATCTTCACCGAGCAGGGCCCCGACAGCCCCTTCGACCCGGCCAACGGCCTGATCAAGGGCAAGCGCGTCCCCAAGACCCGCACCGGCACGCGCACCCGCTACTGGGCCGACCGGCAGATCTTCCTCAAGGACGCCAAGCTCTCCCTGGAGACGCTCCACCAGCGCGCCCGGCAGACCGCCTTCCTCGTCCCGGGTCTCACCATCGTCGTCCGCGACGAGCGGGACCTGGCCGACATCGGCAAGAGCGAGGAGACCTTCCGCTTCGACGGCGGCATCAGCGAGTTCTGCGAGTACCTCGCGCAGGACAAGGCCGTCTGCGACATCCAGCGCCTCACCGGACAGGGCACCTTCAAGGAGACCGTCCCGGTCCTCGACGAGCGCGGCCACATGACCCCGACCGAGGTCACCCGTGAGCTCGCCGTCGACGTGGCCCTGCGCTGGGGCACCGGCTACGACACGGCGGTCAAGTCCTTCGTCAACATCATCGCCACCCCCAAGGGCGGCACCCACGTCTCCGGCTTCGAGCAGGCCGTCACCAAGACGGTGAACGAGGTGCTGCGCTCGGCCAAGATGCTGCGCGTCGCCGAGGACGACATCGTCAAGGACGACGCCCTGGAGGGCCTGACGGCCGTCGTGACGGTCCGCCTCGCCGAGCCGCAGTTCGAGGGGCAGACCAAGGAGATCCTCGGCACCTCCGCCGCCCGCCGGATCGTGGCGAACGTGGTGGCCAAGGAGCTCAAGGCCTTCCTCACCTCCACCAAGCGGGATGCCAAGGCGCAGGCCCGCGCCGTCCTGGAGAAGGCCGTCGCCGCCTCCCGCACCCGGATCGCGGCCCGTCAGCACAAGGAGGCGCAGCGCAGGAAGACGGCGCTCGAGTCCTCCTCGCTGCCGGCGAAGCTCGCGGACTGCCGCAGCGACGACGTGGAGCGCAGCGAGCTCTTCATCGTCGAGGGAGACTCGGCCCTCGGTACGGCCAAGCTCGCCCGGAACAGCGAGTTCCAGGCCCTGCTGCCGATCCGAGGCAAGATCCTCAACGTCCAGAAGTCGTCCGTCTCGGACATGCTCAAGAACGCCGAGTGCGGCGCGATCATCCAGGTCATAGGAGCGGGCTCGGGTCGCACCTTCGACATCGACGCCGCCCGCTACGGGAAGATCGTCCTCCTGGTCGACGCCGACGTCGACGGCGCCCACATCCGCTGCCTGCTGCTGACGCTCTTCCAGCGGTACATGCGGCCCATGGTCGAGGCCGGCCGGGTCTTCGCCGCGGTGCCGCCGCTGCACCGGATCGAGCTCGTCCAGCCCAAGAAGGGCCAGGACAAGTACGTCTACACGTACTCGGACAACGAGCTGCGGCAGACCCTCCTGGAGTTCCAGCGCAAGGGGGTCCGCTACAAGGACTCCATCCAGCGCTACAAGGGTCTCGGCGAGATGGACGCGGACCAGCTCGCGGAGACCACGATGGACCCGCGCCACCGCACGCTGCGCCGCATCAACATCGGCGACCTGGACGCGGCCGAGCAGGTCTTCGACCTCCTCATGGGCAACGACGTTGCGCCCCGCAAGGAGTTCATCACCGGCTCGGCGGCGACCCTGGACCGCTCGCGCATCGACGCCTGAGCAACTCCACCCGTGGGTGGAGCCCAGCGCTCCACCCACGGGCCGATCACACGGTCGCCGACTCTCCGTAGCATCGAGGTGTCGGAGGGGGACGGACATGGGCGAGAAGCGCGAACCGGGCTTCGCGGGGACGAGCACGAGCACGAGGACAGGACCGGAGGCAGGGCGGGGGCCCGGGGCGGCGGTACGGGCGGGCAGCGCGGTGGCGCACGGGCCCTCGTGGCGTTCCTGGCCCTCGCGGGAGGCGCTCACCCGTGTCGGTGTGCCCCGGGGGCGGATCGTTCTCGACCGCACCCTGCTCGCGGGCCTCGGCGTCCTGGTGGTGACCGGCTGCTACACCGCGGGAGCGTTCGACGGCTGGTACGCGCCCTTGCCTCCGCTGGGCTTCGGCGTCTGTGTGGCGGTGTCGCTCCGGTATCACCACACGACCCTCGAGAAACGCCTGGCGGCCTCGCTGGGACTGCTCGCGGTGATCACGCTCTGCGGCCTGGGCGCCTATGCGGCAGGTGCCCCGACGCCGGCGACGGTGCTCTGGATCGTCGTCTCGGTCATGGCGATGGAACGGCTGCCGCTCCCTGTGGGGCTGGCCACCGTGGCGGTGCTCGTGGCCGGCTTCGTGGAGGCCGACGAGACCGGGATTCTCGGGGCCGGTGTCACCACGGCGGCCGTGCTGCTCGCCGGCTACTCCCTGCGCCTGGACGCCGAGGCGCGCGGTGCCGGGTTCCAGCTGCTCGCACAGGAGCGGCTCGCCCGGGAGGCGGAGGCCGCCTCGGCGGCGCTCGCCGAGCGGGCCAGGATCGCCCGGGAGATACATGACGTCCTCGCCCACAGCCTCTCCGCCCAGATGGTGCATCTGGAGGTCGCACGGCTTCAGATCGAGGCAGGGGCGGACCGCGCGGACATCCTCAAGCTCGTGACCTCGGCCCGTTCCATGGCCAGGGAGGGGCTCGCCGAGACCCGGCACGCGCTCTCGGCACTACGCGGGGACATGGCGCCGGTCGAGGACTATCTGCGGGAGCTCGCGCGGGAGGACCGTGCCGAGGTCGATGTCACCGGCGAGCGCCGGGACCTGCCCGCCGAGGCCTCGCAGGCGGTGAGGCGGGTCGCGCAGGAGGCGCTCACCAATGTCCGCAAGCACGCCCCGGGCGCCCGGACCAGGATCCGGCTCGCCTATGGGAAGGACGAGATCTCCCTGGAGATATGCGACTCCGGTACGCCCAGGACGGGCGAAGGCGGCCGGGTGGGGGAGGAGCTCGGGTCCTCCGGCTCCGGGTACGGACTGCTCGGCATGAGAGAGCGGGCCGAACTGCTCGGCGGCAGCCTGGACGCGGGTCCCGAGGGCGCCGGGTTCACGGTGCGGCTGCGGGTGCCGGCATGAGCGCCACGGGCGGCGACCGCGTCGCACGTGTCGTCGTCGCCGACGACCAGGCCGTCGTGCGGGAGGGGATCGTGATGCTGCTCGGTCTGCTTCCGGGGATCGAGGTCGTCGGGTCGGCCCGGGACGGGGAGGAGGCGGTCGCGCTCACCGCCGAGCTCGATCCCGACGTCGTCCTGATGGATCTGCGGATGCCCCGCTGCGACGGCGTCGAGGCCACCCGGCGGATCCGTGACCGGCACCCCGGGACGGAGGTCGTCGTGCTGACCACCTATGCCGACGACGACTCGCTGTTCCCGGCGCTGCGGGCCGGGGCGCGCGGTTACCTCACCAAGGACGCCGGCGGGGAGGAGATCGAGCGGGCCGTGCGGGACGTGATCGACGGGCGGGCCGGACTCTCCCCCTCCGTGCAGCGGCGGCTCCTTGAGCGGCTGATCGACCGTGAGGAGCGGGACCAGCAGGGGCAGCGGGCCGCTCAGGACGCCCAGGATGGCGGGGACGCCCAGGACGCCCAGGACGGCCGGGACGTGCGGTCCGAGCGGCACGGGGCAGGACGCGAGGCCGGGCCCGGGGCGGTGGCGGGTGGTGACCCCGGGGTGCGGTCGGGGGGTCCGGACGGTTCGGCCGGACCGTGTGCGGACGGGCTGACGGAGCGGGAGACGGAGGTGCTCGTGCTGGTCGCGGACGGGCTGTCCAACCCGGAGATCGCCGGGCGGTTGCGGATCTCCACGGCCACCGTGAAGACCCACATCAACAACCTCTTCGCCAAGACGGGGGTGCGCGACCGGGCGCAGGCCGTGCGGTACGCATATCAGTACGGTCTGGTCAGGGCACCTGGGAGAAGAGTCACCTGATGGGGTGAAGTGGGGGAGGAGAAGAGTCCGGGATCTTCCCGCTCTGTCCATCCTTGGGCACGCGGCCGAAACGGTTCGCTGACAAGGAGAGTTGGCCGGTGGAGCAGGTGGACAAACAGGAGGGGCGCGACGCCGCGGCGATGGCGGTCGACGACCCCTGGTACGACGCGACGGCCTCCGGCTGGGGCGAGGAGAGGGCGGCCGGAGCGC
Organism: Streptomyces sp. NPDC015661; assembly: GCF_043077765.1. Classification (NCBI taxonomy): domain Bacteria; kingdom Bacillati; phylum Actinomycetota; class Actinomycetes; order Kitasatosporales; family Streptomycetaceae; genus Streptomyces; species Streptomyces sp. NPDC015661. The sequence continues at coordinate 300,857 of NZ_JBIBST010000009.1, read as the reverse complement.
CCGCCGACGGCCACCCCGGAGCGGTGCCGCGACAGCGGGTCCACAGTGCGGCGGAGATCTATCTGGAGGTCCAGCGGAGCCCCGCCTTCCAGGAAGTGCGCGGTCGCTACCGCCGGTTCGTCTTCCCGGCCACCCTGGCGTTCCTCCTCTGGTACCTCGCCTATGTGGTGGCGGCGACCGCCGCGCCCGGGCTCATGGCCCGGCCGGTGGCCGGGGTGGTCAACGTGGCGATGGTCGCGGGACTGGGGCAGTTCCTCAGCACCTTCCTGCTCACGTGGGCGTACGCGCGCCACGCGCGGCTGCGCAGGGACCGGGCCGCTCTGGAACTGCGCTGGGACACGCAGGAGATGACCCGAGGGGTGGTGCAGCCGTGACCGGAGACCACCAGACCCTGGCGCTCGTGCTGTTCAGCGTGTTCGTCGCCGTGACCCTGGGGATCACGACCTGGGTGAGCCGGCACCGGCACGGTTCGGCGGAGGAGTTCTATGCCGGCGGACGGCTGTTCTCGCCCCTGGAGAACGGGTTCGCCATCGCCGGGGACTACATGTCGGCGGCCTCGTTCCTCGGTATCTCCGGGCTGATCGCGCTCTACGGCTACGACGGCATGCTGTACTCCGTCGGGTTCCTCGTCGCCTGGCTGGTCGTGCTCCTGCTGGTCGCCGAACTGGTGCGCAACTGCGGGCGGTTCACGCTGGCCGATGTCGTCGCCGCGCGGATGGCGGAGCGGCCGGTGCGGATCGCCGCCGGAACGTCCTCCGTGGCCGTCTCCGTGCTGTACCTCGTGGCCCAGATGGTGGGTGCCGGGAGCCTGGTGGCGCTGCTGCTCGGCGGTTCCAGCGAGGCGGCGCGCTCGTGGACGGTCGTCGGTGTGGGCGCGCTGATGGTGATCTATGTGTCGCTCGGCGGCATGCGGGCCACCACCTGGATCCAGATCGTCAAGGCGGTCCTGCTCATGGCGGGCACGATCGCGCTCACCGTGCTCGTGCTGCTCCGGTTCCACGGCGATGTGAACAGCCTGCTCTCCTCCGCGGCCGAACGCAGCGGGCACGGCCTGGGCTTCCTCTCCCCCGGGCTGCGCTACGGCGGGGACTGGACGGCCCGCCTCGACTTCATCAGCCTCGGCCTCGCCCTCGTCCTGGGCACCGCGGGACTGCCGCACATCCTGTCGCGCTTCTACACCGTGCCGACCGCCCGCGCCGCCCGGCGCTCCGTCGTCTGGTCCATCGGGCTCATCGGCAGCTTCTATCTGATGACGATCGTGCTCGGTTTCGGCGCGGCCGCGCTGATCGGCCCCGACGAGGTCCGCGCGTCCAACGCCTCCGGGAACACCGCCGTGCCGCTGCTCGCCCTCGACCTCGGCGGCGGCGCGGGCTCCACGGGCGGCACGGTGCTGTTCGCGGTCGTCGCCGCCGTCGCCTTCGCGACCATCCTCGCCGTCGTCGCGGGGATCACGCTGGCCTCCTCGGCCTCCGTCGCCCACGACCTGTACGCCTCGCTGCGCCCCCGGCACGCGAAGCAGTACAGCGAGGTGGCCGTGGCCCGGGTCGCCGCCGCCGGGATCGGCGCGGCCGCCATCGGCCTCGGACTGCTCGCCCGCGACCTCAACGTGGCCTTCCTCGTCGGTCTGGCCTTCGCCGTCGCGGCCTCCGCGAACCTGCCGGTGCTGCTCTACTCGCTGTTCTGGCGGAAGTTCACCACCCGGGGCGCGGTCTGGTCGGTGTACGGCGGTCTGATCCCCGCCGTGCTGCTCGTCCTGCTCTCCCCGGTCGTCTCCGGCAGCCCGGAATCGCTGTTCCCGGGTGTCGACTTCCATCTGTTCCCGCTGCAGAACCCCGGGGTGGTCTCCATTCCGCTCGGCTTCCTGGCCGGTTGGATCGGTACGGCCACCTCGCCCGAGCCGCCGGACGAGGCCCGGCACGCGGAGACCGAGGTACGGTCCCTCACGGGCGCGGGTGCCGTCTGACCGTGGCCCCGCGGGCACTGACGGGCGTGGGTGTCGTCCGACCGTCCGCCTTGCCGTGAGGGGCGTCAGCCGGTGGACGGTGAGCTCGTCCAGGCGTACCGGTGCTCGGGACGGCCCGTCTCGCCGTACCGGAGGGAGAGGCGCACCCGGCCGGTGCGTTCCAGGAGCTTGAGGTAGCGCTGGGCGGTCTGGCGGCTGACGCCGGCCCGCTCGGCGATCTCCTGCGCGGACAGCGGGCCGTCGGCCGCGAGCAGTACCTGCCGGACCAGCTCGGCCGTGGTGGGGGAGTGGCCCTTGGGCAGGTCGGGGGCGACGGTGCCCGCCGCCAGGACACCGAAGATCCGGTCCACCTCGGCCTGCTCCGCCTCGCCGCCGCCGTCCAGGGTGCGGCGGAGCGTCGCGTACGCCTCCAGCTTGGCGCGGAGCCCGGCGAAGTTGAACGGCTTGACGAGGTACTGGAGGGCGCCGTGCCGCATCGCCGACTGCACGGTGGCCACGTCACGGGCGGCCGTCACCATGATCACGTCGCACTGGTGGCCGCGCGTGCGGAGTTCGCGTACCGCCGCGAGCCCGTTCTCGTCGGGCAGGTAGTGATCCAGAAGGATCAGGTCCACCGGCTGTCCGTCCAGGGCGGCGAGGGCCTCGGCGGTCGAGTGGGCGGTGGCGACGACCCGGAAGCCGGGCACCTTGGCGACATAGGCGGCGTTGATCCGTGCCACACGCTCGTCGTCCTCCACCACGAGTACGTCGATCATCGCGACGCCTCCTCCGAGAACTCCGAGGCCTGTGCCGGCTCGGCGGTATCCGGTTCGGTCAGGGCGTCGGGGAGGACGACCGTGAACACGGCGCCGCTCTCCGGCCCGCCGGCCACCTCGGCGGTGCCGCCCCGGCGCTCGGCGAGCCGGCGCACCAGGGCGAGGCCGAGCCCGCGCTTGCCGTGGGACGGCAGCGCCTTCGTCGTCCAGCCCTCGGTGAAGATCAGTTCGCGGCGCTCCTCCGGGACGCCCGGGCCGCTGTCCGAGACCCGCAGCACCACCGTACGGCCCTCGGCGCGGAAGGAGACCTCGATGCGGGCGCCGGGGGTGCCGGCGGCGGCGTCCAGGGCGTTGTCGACGAGGTTGCCGACGACGGTGACCAGTTCGCGCGGATCGACCAGCCGGTCCGGCAGCAGGGAGTCGGGCGCGAGGCGCAGCGAGACCCCGCGCTCGGCGGCGACGGTCGCCTTCCCGACCAGGAGCGCGGCGAGGAGCGGGTCGTGGACCTTCTCCGTGACCTGCTCGGCGGTGGCCCGGTGCACCCCGACGACCTCCGTGACGAACTCGACCGCCTCCTCGTGCATCTCCAGCTCCAGGAGCCCGAGGAGGGTGTGCAGCCGGTTGGCGTGCTCGTGGTCCTGGGCGCGGAGCGCGTCGATCAGTCCGCGGGTCGAGTCGAGCTCACGGCCGAGGCGCTCCAGCTCGGTGCGGTCGCGGAGGGTCGCCACTGCGCCGCCGTCGTGCGTCGGCATCCGGTTGGCGATCAGGACCCGGTGCCCCCGGACGGTGAGCAGGTCCTCGCCGGTGACCCGGCCCGCGAGCACGTCGGCGGTGCGGCCTCCGCCGAGGACCTCGTCGAGCGGCCTGCCCGCCGCCTCGGGGCCGAGGCCGAGGAGCCGCTGCGCCTCGTCGTTCATGAGCCGCACGGAGCCGTTGCGGTCGAGGGCCACGACGCCCTCCCGGATGCCGTGCAGCATGGCCTCGCGCTCGGCGAGCAGCGCGGAGATGTCGGAGAAGGCCAGGTCGTGGGTCTGGCGCTGGAGCCGCCGGGAGATCAGGTACGCGGCGAGCGCTCCGGCCGCGAGCGCGCCGCCGGCGTAGGCGAGGAGGCCGGGGATCGCGGCGAGGAGCCTGTCGTGGACGCTGTCGTACTCGATGCCGACGGAGACCGCGCCGACGATCCGCCCGTCGGCGTCCCGCAGCGGCGCCTTGCCGCGCGCCGAGCGCCCCAGGGTGCCGCTGTCGATCTCCATGACTTGGTGCCCGGCGAGGACGGTGCTCGGGTCGGTGGAGACGACCCGGCCGATCTGGGCGGGGTCGGTGTGCGACCAGCGCACCCCGCGCGTGTCCATGACCACCACGTACTCGGCGCCCGTGGAGGCCCTGATCCGCTCGGCCTCGGTCTGCACCGGGCCCCGCGCGGACGGCCGGCTGCCGGTGAGGTCCGCGGCGAGCCGGGGTGACGCGGTGGTTCCGGCGATGGCCAGGGCCCGTCGCATGGCCTGGTCGTCGAGCTGCGCGCTCAGCGGGGCGAGGAAGAGGCCGGTGGCGAGGACGGTCACACCGGTCGCGATGGCCAGCTGCATCAGCAGGACCTGCGAGAACACCCGCTGCGGCCACCCGAACCGCCGACGGCGCGCGCGGGGGCGCGGGGGGCTGCTCTGTGCGGGGCTCATGCCCGAAAAGGTAAACGGCCGCGCGCCGCGACCGGAAATGGTGACGGAACGGGCGCCTATTCTGGGGGTTTCCCACGGCCGTGGGACTGGAGGAACCGGAGGCACGTCCCTTGACCACGCAGCAGATCCCCGTCGTCGTCCTGGCCGGGTTTCTCGGGGCCGGGAAGACCACGCTCCTCAACCATCTGCTGCGCAGCGCCCGGGGCACCCGTATCGGAGTCATGGTCAACGACTTCGGGGACATCGGCATCGACGCGATGACCGTCGCCGGCCAGGTCGGCTCCACCGTCTCCCTCGGCAACGGCTGCCTGTGCTGTGCCGTCGACGCCGGCGAGCTCGACGAGTACCTGGAGGTCCTGACCCGGCCCGAGTCCCGGCTCGACGTGATCGTGATCGAGGCGAGCGGGCTCGCCGAGCCGGAGGAACTGGTCCGCATGGTGCTCGCCAGCGAGAACGAGCGGGTCGTGTACGGAGGGCTGGTGCAGGTCGTCGACGCGTCCGAGTTCGCCGCCACCCGGCAGCGGCATCCCGGGACCGACCGGCACCTCGGCCTCGCCGACCTCGTCGTCGTCAACAAGGCCGACCGGGTGCCCGCGGACGAGCTGCGGAGCGTACGGGAGACGGTGGCCGGGCTCGCCGGGCGCGCCGCCGTGATCGAGGCCTCGCACGGGCGCGTCGATCCGGAGCTGCTCTTCGACCGGGTCGTACCGGAGGGGGAGATCGAGGGCCAGATGTCGATCGAGGACATTCTGTACGGCTCCGAGGACGACGGTCACGCCCATCCGCACGCGGCCTACGAGAGCCTGTCGGTGACGGCCTCGACGCCGCTGCACCCGCGCCGCCTGATGGCCTTCCTCGACTCGCGCCCCGAGGGCCTCTACCGGATCAAGGGCTTCGTCGACCTCGGCCCCGCCGACCCGGCCAACCGCTACACCGTGCACGCGGTCGGCCGCTTCCTGCGCTTCTACCCGGAGCCCTGGCCCGCCGGCGAGGAGCGCCTCACCCAGCTCGTCCTCATCGGCTCCGGCGTCGACGCGGCGGCCCTGCGCAAGGAGCTCGCCGGCTGCGAGCTGAACGGCCCGCAGGACGTCCCGGACGAGCACGCCATGTGGGGCATCCTGCGGTATGTGCCCGGCAGCGAGGACGAACCGGAGACGGATTCGGAGACGGATTCGGAGACGCAGACGGATTCAGAGCCCGGGGCGGGCCGGGCCGGCTAGGGCGGCTAGGCCGGCTGGGGCGGCGCCGCCACGAGGGTCGCCGTCATCGTGCGGCGAGGGCCCCGGCGCTTTCCGGACGACCGGCGCCGACCGCCGTGAGGTAGTCGTGGAGGCCGTCGGCGGTGGCGCCGGCCCAGCCCACGTAACCGTCGGGACGTATGAGGAAGAGCCCCGTGCCGTACGGCTCGTACGCGGTGAGACGGGCCGTGCGCAGCTGCTCCGGCGCCGACGCCGGGAGCGGGACGCCGACCGCCAGCAGCGTGAAGTGCGGCCCCCGGAACAGGTCGAACAGCCGGCCCTCGCCGCACGGGCCGTCGGGAGCGCGGTCGCCGGCGCGCAGCGCGTCGTCGGCGAGCCCGTCGCGGGTCTCCACGGCGAGCGTCGAGTCGCGGTAGCCGAGGCCGAGCTGTTGGACCTCCGCGCCGCGCTGGGTGCCCTCGCCCTCGGAACTGGCCCGGTGGATGCGGGTGCTGATGCCGAGGACGTCGGCCGCGATCGGCTGCCGCTCGGCCTCGTAGGACTCGAGCAGCGCGGCCGGGGCGCCGTGCCGCAGCACCTGGCCGAGCTTCCAGCCGAGGTTGTACGCGTCCTGGATGCTGGTGTTGAGGCCCTGGCCGCCCGCGGGGGAGTGCACATGGGCCGCGTCGCCCGCGAGGAAGACCCGGCCGTCGCGGAACCGGTCCGCCATCGCGGCCCGCGCGCGGAAGTCGGAGGCCCACACCACCTCGACGACCTCCGCCCCGGCCAGCGGGGTCCGGGCGGCGACGAGTGCGCGTACCGCTTCGGGCGTGGTGTCCACGACCGCCGCCTCGTCCTCGAACGCCGCGATCAGCTGGAACAGGTCGCCCCCGGGCAGCGGGCACAGCGCCACGCCGCCGCCCGGAGCCTTGGGCCAGATGTGCCAGTTGTCGCGGTCGACGATCGTGTCGGGGGAGAGGCGGACGTCCGCGACGAGCATCGGACGGGGGTCGACGGTCTCGCCCGTCATGCCGATGCCGAGCGCCTTGCGGACGGTGGAGCGCCCGCCGTCGGACGCCACCAGGTAGGACGCCCGCACCGTCTCGCCGGTGGAGAGCTCCGCCTCGACCCCCTCCTCGGACTGGCGCAGGCCCGTGAGGGCGGTGCCGAAGAGGACGTCGCCGCCGAGTTCCACCAGGCGCTCGTACAGCACGTCCTGGGTGCGGGACTGCGGGATCAGCAGCACCTCGGCGTACGGCACCTGCTCGGTCGGCTCGGAGCGCTCCATCATGTCCCAGGCGCCCTGACGCTCGGCGCCCTCCCAGCCGAGCATCTGCGGATACGGCGACCCCGCCGCGCGGATCGCGGGGAGCACGCCGAGGTCGTCGAGCACTTCCTGGCTGCGCGGCTGGATCCCCTTGCCGCGCGAGCCGGGGAAGAGACGGTCGGCCTTCTCGACCAGGAGGGCGCGCACGCCCCGGCGGGCCAGGTCGATGGCGAGCACCAGTCCCGTGGGCCCCGCTCCGACGATGACGACATCCGTGTTCTTGTCCGTGCTCACGTCCCTGCCTCCGCTTCCTTAACGCCGTTAAGTTCCGATGGGTCGAGCATCTCCTTAACGCCGTTAAGTTGTCAAGGGGATAACGTGACGGGGTGGTGACCAAGAAGACGACCCGGCTGCAACCCGACACGGTGGCGGAGACCGCCCTGCGCCTGCTGAACGAGCGCGGACTCGAAGGGCTCACGCTGCGCGCCATCGCCCAGGAGCTGCATGTCCAGGCGCCCGCGCTCTACTGGCACTTCAAGAACAAGCAGGCGCTGCTCGACGAGATGGCGACCGTGATGTACCGGCAGATGGTCGCCGACCCCGCGGCCCGGCCGGCCGGCGACGTGAGCTGGCAGGAGCGGATCCTCGCGGTGAACCGGGGCCTGCGGGCCGGGCTGCTGCGCTACCGCGACGGCGCCAAGGTCTACAGCGGCGCCCGCTTCACCGGCACCGACCACGCCGCCGACATGGAGGAGCAGCTCCGCGCCCTCGTCGACGCGGGTTTCTCGCTGCGCGACGCGGTGCGGGCCAGCACCACCGCGTACATGTACACGCTCGGTTTCGTCACCGAGGAACAGGGCACCGAAGAGGCGCCCGGGCAGACCCGTGAGGGCTTCGACGTCGACCAGCGCGCGGAACGCCTCGCCGACTTCCCGCTCGCGGCCGCCGCCGGGGCGGAGATCTTCGCCGACTACGACAGCCGCTTCGAGGAGGGGCTGCGCCTGATCGTCGCCGGGATCCAGGCGACGTACGCGCCCGGCGCGTGACACGACGACGCCCCCTGTTCCGCGCGACGGCGCGGAACAGGGGGCGTACGGAACGGAACCCGGAGACCGGCTAGTTCGCCGGACCGGCCAGCACGTCCACCGGCTTCGCCAGCGGCGTGCCCGAGCCGTCGCGGCGCGGGTCGAGCTCGGGCAGCTCGACCGGGGTGCCGTTCTTCTGGGCCGCGCGCGCCGGGGAGGCCCCTGCCCAGGCCAGGATCAGCAGGTCCTCGCCCTTCAGGAAGCGGTGGCAGCGGACACCGCCGGTCGCCCGGCCCTTGCGCGGGTACTGGTCGAACGGGGTGAGCTTCGCCGAGGTGCCGGCCGAGTCGTCCAGGGTGCCGGAGGAACCGGCCACCGTGAACACCACCGCGTCGGCCGCCGGGTCCACCGCGGTGAACGACAGGACCTCGGCCCCCTCCGCCAGCTTGATGCCCGCCATACCGCCCGCCGGCCGGCCCTGGGGCCGCACCTGCGAGGCCTGGTAGCGCAGCAGCTGGGCGTCGGAGGTGATGAAGACCAGGTCCTCCTCGCCCGTCCGCAGCTCCGTCGCGCCGACGATCCGGTCACCGTCCTTGAGGGTGATGACCTCCAGCTCGTCCTTGTTCGCCGGGTAGTCCGGCACCACGCGCTTCACCACGCCCTGGAGCGTGCCGAGGGCGAGGCCCGGCGAGGACTCCTCCAGCGTGGTCAGGCAGACCACCGTCTCGTCCGCCTCCAGGGAGAGGAACTCGGACAGCGGCGCGCCGCCCGCCAGGTTCGGCGCGCTCGCGGTGTCGGGGAGCTGCGGCAGGTCGATCACCGCGATCCGGAGCAGCCGGCCGGTCGAGGTCACCGCGCCGACGTCACCTCGCTGGGTGGCCGCGACCACCGAGACGATCACGTCGTGCTTGGCGCGCTTGCCGTCCGTCACGTGCGGAAGGGCCTCCGTCACCGTGCGGGCCAGCAGGCCCGTCGACGAGAGCAGCACCCGGCACGGGTCGTCCGCGACCTCGAGGGACACCGCCGCGACGGGCGCGCCGGCCGACTCGAGGAGGACCGTCCGCCGGTCCGTGGCGAACTTCTTGGCGACCGCGGCCAGCTCCGCCGAGACCAGCTTGCGCAGCTCGGCGTCGGACTCGAGGATCCCGGTCAGCTCGTCGATCTCGCCGTTGAGGCGGTCGCGCTCGCCCTCCAGTTCAAGGCGGTCGAACTTGGTGAGGCGGCGCAGCGGGGTGTCCAGGATGTACTGCGTCTGGATCTCGCTCAGCGAGAAGCGCTCCATCAGGCGCTCCTTGGCCTGGGCGGAGTTCTCGCTCTCCCGGATGAGCCGGATGACCTCGTCGATGTCGAGCAGCGCGACGAGGAGGCCCTCGACCAGGTGGAGCCGGTCGCGCTTCTTGGTGCGGCGGAACTCGGAGCGCCGCCGGACGACCTCGAAGCGGTGGTCGAGGTAGACCTCGAGGAGCTCCTTGAGGCCGAGGGTGAGCGGCTGTCCGTCGACCAGCGCCACGTTGTTGATGCCGAAGGACTCCTCCATCGGCGTCAGCTTGTAGAGCTGCTCCAGGACCGCCTCGGGCACGAAGCCGTTCTTGATCTCGATGACCAGGCGGAGGCCGTGGCTGCGGTCGGTGAGGTCCTTGACGTCCGCGATGCCCTGGAGCTTCTTGGAGCCGACCAGGTCCTTGATCTTGGAGACGACCTTCTCGGGGCCGACGGTGAAGGGCAGCTCGGTGACGACGATGCCCTTGCGGCGGGCCGTCACGGTCTCCACGGTCGCGGTGGCGCGGATCTTGAAGGAGCCGCGGCCCGAGGCGTACGCGTCCTTGATGCCGTTGAGCCCGACGATCCGGCCGCCGGTCGGCAGGTCGGGGCCGGGCACGAAGCGCATCAGCGTCTCGAGGTCGGCGTTCGGGTGGCGGATCAGGTGGCGGGCGGCCGCGACGACCTCGCCGAGGTTGTGCGGGGGCATGTTCGTCGCCATGCCGACGGCGATGCCGGACGCGCCGTTGACCAGCAGGTTCGGGTAGGCGGCGGGCAGCGCCACCGGCTCCTGCTCCTGGCCGTCGTAGTTCGGCGAGAAGTCGACCGTGTCCTCGTCGATGGACTCGGTCATGAGGAGCGCGGCCGGGGCCATCCTCGACTCGGTGTACCTCATGGCGGCCGGCGGGTCGTCGTTGCCCAGGGAACCGAAGTTGCCGTGGCCGTCGACGAGCGGGAGGCGCATGGAGAAGGGCTGTGCCATGCGGACCATCGCGTCGTAGATCGACGCGTCGCCGTGCGGGTGGAGCTTGCCCATCACCTCGCCGACGACACGGGCGCACTTGACGAAGCCGCGGTCGGGGCGGAGCCCCATCTCGCCCATCTGGTAGACGATGCGGCGCTGCACGGGCTTCATGCCGTCGCGGGCGTCGGGGAGGGCGCGCGAGTAGATCACCGAGTACGCGTACTCGAGGAAGGAGCCCTGCATCTCGTCGACAACGTCGATGTCGAGGATTCGCTCCTCGAACGCGTCGTCCGGCGGCGGTGTCTTCGTGCTGCGGCGGGCCATCGCGGCTGCGGCTCCTTCACCAACAAGGTTGATCTGACGCGGACCATTGTGGACCGTGCCACCGACAACGCCGACCGCGACCCGGAAGAGGGACATCACGAAGGCCCGGGAACTTCGCCAGGTGTCGGCGCGCTTGCATACAGTGGCAGGACTTTTTCACATCGCGATCGAAGGGACGTACATGCCCATGGGTCACACGGCCACGGCCGAGGCCGGCTCCGGCGGCCTGACAGCGACCGAGCACCGGTTGGCGAACGGCCTGCGCGTGGTGCTCTCCGAGGACCACCTGACCCCGGTCGCCGCGGTCTGCCTCTGGTACGACGTCGGCTCGCGTCACGAGGTCAAGGGCCGCACGGGCCTCGCCCACCTCTTCGAGCACCTGATGTTCCAGGGCTCCAAGCAGGTGCACGGCAACGGCCACTTCGAGCTGGTCCAGGGCGCCGGCGGCTCGCTCAACGGCACGACGAGCTTCGAGCGCACCAACTACTTCGAGACCATGCCCACGCACCAGCTGGAGCTCGCGCTCTGGCTGGAGGCCGACCGCATGGGCTCGCTGCTCGCCGCCCTGGACGACGAGTCCATGGAGAACCAGCGGGACGTCGTCAAGAACGAGCGCCGCCAGCGCTACGACAACGTGCCGTACGGCACCGCCTTCGAGAAGCTGACCGCCCTCGCCTACCCGGAGGGCCACCCGTACCACCACACGCCGATCGGCTCCATGGCCGACCTGGACGCGGCGACCCTGGAGGACGCGCGGAACTTCTTCCGCACGTACTACGCCCCGAACAACGCCGTGCTGTCCGTCGTCGGTGACATCGACCCGGTGCAGACGCTCGCCTGGGTCGAGAAGTACTTCGGCTCCATCCCCGCCCACGACGGCAAGCCCGAGCCGCGCCCCGGCGACCTGCCCGAGGTCATCGGCGAGCAGCTGCGCGAGGTGATCGAGGAGGAGGTCCCGGCCCGCGCGCTGATGGCCGCCTACCGGCTGCCGCACGACGGCACGCGCGCGTGCGACGCCGCCGACCTGGCCCTGACGGTCCTGGGCGGCGGGGAGTCCTCCCGCCTGCACAACCGTCTGGTCCGCCGCGACCGCACGGCCGTCGCCGCCGGCTTCGGCCTGCTGCGGCTCGCCGGGGCGCCCTCGCTCGGCTGGCTGGACGTCAAGACGTCCGGAGGCGTCGAGGTCCCGCAGATCGAGGCGGCCGTCGACGAGGAGCTCGCCCGGTTCGCCGCCGAGGGCCCCACGCCCGAGGAGATGGAGCGCGCGCAGGCCCAGTTGGAGCGCGAGTGGCTGGACCGGCTCGGCACCGTCGCGGGCCGCGCGGACGAACTGTGCCGGTTCGCCGTGCTGTTCGGCGACCCGCAGCTCGCCCTGACCGCCGTCGACCGCGTCCTGGACATCACCGCCGAGGAGGTGCAGGCGGTCGCCGCGGCCAAGCTGCGCCCCGACAACCGCGCGGTGCTCGTCTACGAGCCCCTGGCGACCGAGCAGAGCGACCACGCCGACGGCGATGACGAAGAGGGAGCGGACCAGTGACCGACGCCGCCGTGTCTTTGACGAGCATGGACTTCCACCCGCAGCCCCGGCCGGGCACCGCGAAGCCGTGGGCCTTCCCGGCCCCCGACCGGGGGAAGCTGGACAACGGTCTGACCGTGCTCACCAGCCACCGCCCCGGCCAGCAGGTCGTCGCGGTGGAGATCTTCCTGCCCGCCCCGCTGGACGCCGAGCCCGCCGGGCTCGACGGTGTGGCGACCATCATGGCCCGCGCGCTCTCCGAGGGCACCGGCGAGCACAGCGCCGAGGAGTTCGCGGCCGAGCTGGAGCGCTGCGGCGCCACGCTCGACGCGCACGCCGACCACCCGGGCGTACGGGTCTCCCTGGAGGTCCCGGTCTCCCGGCTGCCCAAGGCGCTCGGCCTGCTCTCCGAGGCCCTGATCGCCCCGGCGTTCCTCGACACCGAGGTCGAGCGGCTGGTGCGCAACCGCCTCGACGAGATCCCGCACGAGACGGCCAACCCGGCCCGCCGCGCCGCCAAGCAGCTCTCCAAGGAGCTGTTCCCGGCCGAGTCCCGGATGTCCCGGCCGCGCCAGGGCACCGAGGAGACCGTCGCCGCGATCGACGCCGCCGCCGTCCGCGCCTTCTTCGAGGCGCACGTGCGGCCCGGCACGGCCACCGCCGTGGTCGTCGGCGACCTGACGGGCGTCGACCTCGACAAGGTCCTCGCCGAGACGCTGGGCGCCTGGACCGGTGAGCCGGCCGAGCCGCTCCCGATGCCGCCGATCACCGCCGACGACACCGGACGGGTCGTCATCGTGGACCGTCCCGGCGCCGTGCAGACGCAGCTGCTCATCGGCCGGATCGGCGCCGACCGGCACGACCGCGTCTGGCCGGCCCAGGTCCTCGGCACGTACTGCCTCGGCGGCACGCTGACCTCGCGTCTGGACCGGGTCCTGCGCGAGGAGAAGGGCTACACGTACGGCGTGCGCGCCTTCGGTCAGGTGCTCCGCTCGGACGCCGGGGGGAACGGCGCCGCGATGCTCGCCATCAGCGGATCCGTCGACACCCCCAACACCGGCCCGGCACTTGAGGACCTGTGGAAGGTGCTGCGCACCCTCGCCGCCGAGGGCCTCACCGACGCCGAGCGCGAGACGGCCGTGCAGAACCTGGTGGGCGTGGCGCCGCTCAAGTACGAGACGGCTGCCTCCGTCGCCGGGACGCTCGCCGACCAGGTGGAGCAGCACCTCCCGGACGACTTCCAGGCCCAGTTGTACGCGCGCCTGGCCGAGACCGGCACGGTCGAGGCGACGGCCGCCGTGGTCAGCGCCTTCCCGGTGGACCGTCTTGTCACCGTGCTCGTCGGTGACGCGGCGCAGATCGCGGAGCCGGTGCGCGCCCTCGGCATCGGTGAAGTGACCGTCGTGACGGGCTGATTCAGGCCCGAGGCGACAACAGGAGGACCCCGACGACCTAGTTCGTCGGGGTCCTCCGCTTTGTCCGTATTGCAATCAAGGATGATCATTTGCCCTGTGGCATGTCTTACAAAAGGCGTGTCTGGTTGGTGATTGAAAGACGATCCGCATAGCGTCGGTCCGGCTGTCCGTCAGTTGCACGTGCCGCATCCGCGGCATCGGACAGTCATCGCCGAGTCCCCGTCAGGCGCGAGCCTGGGGAGCCGGGGACCCACATGTAGTCCCTGGGGTGAATCGGGCGCCTTCGTCTCGACGGAGGGGCTCGTAGGAGACCTTCCTGCTCCGAACCCGTCAGCTAACCCGGTAGGCGAGAAGGAAGGAAAGGATCAGCCTCTACATGGCGTTCACCCGTGCCACCGGGAAGCATCGTGGTCCGAGCCGGATGGCGCGCCGCAGCGTGGGCATCGCCGGCGTCGCGACCCTCGCCACCACCGGCGTCATCGGAACCCTCGCCTCCCCGGCGCTCGCCGCCGACACGGACAACCGCTCCGTCGAGGACACCGGCCTCACCCAGGTGATCACCGAGGACTCCCTCGTCGACCCGATCAACGCCCAGGCCGCCGCCCAGGAGCAGGAGGCCGACGAGGCCATCGCCAAGGCGAAGGCCAAGGCCGAGGCGAAGCGCAAGGCCGAGGCCCGCGCCAAGGAGATCCGCCTGGAGCGCGAGCGCGCCGCCCGCGAGGCCGAGCGCCGCCGCCTGGCCTCCTTCCAGCTCCCCGTCGCCGGCTCGTACGTCTCCACCGGCTACAAGACCGGCGGCTCGCTCTGGTCCTCCGGCAGCCACTCCGGCATCGACTTCCACGCCGCCTACGGCACCCGGGTGGTCTCCGTCGGCTCCGGCACCGTCGTCGAGGCCGGCTGGGGCGGGGCGTACGGCAACAACATCGTGATCCGGATGAACGACGGCACGTACACCCAGTACGGCCACCTCTCCTCCATCGGGGTCTATGTCGGCCAGACCGTCGAGCCGGGCCAGCAGATAGGCGTCTCGGGCTCGAGCGGCAACTCCACCGGCCCCCACCTCCACTTCGAGGCGCGCACGAGCCCCGAGTACGGCTCGGACATCAACCCCCTCACGTACCTCCGCGCCCGCGGCGTCCAGGTCTGACCCGACCCCGCCGCGCACCGCGTCGCAAAAGCCCCGGCTCGTACTGAGCCGGGGCTTTTCGCTGGCCAAAAGATATCCATGGATTCCGCTGGGGCATCGGAAATTCCGGCGCGCTGCAATAGAGTCGCAGATCGGGCGCAGAACAGGCGCCGAAGGAATTGACTCGCGCGGACCAAGGCGGAGGTCGGACATGCGCATTCCCGCGCACTCGGTATGCACGGCGATCCGGGACGACATCGTCTCCGGCGTGTTCGAGCGGGGCAGCCGGCTGACCGAGGAGCAGCTCGCCCGGCGGTACGGGGTCTCCCGCGTCCCGGTCCGTGAGGCGCTGCGCACCCTGGAATCGGAGGGCTTCGTCGTCACCCGGCGCCACGCGGGCGCCCATGTCGCCGAGCCGACCGAGCAGGAGGCGGCCGATCTGCTGGACATGCGGGCGCTGCTGGAACCGCTGGGGGCCGCGCGGGCCGCGCAGCGGCGCACCGAGGCGCACCTCAAGGTGCTGCGCGGCCTGGTCAGGCTGGGGCAGGAGCGGGCCAGGCGCGGGCAGGGCGAGGATCTGCGCTCGCTGGGCGGCTGGTTCCACGAGACCCTCGCCCAGGCCTCCGGAAGCCCGGCCCTGACGGCGCTGCTCACCCAGCTGCGGCACAAGATCGCCTGGACGCACGTGGTGGACCAGCCGGCCCAGCCGGTGGAGGCCTGGGCCGAGCACGGCGCGATCGTGGACGCCGTGGCGCGGGGCGACGCCGAGCGGGCGAGGTCGCTGACCGCGCTGCACGCGGAGCGTTCGCTGTCGCTGCACCGGCTCAAAATCCCGGGGCGCGGCCGTGTGAGGGTTTCGCAACATGCCGTCAACACGGCGAGTGCCCGGAATTAACACGCACACCGTATACAAAGAATAGGCATTCGGCCGGGGTGTTTGTGCTGCCCCGAAATGGGTCCGGAAATGGGTCGTGAAGTGGGTCTGGAAGTAGGCCCGGAAGTAGGCCCGGAAGTGGGCCCGGTCATGCGAATGGCCGTGGCCGCCGGAATTTTCGGCGGCCACGGCCATTCACCGTAGGGGGACCGGGGTCAGACGGTCTCGGGGAGCTCGTCCAGGCCCTCGGCGACGAGCTTCGCCAGGCGGTCGAGGGCGGCCTCGGCGCCGTCGGCCTCCGACGCGAGGACGATCTCCTCGCCGCCCTGCGCGCCCAGGCCGAGCACCGCGAGCATGGAGGCGGCGTTCACGGGGGTGCCGTCGGACTTGGCGATCGTCACCGGCACGCCGGAGGCCGTGGCGGCACGGACGAAGATGGACGCGGGGCGGGCGTGCAGGCCCTCGGCCCAGCCGACGTTGACGCGGCGCTCAGCCATGGTGTTGCCCTTCAAGTCTCAAGCGGGTTGTCTAGACCAGTCTCTCACGGGTTGCGCGGTGCTCACGCCGACCTTCGGCCCGGGAAGGACCACACTTGGGCCCGGACCGGACCGTCCGTCGGCCCTCCCCAGCTTGCAACACCTTGCGTCCCGCGCAGCTGCCCCGCGACCGGTGCCGCTGTCGTGTCGCGGTCGTAGGCTGACCCCATGCAGAGCGCGTCGGAGCAGTCGGAAGCGGCGGAACCACCGGCACCACCGGCGCGGCCGGCCCCACCGGAGCACGCCTACCCCGACCACTGGGAGGCGGACGTGGTGCTCCGCGACGGCGGCACCGCGCGCATCAGGCCCATCACCGCCGACGACGCCGACCGGCTCGTCAGCTTCTACGAGCAGGTCTCGGACGAGTCGAAGTACTACCGCTTCTTCGCGCCCTACCCGCGGCTGTCCGCCAAGGACGTCCACCGCTTCACCCACCACGACTTCGTGGACCGGGTCGGGCTCGCCGCGACCGTCGGCGGCGAGTTCATCGCCACCGTGCGCTACGACCGCATCAACGCCCAGGGACTGCCCGCGTCGGCCCCCGCCGACGAGGCCGAGGTCGCCTTCCTCGTCCAGGACGCGCACCAGGGCAGGGGCGTCGCCTCCGCCCTCCTCGAACACATCGCGGCGGTCGCGCGCGAGCGGGACATCCGGCGCTTCGCCGCCGAGGTGCTCCCCGCGAACACCAAGATGATCAAGGTCTTCACCGACGCGGGCTACACCCAGAAGCGCAGCTTCGAGGACGGCTCCGTCCGGCTCCACCTGGACCTCGAACCGACCGACCGCTCCCTCGCCGTCCAGCGCGCGCGGGAACAGCGCGCCGAGGCGCGCTCCGTGCAGCGCCTCCTCACCCCCGGGTCCGTCGCCGTCGTCGGCGCCGGACGCGCCCCGGGCGGGGTCGGCCGGACCGTCCTGCGCAACCTGCTCGGCGCCGGCTTCACGGGACGGGTGTACGCGGTGAACGCCGCGCTCACCGGGGAGACGGAGCTCGACGGCGTCCCCGCCCACCCCTCCGTCGGCGCCATCGGCGAACCCGTGGACCTGGCGGTCGTCGCCGTCCCCGCCGAACGGGTGCCCGAGGCCGTCGCGGACTGCGGCGAACACGGGGTGCGCGGCCTCGTCGTGCTCTCCGCCGGATACGCCGAGAGCGGTGCCGCCGGCCGCGAGCGCCAGCGTGAGCTCGTACGGCAGGCCCGCTCGTACGGCATGCGGATCATCGGCCCCAATGCCTTCGGGATCATCAACACCGCCGACGACGTCCGGCTCAACGCCTCGCTCGCGCCGCAGATGCCGGCCGCCGGGCGGATCGGGCTCTTCACCCAGTCCGGCGCCATCGGGATCGCCCTCCTCGCCGGACTGCACCGGCGGGGCGCCGGGCTCTCCTCCTTCATCTCGGCCGGCAACCGCGCCGACGTCTCCGGCAACGACTTCCTCCAGCACTGGTACGACGACCCCGGCACCGACGTCGTCCTGCTCTACCTGGAGTCGATCGGCAACCCGCGGAAGTTCACCCGGCTCGCCCGCCGCACCGCCGCGGTCAAGCCGGTCGTGGTCGTCAAGGGCGCCCGGCACAGCGGCAGCGCCCCGCCCGGCCACCGGGTCCCGGTCACCCGCATCCCGCACGCCACGGTCTCCGCGCTGCTCCGGCAGGCCGGGGTGATCCGCGTCGACACCGTCACCGAGCTCGTCGACGCCGGACTGCTCCTCGCCGCCCAGCCGCTGCCCGCCGGACCCCGGGTCGCGATCCTCGGCAACTCCGAGTCGCTGGGCCTCCTCACGTACGACGCCTGCCTGACCGAGGGGCTGCGCCCGCTGCGGCCGCTCGACCTGACGACGGCGGCGGTCCCGGCGGACTTCCGGGACGCCCTGGCGGCGGCGCTCGCGGACGAGACGTCCGACGCGGTCGTCGTCACGGCGATCCCCTGGGTCGGGGAGGACGGGGCCACCGAGTTCGGCGACGGCGAGGTGCTCGCGGCCGCCCTCCGGGAGGCCGTCGCCTCCGCCCCCGCACCGACGAAGCCGGTCGTCGTCGTCCACGTGGAGATGGGCGGCCTCGCGGAGGCCCTCGCGGTGGCGACGAGCACCCGGCCGGCGGCACCGGGGCGCGGAGCCGTCACCTCGCAGGGGACTCGCGCGGACGGTCCCCGCCCCGCAGCCGCCTCCGCCACCGGCCCCGTGCAAGAAACCGGCGCTGTACAGGAGCCCGCCCCCGTACGAGGAACCAGCCCCGTACAAGGAACCAGCCCCGTACGAGGAACCAGCCCCGTACGAGGAACCAGCCCCGTACAAGGAACCAGCCCCGTACGAGGAACCAGCCCCGTACAAGGAACCAGCCCCGTACAAGAGCCCGGTCCCGTACAAGAGACCCTCGTACAAGAACCCACTACTCCCGCGCCGCAGGCCACCATCCCCGCCTACCCCGCCGCCGAGCGGGCCGTGCGTGCCCTGGCCGAGGCCGTGCGGTACGGGCAGTGGCGGCGGCAGGCCGCCGAGCCCGGGCGGGTTCCCGAGTACGAGGACATCGACGAGGCCGGCGCCGCCGCGCTCATCGAGGGGGTCCTCGGCGCCGACGGCGTCGACGCCCGCGGTGTGACCCTCGACACCGAGGAGGCCGGGGCGCTGCTCGCCCGGTACGGCATCACCGTCCTGCCGACCCTCCCCGCGCCCACGCCCGACGCCGCCGTCGCGGCCGCCGGCCGGCTCGGCTACCCCGTGGCGCTCAAGACGACCGCGCCCCACCTCCGCCACCGCCCGGACCTCGGGGGAGTCCGGCTCGACCTCGCCACCGAGGAGCAGCTCCGCACGGCGTACGCCGAGGTGACCGAGGTCCTCGGCAAGCCGGAGGAGCTCCAGCCGGTCGTCCAGGCGATGGTGCCCCGGGGCGTCGACACCGTCGTCCGCTCCGCGATCGACCCGGCCGTCGGCGCCGTCCTCTCCTTCGGCCTCTCGGGTGCGGCCTCCGAACTCCTCGGCGACACGGCCCACCGGCTGGTTCCGGCCACCGACCGGGACGCCGCCGAACTCATCCGTTCCCTGCGCACCGCCCCGCTGCTCTTCGGCTGGCGCGGCTCGGCGCCGGTCGACACCCCGGCCCTGGAGGAGCTGCTGCTCCGGGTCTCCCGGCTCGTCGACGACCACCCCGAGGTGGTGGCGGTCTCCCTGGAGCCGGTGGTCGTGGCGCCCCGCGGGCTCTCCGTCCTCGGTGCGACCGTCCGGCTGGCCCCGCCCCCGCCCCGTACCGACCTCGGGCCGCGGAGCCTGCCACGTTACTGACGGGGCCGGAGGGGGCCCCTCGGCCCCTTAGGATGGAGTCCATGGCAAAGAGCGGTACGACGACCCAGGGGCTGCGCGCGGCGATCGAGCGCAGCGGCTATTACCCGGCCCTCGTGGCCGAGGCGGTGGAGGCCGCCGTCGGCGGCGAGGCTATTTCGTCGTACGTGGTCCACCAGGAGACCACCTTCGACGCGAACGAGGTCCGGCGCCACGTCACCGTCCTCGTCCTGACGCCGCACCGCTTCATCGTCAGCCACACCGACGAGCAGGCCGCGGACACGAGCTCCCCGACCCCGTACGCCACGACCTCCACCGAGTCCGTGAAGCTCGACCGGATCTCGTCGGTCGTCGTCAGCCGCGTGGTCGCCAACCCCGAGTCGTACACGCCGGGCACGCTGCCCCGCGAGGTGGTCCTCACCATCGGCTGGGGCGCCGTCTCCCGCATCGACCTGGAGCCCGCCGCCTGCGGCGACCCCAACTGCGACGCCGACCACGGCTACACCGGCAACGCCACCGCCGACGACCTCAGCCTGCGGGTGAGCGACGCCGGAGACGGCCCGGACACCGTCCGGCAGACCCTCGCGTTCGCCCAGGCCCTGTCCGAAGCCATCGCGGCGACCGCCGCGCCCACCCGCTGATGGTGCAGCCCACCGCCGTGACCCACGGCTGGCCCGACGACCCGGTCCCGCTCGCCCCGGAGAGCGCGCCGGTGCCCGAGTACGCCTCCGGTTCGCTCGGCGACCTGCTGCCGACGCTCGTGGCGGGCCAGGGTGTGCCCGGCTTCGACGCGCGGATCGCGGAGCTCGCCCCGGCCGACCGGAACTGCGTCTTCCTGATCGACGGGCTCGGCTGGGAGCAGATCAAGGCCCACCCGGACGAGGCCCCGTACCTGAGCTCGCTCCTCGGCTCCTCGCGCGGCGGCACGGGCCTTCCGGTCACCGCCGGCTTCCCCGCCACCACCGCGACCTCGCTCGCCTCCGTCGGCACCGGCCGTCACCCCGGGACGCACGGACTGGCCGGCTACACCGTGCGCAACCCCGAGACCGGTGAGCTGATGAACCAGCTGCGCTGGAAGCCGTGGACCGCGCCGCACGTCTGGCAGCCGTATCCGACCGTCTTCCAGCTGGCGCACGAGGCCGGGATCCACACCGCCCAGGTGTCCTCCCCGATCTTCGCGCAGACCCCGCTCACCAAGGTCGCGCTGAGCGGCGGAACGTTTCACGGGCGGCTCTCCGGCGAGGAGCGCATGGACTTCGCCGCCGAGCAGCTCGGCGCCGGCGACCGCTCGCTGGTCTACACGTACTACAGCGAGCTCGACGGCGCGGGTCACCGCTTCGGCATCGACTCCGACGCCTGGCGCGGCCAGCTGATGTTCGTCGACCGGCTCGTGCAGCGGCTCGCCGAGCAACTGCCGCCCCGTTCGGCCCTGTACGTCACGGCCGACCACGGCATGGTCGACATCCCCTTCGACGAGCAGCACCGCATCGACTTCGACGAGGACTGGGAGCTGCGCGCGGGCGTCGCCCTCCTCGGCGGCGAGGGCCGGGCCCGCCACATCTACGCCGTGCCCGGCGCCGAGGCGGACGTCCTCACCTGCTGGCGGGAGGTCGTCGGCGAGCAGTTCTGGGTGGCGAGCCGCGACGAGGCCATCTCCCTCGGCTGGTTCGGCGACGCGGTCGACGAGCGGGTGTACGGCCGGATCGGCGACGTCGTCGCCGCGGCCCACGACGACGTGGCGATCACCGCCTCCGTCAACGAGCCCAACGAGTCCGCGATGGCCGGCATGCACGGCTCCATGACCCCGGCGGAGCAGCTGGTCCCGCTGCTCGAAATCCGTTCCTGAACCCCGATCCCCGGTCCCCGGTCCCCGGTCCCCGACCCCTCCCACGACCTGAAAGGTCCCCGTCCCGTCATGCCCGAGCTGGTCTTCTTCTCCGGAACCATGGATTGCGGGAAGAGCACCCTGGCGCTCCAGATCGCCCACAACCGCGACGCGCGGGGGCTTCAGGGCGTGATCTTCACCCGTGACGACCGGGCGGGCGAGGGCAAGTTGTCCTCCCGGCTCGGCCTCGTGACGGAGGCGGTCGAGGCGCCGCGGGACATGGACCTGTACGCGTACCTCGTCACCCAGCTCTCCCAGGGCGGCAAGGCGGACTACGTGATCGTGGACGAGGCCCAGTTCCTCGCCCCGGAGCAGATCGACCAGCTCGCCCGCATCGTCGACGACCTCGACCTGGACGTCTTCGCCTTCGGGATCACGACGGACTTCCGTACGAAGCTCTTCCCCGGCTCGCAGCGGCTGATCGAACTCGCCGACCGGATCGAGCAGCTCCAGGTCGAGGCCCTGTGCTGGTGCGGCGCCCGCGCCACGCACAACGCCCGTACCGTCGGGGGCGAGATGGTCGTCGAGGGCGAGCAGGTCGTCGTCGGGGACGTGAACCGTCCGGCCGAGGAGATCGGCTACGAGGTCCTCTGCCGTCGTCATCACCGCCGCCGCATGACCTCGGCCTCCGCCCGCGCGGGCGCACTCTCCCCGGACGTCCTTCCCGTCGGCAACGCCTGACGGCAGGAAGGCCTCAGGCCGGCGGCCTCAGCGCGTCGGCCAGGTCCTCCAGGGCGGCGGCGCCCGCCGGAGCCGTTCCCGTCAGGGTGCCCAGCAGGGCCTGGGCGAGGACGGTCGCGGTGCCGATCCGGGTGTCCTCGCGCTCGTCGCCGGTGACCTTCCCGATGACCGCGTCCCGGACCGCGTACGAGATGTCGAGGTCCCCGAACAGTTCGGGGAAGGACAGCGCCATCATGCACACGCCCACGTTGGCGGAGAGGATCGACTGGCCGGCCAGCTCCGGGGCCGTCCGCAGGCGCCCGGCGTCGCGGCAGCGCTCCACGGCCTTCAGGAGGATCGCCTGCGCCTCCTTGATGGCCTGCGGCTTGGCGTCGCCCGTCGGCGTGAACATCAGGCGGTAGAGGTACGGGTTGCGCAGCGCGAACGCGACATGGCTGTCCCAGGCCGTGCGCAGGTCCGCCACCGGGTCCTCGGTGAGCGGGTTCCGCCGCTTCTCGGCGAGGAAGCGCTCGAAGCCGATGTCGGCGACCGCCGTGAGCAGCCCCTGCTTGTCGCCGAACTGGCGGTAGATCTCCGGCGCGCCGACCTTCGCCCGGTCGCAGATGGCGCGGGTGGAGATCGCCAGCGCGTCCTTGGTGGCGAGCAGTTCCCCGGTGGCTTCCAGGATGCGCTCTCGTGCCGTCGACATGGCTCCCACGATAACAGCGCTAACACGGCGGACCTGGGCAATCCCGGATGGGCGATAGCGATGTTAACGAACTGTGTTAGCGTCTATAACGTCAGTTGCGCCCCACCGAGAGGAACCGCCATGACCGCCTCCACCACCCTCCGCGACGTGATCGGCCTGCCCCAGGAGCTCCCGCGACTGAGCGAGTCCGCCCTGATCATGATCGACTTCCAGAACACCTACCGCACCGGCGTCATGCGGCTCGACGGGGCAGAGCAGGCCGTGGCCGCGGGCGCCCGGCTGCTCGCCGCCGCCCGCGCCGCGGGTGCCCCGGTCGTCCACGTCGTCAACGACGGCGGGGAGGGCACCCCGTACGACATCCGGGCCGAGATCGGCTCCATCAGCGACGAAGTCGCCCCGATCGAGGGCGAGAAGGTCGTCGTCAAGCAGTTCCCCAACGCCTTCCACGCCACCGACCTGGAGGAGACCCTCAAGGACCTCGGCGTGAGCGGCGAGCTCGTCATCGCCGGCTTCATGACGCACATGTGCGTCCTCTTCACCGCCCAGGGCGCCTTCAACCTCGGCTACCGCCCGACCGTGGTCGCCGAGGCCACCGCGACCCGCCCCCTGGAGGCGCCGGACGGCACCGTCCAGTCCTCGGAGACGCTCCAGGCCGCGAGCCTGACGACGGTCCGGGACCTGTTCGGCACGGTGGCCCGTACGGTCGACGAGCTCGTCGAGCCGGTGTCCGTCGGCTGATGCCTCCGTGGCGTGGGCTCGTCGAGCGGGCGTCCGTCGGCTGATGTCTCCGTGGCGTGGGCTCGTCGAGCCGGTGTCCGTCGGCTGATGTCTCCGTGGCGTGGGCTCGTCGAGCGGGCGTCCGTCGGCTGATGTCTCCGTGGCGTGGGCTCGTCGAGCCGGTGTCCGTCGGCTGATGCCTCCGTGGCGTGGGCTCGTCGAGCCGGTGTCCGTCGGCTGATGCCTCCGTGGCGTGGGCTCGTCGAGCGGGCGTCCGTCGGCTGATGCCTCCGTGGCGTGGGGCACCCGGAGTTCACCCGGGGTGTGCCTGAAGAGCGCCTGCTGATCGGTTGCGGGTCGCCCGCCTCGGCGGTAATGGCGGTCGGCCCGTGACGACCCCTCCGGGCGTCCCCGTGCCGTGCGCCCCCTGGAGGATGTGTGCCACCCGCCGCCGAGGCCCTGTACGCCGAGGACTCCGAGCACGGGACCCCGCGCGAGGAGCTCGGCGGCGACACCCGGCGGCGGTTCGCGGGTCTGCGGGCCCCGACCGCCGCCGCCCTGCTCACCGCGGTGCTGCTCTGCCTCGCCACCCGGCTCTCCCGGACGTACCCCTTCGGCCCGGTGACCAGGAACATCGTCGACCTCGGCCAGCAGTACCTGCCCTTCCACGCCTACTGGCGGGCCTTCCTGCGCGGCGAGACGCACGGGGACGCCTTCCTCAACTGGAACTCCGGCTTCGGCTCCAACTTCCTCGGCGACATCGGCACCTATCTGAGCAGCCCCTTCGACCTGCTCGTCGTGTTCTTCCCGGCGGACCGCGTCGAACTCGCGCTGTACGTCGTCACCGCCGCCAAGATCAGCGCGGCGGCGGCCGCGATGGCCGTGCTGCTCCCGCGGCTGCGTCCGGGCCCGTGGCCGGTCGCCGCCGTCCTCGGCACGGCGTACGCCCTCTCCGGCTGGACCCTCAACTACGGCGCCACCGTCCCGATGTGGCTCGACGGGCTCGTCGCCTTCCCCCTGCTCTGCCTGGTCGGCGAGTGGGCCCGCACCGGACGCCGCCCCGTCCTCGGCCCCCTCGTCGTCGCCCTGGCCTGGATCGCCAACTTCTACACCGCGTACATGGCGACCCTCGGCGCGGCCGTCGTCCTCGTCGTGCGCCTCCTCACCGCCGAGGAGACGGCCACCGCCCGGCAGCGACTCGCCGGGGCGCTGCGCGCCGCCCGGGGCGTCCTCATCGGGATCGGGCTCGCCGCTCCGCTCGTCGTGGTCGTCTTCCTCGCCACGAAGGTCGCCGACCCCACCCCGGAGACCACCTTCGCGCCGGCGCCCTGGACGGACGTCCTCGCCCGCTTCCTGCCCGCCACCGCGAGCGTCTCCAGCCCCGCCCTCTTCATCGGCACGCCCGCCCTCGCGCTCGCCCTGACCCTGCCCTTCAACCGGGCCGTCGCCCCGCGCGTCCGGGCCGGATGGACGGCCGCGGTCGTCCTGGTGACGCTCTCGCTCCAATGGGAGCCCACCCATCTCCTGTGGCACGCGGGCGCCTCGCCCAACGGCATTCCGTACCGTCAGACCTTCGTCCTGTGCGGTCTGCTGCTGATCGCCGCCTGGTTCTCGGCGGCGAGGGGCGTACCCCGGCCGGCCGCGCTCCTCGCGGGCGCGGCGCTGCTCGGGGCGCTGGCCTGGACGGCCCGGGGGAGCGTCGACATCGACCGCTGGACCTTCCCCGCCTCCGGCGCGGCCGCGCTCCTCGCGCTCGCCGCCGTCCTCCTCGCCCTGGCCGCCGGCCGCCGGACCCACGCGCGCGTACTCCCCGTCCTCGCCGTCGTCCTGCTCGTCGCCGCCCAGGCGGGCGAGGCGGCCGTCAACGGGAAGCGGATCGAGGAGCAGCAGCGCAGCAAGGTCTCCTGGTCGCCCCGGGTCGGCCCCTGGCAGGCGAGCGCCGCCGCCGAAGTGGCCCGCGCGGACGACTGGCCCCGCCGGCGCACGGACCCCGGCGAGGTTCCCGGAGGCAACGACGTGCTGCTCGTCGGAGGGCAGGGCGCCGACTACTACAGCAGCCTCACCGCGGACGTGACCTCCCGCACCCTGGCCTCGCTCGGCTTCGGCTACTACGCCAAGGGCCGGCACCCGGTCAGCCTCGACAACCCCGTCGCGGACGCCCTCTTCTCCATCGGCACCCGCCTGCGCTCGCAGCCCACGGAGCCGGTACGGCAGGACGCCCCGCCCCGCGCCACGGTCACCGTCACCACCGCCCCCGTCCCGCCCCTGGTCACCGTCCGTCCGCCGGAGCGGCCCGCCACGCATCCCGGGGACTCGGCCTTCGCCCGGCAGGAACGCCTCCTCGGTGCCGACGTGTACGAGCTGCCCGCCCCGGGCCGTACCGGACGCACCCTCACCGCCCGCTGCCCCGCGGGCTCCCAGGTCTGGTTCTGGGCGCCCGAGTACCGGGGCACGGCGGCCCTGGCGGGGGAGCGGTCCGTGGACTACGACGGCAAGCCGCCCTCCGTCCGCGCGCCCATGCAGGCCCTCGGCACCGTCCCGGACTCCGGCACGGTACGGATCGCCCTCGGGCCCCAGGGCAAGGTGCGGCTGCCCCGGGAACCGATCGGCTGCCTGGTCCGCGCCCGGCTCGACTCCGCCGTACGGCAGCTCACCGCCTCCGGCGCCACGCGCGTGCGTGCCGACGGACACACCGTCACGGCCGAACTGCCGCCCGGCAGCAAGGGCGTCGCGGTCCTCGCGGCGCCGCGGATCTCGGGCTGGCGCTGCGCCGCCGGTGACGCGGAACCGCGCCCCGCGCGCGCGTACGAGGGCCTCGTCGCCGTCCCCCTCGACGGGCGGGCGAGCTCGGTCGGCTGCTCCTTCCGGCCGCCGGGGATCCGGCTCGGGGGCGCGGTCGGCGCGGCGGCGCTCCTCGCGCTCGCCGCGACGGGGTTCCTGCACCGCCGACGGCACCGGCCGGGGGCCCGCCGGTGACGGGGTTCGCGCCGGAGACGACAAGAGTTCACCCGGAGTGCACGCGCGGATCGTTCACCCGGAAAAGTCGGTCGTTACTGTGCCCGCCGTAACGGCGTTAAATTGTTCGATTCAGCGTGGGGATCCCGAGTGCCGAAACTGTCCGTCGTCGTACCGTTCCACAATGTCGGGGCCTACGCGCCCGACACCTTGCGCAGTCTCGCGACCAACGCGGACCCGGAATTCGAGTTCCTGCTGATCGACGACTGCTCGACGGACGACACCCCGGAGATCCTCGACCGCTGGCAGAGCCGCCTGCCGAACGCCACCGTCATCCGGCACGAGACCAATCAGGGCGTGGCCCAGGCCCGCAACACCGGAATCGACGCCGCGCGCGGCGACTACCTCACCTTTCTCGACGGCGACGACTGGTACGCGCCCGGCCACCTGAGCGCCGCCGTGGCCGGAATCTCCCGCCTGGACTGCGATTTCGCCCGGACCGACCACGTCCTGTCGGAAGGCCGGAAACGGCAGATCCGCTATGCCCCGGCCAAGAGCCGCGACACCGTCATGGACCCCAGGGACGGAATCTCGCCGGCCAGCATGGTCACGATGGTCGACTATCCCTTCGTGCCCTTCGGCATTTACAGCGGGCGTCTTTTCGAGAACGGCGAATCCCGCTTCGAGACCTCCCTCAGAACCGCCGAGGACCGCCTCTGGATCTGGCGGCTCCACCTCAAGGCACGCACCTTCGCGGCGCTTTCCCTGCACGGCGTCTTCTATCGGCGGGGCGTCACCACCTCGCTCACCCAGATCACCGACAACCGCCAGCTGGACTTCATTCCCTCGTACGACCTCCTGCTCGACGACGTCTCCCGGGACGCGGAGGCGGACCGCTTCCTCCCCAAGGCGGTCCGCACCTACTGCGCGATGATCGCCTTCCACATGGGGAAGGTCGACAAGTACGAGCCCGCCGTCGCCGCACGGCTGCGCGCCGACGTCCGCGACGCCCTGCACCGCATGCCGCAGGAGGTCCTCGACGAGACCCTCGCCACCATGGACACCCCGCGCAGCACCCTTCTCCGGAGCCTGCGCGACACCGGAAGGACCGCCTGACCCATGGCCCCCGCCCCCGAGAAGGCGACCGCCCCCGACCTGCCGGTCCAGATCTTCCAGGTGTCCACCCTGTACGGCGCGGCCACCCTGGCCGCCGCGCTCGACGCCGGACAGTTCGGCCCCCGCGACTCCGCCCGCAGGCTCCTGCTGCTCTCGCACAACGCCGAGATCCCGGAGACCGCGCTGCGCCTGGAGACCATGACCGGGTACGAGCGGATCGCCGCCCGCTTCGACGGCACCCTCGACTGGAACGAGACGATCCACCCGTACCACCCCGCCGCCTGGGCCCCCCGTCCCGAGGAGGCCCCGCTCTGGCAGCGCGTCCTGCGCACCGCCTGGGACCTCGGCACCGGCCCGGTCGAGCTGATCGTCGAATCCATCCAGGTCAACCCGGCCAAGGCGCTCGCCGGCACCTTCCCCGAGAGCACCGTGCACGTCTACGCCGACGGCCTGATGAGCTACGGCCCGACCCGCTCCGACCTCGCACAGTCGATCGCCTGCCGCGTCCGCCGGGTCCTCCACCTCGACCTGGTGCCGGGCCTGCGCCCGCTGCTCCTGAGCGAGTACGGGGTCGAGCCCGAACTCGTCCCCGACGCCGCCTTCCGCGCCGTCCTCGCCGAGATCGCCGAGGAGGCGGCCGACGACCCGGAGATCGCCCGGGCGGCCGCCGCCGAGCCGACGGCCCTGCTGCTCGGCCAGTACCTCGCCGCCCTCTCCCTCCTCAGCGCGGAGGAGGAAGAGGAGCTGCACGTACGGATGCTGCGGGGGGCCGCCGCGGCCGGGCACCGCTCGATCGTCTTCAAGCCGCACCCGACCGCGCCCGCCCGCTACTCCCAGGCCCTGGACGAGGAGGCCGCGCGGAGCGGCGTACGGCTCACGGTCCTGGACGGGCCGCTGCTCGCCGAGACCTTCTACGAGCGCTGCCGGCCCGGGCTCGTCGTCGGCTGCTTCTCCACGGCGATGCTCACCGCCGCCGTCTACTACGACGTCCCCGTCGCACGCGTGGGCACGGCCGAGGTCCTCGAAAGGCTCACGCCCTTCGAGAACAGCAACCGGATCCCGCTCACCGTCGTCGACCACCTCGTCGCGGACCTGGAGGGCGGCGAGGAGCCCGCCGTCCCCGGGGCGGCCCCGGCCTCGCTCGCACCGCTCGTCCGGGCCGTCGGCTACTGCATGCGGCACAAGGTCCACCCGGGGCTCCGCGCGGAGGCCGCCGCCTTCCTGGCCGAGCACCACGCCGAGCCCGGCACCGCGCACCACTTCACCGCCGAACGGCTGACCGAGCTCGGCCTGCCGGGCGGCGGTTCCGCCCCGCGGCGCCCGGGCACGTCCCGGCTGCGCCGCGGCCTGGTCCGGAGCCGCCGGGGCTGAGCGGCGGCGGTCAACGCCCGGCGGACCTGACCAGGGTGAAGACCGCGCCCTCCGGGTCCGCCACCAGGGCCAGCCGGCCCGCCTTGCCCTCGCGCGGCGGGCGCAGCACCTGACCGCCGAGCTCCATGACGAGCCGCGCGGCCTCGTCCGTGTCGGCGACCTCGAAGTACGTCATCCAGTGCGGGCCCCGGTCCCGGGGCAGCGCGTTGCCGACGCCGTGCAGCGAGGCCACCGGGGCCCCGGCCACGTAGAGCGTCGCGTAGTCGTGGTCGGCGGAGACGATCGGCTCGACCTCGAAGCCGAAGACCGTCCGGTAGAACTTGCCGGTCGCGGACGTCTCGTACGTCAGGAGCTCGTTCCACACCGGGGTCCCCGGCGGTCCCGCCGTCGCCGTGCCGTGGTGCGCCTCCGCCTGCCAGACCCCGAAGACCGCGCCGGCCGGGTCGGAGCAGATCGCCATGCGGCCCGCCTCGCCCGCGTCCAGCGGGCCGACGGCGACGGTGCCGCCGCAGCAGCGGATGTTCTCGGCGGTCTCGTCCGCGTCCTCGGCGGCCAGATAGGGGGTCCAGGCGATGCGCAGGTTCCGGTCGGGCGGCAACTGGCCGATGCCCGCCACCTCCTTGCCCCCGAGCAGCGCGCGCACGTACGGGCCGAGCTGCTGCGGACCGGGCACGAACTCCCAGTCGAAGAGCGCGTTGTAGAACTCCTGCGTGGCGTCAATCCCGTGCACCATCAAGCTCACCCAGCAGGGTGTGCCGGGGGATCGGGGAGTCGCCTCGGTCATCGTCACTCTCTCCTCGGACCATCGTCGTGGCCGTGCCCTGTCCGATGGTGACACCGACTGCGGCGCGGCGCGCCCCAGCCGCACCGGACGTGGCGCGATCCGGTCGGAGGTCGTGGGTCCGTCCCCGCCGGCCGTGCGGCTGCGCGAGGATGGCTCTCATGAAGCCCATCATCTCCGCAAGCGAACTGCTGAGCGAGTCGGCCGGGGTCCGGCCGCCGGTGCTCCTGGACGTCCGCTGGACGCTCGGCGGCCCGCCCGGACGGCCCGCGTACGAGGCCGGCCACCTTCCGGACGCCGTCTACGTGGACCTGGACGCGGAACTCGCGGGACCGCCCGGGAGCGGCGGCCGCCACCCGCTGCCCGACCCGGAGGCCTTCGGGGCCGTGATGCGCCGGGCGGGCGTCTCGGCGGACCGCCCGGTCGTCGTCTACGACGGCGGTCTCGGCTGGGGTGCCGCCCGCGCCTGGTGGCTGCTCCGCTGGGCGGGCCACCCGGACGTGCGGGTCCTGGACGGGGGCCTCGCGGCCTGGACGGGCGAGCTGACCGAGAAGGTCCCCGCCCCGGAGCCGGGCGACTTCCGGCCGGAGCCGGGCGCCCTCGGACTGCTCGACGCCGACGCGGCGGCGGCGCTGGCCGGGACGGGGCTGCTGCTCGACGCGCGGGCGGCGGAGCGCTACCGGGGCGACGTGGAGCCGATCGACCGGGTCGGCGGGCACATCCCGGGTGCCGTCTCGGCCCCGACGACCGAGAACGTCGACGCCGAGGGCCTCTTCCTGGCCGCCGACGTCCTGCGGGACCGCTTCACCGCGCTCGGCGCGGCCGAGGGGACCCCGGTGGCCGTCTACTGCGGCTCGGGCGTCTCGGGCGCCCACGAGGTCCTCGCCCTGGAGATCGCGGGGATCCCCGCGGGCCTCTACGCCGGTTCCTGGTCGGAGTGGTCCTCGGACCCCGCCCGCCCGGTCGCCACGGGCCCGGACCCGCGGTAGGACCCCCGCGCACGGGAAGGGCCCGCGCCGTCGAGCGGCGCGGGCCCTTCCCGTACAGCGGTCAGTCCTGCTTCTTCCTGCGGGTGCCGAAGACGATCTCGTCCCAGCTCGGCACCGCGGCGCGACGGCCCGGGCGGACGCCGTCCGCCTCGGCCTGCCGGTCGGTGGCGCCGTGCAGACGGTCCCGGTGGCCCGACACCGCGCGCGGCATCAGGACGTCGGCGTAGGCCGAACCCGCGCCCGCCGAGGCGGCCGGGGCCGGCGGCTCCTCCGCCTCCGCCTCCTCCGAGGGCTCGGTGTCCGGCGGCTCGGGCACGACCATGTCGCCGCGGAAGCTGGGCACGGCCTCCAGGAGGCTCGTCAGCGAGTCCCGCTCCTCCTCCGGCTCGACGGGCGCGGGCGCCCGCTCCAGCTGGCGGTCGGACCGGTCGATCTGGCGGTCCAGGGCGCGGTCGAGCGGCCTGTCCCGGGGGAGCCGGGCGATGCGCGGCACGAAGGGGAAGCTCGGCTCCGGCGCGGCGGCGATCGTGTCGTCCGTCTCGCCGATCAGCGCCCGCGCCTCGTCGTCGACGGCCTGGACGAGCCGGCGCGGCGGGTCGTACGTCCAGCTGGCCGTGTGGACCTCGCCCGCGACGCGGTAGACGAGCAGCACCTCCCAGGTGCCGTCGTCGCGCCGCCAGGAGTCCCACTGGACGGTGTCCTTCTCGGCGCCGCGCAGCAGCAGCCGCTCCTGCACCGCCTCGCCGAGCTGCGGGCCGCTGTTCTCCCCGGGCCTGCGGACCGGGGTCTTGCGGGCCCGCTCGGCCATGAAGGCGCGCTCCGCGAGCACGGGGCCCTCGAAGCGGCGTACGCGGTCGACGGGGATGCCGGCGAGCTGGGCGACCTCCTCCGCGGAGGCACCGGCCCTTATACGGGCCTGGATGTCACGGGGGCGGAGGTGGCTCTCCACCTCGATCTCGATCTGGCCGAGGCGCGCGCGGTCGTTGCGCACGGCGGCACGGAGCCGCTCGTCGATCGGAAGCGTGTACTCCGTGCTGTCAGCAGCCTTCAGCACCAGTCGTGTGCCGTCGTTGGAGACGGCCACGACACGCAGTTCGGGCATGGGGACCTCCCGGGTGGTGCCTGCCGACGTCACGTGCGTCGCTGCTTCCGCTAGTCGAGTGTGGCCTGCCCGGGTGCAGCCTGCCACTACCTTGCCGAGTTGCCCGGCGTGTCGGGCATGGACCCTGGAACGCCGTTATGGCACGGTTACCTGTTCGCTACCCGGAGTGACTGGCGGTCACTCTGTGCAGCCGGTTCCCGTGCGATGCCGAGGCGTCGCCGGTTCGAGCGCCGTGTCCGGCCCCCTCCCCGTGATCGCGGGCACCCGTGAGGGCGTCCGGACCCAGGGTTCGTCAATGTACTCCATTCGGGCCACCTGGGTGGACCGGCGCGCCGCTCAACTTCTCGGGCGGTACGGGAGTTGAGTCTCCGCGATCTTCCCCCGTACGTGTCGCTCTTCACAGAAACAGCAGAAACGGAACTATTCGCTTCTCCCGTTTGTCCCTTCTGGGTGCAAGGCGAACGGATGAACCATCAGGGGTCGGAGATGCGTCACAGGCCGGAAACCGACAGGGACGAGCCGGAGAAGGGCGGGAAGGGCGACAGGAGAAGGATCGACCTGAGTGTGGCTCAGGTCTCCGGCAGTGCCCTGGCCGCGGTCATCGCCGCCAAACTCGCCTCGACCCTCGGTGTGTACGGCACGATCCTCGGCGCCGGTGTGATCAGTGTCATCGCGACCTGCGGCGGTCCGCTCTTCCAGCACCTCTTCAAGCGCACCGGGGAGCAGGTCCGCGACGCGACCGCGGCGGCCAAGCCGAAGGCGCGTCAGGTCCCGGTCCCCGCCGGGCCGCAGGACGATCGCACCCTCCTGCTCACGACGGTCCCGGCCGCGCCGACGTCCGACGAGGAGTTCGGCGAGGCGACCACCCACGGCACCCGGGTCCGGGGCTGGAAGCGGCCGGCGATCGCCGCCGCCCTGGTCTTCGGCGTCACCATGGGCGGCATCACCGCCTACGAACTGGTCGCCGGGCAGGACTTCAGCGGCAAGCAGGGCACCACCACCTTCGGCTCCGTCGTCCGCGGCGGCGGGAGCACGGGCCAGGACGCGCCCGACGGGGAGCGGCGGCCCACGCCCGCGCCGTCGGGATCCGCCGACGGCACAGGGTGGCAGGGGGACGGCGCCGGCACGCCCACGTCGGGAGCCACGCCGACCCGGGAGCCGGCCACCGGGACCCCGTCCACGGAGCCGACCCCCTCGCACTCCGCCGACGGCGGGACCACCCCCACCCCGACACCGACCGGCCCGACGACGGACCCGACCGCGCCGACCCAGGAGCCGACCGGCGGGGCGGGGCAGCCCGAGGCACCGTCCACCCAGGCCCCGGCACCGGCCGGCGCCGACGCCGGAGCCGAGTGACCGTCAGTCGCCCAGGACCCGGCGCAGATAGTCGTTGGCGAAGACCCGGTCCGGGTCGAGCCGGTCGCGCAGCGCCGTGAACTCGGCGAAGCGGGGATAGGCCTCGGAGAGGTAGGCGGCGTCGCGGGTGTGGACCTTGCCCCAGTGGGGCCGGCCCCCGTGCGCCGTCATGATGCGCTCCACCGCGGTGAAGTACCCGTGGTGGGGCGTTCCCCTGTAGAGGTGGACGGCGATGTACGCGGTCTCCCGCCCCGAGGCCGTGGAGAGCGCGATGTCGTCCGCCGGGGCCGTGCGGACCTCCACCGGGAAGCTCACCTTGAGCGGCGAGCCCTCGATCATCGCCTTGAGCTCGCGCAGCGCGGCGACCGCCGCCTCACGCGGAAGCGCGTACTCCATCTCCAGGAAGCGGACCCGGCGCGGAGAGGTGAAGACCTTGTACGGGATGTCGGTGTACGTACGGGCCGACAGGGCGCGGCTGGAGACCTTGGCGATCGACGGGATGACCGGCGGCACCGCCCGGCCCAGCGAGCAGGCGAGCTGGAAGATCCCGTTGGAGAGGAGCTCGTCCTCGATCCAGCCGCTGATCCGTCCGGGGGGAGCGGCGGGGCCCGCGCTGCGGTTGTTGCGCTTGGTGTTGCAGTTGTCCGTGTGGGGGAACCAGTAGAACTCGAAGTGCTCGTTCTCCGCGTGCAGCGCGTCGAAGTCCGAGGTGACCCGGTCGAAGGTCATCGGCTCCTCGCGCGCGGTGAGCAGGAAGACGGGTTCCACCGCGAAGGTGATGGCCGTGATCACGCCGAGGGCGCCGAGCCCGATCCGGGCGGCCGCGAAGACCTCCGGATTCTCCTTCTCCGAGCAGGTGAGGAGCTGCCCGTCCGCCGTCACCAGCTCCAGCTCGCGGATCTGCGCGGCGATGGAGGCCGACTCGCGGCCCGTGCCGTGCGTGCCGGTGGAGGTGGCGCCGGCGACGGTCTGCTCCATGATGTCGCCCATGTTCGTGAGCGAGAGGCCCTCCCGGGCCAGCGCCACGTTGAGCCGCTTCAGCGGAGTGCCGGACTCGACCGTCACCGTCATCGCCTCGCGGTCGATCCGCCGGATCCCGGTCAGCAGGCCCGGCCGGATCAGCACGCCGTCGGTGGCCGCGATCGAGGTGAAGGAGTGGCCGGTGCCGACGGTCTTGACCCTCAGCCCGTCCTCGGCCGCGCGGCGCACCGCCTCGGCGAGCTCCTCGGCGGAGGCAGGGCTCACCTCCCGCACGGGGCGGGAGGTGACGTTCCCCGCCCAGTTACGCCACGGGCTGCTCGCCGTCCTGGCGCTCCCCGACCCCGCTGTCCCCGATGCTGTCGTCCCGCCCACGCTGCCCCTCCCGGTTCGGCGCCGGCCTGCGCAGCCGGCGGTGTCCGAGGAGACCCACCGCGACCGCGAGCGCGCCCGAGACGACGGGCACCACGTACCCCGCCTTCGCCCCCGACGCGTCGACCACCCAGCCGGCGGCCGAGGAGCCGAGCGCCACGCCCACCGCGAGGCCGGTACCCGTCCAGGTCATGCCCTCGGTCAGCTTGGTGCGCGGTACGTGCGCTTCGACGAGGGCCATGGTGGTCACCATCGTCGGTGCGATGGACAGGCCCGCGACAAAGAGCGCCACGGCCAGCAACGGCAGGTTCCCGGCCAGTAGGAGGGGGATCATACTCACGGCCATCGCGCAGATGCCCAGGAGCCAGCGGCGGGACGCCTCGCCCTTGAGGTGGAGCAGTCCGAAGACGGCGCCGGCCAGGCCGGAACCCAGCGCGTAGACGGCCAGGACGAGGCTGGCGGCGGCCTTCTGGCCCTGTTCCTCGGCGAAGGCCACGGTCACCACGTCCACCGAGCCGAAGATGGCGCCGGTGGCGACGAAGGCGAGGGCGAGCACCTGGAGGCCGCGGGAGCGGAGCGCGGAGGAGCCCCGCGCGCCGCCCTCCTTGGGATGGGGAACCGGCTCCGTGGCGCGCTGCGAGGTCAGCCAGAAGACGCCGACGGCGAGGAACGCGCCGGCGAACAGTGGACCGGCCTCGGGGAACCAGGCCGTGGACAGGCCGATGGAGAGGATCGGGCCGAAGATGAAGCACACCTCGTCGACGATCGACTCCCAGGAGTACGCCGTGTGCAGGCGCCGCTCCTCGCCCCGGTAGATCTCCGCCCAGCGGGCACGGGTCATCGCGCCGACGCTCGGCACGCAGCCGATCACGGCCGTGAAGACGAAGAGTGTCCAGTCCGGGGCCTTCTGCTGCACGCAGAGGAGCAGGCCGGCGGCCGCGGCGAGGGAGACCAGCGTGACCGGCCGGAGCACCTTGCGCTGGCCGTGCCGGTCGACCAGGCGCGAGACCAGGGGGCCGAGGACCGCGGCGGACATCGCGAGCGTCGCCGAGAGCGCGCCGGCCAGGCCGTACCGGCCGGTGACCTGCGAAATCATGGTCACGATGCCGATGCCCATCATGGACAGCGGCATCCGGCCGAGGAATCCCGCGACGGAGAACGAGGCGGTTCCGGGCGCCGCGAAGATCGCGCGGTAGGGACTGGGCAAGAGAGGTCCTTGGTCAACACGTGTAATTAACGTCTAAAGCCTACGGTGTTGAAGTCGATCGGTCATCCCCATTTTTTTGGACAAGTACTTCCGGACCGACGCCCCCCGACGGGCCGCGCCCTCCGCCGTCAGTGGCGAGTGGGAGGATCGGTGCCATGTCCGATCAGCACGATCCCGCCCCGTACGACGCCCTGCTGCTGCTCTCGTTCGGCGGCCCCGAGGGCCCGGACGACGTGGTCCCGTTCCTGGAGAACGTGACGCGCGGCCGCGGCATCCCGAAGGAACGGCTCAAGGAAGTGGGGCAGCACTACTTCCTCTTCGGCGGCGTCTCCCCGATCAACGACCAGAACCGCGCGCTCCTCGACGCGCTGCGGACGGACTTCGCGCAGGCCGGGCTCGGTCTGCCGGTCTACTGGGGAAACCGGAACTGGGCGCCGTACCTCACCGACACCCTCCGCGAGATGATCACCGACGGGCGGCGCCACATCGCCGTCCTCACCACCAGCGCGTACGCCTCCTACTCCGGCTGCCGCCAGTACCGCGAGAACCTCGCCGACGCGCTCGCCACCCTGGAGGCGGAGGGGCTCCCGCTGCCCCGGGTCGACAAGCTCCGGCACTACTTCAACCACCCCGGCTTCGTCGAGCCCATGGTCGAGGGGGTCCTCGCCTCCCTCGCCGAGCTCGACCCGTCCGTACGGGACGGCGCCCACCTCGCCTTCACCACCCACTCCATCCCCGACTCCGCCGCCGACAGCTCCGGTCCGGTCACCGAGCACGGCGAGGGCGGGGCCTATGTGCGCCAGCACCTCGACGTGGCCCGGCTCGTCGCCGACGCCGTCCGCCAGGAGACCGGCATCGACCACCCCTGGAAGCTCGTCTACCAGTCCCGCAGCGGCGCCCCCCACATCCCGTGGCTGGAGCCCGACATCTGCGACCACCTGGAGGAGCTCCACGGCGCCGGCGTGCCCGCCGCCGTCATGGTCCCCATCGGCTTCGTCTCCGACCACATGGAGGTCCTCTACGACCTCGACACCGAGGCCACGGCCAAGGCGGCCGAGCTCGGCCTGCCCGTCCGGCGCTCGGCGACCGTCGGGGCCGACCCGCGCTTCGCCGCCGCCGTCCGCGAGCTCGTCCTGGAGCGCGCCGCGACCGAGCGGGGGGCCAGGGTCGAGCGGTGCGCCCTCGGCGCCCTCGGCCCCTCCCACGACCTCTGCCCGATCGGCTGCTGCCCGGCCAGGGCGGAGCGGCCCGCCGCGGCCGGCGCCGACAGCCCCTACGCCTGAGGAGACCGCGTGACCGACGTATCCGATCCCCTGCTCGGCGAACTGCTCGACCTCGCCCTGGGGGCCGCACGGCGGGCCGGAGCGCTGCTGCGCGACGGCCGGCCCGACGACCTGGCCGTCGCGAAGACCAAGTCGAGCCCCATCGACGTGGTCACCGAGATGGACATCGCCGCCGAGAAGCTGATCACCGGCTTCCTCTCCGAGCACCGCCCGCAGGACGGCTTCCTCGGCGAGGAGGGCGCGTCGAGCCCCGGGACCAGCGGGATCCGCTGGGTGATCGACCCGCTCGACGGCACCGTGAACTACCTGTACGGCCTGCCCACCTGGGCGGTCTCGATCGCCGCCGAACGGGACGGCGAGACCGTCGTCGGCGTCGTCGAGGCCCCGATGCGCGGCGAGACCTACCACGCCGTCCTCGGCGGCGGCGCGTACGCGGGGGAGCGGCGCCTCGCCGTCCGGCCCTCGCCCACGCTCGACCAGGCCCTGCTCGGCACCGGCTTCGGCTACGTCCAGGCCCGCCGCGCCCACCAGGGGGACGTGGCCCAACGGGTCATCCCGCGCGTCCGCGACATCCGCCGCGGCGGCTCCGCCGCCATCGACCTCTGCGACGTCGCGGCCGGCCGCCTCGACGCGTACTACGAGCGCGGCCTCAACCCCTGGGACCTCGCGGCGGGCGCGCTCATCGCCCGCGAGGCGGGCGGCCTCACCGGGGGGCGCCCCGGCGAGCCGGAGTCCGGCGAACTGACGCTCGCCGCCTCCCCGGGCCTCTTCGGACCGCTCCAGGAGCTCCTGGAGGAGCTGGGGGCCTGGCACGACTAGCACGGCCGGAGGGCCGGGAGACGGACGCACGAGGGCCCCGGTGCCGGGAGACGGCGCCGGGGCCCACGCGTACGCGTATCCGGTGGGACGGGTCGGGGACCCGGCGCGGCTAGACCTCCACGCCGTGCTCGGCGGCCAGCCGGTGCAGGTCGTCAAGCTCCGCCTGCTCCACCTCCGCCAGGTAGTCGTCGCCCGTCTCACGGGCCCGCGTGAGGTCCGTCTGCGTGGTCCTGATGCGGTGCAGCAGTCCTGCGGTGAAAGCGTCCATCGTGCGCCCCCTCCTCGTGGGTCCGGTGGCACGGGGGTGTGCCGAGGGTGGGTGGATCACACACTGCGAACTCTGGGGGACAGAGAGCGGTAGGTGGCGCGCCACATACAGGGCGTGATCACGGGGTGTGCAGACGTCCTCCCCAGCCCTTTCCTCAGAGAAACCTCAACTGGCCCGAGAATCCGGTGAATTCTTGGTTCCGGGCCGCGCGCCCCGCCGTGCGCCCCCTCCCGTCCAGGCCCCCGCACCGCCGTCTTACAGCCGGTTTACGCGCGTACGGGGCAGGATGGACACGCACAGTCAGTGCTCAGGTTTCAGCCGGTCCCCACCTCGGACAGCGGCTCAACGGGAAGGATCTACGACGTGCGCGTACTCGTCGTCGAGGACGAGCAGCTGCTCGCCGATGCGGTGGCCACCGGACTGCGCCGGGAGGCCATGGCCGTGGACGTCGTGTACGACGGCGCCGCGGCCCTGGAGCGCGTCGGGGTCAACGACTACGACGTGGTCGTCCTCGACCGCGACCTCCCGCTCGTCCACGGCGACGACGTCTGCCGCAAGATCGTCGAGCTCGGCATGCCCACCCGCGTCCTGATGCTCACCGCCTCCGGCGACGTCAGCGACCGCGTCGAGGGCCTGGAGCTCGGGGCGGACGACTACCTCCCCAAGCCCTTCGCCTTCACCGAGCTCACCGCGCGCGTGCGCGCCCTCGGCCGCCGCACCACCGTGCCGCTCCCGCCCGTCCTGGAGCGCGCCGGGATCAAGCTCGACCCGAACCGCCGCGAGGTCTTCCGCGAGGGCAAGGAGGTCCAGCTCGCGCCGAAGGAGTTCGCCGTCCTGGAAGTCCTCATGCGCAGCGAGGGCGCCGTCGTCTCGGCCGAGCAGCTCCTGGAGAAGGCCTGGGACGAGAACACCGACCCCTTCACCAACGTCGTGCGCGTCACCGTCATGACCCTGCGGCGCAAGCTCGGCGAGCCGCCGGTCATCGTCACCGTCCCCGGCTCCGGGTACCGGATCTGACCCGATGGCCACGACCCCCGCGCCTCACCCGCAGGCGCCCCCGAAACCGACCTGGGACCCCCGGGACCCCGTACGGCCGCTGCTGCGTCCGACCATCCGGATACGGCTCACGCTGCTGTACGGCGGGATGTTCCTGATCGCCGGCATCCTGCTGCTGTCGATCATCTACCTCTTCACCGCCCAGGCGCTCAGCGACAGCACCTCCCAGCTGCCGTTCAAGGTCGTCAACGGCACGGTCCAGCCCACCACCTCCTGGTGCCGGCTGCCCGAGTCGCCCACCGGCGACCAGCTCAACGACGCCGTCACGCTCTGCCTGCGGCACCAGAGCGACCTCGCCCTGGACGACCTGCTGCGCCGGTCCCTCTTCGCCCTGCTCGGCCTGAGCATCATCGCCTTCGCCTTCGGCTACGCCATGGCGGGACGGGTGCTCTCCCCGCTCGGCCGGATCACCCGGACCGCCCGCCAGGTGGCCGGTTCCGATCTGTCCCGGCGGATCGAGCTGGACGGCCCGGACGACGAGCTCAAGGAGCTCGCCGACACCTTCGACGAGATGCTGGACCGCCTGGAGCGGGCCTTCACGGCCCAGCAGCGGTTCGTCGCGAACGCCTCGCACGAGCTGCGGACCCCGCTCGCGATCAACCGCACGCTCCTGGAGGTCCACCTCTCGGACCCCGGGGCACCGGTGGAGCTCCATCAGCTCGGCAAGACCCTGCTCGCCACCAACGAGCGCAGCGAGCAGCTCGTCGAGGGCCTGCTGCTGCTCGCCCGGAGCGACAACCAGATCATCGAGCGCAAACCCGTCGACCTGGCCGAGGTCGCCGAGCGGGGCGTCGACCAGGTGCACGCCGAGGCGGAGGCCAAGGGCGTGGAGATCCGCGGCGAGCGCGCGCCGGCCGTCGTCCAGGGCAACGGCGTGCTCCTCGAACGGATCGCGCTGAACCTGCTCCAGAACGCCGTGCGGTACAACGTGCCGGAGGGCGGCTGGGTGGAGGTCACCACCGAGGCCAAGGACGGCCAGGCGGTCCTGGTCGTCTCGAACACGGGTCCCGTGGTCCCCGCGTACGAGATCGACAACCTCTTCGAGCCGTTCAGAAGGCTCCGGCAGGAGCGGACCGGCAGCGACAAGGGGGTCGGTCTCGGCCTGTCGATCGCCCGTTCCGTGGCCCGGGCCCACGGCGGCCGTATCATCGCGGAGCCGCGCGAGGGCGGCGGACTCGTGATGCGCGTCACTCTGCCGATCTGACACACTGCACGGGCCGACCGGTTCCGTTCGCTTTGCGCGGAATTCCGGAGCCCCGATTCTGAGACGCTCATGTGTGATCGATCACAGGAGAGGGTGTTCGGCCCTCCACTCTCCGTGACCGGGAAATCCCTCGGAAAACCAGGAAAAGTCCGGGTTTCCGGGGCCCGGATTGACGGGAAGTACACGGGGTGGCGCCCGTGAGGGCCGCCCGGAGGACCGTGTACGGTCCGGTTCGCCACCCGAAGCCGATCACTCGCGAGAGTGCGCGACGGGTGTCGATTGAGTAACAGACCTTGATGTGAGGCAAAATCTCCGCCTCAGGTCGGGCACAAGTCCGACCTCTCACGCGTTACGTGCGCTGGAGACACCGCAACCACCCAGAGGGGGAGAGCGACATGGCAACGGATTACGACACCCCACGCAAGACCGACGACGACGTCGACTCGGACAGCCTTGAAGAACTGAAGGCCCGCCGGAACGACAAGTCGACCTCGACCGTCGACGTCGACGAGTTCGAGGCCGCCGAAGGCCTGGAGCTTCCCGGCGCCGACCTCTCGAACGAGGAGCTGGCCGTCCGGGTCCTGCCCAAGCAGGCCGACGAGTTCACCTGCATGAGCTGCTTCCTCGTGCACCACCGCAGCCAGCTGGCCCGGGAGAAGAACGGCCAGCCGATCTGCCGCGACTGCGACTGAGACCGGCTCGGCCGTGGCAGGCGACACACCGTCCCGGAAGCGGCGTCTGCGGCTCCCCGGGAGCCCGGAGACGCACAAGGGCGGCCCGGGCCCGGCGGAGGGCGCCCAGGAGGCACCCGAAGCCGAGCACAGCGCCTCCCTGCCCTCCCTCGGCGCACGTGACGACGAGCGAGGCCTCCCGGCCTCGCTCGAGGCAGTCATCGAGATCGCCGAGGCGGATCCGGCAGTCCTGCCGGCACGGCCGGAACAGGCCGGGCCGGGTGAAGCACGGCAGGGCGGACGTTTCGGCGCGGTCCGGCGGCTGGCCAACCCCGCGCGGGCCCAGCTCGACCGGATCAGGATCGACCCCGCCCGGATCGACGCCGTCCGGCGCGGCGTCACGCAGGGCGTCCGGCAGGGCGTGAAGCGCGGCGGAGACGGCGCCAGAGCCGGCCTCGGATACCTGGCCGACCGGCTGATCGACCTCGCCCCGCGGATCCCCGTCCGCGACCTGGCGACCCTGAGAAAACAGTTCCCCGGGCTCGGGCCCGAGGAGATCGCCGACAAACTCGTCGCCGGCGCGGCGAACGCGAGTTCGACCGTGGGCGCGGGCGTCGGCGCCGCCGCCATGCTCCCCGTGGCCCCGGCCCTGCCGGCCGAGCTGGCGGCCGAGATCACCGGTGTCGCCGCCGTGGAGCTCAAACTCATCGCCGAACTGCACGAGGTCTACGGGCTGCGGCCCCTCGGCCGGATCACCCAGCGTTCGACGGCCTATCTGACCTCCTGGGCCGAGGAGCGGGGCATCGACCCCACCAAGCCCACCACGGTCAACGCCGCGCTCGGCGGTCAGCTCAAGCGTGAACTGCGCCAGCAGATCATGAAGCGCATGATGCGCAACCTGCCGAACCTCATGCCCTTCATGGTGGGCGCGGCCGTCGGTGCCGTCATGAACCGCCGCGACACCAAGAAACTCGCCGCGCACATCCGCAAGGACCTCCGCGCCCGCCAGATCCCCTGGGACGCCCTCCCGGAGCTGCCCCCGCTGGAGCGGCTCGAGAACCCCAGGGAACTGGACTTCTGACGCAGCGGGGCGCGCGGGGTCAGGCCCGCTCCGCCTCCAGCGCCGCGACCAGCGCCTCCGGCTCGCGGCTGGACAGGTACACGTACGGCGTCGGGTCCGCCGGGTCCGTCACCTCGACCCGTACGGCCCCCGGCACGTAGCTGCGCATCAGCATGAAGGCGCGCGGGTCCGCCTTGTGGGTGCGCCAGGCGCGCGCCTCCTCCGCGTCCAGCGCCTCGGCCGCCCCGAGCGCCGAGACCGGGATCCGCGCGTCGCCCGCCACCAGCGAACCGGCCACCACCCGGATCCGGGCGGAGCCGTACGAGGAGACCGCCACCCCGGCGAGCACCGCGGCCACGAGCAGGCCGCCCAGCGTCGGGATCGTGCCCAGCGGGAACATGATCAGGCCGCCGGAGAGGCCGAGCAGACCCACGATCACCCACCACGAGCGCGGCGCCGTGAGCCGCTCGTCGAAGCGCGGCGCGGCGGCGGGCGCGGGGGAGGAGGCCTGGGACGGTACGGAAGGCTGCATGCGACCAAGCTTGGCACGGCGCGAGCGGGGCCCTTCCGCGCGGGTCCCGGCGCGGCCCGCACCCCGACGCTTCCTGCCGGGTCCCGGCATGTCGCACCCCTGCCGCTCCGCGCGGGTCCCGTTGCGGCCCCGCCCCGCCCCCGTCCGCGTGGGTCCCGGTACGGGGTGCCCCTGCCCCTCCGCGCGGGTCCCGCGGCGGCGTGGTCCACCCCGGTCCGCGCGGGTCCCGGTGCGGCCCCGCGCCGCCCCCGTCCGCGTGGGTCCCGGTACGGGGCACCCGTGCCCCTCCGCGCGGGTCCCGCGGCGGCGTGGTCCACCCCGGTCCGCGCGGGTCCCGGTGCGGCCCCGAGCCACCCCTGTCCGCGTGGGTCCCGGTACGGGGCGCCCCTGCCCCTCCGCGCGGGTCCCGCGGCGGCGTGGTCCACCCCGGTCCGCGCGGGTCCCGGTGCGGCCCCGCCCCGCCCCCGTCCGCGCGGGTCCCGGCACGGCGCGACCTGCGGGCATCCGCGCGGGTAAGGTCTGCGGCTGTGACTGCAACATCTGCCGCCCTCACCCCGCCGGCCGACGCCATACCGCCGGTACGCCACCCCGACGCGCCGGCCCCCGGCGAGCTGCTCGGTGCGCACTACGAGTACTGCTTCGGGTGCGGCGGCGGGCAGCCCCACGGCCTCCATCTGGAAGCGCGCGCGGGCGAGGGCGTGACCGTCACCGCCGAGTTCACGGTGACCCCCGACCACCAGGGCGCCCCCGGCCTCGCGCACGGCGGCGTGCTCGCCACCGCGCTCGACGAGACCCTCGGCTCCCTGAACTGGCTGCTGCGGGTCATCGCCGTGACCGGACGCCTGGAGACCGACTTCGCCCGGCCCGTCCCGGTCGGCACCGTCCTCCACCTGGAGGCCGCCGTCACCGCCGTGCACGGCCGCAAGATCTACTCGACCGCCGTCGGCCGGATCGGCGGGCCCGAGGGCCCCGTCGCCGTCCGCGCCGACGCCCTCTTCATCGAGGTCAAGGTCGACCACTTCATCGACAACGGCCGCCCGGAGGAGATCCAGGCCGCCATGTCCGACCCCGACCAGGTCCGGCGCGCCCGCGCCTTCGAGGTGAACCCCTGATGCGCAACCCTGTCGACGTACTGATCCGGCGTGTGGACCCGGAGGTGCCGATCCCGGCCTACGGGCATCCCGGTGACGCCGGGGCCGACCTGGTGACCACCGAGGCCGTCGTACTGGCCCCCGGGGAGCGCGCCGTGCTGCCCACCGGGGTCTCCATCGCCCTCCCGGACGGGTACGCGGCCTTCGTGCACCCGCGCTCCGGTCTCGCCGCCCGCTGCGGAGTGGCGCTCGTGAATGCCCCGGGGACGGTGGATGCCGGGTACCGTGGAGAGATCAAGGTGATCGTGGTCAATCTCGACCCGCGCGAGGACGTGCGGTTCGAACGATTCGATCGGATTGCCCAACTTGTCGTCCAGCAGGTCGAGAAGGTGCGCTTCCACGAGGTGGCGGAGCTTCCCGGTTCGGCGCGGGCCGAGGGGGGCTTCGGTTCCACCGGCGGTCATGCCGCCGTGGACGGCACAACGGGTGGGAATCGATACGCTTCGGTCGTATCCGACCGGGAAGGACAGTGACGTGTTCGGACGTCGCAAGAAGAGCGGTGCCGCCGAGGACGCGGCGAGCGAGGCC
This sequence comes from Streptomyces sp. NPDC015661, assembly GCF_043077765.1. Taxonomy (NCBI): domain Bacteria; kingdom Bacillati; phylum Actinomycetota; class Actinomycetes; order Kitasatosporales; family Streptomycetaceae; genus Streptomyces; species Streptomyces sp. NPDC015661. The sequence goes on along the minus strand of NZ_JBIBST010000009.1, from coordinate 256,938 downwards.
GAGCAGGTCGTCGACGCGGTGGAGGGCGAGGACGCGGCCGAGGCGCCGCGCCGAGTGAACCTTCCGCCGGCGCCCCGGCCCGACGGACCCTGGGACATCGCCGAGGTCGCCAAGCCCGACGAGGGCCGCGTGGACCTCGGCGGGATCTTCGTGCCCGGAGTCGAGGGCATGGAGCTGCGGGTGGAGGTGGCGGGCGACGCGATCGTCGCGGCCACCGTCGTGCTGCGTGACAGCGCCGTGCAGCTGCAGGCCTTCGCCGCCCCCAAGAACGAGGGCATCTGGGGCGAGGTCCGCGACGAGATCGCCACCGGCATCGTCCAGCAGGGTGGTGCCATCGACGAGGTCGAGGGCCCGCTCGGCTGGGAGCTGCGGGCGCAGGTCCCGGTGCAGCTGCCGGACGGCAACCGCGGTGTGCAGCTGGTCCGCTTCGTGGGTGTCGACGGACCCCGCTGGTTCCTGCGCGGAGTGATCTCCGGGCAGGGCGCGGTCCAGCCGGAGGCCGCCGGCCTCCTGGAGCAGATCGTCCGGGACACCGTGGTCGTCCGCGGCGACGGCCCGATGGCCCCGCGCGACCCGATCGTCCTCAAGCTGCCGAACGACGCGCAGATGGTGCCGGACGGCGTGCAGCAGGAGGAGCAGGAGAACTCCCGCTTCTCGGGCGGCATGGGTCAGCTGCAGCGCGGTCCGGAGATCTCCGAGATCCGCTGAACCCCCGTCGGGCCGTCGCGGCGGCCCGGCAATGATCGAGACACGGCCGGTGGGCCGCTTCCCGTACCTCTCGTACGGGAAGCGGCCCACCGGCCGTTTTCCACAGGCCCGGGATCCGGCTCTGGCCCTCGGGCCCGGCCGCGGACCATACTGACGGCGCACATGTTCGAGGAGGGGGAGAACAGGGTGAGTGAGAGCAGCACCGGGTCCGCAACGGCCGTCGTCGAGGACCCGGCCGGCCGGCCGATGGTCCGTGTCGAGGACCTGCGCCGGTCGTACGGCACGGGCGAGGCCGCCGTCCACGCCCTGCGGGGGGTCTCCTTCGACATCCCGCGCGGCGAGCTCGTCGCGCTCAAGGGCCGCTCGGGCTCCGGCAAGACGACCCTGCTGAACCTCGTGGGCGGCCTCGACGCCGCCGACGGGGGCCGGATCGTCATCGACGGCACCGACCTCTCCACGCTCGGCGAGAACGGGCTCCTGGAGCTGCGGCGCGACCGGATCGGCTTCATCTTCCAGTCCTTCGGGCTGCTCCCGATCCTCTCCGCCGCCGAGAACGTGGGGGTGCCCCTGCGGCTGCGCAAGGCGGACCCCAAGGAGCGCGAGGAGCGGGTCGCCCTGATGCTCGGGCTCGTGGGCCTCGCCGACCACGCGAACCAGCGGCCCGGCGAGCTCTCCGGCGGCCAGCAGCAGCGCGTGGCGATCGCCCGCGCCCTCGCCAACAAGCCGGCGCTGCTGATAGCCGACGAGCCGACGGGCCAGCTGGACGCCGAGACCGGGCTCGCCGTCATGCAGCTGCTGCGCGCCGTGGTCCGCAGCGAGGGCTGCACGGCCCTGGTCGCCACCCACGACCCCCAGCTCCTTGGCCTGGCCGACCGGGTCCTGGAACTGAGCGACGGCGAGATCATCGAGCACTGAACCGAGCGCTGAGCCGAGCACTGAACCGGCGGCCGGAGCGGTCGCGGGGCGATATCAGGATCACGTCAATACCGCCCCGGGGCCGCTACCCGTGTGCGGAATGTCCGATTGGCTGGACGTATGGTCGAGCCATGGGACGCGGCAAGCTTCGGATCTACCTCGGCGCTGCGCCGGGCGTCGGCAAGACCTACGCGATGCTCTCGGAGGGCCATCGACGGGTCGAGCGGGGCACGGACTGCGTGGTGGGCTTCGTGGAGCACCACGGACGACCGCGTACGGAGGTCATGCTGCACGGCCTGGAGCAGGTCCCGCGCCGCACCCTGGAGTACCGGGGGACGACCTTCACCGAGATGGACGTCGACGCCGTCCTCGCCCGCCGTCCCGCGGTCGCCCTCGTCGACGAGCTCGCCCACACGAACGTGCCGGGCTCCCGGAACTCCAAGCGGTGGCAGGACGTCGCCGAGCTCCTCGCGGCCGGCATCGACGTCGTGTCGACGGTCAACATCCAGCACCTGGAGTCCCTCGGCGACGTCGTCGAGGCGATCACCGGGGTACGGCAGCGGGAGACCGTCCCCGACGAGGTGGTGCGCCGGGCGGACCAGATCGAGCTGGTCGACATGTCCCCGGAGGCCCTGCGCCGCCGGATGGCCCACGGCAACGTCTACACCTCGGACAAGGTCGACGCCGCCCTCTCCAACTACTTCCGGCCCGGCAACCTCACGGCCCTGCGCGAGCTGGCCCTGCTCTGGACCGCCGACCGGGTCGACGAGTACCTCCGGCAGTACCGGGGCGAGCACAACATCCGCTCCACCTGGCAGGCCCGGGAGCGCATCGTCGTCGGCCTGACCGGCGGCCCCGAGGGCCGCACACTCATACGCCGCGCCACCCGGCTCGCCGAGAAGGGCGCCGGCGGCGAGGTCCTCGCCGTCTACATCGCCCGCAGCGACGGACTCACCGCGGCCTCGCCGAAGGAGCTGGCCGTCCAGCGCACCCTCGTCGAGGACCTCGGCGGAACGTTCCACCACGTCATCGGCGACGACATCCCGTCCGCGCTCCTGGAATTCGCCCGCGGCGTCAACGCCACCCAGATCGTCCTCGGCTCCAGCCGCCGCCGGACCTGGCAGTACGTGCTGGGCCCCGGCGTCGGCCAGACCGTGGCCCGTGACTCCGGGCCCGACCTCGACGTCCACATCGTCACCCACGGCGAGGTCGCCAAGGGCCGGGGTCTGCCGGTCGCCCGAGGGGCCCGCCTCGGCCGCTCCCGGATCCTCAGCGGCTGGCTCGTCGGCGTCGCGGGGCCGATCGGTCTCGCGCTGCTCCTCACCCACGTCGACGCGGACCTCGGCCTCGCCAACGACATGCTGCTCTTCCTGGCCCTGACGGTCGGGGCGGCGCTCCTCGGCGGATTCCTGCCGGCGCTCGCCTCGGCGGCCGTCGGCTCCCTCCTCCTCAACTGGTTCTTCACCCCGCCCCTCCACCGGCTGACCATCGCCGACCCCCTCAACATCGTCGCCATCGCCGTCTTCTTCGGCGTCGCGATGTCGGTCGCCTCCGTGGTGGACCTGGCCGCCCGGCGCACCCACCAGGCCGCCCGGCTGCGGGCCGAGTCCGAGGTGCTCTCCTACCTCGCCGGCAGTGTGCTGCGTGGCGAGACGAGCCTGGAGGCCCTCCTGGAGCGGGTCCGGGAGACCTTCTCCATGGAGTCGGTGGCCCTCCTGGAGCGCGCGGACGAGGTCGAGCCGTGGACGCGGGCCGCGAGCGTCGGCCCCCACCCGGCGGTCCGCCCCGAGGACGCGGACGTGGACATGCCGGTCGGCGACCACCTGGCCCTCGCTCTGTCGGGCCGGGTGCTGCCCGCCGAGGACCGGCGGGTCCTCGGCGCCTTCGCCGCCCAGGCCGCGGTCGTCCTCGACCGGCAGCGGCTCGTCGACGAGGCGGAGGAGGCCCGGAAGCTGGCCGAGGGCAACAAGATCCGTACGTCCCTGCTCGCCGCCGTCAGCCACGACCTGCGGACCCCCCTCGCGAGCATCAAGGCCTCCGTCTCCTCGCTGCGCTCCGACGACGTCGAATGGTCCGAGGAGGACCGGGCCGAGCTCCTGGAGGGCATCGAGGCCGGCGCGGACCGCCTCGACCACCTCGTGGGCAACCTCCTCGACATGTCCCGCCTCCAGACCGGCACCGTCACGCCCCTGATCCGGGCCGTCGACCTCGACGAGGTCGTCCCCATGGCCCTCGGCGGAGTGCCGGACGGCAGCGCCGAGCTCGACATCCCCGAGACGCTGCCCATGGTCGAGGTCGACAAGGGCCTCCTGGAGCGGGCCGTCGCCAACATCGTGGAGAACGCCGTGAAGTACAGCCCCGAGGGCGTGCCCGTCGCCGTCGCCGCCAGCGCGCTCGGCGACCGGGTCGAGCTGCGGGTCGTGGACCGCGGCCCCGGAGTCCCGGACGAGGCCAAGGACGGCATCTTCGAGCCCTTCCAGCGCTTCGGTGACGCCCCGCGCGGCTCCGGCGTCGGCCTCGGCCTCGCGGTCGCCCGCGGCTTCGTCGAGGCCATGGGCGGGACCCTCGGCGCCGAGGACACCCCCGGCGGCGGCCTCACCATGGTGCTCACCCTGCGGGCCGCGCCGGGCGGGTCCCAGGCCGCTCCGGCCGTCGACCTCCCGGCCCACGCCGTGACCTGACCGAGGGGCGCGCGCCCGCGCCCGCATCCGTACCCGCACTCGCTTCCGTACCCCTACACGTACCCGCTTCCGTACCCGATCCGTACGTCAATCCGTACCCCCCGACACAACGCAGAAGGTAGGCCCCCTCCATGACCCGGGTCCTCGTGGTCGACGACGAGCCGCAGATCGTCCGCGCCCTGGTGATCAACCTCAAGGCGCGGAAGTACGAGGTCGACGCCGCGCCCGACGGCGCCACCGCCCTCCGGCTCGCCGCCGAGCGCCACCCCGACGTCGTCGTCCTCGACCTCGGACTGCCCGACATGGACGGCGTCGAGGTCATCAAGGGCCTGCGCGGCTGGACGAGAGTGCCGATCCTGGTCCTCTCCGCCCGGCAGACCTCCGACGAGAAGGTCGAGGCGCTCGACGCGGGCGCCGACGACTACGTCACCAAGCCCTTCGGCATGGACGAGCTGCTCGCCCGGCTGCGCGCCGCCGTGCGCCGCGCCGAGCCGGTCGGCGGCGCCGAGGACGGCGCCGTCGTGGTCGAGACCGCGGGCTTCACCGTCGACCTGGCCGCGAAGAAGGTCCACCGCGACGGGCGGGACGTCCGGCTCACCCCCACCGAGTGGCACCTCCTGGAGGTCCTCGTCCGCAACAGCGGCCGGCTCGTCAGCCAGAAGCAGCTCCTCCAGGAGGTCTGGGGACCCTCGTACGGCACGGAGACCAACTACCTCCGGGTCTACATGGCGCAGCTCCGCCGCAAGCTGGAGGCAGACCCCTCGCACCCCCGCCACTTCGTCACCGAACCGGGCATGGGGTACCGCTTCGAACGCTGAAACGGGAGCCGTACGGAAGGGTGGTCCTGGGCCGCCTCCGGTGACAGCGGTGGCCGGTACGCTTTCTGTATGAGTGCTGCACCGCGTACAGAGAAGCCGGCCGGACGGTTCCGCCGGATGCTCGACCGGCTCTCCTCCTCCCCGGAGGACCTGGAGTCGGAGGAGCTCCAGGAGGACGCCGAGGCCTCGGGGTGCACGCGTATCAGCGACTGCTCCGACCGCCAGATAGTCAAGGTGACTGGTACCTTGCGCACGGTCACGCTGCGTCCCCGGGCCGGTGTGCCCGCGCTGGAGGCCGAACTCTTCGACGGCACGGCACCGCTCGACGTCGTGTGGCTCGGCCGGCGTTCCATCGTGGGCATCGAGCCCGGCCGCAAGCTGATCGCCTCCGGCCGCATCTCCATGAGCCACGGCCGGCGGGTCCTCTTCAACCCCAAATACGAGCTCCGACCGCTCGGACAGGAGTAGCCGGTGACGTCCCTCGACAAGCCGACCGCGGACCGCTCGACCCCGGACCAGGACGCCCAGGCGGACAAGGCCGTGACCGAGGCCGCGCTCTTCGAGGCCTTCGGCGGTCTGCGGGGCATGATCGAGACGGTCGTGCCCGGCCTGCTGTTCGTCACGATCTTCACGATCAACAAGAACCTGCACGTGTCGGCGATCGCCGCGCTCGCGGTCTCGCTCGTCCTGGTCGCCGTCCGGTTGATCCGCCGCGACACCGTCAAGCACGCCTTCAGCGGCGTCTTCGGCGTCGCCTTCGGCGTGGTCTTCGCGATGATGACGGGCAACGCCAAGGACTTCTACCTGCCGGGCATGCTGTACACCCTGGGCCTCGCCCTGGCGTACCTCATCACCGCGCTCGCCGGAGTGCCCCTGATCGGCCTGATCCTCGGCCCGGTCTTCAAGGAGAACCTCTCCTGGCGCACCCGGAACCCGGGCCGCAAGAAGGCGTACACCAAGGCCAGCTACGCCTGGGGTCTGATCCTGCTCGGCAAGTGCGCGGTCCTCTTCCCGATGTACTGGTGGGCCGACACCACCAAGTTCGGCTGGGTCCTCGTCGCCCTGAAGATCCCGCCCTTCCTGCTCGCGGTCTACCTCACCTGGGTGTTCCTCGCGAAGGCCCCGGCGCCGATCGACGTCTTCGCCGAGATGGAGGCCGAGGAGCGCGCCGAGAAGGAGCGCAAGGCGGCCGCCGCCGCGCAGAGCCACCCCGAGGCCTGAGAAGCGGTACGCGAAGAGCCACCCCGAGGCCTGGGGAGCGGTACGCGAAAGGGCCCGGACCTGTTCGTCAGGTCCGGGCCCTTCGCGTACACACTCCGGAGGTCAGGACTCCGTGCCGGTCTCCCGGCGGACCTGGAGGAGGTCCTCCAGCTGCTCCTCACGGGCCTGCGCGGCCACGAACAGCAGCTCGTCGCCGGCCTCCAGGGTCTCCTCGGCGCTCGGCGTCAGCACCCGCGAACCGCGGATGATCGTCACCAGCGAGGTGTCCTGCGGCCAGGCCACGTCCCCGACGGCGGTGCCGGCGACCGCCGACTCCGGCGGGAGCGTCAGCTCGACCAGGTTCGCGTCGCCGTGGCTGAAGCGCAGCAGCCGGACCAGGTCGCCGACGCTCACCGCCTCCTCGACCAGGGCCGACATCAGACGCGGCGTCGAGACGGCCACGTCCACGCCCCAGGCCTCGTTGAAGAGCCACTCGTTCTTCGGGTTGTTCACCCGGGCGACCACGCGCGGCACGCCGTACTCGGTCTTGGCGAGCAGCGAGACGACCAGGTTGACCTTGTCGTCACCGGTCGCCGCGATCACGACGTTGCAGCGCTGCAGCGCCGCCTCGTCCAGCGAGGTGATCTCGCAGGCGTCGGCGAGCAGCCACTCCGCCTGCGGCACCCGCTCCACCGAGATGGCGGTCGGCGCCTTGTCGACCAGCAGGACCTCGTGCCCGTTCTCCAGGAGCTCGCCCGCGATGGACCGGCCCACCGCACCCGCGCCCGCAATAGCGACACGCATCAGTGACCGCCCTCCTCGGGACCCTCGGCGAAGGCCGCCTCGACCTTCGCGATCTCGTCCGTACGCATCATCACGTGCACCAGGTCACCTTCCTGGAGCACCGTCTGCGAGGTCGGCAGAATCGCTTCGCCCAGCCGGGTGAGGAAGGCGACGCGGACGCCGGTCTCCTCCTGGAGGCGGCTCACCTTGTGGCCGATCCACGCCGGGGAGGTGTGCACCTCGGCGAGCTGCACGCCACCGCTCGGGTCGCGCCACAGCGGCTCCGCGCCCGAGGGCAGCAGCCGGCGGAGCATCTGGTCGGCGGTCCAGCGGACCGTGGCGACCGTCGGGATCCCGAGGCGCTGGTAGACCTCGGCGCGACGCGGGTCGTAGATCCGCGCCGCCACGTTCTCGATGCCGAACATCTCGCGCGCGACCCGCGCCGCGATGATGTTGGAGTTGTCGCCGCTGCTCACCGCGGCGAAGGCACCGGCCTCCTCGATCCCGGCCTCACGCAGCGTGTCCTGGTCGAAACCCACGCCCGTGACCCGGCGCCCGCCGAAGCCCGAGCCCAGACGGCGGAAAGCCGTCGGGTCCTGGTCCACGACCGCGACGGTGTGCCCCTGCTGTTCGAGGGTCTGCGCGAGAGCGGCTCCCACTCGCCCGCAGCCCATGATGACGATGTGCACGTCCCCTTACCCCGCACTCCTGATCGCCCTGCTGACCTGCGAATACACCCTGCTCACAACTTTCCTCGCCCGATCGGCCCGGGCCGTGGCGGACGACACCCTGACGGGTCGCCCGGTCCGAGCTTAAGCGGCAACGCTGGCGGGGACCGCACCGGAGGTGGTACTCAGGGAGATTCGGTGCGGATCGGGGGTGCCGGTGCGCGTGGCTCTTTTCGAACGCTTACGATCCTCTGCGTGTCCAAACTGACCGACGTGCCCAAACGGATCCTGATCGGGCGGGCCCTGCGCAGCGACAAGCTGGGAGAGACCCTTCTCCCGAAGCGGATCGCCCTCCCCGTCTTCGCCTCCGACCCGCTGTCCTCGGTGGCGTACGCGCCCGGCGAGGTGCTGCTCGTCCTCTCCGTCGCCGGACTCTCGGCCTACCACTTCAGCCCGTGGATCGCGCTCGCGGTCGTCGTCCTGATGTTCACGGTGGTCGCCTCGTACCGGCAGAACGTGCACGCGTACCCGAGCGGCGGCGGCGACTACGAGGTCGCCACCACCAACCTCGGGCCGAAGGCCGGACTCACCGTCGCGAGCGCCCTGCTCGTCGACTACGTCCTGACCGTCGCGGTGTCGATCTCCTCGGGCATCGAGAACCTCGGTTCGGCCGTCCCGTTCATCGTCGAGCACAAGGTCGCCTCGGCCGTCGCCGTCATCGTGCTGCTCACCCTGATGAACCTGCGCGGCGTGAAGGAGTCGGGCAGCCTCTTCGCCATCCCGACGTACGTCTTCGTCGCCGGCGTCTTCATCATGATCATCTGGGGTGCGTACAAGGGGATCGTCCTCGACGAGACCATGAAGGCCCCCACCGCCGACTTCGAGATCAAGGCCGAGCACCAGGGCCTGGCCGGCTTCGCGCTGGTCTTCCTGCTGCTGCGCGCCTTCTCCTCCGGCTGTGCCGCGCTCACCGGCGTCGAGGCCATCTCCAACGGCGTCCCCGCCTTCCGCAAGCCGAAGTCGAAGAACGCCGCCACCACGCTCGCCCTCATGGGCGGCCTGGCCGTCACCATGTTCTGCGGCATCATCTTCCTGGCCATGGCCACCGACGTCCGGATGGCCGAGAACCCCGGCGAGGACCTGCTGCACAACGGTCAGCCGCTCGGCGCCGGCTACGTCCAGGACCCGGTCATCTCCCAGGTCGCGGCCGCCGTCTTCGGCGACGGAACGTTCTTCTTCGTCGTCCTCGCCGCCGCCACCGCGCTCGTCCTCTTCCTGGCCGCCAACACCGCGTACAACGGCTTCCCGCTCCTCGGCTCGATCCTCGCCCAGGACCGGTACCTGCCGCGCCAGCTGCACACCCGCGGCGACCGCCTCGCCTTCTCCAACGGCATCGTGCTCCTCGCCGGCGCCGCCATCCTGCTCGTCTGGATCTACGGAGCCGACTCCACCCGGCTGATCCAGCTCTACATCGTCGGCGTCTTCGTCTCCTTCACCCTGAGCCAGATCGGCATGGTCCGGCACTGGAACCGTCACCTGAGGACGGAGCAGGACCCGGCCAAGCGCCGCCACATGATCCGCTCCCGCGCGATCAACGCCTTCGGCGCCTTCTTCACCGGCCTCGTCCTCGTCGTCGTCCTGGCCACCAAGTTCACGCACGGCGCCTGGGTCGCCCTGCTCGGCATGGTGATCTTCTACGGGACGATGACCGCGATCCGCAGGCACTACGACTCCGTGTCCGACGAGATCGCCGCCGCCGAGGAGCGCCCCGACGAGTACGTGCGCCCCTCCCGCGTCCGCTCGGTCGTCCTCGTCTCCAAGCTCCACAAGCCGACGCTGCGCGCCCTGGCCTACGCCAAGCTGCTGCACGCCAGCGAGCTGGAGGCGCTGACCGTCAACGTCGACCCCGCCGAGACCAAGGCGCTCAAGGAGGAGTGGGAGCGGCGCGGCATCAACGTCCCGCTCAAGATCCTCGACTCGCCGTACCGCGAGATCACCCGGCCGGTCATCGACTACGTCAAGAGCATCCGCCGCGAGAGCCCGCGGGACGCCGTCTCCGTCTACATCCCCGAGTACGTCGTCGGCCACTGGTACGAGCACCTGCTGCACAACCAGAGCGCCCTGCGCCTCAAGGGCCGGCTCCTCTTCACGCCGGGTGTCATGGTGACCTCCGTCCCGTACCAGCTCCAGTCCTCCGAGGCCGCGAAGAAGCGGGCCAGGAAGCGCCAGGAGTGGAACGCTCCGGGCTCGGTCCGTCGCGGCCCGGTGGAGAAGCGCCAGAAGGAACCGGCCGCGAAGAACAACTGAGCCGCGAAGAACAACTGAAAAAGAACAACTAGACTGGTGGGCTGCCGTCCGGACCGAGGTCCGCAGGCAGCCCACCTTCTTCTCTCTCTGGAGTCCCCGGTCATGCAGAACACCCCTGTTACGTCGCTGGTCGGGGCGGAGTACGAGGTAGAGGTCGGCCCGGTGGCCCACGGCGGGCACTGCATCGCCCGCACGGAGGCCGGGCGGGTCCTCTTCGTCCGCCACGCGCTGCCCGGCGAGCGGGTCCGGGTCCGGGTCACCGAGGGCGAGGAGACCTCCCGCTTCCTGCGCGCGGACGCGATCGAGATCCTGGACGCCTCCAAGGACCGCGTGGAGGCCCCCTGCCCCTTCGCGGGCCCCGGCAAGTGCGGCGGCTGCGACTGGCAGCACGCCAAGCCCGGCGCCCAGCGCCGCCTCAAGGGCGAGGTCATCGCGGAACAGCTCCAGCGCCTGGCCGGGCTCACCCCGGAGGAAGCCGGCTGGGACGGCACCGTCATGCCGGCCGAGGGCGACAAGCTCCCCGCGGGCGAGGTCCCGCAGTGGCGCACCCGCGTCCAGTACGCCGTCGACGCCGAGGGGCACGCGGGCCTGCGCAAGCACCGCTCCCACGAGGTCGAGGTCATCGACCACTGCATGATCGCCGCCGAGGGCGTCTCGGAGCTGGGCATCGAGAAGCGCGACTGGCAGGGCATGGCCGCCATCGAGGCCATCGCCGCCTCGGGTTCGAACGACCGCCAGGTCATCCTCACCCCCCGCCCGGGCGCCCGCCTCCCCCTGGTGGAGCTGGACAAGCCGGTCTCGGTCATGCGGGTGGACGAGAAGGACGGCGGGGTCCACCGCGTCCACGGCCGCGCCTTCGTCCGCGAGCGCGCCGACGACCGCACCTACCGCGTCGGCAGCGGCGGCTTCTGGCAGGTCCACCCGAAGGCCGCGCAGACCCTCATGCTCGCCGTCATGCAGGGCCTCACCCCCCGCAAGGGCGAGACGGCCCTCGACCTCTACTGCGGCGTCGGCCTCTTCGCGGGCGCCCTCGCCGACCGCGTCGGCGACCAGGGCGCGGTCCTCGGCATCGAGTCCGGCAAGCGCGCGGTCGAGGACGCCCGCCACAACCTGGCCGGCTTCCCGCGCGTCCGCATCGAACAGGGCAAGGTCGAATCGGTCCTGCCGCGCACCGGCATCACCGAGGTCGACCTCATCGTCCTGGACCCGCCCCGCGCGGGAGCCGGCAAGCAGACGGTCCACCACCTGGCCGGCCTGGGCGCCCGCCGCATCGCCTACGTCGCCTGCGACCCGGCGGCCCTGGCCCGAGACCTCGCCTACTTCGCGGAACGCGGCTACCGGGTCCGGACGCTGCGGGCCTTCGACCTGTTCCCGATGACGCACCACGTGGAGTGCGTGGCGATCCTGGAACCGGCGAAGAAGGACGCCTGACCCGCGGTTTCGCGTGTGTGCGGTATGTGCCGTGTGGGCGTTACGGGCGATGTCTTGACACTGAGATGACGCTCGTGACGCCCATTTGACGCTCGCTCTGATGGGGTGTCAGGTCCGGGGGTCGGCCGGGCGCGACGAACACCGTGCACCGTCCTGCCCTGCGGTGGGGTGAGTCAGGCCCCTTCCACGACCGAGAGGTGGTGGCGGAGCTCGTCGGCCACTCGTGCCCTGTCGCCGTTGGCGGGAAGGCGCCAGTCCGTCTCAATACCCCGTTCCACGGCCGGCTCGCTGCTGAAGCGGACGAGGTCGGGGGCGGGCAGGTAGGTGTCGCGCAGCCAAAGCAGGAAGGGGGCCGCCTCGGTGGCCGTGGTGTCGGACAGCATCACGCAGTCCCGCCCGTGGACGGTGGCGGTGCCGTCGTACCCGGTGCCGTCGTCGGTGCCAGCCCGGAAGGAGAGGTACGGCTCGCCCTGGTGCGTGCGGTCCTGGCGGACCTTATAGCGAACCTCGGGGAACGATTCCCGCAGGGCTTCGCCGAGGCCGGCCAGGTCGAGGCCCCAGGCGTGCGGTTCCCGCTCCGGGGCGTAGAACAAGAACGTGGTCCGGCCGTCGTCATCGTGCGTCATGGGGTGCGTCCTTCCTGGGGTGGGTCACTTCACGTACCGGGCGGTTCCGGGAAGCTGCTGGAGGGCCATGAGCGTCTGCCAGTACGCCGCGGCTTCCTTGTCGCTGGTGACGATCTCCAGACCCCGGATCTGCTGGTGCTCGTTCATCGCCTGCCGGTACTTCTCCAGCTCGCTCTCGTCCCTGCCGATCAGACCCTTTTCGGCTCTCCGGCCGTACGGCTCAGGCCGCGTCGCCCGCCATGGCACGCACCAGGCTGAGCGGACGCATGTCCGTCCAGTTCTCCTCGACGTACGCGAGGCAGGCGGCGCGCGTGTCCTCGCCGTGCACGGACTTCCAGCCCTCCGGGATCTCGGCGAACGCCGGCCACAGCGAGTGCCGGCCCTCGTCGTTGACGAGCACGAAGTACGACGCCTCGTCGTTCTCGAACGGATTGGGCACGATCCCACCTCACATATGCGCGCGGAACTGCGGTCGGGACGAGCTTCGGCCGTCTCTCTACAGGATTCCTGCGACACCCCGCCCCCACCCGTATAGCCCGCGTGTAGGCCCGCCCACGAGGCTGCCGGGGACGGTGCGACGCCCGTCCCTGGAGTCTGTGAGGAAACCCTTGACCACGGCGGCGATTGACGTGATCTGCCCGGCCTGGAACAGGTCCGAGGCCACTCGACCCACCATCGACAGCGTGCTTGCCCAGACGTTCACCGACTGGCGCCTGCTCGTCGTCTCCGACGGCAGCACGGACGACACGGACGACGTGGTGCGCTCGTACGAAAACGAACGCGTCCGGCTCATCCGCAGCGAGAGGCACGGCCACCCCGGCGGCCCCTGCAACATCGGCCTGGCTGCCGCGACCGCCCCGGCCGTCGCCTACCTCGACAGCGACGACCAGTGGCTGCCCGAGCACCTGTCCGTTCTCCAGCGCGAGTTCGACGCGGGCACCCGCATGGTCGTGACCGCCAGCATCGGCCGGAACGAGCAGGGCGAGGAGGTGTACCGCTCGCACCCCCTGAACGGCGTCTGGCACCCCGAACTCCAGCTCCTCTGGGCCTTCTGCGAGCCCTCCCGCGTGGGTCATCCGCGCGGCCTCGCGGAGGACGTCGGCGGCTGGACCACCGAGCACACCGGCATGGAGGACTGGGACCTGTGGCTGCGGCTCGCCGACGCCGGCGAGCGCTTCCGTACGGTGAACGACCGCACCGTCGTGATGTACCTCAGCGACACCTCGCGCCGCCGCACCATGACCGTCCGCCATCGCCTCACCCTCGGCACCCTCCCCGACCAGAGGGCGTGCGAGCGCCTCACGGAGGAGATCCGGGACCCGAAGATCCAGGAGGAACTGCGCTCCTCCTTCGTCACCGAGATGCTCCGCTTCCCCCACGCGAAGGCCGCCGCGGGTGACCTCGTCGTCCCGGCCGGCATGAGCGTCGAGGACGCCCTGACCCAGATGCAGGAGTTCGTCACCGACCCCGCCACTCCCATGCTGCGCGAACTCACCTACGTCGAGGAGGACGGCCACTTCGCCGTCGTCCAGCCGCTCCAGTGCAGCAGCGACCGCCACGCCGAACGCCTCCGGGCCTTCCTGACCACCCACGACGCCGGCCGCCACGCCGTCGTCCGGCGGCTCATCGCCACCGTGACCCGACAGCGCCGTGACAGGGACCGTCCCGCGCCGGAGACTCCATGATCGAGGAACTGCTTCCACCGGGCGTCGCGGTCCGGGAGACCTTCGGCGACCTGCCCGACTCCGTCCTGTTCGACGAGGAGCGGTCCCCGGTGGCCGCCGCCGCCGAGCGGCGCCGCAGGGAGTTCACGACCGTCCGCGGCTGCACCCGCGCGGCGCTCGCCGCCCTGGGCGTGCCGCCCTTTCCCATCCTGCGGGGGGACCGGGGCGCGCCCCGCCGGCCGGCCGGGATCACCGGCAGCATGACCCACTGCACCGGCTTCCGGGCGGCGGCGGTCGCTCGCGTCGACACGGTGGCCTCGCTCGGCATCGACGCCGAACCGCACGCTCCGCTGTCCGACACCGCGACACTGGGACTCGTCACGCTCGGCGAGGAGCGCGCCGGGCTGGCCGTCCTGGCCGTCCGACCGCCCCGAGGTGTGCTGGGACCGGCTGCCCTTCAGCGCCAAGGAGAGCGTCCACAAGGCCTGGTTCCCGCTCACCGGCCGGTGGCTGGACTTCCAGGAGGCGCTGATCACCATCGACCCGGACGCCGGTACCTTCGACGCCCGGCTCCAGGTGCCCGGCCCCGTCGTCGCCGGGGCCGCTCTCACGGCCTTCACCGGCCGCTGGACGGTCCGCCGGGACCTCCTGCTCACCGCCGTAGCCGTCCCCGCCGCTTGACGGGCAGGCGGCGCACGTCGCTGTGACGAGCATCACGTGGGTGCTCCGTGATGTTTCCCCAGGTGGATCCGCTGGGTCTGCTGGCGGATTCCGCCACTCCTATGGGGAAGGGTGGTCATCGGTGGACTGCGAGAGCCTGGCGTTGTGCGCGGACGGTATGGAGGGGTGTGCGGCGGAGTTCGTCGAGCGGGTGGGGCTGCGGGTGCGGCTGCCCCTGGACTACTCCGTGGGGAGTCTGCGGGTGGTCGACCGGCTCATCGACGGGCTGCGGCGCGGCGGTGCCGGGCGGGAGGGCGTCGCCGGGACCCTGCTCGGGCTCGGGGCCTATGTGGGGGAGGTGCTGGTGCGGGAGGCCGGGGGCGTCTGGGTGGATCTGCCCGCCGAGCATCTGTTGCGGTCGGTCTTCGGGCACCCCGTCGCGGTGCGGATGCCGGACGGGCGGGTGTGGAATCCGCTCGGCCGGACCGTGAACCGCTTCGAGATCGGGCCCAAGGAGTCCCTGCACACCTACTTCCTCACCCTGCACGGGCGGCGGTCCGCCCGGGCGCGCCGCGGGCTGACCCGTATCCCGGACACGGTGTCGGGAAAGGCCTGTTGATGGTCTGAAAGGATGTACGTCCTCCGGTTGTTCCATGGGGGCCGGAGTTCGTAGGTGTACGGGGTGTGAAGAGGTCGGTGGGCGAGGGAACGGGGCATGCGCCCGCCACGGCACGGGGGCAGGAGCGCGAGACTCCCTCCGGTGCCGGTCGTGACGCTCGGCTCGGCTCGGTCGTCGAGCGGGCCCAGCGGGGGGACGAGGAGGCCTTCGCCGAGGCCTATCGGATGGTTCATCCCGGGCTGCTCGGCTACCTGCGGGGGATCGTCGGCGAGGACGCCGAGGACGTCGCCTCCGAGGCGTGGCTGGAGATCGCCCGGGACCTCGGACGCTTCCGCGGTGACGGCGCCGGCTTCCGCGGCTGGACCGCGACCATCGCCCGCCACCGGGCCCTCGACCACCTGCGCCGGGTACGGGCACGGCCCCGCCCCGCCCGCTTCGAGCAGGACCTCTTCGAGCTCCCGGCCGCCGGAGACGCCGCCGGCGAGGCGCTGGACGCGCTGTCGACGGAGCACGCGCTCGCCCTCATCGCGGGTCTCCCGCAGGACCAGGCCGAGGCCGTGCTCCTCCGGGTCGTCGTCGGCCTCGACGGTCCTTCGGCCGCCCGAGTACTGGGCAAGCGTCCCGGTGCGGTACGGTCCGCCGCACATAGGGGATTGAGGCGACTTGCGAAACAACTCAAGGGGAAAGGGAGGTGACGGATGCCTGACGAGCTGTGGGACAGCCAGGCCGGGGAGCTGTTGCGGGCTGCTCTGAGCGCCGAGCCCGGAGCGGGTGCTGACGTCGTCACCGCGGGCGAGTCGGGTGCCCGTGCCGCCTTCCGGGCCGCCCGTGACTCCGGGCTCCATGCGGCACCGGCTGTCCGTGAGGCGGACGACTGGACCCCCGTCGTCGGTACGCGGCGGGCCTCCCGGCGCCCCCTCAAGGCCCTCGTCGTCACGCTGGCCGCCAGCGTGACCCTCGGCGGTGTCGCCGTCGCCGCCGGCGGCCTCCCCGGGAACCTCCTCGGCACCCCCGCCCCGAGCTCCGAACCCCAGCCCACCCGCTCCCTGCCCCACCCGGCTTCCGCGCCCGCGGACGCCGGTGGGAAGGATGCCGCCACGCGGTCCGCGCCTCCGGGGACCCCTGCCCCGCTGCGTCCGGAGAAGGACCCCCCGGAGCTCCCGGGCCGGGGGCAGGACGGCCTCTGCCGTGCCCTGGAAAAGGGGGGCTGGGACAGCGGCAAGGCGTCGAAGTCCGCTGCCTGGCAGCGGCTCGTGGCCGCCGCCGGGGGCGAGGAGCTCGTTCCCGAGTACTGCCGGAACCACTCACTCCCCGCCCCGGCCCCGTCCGCCGCTTCCCGTCCGAACGAGGGCGGCGGCCGGGGCACACCCGCCGCCAATTCCGGCAGAAGGCCCGAACGGCCGCGCACCGAAAAGCCCTGACGGCTTCCCGGGGCCGCCGGACCGGTGCGACCCGTACCGGCTAGAGGTCGAACTCGTGCGGCGGCAGGTCGAGGGTGAAGCACGCCTCGCGGACCACCGCCTGCTCGGTCTTGTCGAAGTCGCCGTCGGCGCCGCCGATCACGATGCCGATCTGCACGACGGCCCGGGCCTCGGCCGGCTTCTTCTTCGCCTTGGCGATCTCCTGGAGCACGCTCACCTTGCCGAAGTCGAAATCGGCGGTCAGTTTGTCCAGGTTGGCGTCGAAGCGCCGCTGGAGATCGATCGCGTCGAAGTTCTGCAGCACCTCGTTGCCCGCGATGAGCTGGGCGACCCGGCGGCGCTCGGCGGGGTCGACGGTGCCGTCCGCGGCGGCGACGAGCGCGCACATGGCCATGCTCGCGTCGCGGAACGCGCCGCTCTTGAGGTCGTTCTTCCTCGCCACCAGCTGGGTCTGCATCGTCGATGCGGATTCCTTGATGCGGTCCCACAGGGCCATGTGCACTCCAGACGTCGTCGATCGTCGCTTCGGTCGGTTACTTCTACGTGCCTGTAGAACGTGGCGGTGGGGTCCGGAGTTCCCGGGTGCGGGAGAGGCGCGTGCCGCTCACCCGCCCAGGAGCCGGAGCGAGGCCCACAGCGCCACCGTCGAGGCGATCAGGGCGGCCGGGGTCGTGAGCAGTCCGAGCCGGGTGAACTCGCCGAGGGCGACCGGCTGGTCGTGGTCCTGGGCGATGCGGCGCCAGAGGAGCGTGGCGAGCGAGCCGGCGTACGTGAGGTTGGGGCCGATGTTCACGCCGAGCAGCACCGCGAGGACCGCGCCCGGGCCGGAGGCGGCCGCCAGTGGCACCAGGGCCAGGGTCGCGGGCAGGTTGTTGATCAGGTTGGCCAGGACCGCGGCGAGCGCGGCGGCGCCGAGCAGGGCCGGGAGCGAGGTGCCGTCCGGGAGGACGTGGGCGAGCGCGGAGCCCAGGCCCTGGTCGACGACGGCGCGGACGACGACCCCCAGCGCCAGGACGAACGCCAGGAAGGGCAGCGCCGCCGAGCGGACGAGCACGCCCGGGGTGGTGCGCCGCCGGGCCAGGGCGCGTACGGCCAGGACCGCGGCGCCCGCCGCGGCCGCCCAGGCCGGGTCGAGGCCGGTCGCCGAGGCGAGGCCGAAACCGGCGAGCGTCGCGGCCACCGTGCACAGGGCGAACAGGGGCGGGGCGACGGGTTCCGGAGGCTCGGCGGAGGTGGCCGGGGCGGCGAGGTCGCGGCCGAAGAAGCGGTGGAAGACCCCGTACTCGACCGCGATGGCGGCGAGCCAGGGGAGCAGCATCAGGAGCGCGAACCGGGTGAAGCCGAGCCCGGTGGCGGTGAAGGCGAGCAGGTTGGTGAGGTTCGAGACGGGCAGGAGCAGCGAGGCCGTGTTGGACAGGTGGGCGGTCGCGTAGGCGTGAGGTCCCGGCCGCGCCCCCATCCGGGCCGCGGTCGCGAAGACGACGGGGGTCAGCAGGACGACCGTCGCGTCCAGGCTCAGGACGGCGGTGATCAGCGAGGCGAGGCCGAAGACGGCGCCGAGCAGCCGCCGGGGGCGGCGGCGGGCCCAGCGGGCCATCCAGGCGCCACAGGCGTGGAAGAGCCCCTCGTCGTCGCAGAGCTTGGCGAGGACGAGGACCGCCGCGAGGAAGCCGATCACCGGGCCGAGGCGCTCGGCCTCCTCCCGTACGGCCTCGGGCGTGACCGCGCCCACGGCCAGGACGGCGCCGGCGGCGGGGATCGCGAAGGCCGCCTCGGGCAGGCGGAACGGGCGGGCGACGGCACCGGCGAGCACCACGGCCAGGGCGAGGACGGAGACGTACGGGGCGAGGGTGGCCGCGGAGATGGACGGGGCCAGGGCGAGAGTGGTGACGGATGGGGCGAGGGTGGCCGCGGAGACGGACGGGGTCAGGGCGAGCGTGGTGACGGATGGAGCGAGGGCGAGCATGCGTTCGATCATCCGGGTCGGCCGGGGCGGATCGTGAGGGGGGTTCCTCACCCCCGCTGATCACTCGTCAGAACTGAGTCCCCGCCGCACCCTTGTGGACCCCGCCCGCATCAATAAAATGTCACACACCACACAAGGGAGTCCTTCATGGTCCACGCGCAAGTCCCCGTGCACCGCGCCCACCCCTGGCACGGGATCATGGTCGCCACCGCCCTCCCCTTCCGCGCGGACGGCTCCGTCGACCACGACGCCTACGCGCGGCACGTGGCCCTGCTCGTCGCCGACGGCTGCGACGGGGTCGTCCCGAACGGCTCCCTCGGCGAGTACCAGACCCTCACCGACGCCGAGCGCGCCCAGGTCGTCCGTACCGCCGTCGAAGCGGCCGGAGACGGCGCGCGGGTCATGCCGGGCGTCTCCGCCTACGGCAGCGCCGAGGCCCGCCGCTGGGCCGAGCAGGCCGCCGAGGCCGGCGCGGGCTCGGTCCTGCTCCTGCCGCCCAACGCCTACCGGGCCGACGAGCGGTCCGTACGCGCCCACTACGCCGAGGTCGCCGAGGCCGGTCTGCCGGTCGTCGCGTACAACAACCCCTACGACACCAAGGTCGACCTCACCCCCGCCCTCCTCGCCCGGCTGTACGCCGACGGCAGCATCGTCGCCGTCAAGGAGTTCAGCGGCGACGTCCGCCGCGCCTACGAGCTCGCCGAACTCGCCCCCGGCCTCGACCTGCTCGTCGGCGCCGACGACGTCCTCCTCGAACTCGCCCTCGCCGGCGCGGTCGGCTGGATCGCCGGCTTCCCCAACGCCCTCCCGCGCGCCTGCGCCACCCTCTACCGGGCCGCCGTCGCCGGCGACCTCGCCGTCGCGCTGCCGCTCTACCGCTCGCTGCACCCGCTCTTCCGCTGGGACTCCAGGATCGAGTTCGTCCAGGCGATCAAGCTCTCCATGGACCTCGCCGGCCACACCGGGGGCGCCACCCGGCAGCCCCGCCTCCCGCTGACGCCCGAGCAGGAGGCCGTCGTGCGCGCCGCCACCGAGAAGGTCCTCGCCGAGGGCCACGCGTAGAGCCCGTCACTCACTCACCAGAAGGGGACCCCATGCGCACCCGCCACGTCTACCACGCGGTGGACTCCCACACCGAAGGCATGCCCACCCGCGTCATCACCGGCGGCTTCGGGATCGTCCCGGGCGCCACGATGGCCGAGAAGCGGCTCCACTTCGCCGAGCACCTCGACCACGTCCGCACCCTCCTCATGTACGAGCCGCGCGGCCACGCGGCGATGAGCGGCGCGATCCTCCAGCCGCCCACCCGCCCCGACGCCGACTACGGGGTCCTCTACATCGAGGTGTCCGGCCTCCTCCCGATGTGCGGCCACGGCACCATCGGCGTCGCCACCGTCCTCGTCGAGACCGGCATGGTGCCCGTCGTCGAACCGGTCACCACCGTCCGCCTCGACACCCCGGCGGGGCTCGTCAGCGTCGACGTCCGCGTCGAGGACGGCCGGGCGCGCTCCGTCACGCTCACCAACGTGCCCGCCTTCTCCGTCGGGCTCGACCTCAAGGCCGACGTGCCCGGCTACGGCACGGTCACCTACGACCTCGCGTACGGCGGCAACTTCTACGCCTTCGTCGACCTCGACGCCCTGGGCCTGCCGTTCGACCGCGCCCACAAGCAGGAGCTGCTCGCCGCCGGGCTCGCCGTCATGGACGCGGTCAACGCCGGCCCCGACCGGCCCGTCCACCCCGAGAACCCGGCCTTCGCCGGGGTCAAGCACGTCTATCTGACCGCCCCCGGCTCCGACGCGCGCCGCTCGCGCCACGCCATGGCCATCCACCCCGGCTGGTTCGACCGCTCCCCGTGCGGTACGGGCACCAGCGCCCGCATGGCCCAGCTGCACGCGCGCGGACTCCTCGCCCCGCACACCGACTTCGTCAACGAGTCCTTCATCGGAACCGAGTTCACCGGGCGGATCGTCGACGAGACGACCGTGGGCGGACTGCCCGCCGTCGTCCCGACCGTCACCGGCCGCGCGTGGATCACCGGCACCGCCCAGTACTTCCTCGACCCCGACGACCCGTTCCCCGCCGGGTTCCTGCTCTGAGACCCCGTACCGACGGCCGGAGAAACGTGACATTGTACGATGCTCCCCCGTGACTTCTCGGAGGACGCACGATGGGTGACCTGAAACAGTACGGTCTCGTCAGAGCGCAGGAACGGCTCCGCGACCAGGTCGGCCACGCCCTTCGCGCCGCCCTGATCGCCGGGGAACTGCGCCCCGGCCAGGTCTACTCGGCCCCCGGGCTCGCGAGCGACCTCGGCGTCTCCGCGACCCCGGTCCGCGAGGCCATGCTCGACCTGGCCCGGGAGGGCCTGGTCGAGCCCGTCCGCAACAAGGGCTTCCGCATCACCGAGGTCAGCGAGCGGGACCTCGACCAGTACACCGAACTCCGCACCCTCATCGAGGTCCCCACCATCGGCCGGGTCACCCGCAGGGCCACCCGGGAGCAGCTGGAGGAGCTGCGCCCGGTCGCCGAGGAGATCGTCTCCCGCGCCCGGGAGCACGACCTCATCGGCTACCTGGAGGCGGACCGCCGCTTCCACCTCGCGCTGCTCGCCCTCTCCGGGAACGAACGCCTCGTCGAGACCGTCGGCGAGCTGCGCAAGCGCTCCCGGCTCTACGGCCTGACCGGCCTCGACGAGGCCGGCAAGCTGGTCTCCTCCGCCGAGGAGCACGTCGAACTCCTCGACCTGATGATCGCCGGGGACGCCCCCGGCGCCGAGGCCTGTATGCGACGCCACCTCGGCCATGTCCGCTCCCTGTGGGCGGACGCCGACGCGGACGCCGATCAGAGCTGAGCACCGGGCACGCGTCTACACGCCCTCCGGCGGGACGATCTCCCGCTTGAGGACCTTCCCCGTCGGCCCCTTCGGCAGGGCGTCCGTGAGCCAGATCCGGCGCGGGTACTTGTACGGCGCGAGCCGCTCCCGGACATGGGCGCGCAGCTCGGCGGGGGAGACCCGGCCGCCGGGCCGCAGGACGACCGCCGCGGCGACCTCCTGCCCGTGCACCGGGTGCGGGACGCCGAGGACGGCGGCCTCCGCCACGCACGGATGGAGGTGGAGGACCTCCTCCACCTCCCTCGGATACACGTTGAACCCGCCCCGGATCACGACGTCCTTGAGACGGTCGACCACCCGGAAGTCGCCCGACGCGTCCCGGGTCCCGAGGTCGCCGGTGTGCAGCCAGCCGTCCCGTACCGTCTCGGCGGTGGCCTCGGGGCGGCGCCAGTACCCCTTCATGACGTTGTGGCCCCGGATGACGAGCTCGCCGACCTCGCCCTCGGGGACCTCCTTGCCGTCCCGGTCGACCACGCGCATCTCCACGCCGTCGACGGGGATCCCGATCGTGCCCGGGAAGCGCGGCCGGTCGATCCGGTTCACGCAGGCCAGCGGCGACGACTCGGACAGCCCGTACCCCTCCAGGACCGCGCAGCCGAACTCGGACTCGAAGCCCGTCAGGACCGCCACGGGGAGCGGCGAACCGCCGCACAGGCAGACCCGCAGCGAGGACACGTCGTGGAGCGCGCGGTCCGGGTGCCGCAGCAGCAACCCGTACATGGTGGGGACGCCGAGGAAGACCGTCACGCGGTCCCGGGCGACGAGCGCGAGCGCGCCCGCCGCGTCGAAGCGGGACATGAGGGTCAGACAGGCGCCCACGGCCACCGCCGAGTTGAGCCCCATCACCTGACCGAAGGAGTGGAAGAGCGGCAGCCCGCCGAAGACCACGTCCGAGGGGCCGAGCCCCAGGACCCGCACCCCCTCGTCGACGTTGCGCCGGATGTTGCGGTGGGTGAGCTCGGCTCCCTTCGGCGCCCCGGTCGTGCCCGAGGTGTACAGCACGACCGCCGTGTCCTCCGGGGTACGGGATGCCGCTCGCACGCGCGCGTGGCCCGCCAAAAGCCCCGCGAAGGCGCCCGGTTCGACCGAGAGGTGCGGGACGCCCGCGAGCCGGGCGCCCTCCGCGGCCTCCTCGCCGCCCTGGTGCCAGGCGAGGAGCAGCGCCGCCTCGGCGTCCGCCAGACAGTGCCGGACCTCGCCCGCGCGCAGCAGCGGGTTGAGCGGCACGACGATCGCGCCCGCGCGCAGGACGCCGTAGTAGAGCACGGCGAACAGCGTGCCGTTCGGGAGCATCAGCGCGACCCGGTCGCCGGGCCCCACCCCGCGCGCGCGGAGCAGCGCGGAGGCCCGGTCGGCGAGCTCGTCGAGCGCGCCGTACGTCAGCGCGTCGGTACCGAGCCGCAGCGCGGTCCGTTCGGGGTGCGCGGCCGCGCTCCGGGTGAGGAGTGCGGGGACGGTGCCGTCGTCGACGCTCATCAGGGGTGCTCCTTCTCGGCCGTACGGTGCGGAGGCGGTACGGGGCGGGGGACGGCGACCGCGGTCAGCAGCAGGCCCTCGCGGACGAGCCAGCGACCGGGCAGCACGCGCGGGAAGGGGGACGGCCCCGCCGGCGACGGGACCAGAAGCCGCGCTCGGAACCGGCCCACGGTCCCGGACGGTGCCGTACGCGCGCGTGGGGGTGGACACGGGCGCACCTCGGCGTCCTCGAAGCCGAGCCACGCACCGCCGTACCCGCTCCAGGCCTTGTAGACGGACTCCTTGGCGCTGAACAGCAGCCGGTCCCAGGCGATGTCCGGTCGCCGGGCGGCCAGTTCGCGCAGCCGCGCCTCCTCCGCGCCGAACACCACCGCCTCATGGACCCCGGACGGCAGCGGCGCGTGCGGCTCGGCGTCGATGCCGAGGGCGAGGAAGCGGGCCGACCGCGCCACCGCCGCGCCCCGGTATCCCGCGCAGTGCGTGATGCTGCCGACGGTGCCCTCCGGCCACGCGGGCGCCCCGCGCCGCCCCCGCAGGAGCGGGGATGCCGGGACCCCGAGGGCGGCGAGCGCCCGGTGGGCGCAGAGCCGGCCCGTCGCGAACTCGCCGCGCCTGCCGGGCACGGCGCGCGCCATCAGGGCCTCCTCCTCGGGGAAGAGCCACACCGGGGCGTGCTCGTGGGTCTCCTCGGCCCAGCGCACCCGATCGGGCAGCAGCGCGCCGAGCAGGAGACCTCCCTCGCGCCGCACGCTCACGCCCGGGCACCCGAGGGGGCGGGGGCGGGTCCGGCGGCCGGGACGGGTGGGAACTCCGCCCACGCCGCGATCCGCTCGACCAGACCCGCGTTGTGCCGGATCCAGCGGAAGTGGTCCAGCCGCCGGCCTCCGGCATCCGACGCCCGGTAGCTCCAGCGCCGGACCCGCGCCGAGGGCAGCTTCCCGCACAGATGGTCCACGGCCCGGGGCGGCGCGAGCGCGTCGCCCTCGACATCGACGGCGAGCACCGGCAGGTCCACGGCCCGCAGTGCCTCCTCGTAGTCGGCGGCGGCGCCCACGGCCCCGTACCGCCCGGTCCGCATCTGCCGGGCCCAGTCCCGCATCAGGCCCACCGACTCGCGCCCGCCGAAACCGAACCGGTGCCCCGGCCAGTACCCGAGAAGCTCCGCCCCGGCCACGCACAGCAGGCTCCGTACCAGCCATCGCGCACCCGGCCGGGGATCCGCCCCCGTACCGAGCGCGCGCCACCAGGCCGAACCGCTCGCGACCAGGACCACCCCCGCGAGACGCGGGCGGAACAGACCGCAGTGCACCAGACCGAGCTGCCCGCCGAGGCTGTGCCCCAGAAGCAGCCGCGGCGCCTCGGGGAAGGCGCGCTCGACCGCGTCGAGGACGGCGCCGATGTCGTGCTCGACGAGCTCGCGGTAGCCGAAGCGCACCCCGCGCGCCGGGACCGGGGTGCTCTCCCCGTGGCCCCGCAGGTCCGTCGTCACCACGGTCGCACCCCGCCGGTGCAGTGCCCGCGCCAGCGGGGTGTAGTGGCGGGCGGCGGTGCCCATCGCGGGCAGGACGACCACGACCGGGGCGGCCGGCTCGGGGCGGGCGTGGACGCGGACCACGAGCGAGGAGCCGTCCGGGGCGGAGAGCTCGCCCAGTACGGGGAAGGGGGAGGTCTTCATCCCGCCTCCACGGGATCGGCCTCCGGGGCCGTCACGGGATCGGCTTCCGGGTCCGTCACGGGATCGGCTTCCGGGTCCGTCACGGGATCGGCCTCCGGGTCCGTCACGGGATCGGCCTCCGGGTCCGTCACGGGATCGGCCTCCCGGTCCGTCACGGGATCGGCCTCCCGGTCCGTCAGGAGATCGGCCTCCGCGTCCGTCACGGGATCGGCCTCCCGGTCCGTCAGGGGATCGGCCTCCGGTTCCGTCAGGTGCCAGCCGATCACCCCCGCGCCCCACGTGACGCCCGCGCCGAACGCCGCCACCCCGAGCAGGCCCTTCCGGCCGAGGCGGCCCTCCTGCCAGGCCTGGTGGAGAGCGAGGGGGATAGAGGCGGAGGAGGTGTTGGCGACCCGGTCGACGTTCAGATACAGCCGCTCCGGCGGGACGCCGAGCTCCTTGCCCACCGCCCGCACGATGCGCGCGTTCGCCTGGTGCGCGACGAACAGATCGACGTCCTCGGTGGTCAGCTCCCGCCGCGCGAGGACGTCCCGGGCCGCCTCGCTCATCCTCTCCACGGCCTGGACGAAGATCTCGGGGCCGTCCATCCGGAGCTTCCGGTCGAACCGGTCGGCGTACAGGAGCGGGATCAGGTCCCCGTCCGAACCGAGCCGGAACGCCGGTTCGGGAGCGCCGGCCGTGTCCACGTCCGTGACGACCACTGCCCCGGCGCCGTCGCCGAGCAGGACCGCCGTCGACCGGTCCTCGTGGTCGGTGATCCGGGTCAGCGCCTCGGCGCCGCAGACCAGGACGGTGCCGGCCCGGCCCGACTCGATCAGGGCGACGGCGTGGTCCAGGGCGTACACGAACCCGGCGCAGGCCGCGTGCAGGTCGAACGCGGCGGCCCGGTCCGCCCCGAGCCGGGCGGCCACCTCCACGGCGAGCCCCGGGGTGGTCCGGTCGGGGGTCGTGGTCGCCACGACGACGTGCCCCACGTCCCGCGCGGTGCGTCCCGCCCGGGCCAGGGCGATCCGGGAGGCGGCGAGCGCGAGGTCGGCGAGGTGGCCGTCCTCCGCCAGAAAATGCCGCTGCCGGATGCCGGTCCGCTTGACGATCCACTCGTCGGAGGAGCCGATGGCGGCGAAGTGGCTGTTGGGCACGGCCCGTTCGGGAAGCGCCGAGCCGATGCCGACGATCGCCGCGGTCATGAGCGGTCCTCCTTGCCGGCGCGGGGCGGGGCGCCGATGCCCGGGGGTTCGCCGACGGCGCCGACCCCCATGCGGACGGCGTGCATCCCGCCGTCCGCGTGCACGATCTCCCCGGTGACGGTGGCCGCCAGGTCCGAGAGCAGGAACAGCACCGGGCCGACGAGCCGGGCCGGGTCCGCGCGGCTCCAGCCGAGCGGCGCCTCCTGCTCCCAGCGGTCGGCGATCCGGTCGAAGGTGCTGACGGCCCGCCCGGCCACGGTCTCGACCGGGCCGGCGGCGACGAGGTTGACGCGGATGCCGGAGTGCCCCAGGTAGAGCGCGAGGTAGCGGCAGACCGAGCCGAGCGTGGCCTTGCCGACCCCCATCCAGTCGTAGCCCGGCCAGGCCCCGGACGAGTCGAAGTCGAGCCCGACGACACTGCCCCTGGCCGCGCCGGCGCCGCCGCCCTCGTGCAGCAGCGGGGCGAGCGCGGTGGTCAGCGAGTGCAGCGAGAACGCCGCCGTGCGCAGGGCGAGGGCCGCGCTCTCGACCGGGGTGGTGAGGAAGTTGCCGCTGAGGGCGGACTGTGGGGCCGCGGCGATCGCGTGCAGGACGCCGTCCACCGCGCCCCAGCGCCGCTCCAGCTCCTTCGTGAGCGCGTCGAGGTCCTCGGGGCGCGTCACGTCGAGTTCCAGGACGTCGACGGGGTACGGGAGACCGGAGGCCGCCGCCTCCGTGATCCGGCGGGTCCGCCCGAAGCCCGTCAGCAGGACCTCCGCGCCCGCCTCCTGGAGCGCCCGCGCCGTGTGCCAGGCGATCGAGTCGTCGTTGAGGACACCGGTCACCAGATAGCGGCGTCCCGAGAAACCGAGCAGGTCGGGGATGCCGTGGGGGTCGCGGGTGGTGTGGGGTTCACGGCTCCGCGGGCCGCGGGCGGTGTGGGGTTCGCGGGGGCCGTGGGGTTCGCGGGGCGCGCGCATCAGGACCGTCCTTCCACGGCCAGGACCAGGGCCGCGTTGTGTCCGCCGAAACCGAAGGAGGTGGAGAGCCCGAACAACCGGCCCCCACGCGCGCGCGTGACGAGCTTTCTCGCCGTACGCACGAGGTCCAGCCGGCCGAGCGCCGGGTCCGGCCGGCTCAGCCCCGCCGTCGGGGGCGCGACGCCGTGCCGCAGCGCCTGGAGGGTGGCGACGGCCTCGACCGCGCCCGCCGCCCCGAAGAGGTGCCCGAGGGCGCCCTTGGAGGAGGAGAGGGGCAGTTCGGCGAGGACGTCGGCCCCGAGGGCCTGCCGCAGCGCCTCGCACTCCAGACGGTCGTTGAGCGCGGTGCCGGTGCCGTGCGCGTTCACGTACGCCAGCTCGCCGGGCGCCACCGCGGCGTCCCTCAGGGCGAGCGCGACCGCCCGGCCCGCGGGCCCGCCACCGGGGTCGGGCGCGGTGACGTGGTGGGCGTCCGAGGTCGCCCCGTACCCCCGTACGACTCCGAGGACCCCGGCCCCGCGCCGGGCGGCACCCTCCGCCGTCTCCAGGACGAGGATCCCGGCGCCCTCGCCGATCACGAAGCCGTCGCGGTCCCGGTCGAAGGGGCGGGCGGAACCGCTCGGCGAGAGCGCTCCGGCGTTGGCGAAGGCGGCCGCCACCAGGTCCGAGGAGGCGGCCTCGGCGCCGCCCACGACGACGGCGTCGGCCGCCCCGGAGGCAAGGAGCCGCATCCCGGTGCCGACGGCCTGGGCACCGCTGCTGCACGCGGACGCGACGCAGAGGCTCTCGCCGTGGAAACCGTGCCGCATGGAGAGGTGGGCGGCGGCCGCGTTGGCCATCATCTGCGGGATCATCAGCGGCGACACGAGATCGGCGCCCTCCCGCTCGTACACCTCCCGCTGCGCCTCGAAGGAGGACGTTCCGCCGAGGCCGCAGCCGATGACGCAGGCGACGCGCTCGGGCGGCCAGGGCGCCTGTCCGCCGGCCCGGTGCCCCGCCATCGTCAGGGCCTCCTCGGCCGCCACCAGGGCCAGCTGCGTGAACCTGTCGGTGCGGCGCACCAGGTTCCGCGGCAGATGGTCGGTGGCGGTGAAGTCCGCGTGCCGGACCGCCGGATGGCCACCGGAAGCCGCCGTGTCCGCGGCGACGGCGCGCTCGTGGAGCACATCGGCGCCGACGCCGAGCGGGGTGACCGCGCCGAAGCCCGTGACGACGACCTCGCGGCCCCGCCGCGGGTCACTCAACTCCGGCCTTCTCGTAGCACAGTTCGAGGATCTGGCCGACGGTGTCGATGCCGTCGAAGTCCTTCGTGCGGACCGGCACGCCGAGGTCCCGCTTGACGGACTGCGCGAGCTCGACCATGTCGAGCGAGTCGATCTCCAGGTCGTCGAGCGCGGCCCCGGGCAGGACGTCGTCGGCGTCGACGCCGAGTTCGACGAGGGCGTCGGTGATGAACTGCTCGATGGTGGCGCGGTCCAGTGTCTCGGACATGACTCTCCCGTGCGGTGTTCGGACGGCCGGATGAGGGGATGCGGTGCGGTCAGGGGGTGAGCTTCGAGGCGTGGTACGGGGACCAGTGCCACTGGCGCCAGTAGCTCTCCGCGATGTCCACCCACTCCTCCAGGCGTGCGGCGCTGTCCAGGAAGCGGGAGGCGCTGACCACCAGCCAGCTGTAGACGGCCTGGCTGTCGCGGCAGCCGCCGCACTCCCCGGACGTGCAGCAGAACTGCAGCGACTCGTAGTCGGCGCCCCAGGCGGCGAAGCCCGGGATCACCGGGTTGCCGTTGGCCACCCGCTCCTCGTGGTCGGGGTGGTCGACGCTGAGGCTCGGGCAGACGTCGTACCCGAAGCGCGCGCCCCAGTGCGAGGTGCCGGTGATCAGGCTGCGGATGAAGTAGGGGTGGCTGACCACGGCCTCCGGATACGCCTCCTTGACCCGCAGGGCCTCTTCGAGGACGCGACGCTCGTTCTCGATCCGGATCGGGTTGTCGGAGCCGTGCTCGCTGTAGAAGTTGAAGGTGACGATGTTGCCGTTCTCGGCGATCTTGCGGACGGTCGGTTCGAGGTACGGCAGCCCGTCCTCGGAGAGCGCGAAGATGAACAGGACCCGCGGGTCGTCCTTGTAGTGCGAGAGCGCCGTGTCGAACAGGCCGGTGAACTTGGAGCCGTTGACCCGGATCGCCCGCAGGTCGTCGTCGAGCGGCCCGCCGCCGAAGATGCTGACGGCCACCGCGATGTGCTCGAAGCCCTGCACGGGCATCGGACGCAGGCCGTTGGTCGAGATGGTGATGTACGGCAGCTCCTCGACGAAGGCCTCCACCCGGCGCAGCACCAGGGTCGGCTCGCCGCCGATGAGCGTGGCCTGGTTGACGCCCTCGTCCCGCAGCCGGCGCGCGAAGGCGCGGATCTTGTCGACGTCGGACAGCTCGCGCACGGCGGTGTCGAAGCCGCCCTCGAAGTACCAGCAGCCCTTGCAGCGGATGTTGCAGGTGTTGGTGAGGTGGACCTCGCAGGAGCGGACCTCGCGGCCGAGACGGCGCAGCCGGTGCAGTCGCTCGGCGAGATCGGGGCGCTCGGCCAGGAGGGCGGCGGTGCGCTCCTTCGCCTCGCGGCGGCCGAGCGGGCGCGGGGTGATGGTCAGGGGGGTGGCCATGGGGGTGCGGACTCCTCGATCGGACTGCTGCTCGGCGAACGGGGCTGCGCGGCGTACGGGGGGCTGCTCGGGCGTGCGGGGGCTGCTCGGGTGTGCGGGCGGCGGCTCGGGACCGGCGGCGCCGACGGGCCGGCGTACGGGGCGGCTCGGGAACGGCGGCACCAACGGGCGGGCGTACGGGGGCTGCGTGGCGTACGGGGCTGTTCGGTGTGCCCGCGGCTACTCGGGGACCTTCAGGCCGAGGTTCTCGATCCGCGGGGTGACCTTCGCCCGCCAGATGTCGCGCGCCTCTCCGTTGGTGGTCTGCCGGAGCCCGAAACGGACCGCGAGCTTCGACCGCTCCGAACGCGCGCTCCCGAAGATCCGGTTGAATCCCGGCCACAACCGGTCCAGCCCCTGCTGGAGTTCCTCACGGCCCTCCTCGGTGCGGGCGAGATTGCGGCAGACACGCGCGCCGTGCGCGATGTGCACCTTCTCGTCGAGAATGATCGTGCGCACCGCCTCGGCCCACGGCTTGTAACTGCTCTGCGCGAATTCCGAGATCATCACCATCGCGGTCTCCTCGCCGATGTACGAGAAGATTCCGCGCTCGGCCCAGGTCGTGCAGGTGTGGAACTCGTGGCCGGCGAAGAGATCACGGTCGGCGAGCCGTTGCTGCTCCATGTATCCGGTGTCCACACCGATGTCGGCCAGGATCCTTTTGCCGATCTTGTAGTGGTCGTACTCCTCCACGGCGCGCTCCGCGCACACCTGCCGTTCCTCCGCGTTCGGCGCGAGCGGCAGAAACACCTGGATGTAGTCGTCGGCGCCGGACAGTTCGCCCTCGGTGTTGACGATCATTCCCCGGACGGCGATCTCGCGGTAGTCCTCGGGCATGGCGAGGAATTCCTCGGGGGTGCGGACGACGACTGCCTCGTCGACGGGAACGGAAGATGCCATGGTGATCCACTCGCCTCGCTCGTTCGACTTCGACCCGAAAGACCGCCGCCATCGCGGCGGAGACCGCGGACATCGCGCTGGAGACCGCGGACATCGCGGTGGTGGAACGGTCGAACGCTATCCACGGGGAAGCCGCTCCATCAATGAGACCGAGGACCGGAATGGCTGATTTCCCCGAGTCGTTCACGACGTACGGAGAACCGGATCAAGAACCGCAGGCGGCGCGTCGGACAAGGCCGAGGAAGATCGCCCCGGCCTTCCTCTCCGGTGTCGACCAGCGAGAAAGACAGGGGAGGGCAATCCTCCGAATTCACCGATCGCGGCCGGTTTTCCACGGCCCGCAGACTGGCCGGATCGCGCCCGAATCAGGCCTGGAATTCACCTTGCGACGGTCCCGAAGAGTGTCAACTCGGCCACGCCCGGCGGGAATCGAACGACCTGGACAGCGTCTTGAATCTCTATATGCTGGCGCCATGCTTTCTGCCGCCTCCGCGCCCGCGAACGCCACCTCCTCCCCGTCTGCCGCCCCCTCCGTGCCCGCGCCGGCCACCGCCTCCCGGCTGGCCAACGTCGGCTCCTCGCCCGTACGGGAGATCCTGGCGCTCACGGCACGGCCCGAGGTGATCTCGTTCGCCGGAGGCCTGCCCGCCCCCGAGCTGTTCGACATCGCCGGGATCCACGCGGCGTACGACCGGGTCCTCACCGAGAACCCGCAGGCGGCCCTCCAGTACTCGACGACCGAGGGCGACCCGGAGCTCCGCACCGCGATCGCCGCCCGGCTCACCGCGCGCGAACTGCCCACGGACGCCGACGACCTGCTCGTCACCACCGGCTCGCAGCAGGCCCTCACGCTCCTCACCACCGCCCTCGTCGAACCGGGCAGCGTGGTCCTCGTCGAGGACCCCTGCTACCTCGCCGCCCTGCAGACCTTCGGCTTCGCCGGCGCCCGCGTCGTCCCGGTGCCCACCGACGACCAGGGCATCCTCCCGGACGCCCTGGAGGAGATCGCGGCCCGCGAGCAGGCCACCCTCCTCTACATCGTCCCCACCTTCCAGAACCCCACGGGCCGCACGCTCCCCGCCGAGCGCCGCCACGCCGTCGCCGAGGCCGCCGCACGGCACGGGTTCTGGATCGTCGAGGACGACCCGTACGGCGAGCTGCGCTACGACGGCGAGCGCGTCCCCTCCATCGCGGCCGACCCGGTGGCGGCCGACCGCACCGTCCTGCTCGGCTCCTTCTCCAAGGTGATGGCCCCCGGCCTCCGGCTCGGCTTCCTGCGCGCCCCCGCCGGGCTGCGCCGCGCCTGCGTCATCGCCAAGCAGGCCGCCGACCTGCACACCTCGACCATCGACCAGGCCGCCGCCGCGCGCTATCTGCGCGACAGCGACCTCGACGCGCACGTCGCGGTGATGCGCGCCGCCTACCGGGAGCGCCGCGACGCGATGCTCGAAGGCCTGCCGGCCGCGCTGCCCGAGGGCAGCCGCTGGAACAGGCCGGAGGGCGGCATGTTCATCTGGGTGACCCTCCCCGCCGGCCACGACGCGACGGCCCTCCTGAAGACCGCCGTCGGCCACGAGGTCGCGTACGTGCCGGGAGCGCCGTTCTTCTGCGGCGAACCCGACCCGGGCGCGCTGCGGCTGTCGTTCACGACGCACTCGGCCGAGGAGATCGGGGAAGGGCTCCGCCGGCTGGCGAAGAGCTTCGTCCGATGACGGAAGCCGGAAGCCTCACCCGACTGCCCGATCCGTCGGCCGCCACGCTGTCGCCGGACGAGCTCAACGCGCTCGTCCAGCGGCAGTTCCCCGACTACGCGGCCTGCCGGGTCACCGACGCGAGCGGGACGCACCTGCTCATGGAGGCGGACGGGGCCCGGCTCCGCACCCGGCCCGGCGGCACGATCTCCGGCCCCGAGCAGGCCGGTCTCGTCGACCTCGCCGCCTTCCTCCTCATCAACGCCCGGCTCGGGCGCCCCACTCCGATGGCGCTCACCACCTCGCTCCAGATCAGCTACCTCAACCGCCCCCGGCCGGGACTGCTCCGGACCCACGCGCGCATGGCCAAGTTCGGCCGGCGCCTCTGTGTGGTCCTCGCCGAACTCAGGGACGAGGCGGGCGATCTGGCGGCCTCCGCCACCGTGACGTACTCCGTCCCACCGGCGGGCGCAGGTCAGGGCGCCGGCTGACCGTCAGGCGTGCCGCGGACCGCCACCCGGGTCATCACCTCGTGTCGTTGTTGGGCCGAACGGGTGAGGAGCGGGAGGATGGGCCCATGAGTAGGTACGAGAGGTACGACGTCACCGACGAGCAGTGGGAGGGCCTCGCCCAGGTCGTGCCCCTGCGCGGCCGTGACGAATGGCCGTCCAGGGTCGACCACCGCACGATCCCCGAGCAGTACGAATCCGCCGAGCAGCGCCGTATGGTCGTGCTCCGCGTGCAGGTCTTCGCCGACGCCCGCGAGGTCGCCGAGTACCTCATCGCCCAGATCCCGGTGCTCCTCGACCTGACGAGCGCCGACACCGAGGTCGCCAAGCGGATCCTCGACTTCAGCAGCGGCGTCGTCTTCGGCCTCGGCAGCGGGATGCACCGCGTCGACCGGAACGTCTTCCTGCTGGCCCCGGCGGGCACCGAGGTCGAGGGCGCGGAGGGCGAGGACGAGGACGGTGTCGTGGGCGGCCGGACCGCCGGCGTCCCTCGATCGTAGGAAGGTCATCTCGCCGTAACGGTTCGTCAGGGAATGATCTGCGTACGGTCCGGGCATGGACCTCACCGGCGGCTCCACGCTCGCCCGCACGTCAGACACCTCCTCCTCCGACGTCGTTCCTTCCTCGGTTCGTTCTGCATCCACCCCTGCCGGCCCGGCCGGTACCGACTGTGCCAGTGGTGCCCCTGCCCGTACCGCCCCGGTCGGCACTTCCTCCGGCGGCCCGTCGCCCGCGGGCGCCTCGCCCGCCGGCGCTCCGGCCGGCGGTTCTCCGCCCGCCGGCTCCTCGTCCCTCGCGCCTGCCTCCGGACCGCGCACCAGCGGGCCCCGTGCCTCCGTCCCCGAGGCGCGGAGTCCGGTCGCGGCGGAGGGGCGGGGCGGCGGCCCGCGCGCCGCCCGGCCCACCGTCACCGAGCTGCGGCTGTCCGCGTTCGCCGGTCACCGCTCCGCCGTGCACGCGCTCGGCCCGGTCACCCTCTTCACCGGGCCCAGCGGCAGCGGCAAGTCCACCACGCTCCGGGCGTACGAGGCCCTGGCCAGGCTCGGCGCGGGCGACACCCTCGACGAGGTGTTCCCCGACGCCGCCGACTGCGTCCCCGAGCGCGCCCGGCCCGACGCCCAGGGCAGGCGCGGCTTCCGGATCGGCTGCACGGTCGACGGACCCGCGGGCCCCGTCCACCTGGACCTCGCCGTGCAGGCCGAGCCCCGGCTCCGGATCGTCGGCGAGCGGCTCACCGGCCGGGGACGCACCCTCCTCGCCACCGCGCTCCGCGACCCCGGCCGGAGCGCCGTACAGGCCGAGTGGCACACGGCGGGCGCCACCCCCGTCACCCGGGCCCCGTTCCCCGACGACCTGCTCGGCACCGCCCTGCTGCCCCTGCGGGTCGCGGGCAAGACCCAGGGGCAGCGGGAGGTCCTGGCCGCCGCCGAGCAGGTGGTCATCGGCTTGCGTTCGGCCTTCGCCTGCGATCCCCGGCCCGAAGGGATGCGGGCCCCCGTGCCGCCGGGCGAGGGGCGGCTGCGGCGCGGCTGCGACAACCTGGCCGAGGTCCTGCACCGCACCCACACGGCCTGCCCGCGCCGCCACCACCGCCTCGCCGCCGTCGCCGGAGCGGGCTGCACGGGACCGGTCACCGGCGTCGGCGTGCAGGAGCTCCCGGAGGGCACCGTCCGCGCGGTCCTCGAGCGCGGCGGCCGGCCCGCGACCCCGCTCGGCCGCCTCGGCGACGGCGAACTCCGCTATCTGGCCCTTGCGCTGACCCTGCTCACCGGCCCCGGAGTCCTGGAGATGGACCGGATCGCCGAGGTCCCGGACGCCATGCAGAGCCTGACGCTGCTCACCGACGGCCTGGACCGGGGGCTCGACGGGCGGCAGGTGGGGGAACTGCTGCGGCTCGCGACGGGCATCGCCGCCGACGGCCACGTCCGGCTGGCGGGCACGGTCGGCGAACGGGCGGCGGAGGAGGCGCGCCGGACGCCCGGGGTGACGGTGGTAGACCTGGGCGGGTGACGGACGACAAGGACATGAGGGGCGGTGGCCCGGTGGGCCACGACGTGGCGGGGCTGCAGCGCAGGCTGGCCGAGTTCGCGGCGGCGCGGGACTGGCAGCCCTACCACACGCCGAAGAACCTGGTGGCGGCCCTCAGCGTGGAGGCGGCCGAACTCCTGGAGATCTTCCAGTGGTTGACGCCCGAGCAGGCGGAGCGGGTGATGGACGACCCGGAGACGGCGCACCGGGTCGCCGACGAGGTGGCGGACGTGCTCGCCTACCTCCTTCAGTTCTGCCAGGTGCTCGGGGTCGATCCGCTGGCGGCGCTCGCGGCCAAGATCGACCGGAACGAGGTCAGATTTCCCGTCCGGAGGCGGGACGGAGGGGGTGAGGGCGGAGTCAAGGACGTCGATACGGACGGAGATCGTCACTCTTCGGAGTGATCGACTTTTCCCCGTCAGGCTTCCTGTCCACAGATTTCCGAATTCCTCTGGTGCTGGGGCTCAGGCGGCCTCACTCTGGGTAGTGGAGTGAGTGGGCAGTAAGTCGTACGAACGGGGGCGGCGTTGATGGAAGCGGAGCGACTCATCGCGCTCGGCCGGCACGCACTGGCGGAGAGCGGGACGGCGCAGGACATCGTGGCGGAGGCCTGGCAGGCCCAGGCGCTCGCCCAGGCGATAGGGAGTCACCTCGCGCTCTGTGGACCGATGGAGCTGCGGGGCGAGGCGCGGGGGCTGAGTGAGATCGGGGAGTACCCGACCTGGGGCGCGGGCGGGCCGCGTGCGGCCCAGCTCACCGAAGTAGCCGACCCGAGCGGGGCGTTGACCGCGCTCGGCGAGCTGCTGGGGGAGGTGGGGATCGCGCTCGTGGGAGTGGCCTGTGCCACCGACGAGGAGGGGCTCTACTGGCAGTGCATCGAGGCCATCGACGCCGCTGACGAGTCGAGCGACCGGGTGCGCGGGATGCTGCGGCGGCTCGCCGTGCGGGACGGGGAACGTGCCCGCCCGCCCGACCCCGCCCGAGGCCGAGCGGGCCCGGGGCGGGGCCCGTCGTGGTAGGGGTGCGAGGGGTGTCGCGAGCCGTGGCGGTACGGGGCGGGGCCCCGGTGCTCGGGGCGGTGCTGCTCGGGACCGCGCTGCTCGGGACCGTGCTGCTCGGGTCGGTGCTGCTCGGGACCGTGCTGCTCGGGTCGGTGCTGCTCGGGACCGTGATGTACAGGGCCGCGGTGTTCGGGTCGGTGCCGGCCGGGGCCCTGGCGGCCAGGGCCGTGGTGTTCGGGTCAGTGCCGGCCGGGGTCGCGGTGCTCGGCGGCGGGGTACTGGGCGTCGGAGCGCTGTGGCTCGGGCTCCGGCTGAGACCCGGGTGCCGGCGTGTGGCGGTCGGACGTGGACTGGAGGTCGGCGTCCAGCTGGGAGAGGTCGGCGGAGAGCGCCGCCATCAGCTCCTCCATCTGCTGGAGCAGGCCCTTGGGGGCGCCGGCGTCCTTCTGCGCGGGCACGGACTGCGGCACCTGCTGTTCGGGCACTGCCCGCTCCGGCGCGGCTTCCTGGGACATGGCGGCCTCCTCGGCCCGGGTCCCGCCGCCGAGGGCGGGACCGTGAGAGAGACGCACCGGCAGCGGCCGCCGGCACGCGGGCCGGGCGGTCCGGCTCCGCCCGAGCCAACGACGGGTGCCGGGCCCCGGTCACTGGCCAGGGCGGACGCGGTCCGCCAGGAGGCCGGATATTCACCCGACCGAGCCGGTGCGGACGGAGAGCTGACGAGCAGGTTGACAGGCGCCCGACGGTGCAGGATGGAGGTATGGATCTTCGCATTTTCACCGAACCCCAGCAGGGAGCCGACTACGACACCCTCCTCACGGTGGCCCGGGCCACCGAGGAGCTCGGATTCGACGCCTTCTTCCGCTCCGACCACTACCTCAGCATGGGGTCCGCCGACGGGCTGCCCGGGCCGACGGACGCCTGGATCACCCTGGCCGGCCTGGCCCGGGAGACGAAGAGGATCCGGCTCGGCACACTGATGACGGCCGGCACCTTCCGGCTCCCCGGAGTCCTCGCCATCCAGGTCGCCCAGGTGGACCGGATGTCCGGCGGCCGGGTCGAACTCGGCCTGGGCGCGGGCTGGTTCGAGGAGGAGCACAAGGCCTACGGCATCCCCTTCCCGAAGGAGAAGTTCGGCCGCCTCGAGGAGCAGCTGGCGATCATCACCGGGCTCTGGGAGACCGAGGTCGGGAAGACCTTCGACTACGACGGGGAGTACTACCAGCTCAGCGATTCACCCGCGCTGCCCAAGCCGGCCCAGTCCAGGGTCCCGGTCCTCATCGGCGGGCACGGCGCGAGCCGCACGCCGCGCCTTGCCGCGCGGTACGCGGACGAGTTCAACATCCCGTTCGCCTCCGTCGAGGACAGTGAGCGGCAGTTCGGCCGGGTCAGGGCCGCCGCCGAAGCGGCAGGGCGGCCGGCCGGAGACCTGGTGTACTCGAACGCGCTGGTGGTCTGCGTCGGCAAGGACGACGCCGAGGTGGCCCGCCGGGCCGCCGCCATCGGCCGGGACGTGGAGGAGCTCAGGGCGAACGGGCTCGCGGGCTCGCCCGCCGAGGTCGTCGACAAGCTCGGGCGGTACGCGGCGATCGGCTCCTCCCGGGCCTACCTCCAGGTCCTGGACCTGGACGACCTGGACCACCTGGAGCTGATCTCCGCCCAGGTCCAGTCGCAGCTGGGATGAGCGGAGGAGAACCGATGAGACCGGGCCGTACGTTCGCCGAAGCCCTCGGGGCGGAGGTGCTCGTCCTCGACGGCGGGCTGTCCAACCAGCTGGAGGCGCAGGGCTGCGACCTCTCGGACGCGCTCTGGTCCGCGCGGCTCCTCGCCGACGGGCCCGAGCAGATCGAGGCGGCCCACGCGGCGTACGTGCGGGCCGGTGCGCGGGTGCTGATCACCTCCAGCTACCAGGCCACGTTCGAGGGCTTCGCCCGGCGGGGCGCGGGCCGGGAGGAGGCGGCGGGGCTGCTCGCGCGGAGCGTGGAGCTGGCCCGGTCGGCGGCGGAGGCGGTGAAGGAGGAGGTGTGGGTCGCCGCGTCCGTCGGACCGTACGGGGCGATGCTCGCGGACGGCAGTGAGTACCGGGGGCGGTACGGGCTGTCCGTGGGGGCCCTTGAAGGCTTCCACCGGCCGCGGATCGAGGTGCTCGCGGGGGCGGCGCCGGACGTCCTGGCCCTGGAGACCGTTCCGGACGCCGAGGAGGCCGGGGCGCTGCTCCGGGCGGCCGCGGGGTGCGGGGTGCCGGTGTGGCTCTCGTACACCGTCGAGGGCGGGCGGACCCGGGCCGGGCAGGACCTGGCGGAGGCCTTCGCGGTCGCCGCGGGGAACGAGCAGGTCGTGGCGGTCGGGGTGAACTGCTGCGACCCGGCCGAGGCGGGGGACGCCGTGGAGCTCGCCGTGGCCGTGACCGGCAAGCCGGCCGTGGTCTACCCGAACAGCGGGGAGCAGTGGGACGCCCGGGCGCGGGGCTGGCGCGGGGACATGGCCTTCGACCCGGCGCGGGCCCTCGCATGGGCCGGAGCGGGGGCCCGGCTCGTCGGCGGTTGCTGCCGCGTCGGCCCGGCCACCATCGAGGCGCTCGCCGAGACCCTGGCGACGCGCGGCGGCGGTGACGGCACGGGCTGAGGCCCGAGATCCGGGGGTTGGGCTGAGGCTTGGAGTCGTGGTTCGGCCGGGCCCGGGATCCGGGGTTCGGTCCGAGGCTGGGCCCCGCGATCCGGTTGAGGCCCGCGATGCTGAGTTCGGCCGAGGCCGGGCCCCGGCCGTCGGCGGGGGCCCGAGATCCGGAGTTCGGCCGAGGCCGGGCCCCGGCGGTCGGCGGGGGCCCGCGATCCTGAGGTCGGCCGAGGCCGGGCCCCGGGGTTCGGCCCGCGCCCCCGGCCCGCGCCCCCGGCCCGCGCCCCCGGCCCGCGCCCCCGGCCCCCCGGCCTCGGCCCCCGGCCCCCCGGGCCTCGGCCCCCGGGCCCCGACCCCGGGCCTCGGTCGAGGTTGGGCCGCCGGGTTCGGGGCGGGTGGAAAATGCCTGGTGGGGAGGGGAGGGGCGAACCATACTCGAAGGTGTGTTCCTGACGATCAGTACGACCGGCAATCCGGAGCGACCCGCGACCGATCTCGGCTTTCTGCTGCACAAGCATCCCGAGCGGGCGCAGGCGTTCTCGACCTCGCACGGCACGGCGCACGTCCTCTACCCCGAGGCGACCGCCGAGCGGTGCACCGCGGCACTCCTCCTGGAGGTGGACCCCGTGGCGCTGGTGCGCCGCGGCAAGGGCAAGGGCCGGGGCGGCGCCCCCGACTCGGCGCTCGCGCAGTACGTGAACGACCGGCCCTACGCGGCGTCCTCGCTGCTCGCGGTCGCGCTCGCGAAGGTCTTCAAGACGGCGCTGCACGGTGAGTGCAAGGCGATGCCCGAGCGGGCCGCCGCGCCGCTGCCGCTGCGCGTCGAGGTCCCCGCGCTCCCCGCCCGGGGCGGCGCGGAGCTGGTGCGGGCGCTGTTCGGGCCGCTGGGCTGGGACACTGTGGACGCCGAACCGGTGCCGCTCGACGGGGAGTTCCCGGAGTGGGGCGACTCGCGGTACGTGCGGCTGGTCCTGGAGGGCGAGCTGCGGCTCGCGGACGCCCTCAACCACCTGTACGTCCTGCTGCCCGTCCTCGACGACGCCAAGCACTACTGGGTCGCGCCCGACGAGGTCGACAAGCTGCTGCGTGCCGGTGACGGCTGGCTGGCCGGCCACCCCGAGCGGCAGCTGATCACCGCCCGCTACCTGTCGCGTCGCTGGGGTCTGGCCCGTGCGGCGACGGAGCGGCTCGAACTGGTGCGGCTCGCCGAGGCCGAGGGGCTGGACGTCGAGGACGTCGACAACGCCGTCGACGAGACGGCCGACACGGAGGAGCGTCCGGTGCCGCTCGCCGAGCAGCGGCGCGAGGCGATCCTGGCCGTGCTGAACGACGCCGGTGCGGCCCGGGTGCTCGACCTCGGCTGCGGACAGGGGCAGTTGGTCCAGGCGCTGCTCAAGGACCCGCGCTTCACCGAGATCGTCGGTGTGGACGTGTCCGCGCGGGCCCTGGGCGTCGCCGCGCGCCGGCTGCGCCTCGACAGGATGGGGGAGCGGCAGGCCGCCCGCGTGAAGCTGACGCAGGGCTCCCTGGCGTACACCGACAAGCGGCTGGCCGGCTACGACGCGGCCGTGCTCAGCGAGGTGATCGAGCACCTGGACCTGCCGAGGCTGCCGGCCCTGGAGTTCGCGGTGTTCGGCTCGGCACGGCCCCGTACGGTCGTCGTGACCACGCCGAACGTCGAGTACAACGTGCGCTGGGAGTCGCTCCCGGCCGGACACGTCCGGCACGGCGACCACCGCTTCGAATGGACCCGGGAGGAGTTCCGGGACTGGGCGGCCGGTGTGGCCGCGCAGTACGGGTACGGGGTCGGGTTCGCCCCCGTGGGACCGGACGACCCGGAGGTCGGGCCGCCGACCCAGATGGCCGTCTTCAGCCGTACCGACACCGAGAAGGAGGGACCGAGATGACCACCGAGACCCGCACCCTGCCCGTCACCGACCTGTCCCTCGTGGTGCTCGTCGGTGCCACCGGTTCCGGCAAGTCCACCTTCGCCCGGCGCCACTTCAAGCCGACCGAGATCGTCTCCTCCGACTTCTGCCGGGGGCTCGTCGCCGACGACGAGAACGACCAGTCCGCCAGCCGGGACGCCTTCGACGTCCTCCACTACATCGCGGGCAAGCGCCTCGCGGCCGGCCGGCTGACCGTCGTCGACGCCACCAACGTGCAGCAGGAGGCCCGGCGTCAGCTCGTCCAGCTGGCCAGGACCCACGACGTGCTGCCGATCGCGATCGTCCTCGACCTGCCCGAGGAGGTCTGCCGCACCCGGAACGCCGCCCGGCCCGACCGGGCGGACATGCCCGCGCACGTCATCCAGCGCCACCGGCGCGAGCTGCGCCGCTCGCTGCGCGGTCTGGAGCGCGAGGGCTTCCGCAAGGTGCACGTGCTGCGGTCGGTGGCGGAGGTCGAGGCCGCCGAGGTCGTCCGGGAGCGCCGCTTCAACGACCTGCGGCACCTCACCGGCCCCTTCGACATCATCGGCGACATCCACGGCTGCCGCTCCGAGCTGGAGACCCTGCTCGCGAAGCTCGGTTACGTCGACGGACACCACCCCGACGGGCGGACGGCCGTCTTCGTCGGCGACCTCGTCGACCGGGGCCCCGACTCGCCGGGCGTCCTGCGCCGGGTCATGGCGATGGTCGCCGCGGGCGACGCCCTGTGCGTCCCCGGCAACCACGAGAACAAGCTCGGCCGGTGGCTCAAGGGCCGGAAGGTGCAGGAGACGCACGGCCTCGCCGAGACCATCGAGCAGCTGGGGCAGGAGAGCGAGGAGTTCCGGGCGGAGGTCGGGCGGTTCATCGAGGGGCTGGTCAGCCACTACGTGCTCGACGGCGGGAACCTCGTCGTCTGCCACGCCGGTCTGCCGGAGAAGTACCACGGCCGGACCTCCGGGCGGGTGCGTTCGCACGCGCTGTACGGGGACACCACGGGCGAGACCGACGAGTTCGGGCTGCCGGTGCGCTACCCGTGGGCGGAGGAGTACCGGGGACGGGCCACCGTCGTGTACGGGCACACGCCCGTGCCGAACACCTCCTGGATCAACAACACCATCTGCCTCGACACCGGGGCCGTCTTCGGCGGGAAGATGACCGCGCTGCGCTGGCCGGAGCGCGAGCTCGTGGACGTACCGGCCGAGCGCGTCTGGTACGAGCCGGCGCGGCCGCTGGCCACCGAGGCGCCCGGCGGGCACCAGGGGCGCCCCCTGGACCTGGCCGACGTGCACGGGCGGCGGACCGTGGAGACCCGTCACCTCGGGAACGTCGCCGTGCGCGAGGAGAACGCCGCGGCGGCCCTGGAGGTCATGAGCCGGTTCGCGGTCGACCCCCGGCTGCTCGCCTACCTGCCGCCGACCATGGCGCCGACCGCCACATCGAGGGAGGAGGGCTACCTGGAGCACCCGGCCGAGGCCTTCGCCCAGTACCGGGCGGACGGCGTCGAGCGGGTCGTGTGCGAGGAGAAGCACATGGGCTCCCGGGCGGTGGCCCTGGTCTGCCGGGACGAGGACGCGGCCCGCGAGCGCTTCGGCGTCGGCGGGGTGACCGGCGCGCTGCACACCCGTACCGGACGGCCCTTCTTCGACGATTCCCACGTCACCGAGGAGGTCCTCGGCCGGCTGCGGACCGCGATCGGAGCCGCCGGCCTCTGGGACGAGCTCGACACGGACTTCCTGCTGCTCGACGGTGAGCTGATGCCGTGGTCGCTCAAGTCGGCCGGGCTGCTGCGCGCGCAGTACGCGGCGGTCGGCGCGGCGTCCGGTGCCGTCTTCCCCGGCGCGGTCGCCGCGCTGGAGCAGGCGGTGGCACGCGGGGTCGAAGGGGTCGACGGGCTGCTCGCCACGCAGCGGGAGCGGGCGACGGACGCGGCGGCGTTCACCGAGGCGTACCGCCGTTACTGCTGGCCGACCGAGGGGCTCGAAGGCGTGCGGTTCGCGCCCTTCCAGCTGCTCGCGGCGCGCGGGCGCTCGCTCGCGGCCGTGCCGCACGACGAGCAGCTCGCGTGGCTCGACCGGCTCGTCGAGCACGACCCGACCGGGCTGCTCCAGGTCACCCGTCGGCTCGTCGTCGACACCGGCGACGAGGCCTCGGTCCGCGCGGGCACCGACTGGTGGCTGGAGCTGACGGGCGCGGGCGGCGAGGGCATGGTCGTGAAGCCGCTGGCGGCGCTGGTTCGGGACGCGAAGGGACGGCTCGGGCAGCCGGGCGTGAAGGTGCGCGGCCGGGAGTACCTGAGGATCATCTACGGTCCCGAGTACACCCGCCCGGAGAACCTGGAGCGGCTGCGGCAGCGCTTCCTCGGCCACAAGCGTTCGCTCGCCCTGCGCGAGTACGCGCTCGGCCTCGAGGCCCTCGACCGCCTCGCCGAGGGCGAACCGCTCTGGCGGGTCCACGAGGCCGTCTTCGCGGTCCTGGCCCTGGAGTCGGAGCCGGTCGACCCGAGGCTCTGACCCCGCGGGGTCGTCGTTCCACGGCGAAGCGTGGATTCCGGTCGGTGTTCGCGAAGGCTTCACGAAGGCTTCGCGAAGCCCGCCGGGCCGCGCTCACGGGGGGCGCAGGGGTGGCGTCGGTGGCGCTCCCCTGCGCCCCCCGTGCTCGTTGACGCGTTTCTTCCGCACCCTCTAGCGTTCTTCACCCCATGACGTGACACAGCGTCAATTGTGTGGCGTGGCACGCCACATGAGGTGGGAACACACACGCGAACACGCCGGTCGGCCGCCGGCGGACGGTCTTCCCCGGAGGGCCCGCGGACGGTACGGGGGTGAGCGGCGTTGAGTCTCTTCGGCCAGGACCGCTCCTTCCTCCACGCCCTCACCGCGGCCGACCGGCGGTCGCTGCTCGCCGAAGGCGCCCGGCGGGTCTACGAACCCGGGGAGGTGATGATCCGCGAACGCGACACCAGCGCCTACGTCCTCGCGCTCCTCTCCGGCTGGTCCGTCGTCTCCGTCGGCACCGAGCGCGGCTCCCGCCTCATCCTCGCCCTGCGCGGCGCCGGCGAGGTCGTCGGCGACCTCGCCGCCGTCGACCGCGGCCCGCGCAGCGCCAGCGTCACCGCCCTCGGCACCGTCGAGGCCGTGGCGGTCTCCGGCGACCGGTTCCGGCGCTTCCTCGCCGCCCGCCCCCACGCCACCGCGCTGATCATGCGCCAGCTCGCCACCCGGCTGCGCAACGCCGACGTCGAGCGCCGCGCGCTCGCCTCCGAGACCGTCCTCCAGCGCCTCGCCGCCCGCCTCGTCGAACTGGCCGAGCGCGCCGGACGGCGGGCCGACGGCGGCACCGTACTCGACCTCCCGCTGCCCCAGCACGACCTGGCGGCGGCCATCGGCGCCACCCGGGAAGCGGTGGCCAAAGCCCTCCGCCTGCTCCGGGAACAGGACGTCGTCCGCACCGCGAACCGCACCGTCGTCGTCCTCGACATGCGGGTACTGGTGCTCCTCGCGCAGGGGCGCGCACGCCCCGGCGGAAACCCGGCGGACGAATCTCCGCCGGGTGTGTAAACGGCTACATCGCCGGTCGCGGAAGGCGGCCAGTCTGAACACACGCACCACCACGGCGCCACACACAGGGAGTCCGAGAGTGAGCAGTGCGGAAGTGAACGGGGTAGCGGGCGGGATCCACCGGTTCGTCGTGTTCGGCGACATCGTGGGCTCCGGGACCCTGGGCATGGCCGAGAAGGAGCTGCAACGCGCCGCGATGTACGCCGCCTTCGACGAGGCGTACGGCTCCGTCGGCGTCGAACCCGGCACCTTCCACCAGGAGGACCGGGGGGACGGCATCCTCGCCGCCCTGCGCCCCGACGTGCCGCCGACCCTCATGGTCGGACGGTGGATCGACACCCTCTACGAGAGCCTGCGCGCCCACAACACGGGCCGCGGCCGGCGCCTGCGGC
Organism: Streptomyces sp. NPDC015661; assembly: GCF_043077765.1. Lineage (NCBI taxonomy): Bacteria > Bacillati > Actinomycetota > Actinomycetes > Kitasatosporales > Streptomycetaceae > Streptomyces > Streptomyces sp. NPDC015661. Next base: position 212,961 of record NZ_JBIBST010000009.1, on the reverse strand, counting down.
TGCGGATCGGCATGAACGCCGGGCTCGTCGCGCAGGACGCGCACGGGCTCGTCGGACGGGCCGTGGACCTCGCCGCCCGGCTCTGCGACAGCGCCCCCGCCAAACGGATCATGGCGGAGAGCCCCGAGGTCGACCTCCTGATCGTCGTCTCCGACTGGCTGTACGGGAACGTGGTCGCCGAGGGCGGGCGCTACGTCGAACCGGACCACTACCGGTCCGCCCGGGTCCGCTCCAAGGAGACCGACGAGACCGCGTGGTTCCACGTACCGCGCAGCACCGCCCCGCCGCTGACCGCGTCCGAGGAGGGTTCACGGACCGGCGTTTCCGAGGGGGGTACACGGACCGGCGTTGGGCCGTCGCGGGGGGACGGCCCAACGCCTCCGACCAGCAGTGGGCACCGTACGTTCCACGTCGGGGGAGACCTGCTCGACGTCCACGGCAACACCATCCACGGGGACTTCACCGGCATCCGGAAGAGCTCGGGCACGGGGGCGGGTGAACCGCAGTGAGCGACGACGACGAGTCGGCCACCGGGAACGACGGCCCCGACTCCGGCCACGACCGGGACGACCGGGGCGACCGGGGCGACTCCCACGACCGGGGCGGCGACCGGGGCGACCGAGGCGGAGACCGCGGTGATCGGGGTGGTCGCGGTGACCGGGGCGACCATGGGGGCCGGGGCGGCGACCGCGGCGACCGGGAGCGCGGCGACCGGGACCGCGAGCGCGGCGACTCCTCCGGCGAGCAGGCGCGTGAGCCGAGCGTCTTCGACACCGCCGACCGCGGACCCCTCGGCGGCGAGAGCGACACGGGCGGCGCCGCCACCGCGCTCCGGGCCGTCCGCACCTGGGCGGGCGGCGGGGCCGACCGCCTGACCACCATCCACGGCGACGGCACCGTCTTCGAGGGCAACCAGATCTTCGCCCTGTACGGCTCCGACCGCTCCCTCTTCGTCCAGGGCCCCGTCCCGCCCGAGACGCTCGACCACCTCGGCCGGGTGTACTGCGCGACCGCCGGGTATGCCCGGATGCGGGACCGGCTCCGCGACCACCGGGTCCTCGTCCTCTGCGGCGAACCCGGCAGCGGCCGCAAGGCCACCGCGCTCGCCCTCCTCGACGAACTCACCGGCGGCAAGGTCTTCCGCCTCGACCCCCGGCACGGCGTCGACGAGATCACCGAGGACGTCCTCCAGGAGAGCGGCGGCCACCTCCTGGAGCTGCTCACCGAAGACGTCCGCACCGAGAGCGAGCCGCGCCCCGGCCGGGGCGAGCACGGCGGCACCGCCCGCCGCCCCGCCACCCGCCTCTCCGAACTGCACCTCGACCGCTTCGGCGAACTGCTGCGCGGCCGCGACGCGTACGGGGTCGTCCTCGTCGAGAACGGGGAACTCGCCGACCGGCTCCTGCGCGGCCGGTACGGGATGTACTGCGCGCCCCCGCCCGCCGACGAGGTACTCCAGCGCCACCTCTGGCACCTGCTGCGCGCCGAGCCCGACGGGGCCCTCGGCGCCGCACGCGCGCGTGCCGGGCGACCGGACGTCGTCCGGGCCCTGGGCCTGGAGGAGCTCCGGCCCCGTGAGGCCGCCCGGCTCGCCGACCACCTCGCCCGGCACTGGCGCGGCGAGATGACGGACGAGCAACTCCTCGCCGAATGCGCCAGCTTCGTCCGCTCCCAGGCCCGCGAGTGGTTCGCCGGTGCCGACCGCCCGGGCGCGCTCCCGGAGGCGCTGCCCGTCCTGAACGCCGGCGCGTTCCGCATCGCCGTCGCCGTCTTCGACGGCTCCGCCTACAGCCTCGCCGCCGAGGCCGCCGAACTCCTCGCCTGGGAACTCGCCGTCACCCTCGACCCCGAACACGCCCCCGGGCGCCGCCTGTTCGGCACCCACGCGGAACACCGGCCCGTGCAGGCACGGGCCGTCCTGGAGGACGGGGAGCTGGACCTCGGCCCCGCCAAGGTGCCGGTGCGGGCCGTCCGCTTCCAGGGCGAGGCGCTCGCCGCCGCCGTCCTCGGCGAGATCTGGCACGGCTACCACAACGTCCGCGGCCCGGTCGCCCGCTGGCTGCGCGCCCTGTGCGACGACCCGCGCCCCGAGGTGTGGGTCCGCGCCTCCGTCGCCGCCGGGGTGCTCTGCTCCTGGGACTGGATCCACGGCTTCCGCGAGCTCGTGGTGCCGCTGGCGGTGACGGACGAGCCGAGGGCCCGGATGGCCGCCGCCACCGCGCTCGCCGAGGCCGCCCGCGACCCGCGCGTCCGGCCCGCGGTCGCCGCCGTGCTCAAGGACTGGGCCGGATCCGGCGAGGACACCCTCGTCCGCACGGCGCTGCTCGCCCACGGCTACGTCCTGGCCGCGGCCGGCGTTCCCGGCTCGCTCGACGCCCTCGCCCGGGTCGTCAGGAACCGCGAGGCGACCGACGTCGACGTCCTCTGGCCCGCCTCCTTCAGCGTGGCCCGGCTGCTCGCCTCCGGGGAGCCGGAGCCCGTGCTGCACCGGCTCCACCAGTGGCTCGAAGACGGCCGGCTCAACCTCGCCAACCTGGTCCACCTCGCCGTCATCCGCGCGCTGAGCACCCGGACCACCCACCTGTGGGGGCTGCGCGAGGTCCCCGAACTCGACGAGCACGCGGCCCGCCCCCTGCTCGTCGCGCTGCTCGCGACCCGGCCCGGACTCGCACCCGAGCTCGCGCGGCTGCTGCGGCACACGCTCGCCACGGCCCGCTCCGGAGAGGCGGCCCTCGAAGCCCTCGGCGGCATGCTCCGGCGCGCCGCGAAGGACCCCGAGGCGCTCGGACACGTCCGCGCGTTCCTGCCGCGCCTCGCGGTGGACCGCCGCGACCGGGACCGGCTCAGGGGACTGCTGAACGAACTCGTCCGGGACCGTGACCGGCCCCTGGACAGAAGCGCGGCGCGCCGGATGTGGGACGCCGTGACGGAAGGAGCGAACCGATGACCGGGCCCGAGCAGAACAGGAACGCGCGGCCGGACGAGCGGGCGCGCCGGTACGAGCGGGACCGCGACGAGCGCGAGCGGTACGACGAACGGGACGGCCGGGAGCGGCAGCAGGACCAGGGACGCGACGGGCGGGAGCGGTACGAGGAGCAGGACCGGCGGGAGCGGCAGCGGTACGAGGAGCGGTACGAGCGTCGGCCGTACGAGGGACAGAACGGCGGACAGCACTCCGGCGGCCGCGACGGGGACGAGGAGCCGGACCTCGACCTCGACCGCGTACGGGAAGAGGAGGCGGAGCAGTCGCGCGGCCCGGCGCGACGGCACGCGGCGGCCACCGGCGGATCCGCCGCCCCGGGACGGCCGCGCGGGCCCCTCATCGGCGAGTACGCGCCCCCGTACCGCCGCCGCAGCGGCAAGGTCGCCGCCGTCCTGCTCTACCGCAACGGCGGCCACCGGGTGGTCTGGCCGGACCGCACCGAGGACGTCAACAAGCCCCTGTTCGGCTACCCGTACACGGTCTTCGAGGTGCGGCTCGGACGCAACGTCACCGAGTTCCGGCTCCAGCTGCCGGCCGCCGGGGACGGCGTCTTCTTCGACGCCGTCGCCAAGGTCCAGTGGGTGGTGACCGACCCGCACCTCGTCGTCCAAGAACAGGTCGAGGACGTCGCCGAGCTGCTCCACGACGAACTGCTCGACGGCCTGCGCCGGCTGTCCCGGCGGTTCCGCATCACCGAGGCGCACCGTGCCGACGAGGCCGTGCGCGAGGAACTCGCCGCCGGACGGCTCAGCTTCGGCCGGGACATCGGGCTGCGGACCCGGGTCCTCGTCTTCATCGACCTCGACGACTCGGTCAAGGCCGAGGTCTCCCGGCGGGACATCGTCGGCGTCACCATGGAGGCCGACGAGCGCGTCGCCGAGGCCGAGCGGCGCAGGGAGGCGGCGGACCGCGCCCTGGTCGCCGAGCGCGCCCGCGAACTGGAGGCCCTCTTCCGGCGCGGCGACCTGGCCCAGATCGCCCACCACATGGCGATGCACCCCGACAAGCAGTGGGAGATCCGCAGTCAGCTCCAGCAGGAACGGCGCGAGGGCCAGGAGGACTACCTGCGCGTCTTCAACCGGCTCCTGGACACCGGTGTCCTCGAACGGCACGACATCGGCGAGCAGATGTACCAGGTGCTCATGTACCTGCGGTCCCAGACCGGCGGCGTCCTCGGCGGCATCACCGACCGGGTCCTCAACCCCTCGGGCGACGCCCCGCGACGCCGCCGCGCCCTGGAGGAGGGCTCCCCCGAGCCCAGCGAGCCGGACTGGGACGAGGGCCACCGGGACGCCGGGCGCGGGCCACGGGACGAGGGCCACCGGGACGCCGGGCGCGGGCCACGGGACGAGGGTCACCGGGACGCCGGGCGCGGGCCCCGGGACGAGGGTCACCGGGACGCCGGGCGTGGTCCCCGGGACGAGGGTCACCGGGACGCTGGGCGCGGTCCCCGGGACGAGGAGCCCGGCGAGGGCCCGCGTGAGTCCCGGGTCTACGAACCGACCCGCGTCGAGTCGGGCTCCGAGAGGGAGCGGGGGAGGTCCCGGACCCGCCGCGACGACCGGTTCGACGACGGACGCGACCGGTACGAGCCGGACGCGTACGAGCGGAACGACCGCTACGACCGCGACGACCCCTACGACCGCGAGGTGCCGCGCCGGCCGCCGACCAGGTCCACCCGGCCCAGCTCCGAGTTCGACGACTGGGACGACGAATGAGCACCCCGGAGCCCGCACCCGCACCCGCACCCGTGCCCGTGCCCGTACCCGACCGGGCACCGGCGACCGCGCCCCTGCCCGTACCGCCCGGGGAGCTGCGGTTCATGGCCGAGCGGCTCCTCGCCACCGTCCGGGAGGACATCGGCCGGGCCGACACCAAGGCCGCGATCCTGCTCTCCGGCGCCCTCGCCTTCCTCGCCGTCGTCTTCTCCGGGGACCGAGCCCCGCTCCCCACGGACGGCACCGGACTCGCGTTCCTCCTCGCGGCGGGCGCGCTCTGGACCGCCGGGGTCCTGATGCTCGTCTCGGTGGTCCTGCCGCGCACCAGGATCGGCGCGGACCGCACCCTCCTGCGCGAGCTGGCGGCCGGCCCGTCCGCGCCCGCGCTCCGCGAACGGCTCGGCGCGTCCGGCACGGACGCCACCGACTGGCTCCTCGAACAGGCCGGCGTGCACGGGCTCGTGCTCGCGGCGAAGTACCGGTGGCTGCGCCTGGGCGTGTTCGCGCTCGTGCTCGGCGCCCTCCTGGCCCTCTTCAGCGAACTGTGGTGAGAGAGAAGATGCAGTGGAACACCAAGGGGAGCGCCCTGCTCCTCGCCGGGGCGCTCCTCGCGCTCTCCGGCCCGCTCGGGGCGCCCACCGCCTCGGGCGCGGCCGCCGCCGGGGCCCTCGGCGCGCCCCGTACGGCCCTCACCGCCGCCGGGACCGCCGGCACGCCCCGTACGGCCGCCGACCCCGCCGAGGGGCCCGACCCGCTCGACTTCGCCGTCGTCGTCGACCAGTCGGCGAGCCTCGCCGACAAGGACCTGGCGCGGGAGACCGAGGCCGCCGCGCTGCTCAGCCAGGGCGAGATATCGGAGCGGTCCCGGGCCGCCGTCATCGGCTTCGGCAGCTCCGAGAAGCCCGGCCAGTCGCCCGTGAGCGACATCTGCACGCTCACCGTCGCCGACGCGGCGGGCCGCGAGCGCCTCAGCAAGTGCGTCCAGCAGCTGGGCCGCCGCGACGCCGCCCGCATGGGACCCGGCACCGACTTCCCGGCCGCCATCCGGCAGGCCGTCACCCGCCTCACGGAATCGCGCGGCGCCGAGAGCGGGGCGAAGACCCCTGCCGTCCCCAAGGTCGTCTTCCTGCTCACCGACGGCAGGCTGGACGTCGCCGACAGCCCCGAGTACGGCACCGACCGGGACACCCGCCAGTCCAACGGCGCACGGCGGCTCACCGAGGAACTCGCCCGCGCCCGCGCCGCCGGCGTCCAGATCTGGCCGCTCGGCTTCGGCAGCGAGATCGACCGCTCCGCGCTCACCGCGATGGCCGAGGGCGGCTACCGGGGCGCCTGCTCCGACGTCCCCGGCTCCGTCCCCCGCATGCGGGTCGTCGGCACCTCCGCCGAGATCGACAAGGCGCTCCAGGAGACCTTCGCCGCCGCCCGCTGCGCGCGGATCGCCCAGGGCACCGTCGGGAAGCCGCCCGCCGACCTGACCGTGACCATCCCGCCGATCGCCACCGACGGTTCCCTCACGGTCGCCAAGCACGACCCCAAGGTGCGGGTCACCTACTACGACCCGGCGGGCCGCAAGGTGCCCGTGCGGGGCGAGTTCGACGGCTCGACCTTCGAGGTGAGCGGCCAGGACGGGCCGGTCGAGGCGCTGCGCGTGAAGGACCCGCTGCCCGGCGCCTGGCGCGTGCACATCGAGGCGCCGGAGGGCCACCGCGACCGGGAGGTCGCCGTACGGGCCATCTGGCAGGGCCGGCTCCGCTCCGACGTCACCCTCGACCCGGCGTCCCCGCGCGCGGGGGAGAAGGTCACCGTGCAGGTCCGGATGCAGACGCGGCGCGGGGTCGTCATCACCGATCCGCGGCAGCTGGCCGGTCTCACGGCCTCGGCCGAGGTCGCCGGCGCGGGCTTCCAGCCCTTCACCTTCACGCTCGCCGACGACGGCCGGGCCCCCGACGCGAAGGCCGGGGACGTCCGCTTCACCGGCACCTTCACCCTGCCCGCCGAGGCCACCGGCGAGCTGGAGCTCGTCACGCGCATGGCGGCGCCCGGCATCACCTCCGACCGGCGCCCCGTGCACGCCCGGCGCGGCCCGGACGTGCCGGTGCTGACCGCGGGGCTCGTCGTCGACCGCGTCACCGTCCACCCGGGCGGCACCGTCCGCGGCACCCTCGACGTCACCAACAACGACACCGCGCCCCACACCCTGCGGCTGGCCCTCCAGGACCGGACGCCCGGCGCCGAGCTCACCGTCGCCCCGACGCAGGTCACCGCCGTCGCGGGCCGCAGCACCCGCGTCCCCTTCACGGTGACCCTCGCGCCCGGCACGGCCCTCGGCGAACTCGGCGGCCGGATCGAGGTCGTGGACACCGGCGACGGCGACACGGTCCTCGACACCGCCTTCCTGGACGTCCTCGTGGTGGCGCCGCCCACCTGGTGGGACCGCTGGTGGAAGGCCGTCACCGGCGGCGCCGTCCTCGTTCTCGTGCTCGCCGTCCTCACCGGCATCCGGCTCGTCGCCCGGCGCCGCCGCCGCGACCTCACCGGCGTCAAGCTCGAACTGCTCGACGACGACCGGTCCCTCTTCGAACTGACCATCCGCAAGGGGCAGAGCCAGAACGGAACCTTCGCCTTCACCGTCGACGAGCCGTACGGGGGCTCCGCGATGCTCCGCCCGGTCCGCGGCGCCGCCTCCTCCACCGCCCACGAACTGCGCCGCAACGGCTCCGGCGAACTGCTGCTGCGCCCCCGGGGCGGCAGGCAGGTGCCGGTCAGGCCCGGCGAGCCGATCGGTCTTGGCGAGCACGAACTCATCGTGCGGGGCGGGCGCGTGCCCACCCCGCGGAGGATCCGTACCCCCCGGCGGCCCGGCCCCGGCACCGGCACCGGACGGGGCGGCGGCACCGGCCCCGGCACGGACCCGGGCACCGGCCCCGGCACGGGGTCGGGCTCCGGTACGGGGTCGGGCACCGGTCCCAGCACCGGTTCCTCCTCCGGGGCGGGCGGGCCCGGCGGGACCGGCGGGTCCGACACCTACGACGTGAACTTCTGAACGGGCACCGAGGAGAGACGACATGAAGATCTACCAGCCCATGCTCTTCGTCGGACTCGGCGGCACCGGCGGAAAGATCGGCACGGAACTCGAACGGCAGCTCCGCCGGGAACTGTGCGGACCCGACGGCACCGACCTCGTCGACGGCGGCCGCCGGCTCCCCTTCCAGCTCCCCGACTGCCTGCAGTTCGTGTACGCCGACTTCAGCGAGGGCGAACTGCTCGGCTACCCCCAGTTCCGGGCCAAGGGAGCCGAGGGCGCCGCCTTCGCCCGCACCTCCCGCATGGTCCGCGACCTGCTGCCGACCGACTTCGACTCCTCGCCCGAGGTGACCCGCATGCTGCGCGTCTCGCTCCCCGAGGAGACCCGGTCCTGGCTGCCGCCGCAGGCCCGCCAGCCGCGCGTCGCCCCCCTCAACAACGGCGCCGGACAGCTCCCGACCGTGGGGCGCTCCGCGCTCTTCGCCACCCTCCGCTCCGGACTCGAACCCGTCCTGCGGCAGCTCCGCGAGGCCATCGGCGCCATCGGACAGTCGGCCGGCGACCTCAAGCGGGTCGGCGGCGGCCGCATCCGGGGCTGCGACGTCTTCGTCGCCTTCTCCGTCGCCGGCGGCACCGGCGCCGGCATCTTCTACGACTTCCTCCACCTCATCGGGCACGAGTTCCGCCACGCCAAGGTGCCCGGCGTCAAGATCTACCCGCTCGTCGTCATGCCCTCCGCCTTCACGCCCGAGGCCGGCGGCGGACGCGAGGCCGAACTCAACGCCGCCCGCGCCCTCGTGGACCTCTCGCGGCTCGTCGACGACCAGAACGTGCCCGACGCCCTCGACACCGTCGGCGACGTCGAGGAACGCGGCCGGCTCAGCGTCACCTACCCCGGCGACGGGCTCGTCGCCCTGCGCCCCGCCACCATGCAGACCGCCTTCCTCTTCTCCAAGCCGGCCGTCATCGGCGCCGAGGACCTGCGCCGCTCCATCACCGCCATGGTGATGTCCCTGATCGGCACCGAACTCGGTGAGGACAACGGCGGCCCGGGCAAGGGCGCCGACGACGACTACCAGTCCTTCGCCGCCAGCTTCATCAACAAGGCCGTGGAACGCTCGACCCCGGCCCGTTCCGGCATCGGCTACCGCGGCATGTCCACCAGCCTCGCCGCCTCCCTCACCGTCCCCGTCGACGACCTCGCCGAGATCGTCGCCGCCCGGCTCCTCGCCCAGGCCGTCCGCGGCATGGCCGAACGGGCCAGGCGGCCCGCCCGGGACGGACAGGACCAGGTCCGCGACCTCTTCACCCGCTCCGGCATCGGCCGTCTGTGGAGCCGCGAGGCACCGGACGTCCCCCTGCCCGAGCAACTGCCACGGGGAAGCCGGGACATCACGCAGGAGCTCCGGCAGCGGCTCAACGACATGGAGGACTCCCTCCAGCGCCTCGACGTCCACCTCTCCCGCGAGATCCCCCGCCTCACCGAGGACTTCAGGCCCGGCGCCGGCGCCCGCGAACTCCTCGGCCTCGTCGGCCCGTTCCAGCTGCTCACCATCCTCGCCGGACTGCCTGGCCACCCCGACCGGGTGGCCAGGGAGGGCTTCACCGGCATGCTCGACAACCGGCGCAACGACCCCGAACGGCCCCCGAACGTCCAGGGCCACGCCCCCAACATCCCCCACATCAAGCGCAGCGTCGGCGGAGTCGTCCCCGCCCGGTGGACCGACCCCGACGTCCAGGACACCCTCGCCGCCCAGCAGGCCTGGTACCAGTGGCGGGCCCGCGTCCTCTGGCACCGCGGCTGGCAGGCGGGCGAGAACCAGTGGCGGCCCTCCCTCAACCGCGTCACCGCCGAGGTCGCCGAACTCGCCAAGGTGCTCCGCGCCCACGAGCAGGACGAGGCGAAGTCCTTCTCCGACAGCCGCCGCGAGCTCTACCGCGACGACCGCGCCGGCATCGCCTACCTGCTGCCCCCGCAGAACTCCCTGCGCGCCTTCTACGACGACGTCGTCGACCGCCTCGCCCAGAGCGAGGGCCTTCCCGAGACCACCGACGCCGCGACCCTCCTCGACCGGCTGGTCGCACCGGACGACTGGCGGCGCGCCCTCGACGCGGTCCGCCGCTCGCCCGGGGCGGCCGTGAAGGAGATCAAGCAGGTCGTCGAGCGGCGGGTCAAGCGCCTCTTCGGCGAGGCCAACGAGGACGTCTTCGCCCGCCCCCTGCTGCCCTCCATGGAGCTGCTGCTGCGGGCCGCCGCGGGCGACGAGACCGCCGAGTCGAAGGTCGACCCGCGCTGGCTCGACCAGTTCCGCGCCCGGCTCGCCGGACTCCTCCCGGTGGGCTTCATCCCGGACGGCAGCGGCCCGCTCAAGATCCTCATCGTGCATCCGGCGAGCGAGTCCGACGGCCGGGCCGCCGACTTCCTCGCGCAGGAACTCAACCTGCCCTCCCGGGTGTTCCCCGAGTGCCGGGCCGTCGACACCGACTCCATCACCGTCGTCTTCTTCCGCAGCGGCATGAACCTCACCGACATCTCCGAGGTCCGCAGCGTCCTCAGCCTCTGGTCCGAGGCCCGCGACTCGGCCGGTGAGGAGGACTTCCTGCACTGGCGCCAGCGGCTCGGCTACCAGGACGACTGGCTCGTCTCCACCGAACAGGACCGGCAGCGCATCCTCCACCGGCTGCTCTGCGCCCTGTGGAACGGCCACATCGCCGCCGAGGGCCAGCCCGAGTCCCCCGGCCTCGTCCGGATCCGCCTCCAGGAGGGCGAGGGCGCGACCATGTCCCTGCGCCTGGAGGGCTTCGACGGCTCGCTCTCCAGCTGGGCGGGGCTGCTGCGCGCGTACGAGCGCTGGGCGCTGCTCGACGAGGGGCAGATCATCGAGCAGTTCTGCGAACGGCTGATGCGCGCCCTGCCCCAGGGCCTCGCCCAGGTGCCGGTACCGCCGTCGCCGCTCTTCACCCGCTTCGTGGAGGACGTCGCCCCGCGCCAGCTCGCCCTCATCGACGAGATCGCCGCCGAGTACGGCGAGGCGGACAGCGAATGGCTCGCGCCGCTCCGCCACTTCTGGTCGGTCACCTACCCGGGCGCCCTCGACATGCGCTTCCCCAGCGCGGCCCGCCCGACCCGCCCGACCCTCCGCGCCCTCTACGACCGCCACGCACCACGCCAGGGGCAGGGGCAGGGGAGGGGCCGGGGCCCGGGGCAGGCGCGTCCGCGGGGGCAGGGCCAGGGGCGGGGTTACGTCCCACAGGCCCGCCAGGACCCCCGACCGCGTCCCCGGTACGAATCCCCCTCCCGGCACGAGAACGGCGCCGGGTACGAGGAGTACGAGTCCGGTCCGGCGTACGAGTCGGGGCGTGCGTACGAGTCCGGTCCGGGGTACGAGTCGGGGCGTGCGTACGAGTCCGGTTCGGCGTACGAGTCGGGGCGTGCGTACGAGTCCGGTCAGGCGTACGAGTCGGGGCGTGCCTACGAGCCCCGTCCGGGGCACGACGACGGCCCCGGGCACGAGTCCCGGCCCGGGGGCGACGAAGCTGCCGGGCGCGAGAACGGGGCCCGGCGTGATCCGCGTTCCGCGTACGCGAACGGGCCGTCCTCCCCGCCGCCGTCCGTCTACGAGGGCGACTGGGAGCTGGAGCCCGAGCCGGACCTCGGGCCCGACGAGGAGGGCTACGACTCGGGTTACGGCTCGGGTTACCGCTCGGGTTACGAGGCGGACCGCGGCCCGGAGTCCGGGCCCGCCGACGACGAACCGCGCCGCCGCGACCGGGCCGGTGAGGCGGAGTGAGCCCACACGTCCTTCCCGTCCTGCCCGAACGGCCGCTGCCGGGCCACGCCGTCTGCCTCGACCTGCGGACAGCGTGGCCGGGGGCGCCGGGGGCGTACGACTCCGAAGCCGCCGTCCGCGCGGCCCTGGACGTCCCGCAGCCCGGCGGCGCGCGGCGCTTCCTCGTCGTCGACGAGGCCGACCGGCTCGTCGCCCACCAGCTGCTCTACGAGCGCCTCTCCTCCTACGGGCCCGCGCACATCGTCTGCCTGGCGGTCGGCGTCCGGGGCGAGCGGACCGTGAGCCGCTCCCTCACCCTCCGCCCGCCCGCCGCCGGCGTCCTGTGGGTCTTCGACTCCACGGAGGACGGCGTCCCGGGCGAGGCCGTGCTGCGCCCGCTCGTCGACGTGCTGTCCACGCCCGAGGTCTTCGACGCCGTCCTCCGCGCGCTCGGCGGGGTGGTGCACGGCGTCGCCGTGCCGGCCGTGCGGATCCTGGAGCACGACCTCACCGACGAGGCCAGGGCCCGCGCCTGGCGCCAGGCCCTGGAGGGGCTCACCGGACCCGAGGTCCCCGCCGGGAACCTCTCCGCCGACCAGGTGCCGGGCGCGCTCGCGCTGCTCCTGGACGAGGGCGTCCCGCGCTCCCTGGCCGGCCACCAGTGGCTGCCGCCGCAGGGCCGGGCGGGGGCCGGGCTCGCCGCCTGCGACGCCGCGGTCGGAGAGGCCGTCGAGGGCTACCGGCGCGTCCGGGGCCCGGCCGGGCTGCTCACCGGGGCGGGCCGGGGCGTCGACCTGCCGGCGGACATCGAGCGGGTGACGGAGGAGCTGGGCCGGTTCCGCATCGCCGTCGCGGACGCGTTCGGCGCGGCGGGAGGCACCCGGCTCACCGCCGAGCACCGGGGGGTGCTGCGCGACCGCGGGGTCGAACTGCCGGAGCTGCCGCGGGAGATCTCACGGGCCGGGATCGTCCCGGCGCTGCGCGACCTCACCCACGACCTCATCGGCAAGGGGCTGCCGCTGCGGTCCGTGGCGGCCCGTCTCTCCGCCCTGTCCGCGCGCACCGCGCCCGTGGGCAGCGCGGCACGGCTCGCCCGGCTGGACGCGATCTGCGGCCCCGAGCGGCTGCGGCGGCTCGGCGCCCGGTACCCCTTCACCGCCGGCGGTTCGCGCCCCGCGGCCTTCGCCGTGACCGGGCTCCTGGCGCTGCTCGCCGGGATCTGGCCGCTGCTCGGCTGGGTCCTCGGTCCCGCCGTCGGTGTCCTCGCCGCCGGACTCGCCCATCTGATGCTGCGCCGCAGACCCAACCGCTCGCCCGACGGCCGGATCGACGGCGGCGGTGCCACGGGCGCGGCGCCCCGGCTCTTCGGCGGGCTGCTCGGCGGCCTCGTCGGGGCGGGCCTCGGCCAGTTCCTGGGCCTGCCCGTGTGGGCGGGCGCGGTGGCGGCGACCGTGTCCGTGGCGGCCGTCGTGCTGCTCGCGCTGCGCGACTGGAGCCGGGCCGTGGACGACTGGTGGGCGCGCGCCGACCCCGAGGAGGCCTGGCGGATCCTGCGGGAGATCCAGACCCTGGTGGTCACGACCGCGGTGCACGACTGGCTCTTCGCCGAGGTGCGGCACCACTGTTCGGCCGGGGCGGGAGCCGTGGCCGGGCTGCTCCGGGGTCTCGCGGAGACCGCCGACGCGCACGGGCAGCCGCACGCGGCACGGCCGGCCGGCCGCCCGGAGACCGAGCCCCCGCCGGTCCGGGAGACCGGTGCGGCGTCCTGGAGCTGGGAGGACTGGAAGGACGAGGCGGACGACTGGGGGGACGGGCCGGAGGCCTGGGGAGAGGGAACGGAGGCCTGGACGGACGGGGCGGAGACCTGGGGGGAGGGTCCGGCGGACGACCACTGGTCCGGCAGGGACGAGGAGCCCCTGGTGGCCGAGCCGGAGCCGTCTCCGTTCGCTTCCCCCGGGGACGTGACCCCGCCCCCGCCCCCGCACGTGTCCCTCCCCGCGCCCGGCTGGCTGGAGCGGCGGTACGGGGACGGGGGCCCCGCGCTCGTCGACACCCTCGTCGGCGACCTGGTCGCCGGGACCGTCCTGATCCTGGACCGGTGCTGGGCGGGCATCGAGCGCGACCCCGGGGCCCTCGCGCGGGCCGGCCACGAACGGCGGATCACGGAGCTCCTGGACGAGACCCGGCTCCGCCTGGAGCGGGACGTGGCCGCCTCACCGCCGCCCCGGTACGAGGGCCTCGGCGACCCCGAGGCGCTGACTTCCCTCGCGGCCTTCACCGACCGTTCCGACCGGCCCGACGCGGCCCGCCTCACCGGGGTCGCCGCCGACGCCGTGGCCCGGCTGCTCCTGGCCGAGGACGACCCGGGCCGTACGGTCGCGCTGTGCGGACCCGAGCACCTGCGGCTGCTCTCCCACGATCCGCTCGCCGCCCGGCAGGTCCGGTTCGTGCCCGAGGCGATGCGGCGCGGGGCCGCCGGGGACGACATCTGGCGGGGCACCGCCGAGGACGTGGTGTGGACCGGCGCGGGACGGCACGCCGGCATCCTCCGTCTCGTACCGCTGCGCGCGGACGTCGTGCACACCGTCCGCGCCGAGGAGGCGGGAGAACCGTGACCGACCCGAACCACCCGAACCACCGGAACCACCCGAACCACTGGAACGACTCGAACCCTCCGAACCCCTTGCGCGACGCGAACTACCCGAGGGACCCGAGGGACTCGACGGACCCGAGGGACTCGACGGATTCGACCGACCCGACCGACCCGACCGACCCGACCGACAAGGTCCACCCCGGCGATGCGAACCATCCGATCGGCCCGGACCACCCCGACCACCTGAGGGAGCCGACCCCGCCGACCCATCCGTACTACCAGGAGCTGGAGTTCCTCACCCACCGCGAGGATCCGGTCCGTTTCACCGTGCGCTACGGCGAGGACCACCGGCCGCCCGGCCGTCCCGGCATCCTGGCGCGCCGGGCGACCTTGGGGAGGGGCTTGCCCGTCCTCCAGTACCGGCTGACCACGTCGGAGCAGGGCGACCCGGACGCGTACGGCCTCCTGGAGCGGGAGGTGGAGGCGGCCGTGGCCCTCGAACGGCGCTACGGCGGGGCCAGGTTCGGCGCGGTCTTCGCGAGGATCGTCGGCTTCGACCTGACCGCCGCCGAGCCCTTCGTGCTGTACCGCCCGCCGACGGGCCGCCCGCTGTCCGAGTGGGCGGGGCGCCTCGGCGTCGAGGACCAGGAGCGCATCGCGGGCCAACTCACCATGGCCGTACGGCTCCTGGGCGAGGCGTCGCTGGTGCACCGGGCCATCGCGCCGGACACCGTACGGTGGGACGGCGCCCGGGTCCGGCTCTGCGAACCGTACGCGGCGCAGCGCGCCGGGGAGGCCCGCGAGCCCTTCGGCGGCGCCCCCTGGGCCTCGCCGGAACAGCGCGCGGGCCGGGGCGCCGCAGACCCGCGCGACGACCTGTGGTCCGTCGCCGAACTCGCCTACTACCTGCTGGCCGGCCGCCCCGACCGGGGCGAGGGACCCCCCGCCGACCTGGCGGACTACCGCCGTCTCGCGGCGCTCGGGCAGAGCGGGCTCTTCGCCGCGCGCGCGGCGGACCGGCCCCACCCGGCCGAGCTCATGCGGCTGCTGCACGTCCCCGACCCGCTCGCCACCGGGCTCGGGGCGGCCGACCCGCTCGACCGGTGGCGTACCGAGTACGACCGCCAGATCGCCAGGAAACGCGCGGCGACCGCACCCCACCGGGACCCGGAGGAAACGCCCCCGCCGTTCCCACGACAGGGGCGTCCCTCGCTCCGGGACCGGATCTTCGGCGGAGGCGACACCTCCCGTCCCGTCGAGCCCGTCGCGCCGCCGGAACCGGCTCCGCTCCCCGCGTCGCGGAGCCGGATGTGCCCGCACTGCCTGCTCCCCGTCGAGTACGACGAACGGCTGCTCGTCACCATCGACGCCATGGGCAACCGGATCCGGCTCGACCTCAGCGCCGAACGCCGCCCCGGCCATGTCGCGGACGCCCTCCGCAAGGCCTACCACCTGTGCCCGCACACCGCGGACGGCGACGAGCAGCACGAACTCCCCGTGCCCTACCTCACCAACGGCGAGCCGCTGTCGATCGCCCTCGTCGGAAGCTCCTCCGTCGGCAAGACCCACCTCCTCGCCGCCATGCTCGGCGAGGTCGAACTCGGCGGCCTCGAACCGTACGGACTCAAATGCCGGCCGCTCAACCCCGAGGCGCACAGGACCTTCGTGCGCGAACGGGTCCAGCGGCTCAGGGAGGGGCGGCAGCTGGGCCGTACCGGACAGCAGACCTTCGCCCGGTTCGCCGACGGGCTGCTCGTCCAAGCGGGCGGCGCGACGCCCCGGCCCGTCGTCTTCTTCGACCTCGCGGGCGAGGACCTCGCGCAGGACGGGGAGGTCGGCCGCTTCCTCATGGGCGTCGACGCGTTCCTCTTCGTCCTGGACCCGCTGCGCGCCCTCCGGCTGCCCGGGCTCGACCCGGTACGCGAACAGAGCGGGCTGCGGCGGCGCGACCTCGGCGACGAGGCCTTCACGACCGTGCTCAACCGCATCCCCCGGCAGGCCGGCGGACTCGTCGCCGCGCCCGCCGCACTCGCGGTCAACAAGAGCGACCTCGTCCGCTTCGAACCGGTCGTCGAACGCTGGCTCGGCCGGGCGCTGCCCGGCCGCCACGACCCGGCCGCGGTCCGGGAGGAGAGCCGGGACGCGTACGCCTTCCTCGCCCACCACGCCGGCGCCGCCTGGCTCAAGCCCTTCGACGACTGCGCCGACTGCACGCTGCACTTCGTCGCCGCGACCGGCGGGCAGGCGCGCGGCGACCGATTTCCGCACGGGGCCCGGCCGCGCCGGGTCCTCGCGCCCTTGCTGTCGCTCTTCGCCCTGTGCGGGCTGCTGCCCGGGGCGGAACCAATGGAGGGGATCGTCCGATGACACGGACGGAGCACGAGGCCGACCAGATCGTCTTCCGCTGGGACAGCGAGAACCTCACCGGCAACACGGGCTTCGGGCCGGTCGCCTGGTCCGGGCCGCGCGACGAGGCCGAGAGCCTCTTCCGGATGTCCGGGCCCGTGCTGCGGGCCAGCGGGGAGGAGATAAGGCCGGCCCTGATCCGGCTGCGGGAGCGCGGGTACGTGATGCTGATCCGGCGCGTGCCGTTCACGGACACCGACGGTCGGACGTCCGTGCTCTGCCACGCCCTCGTCGGCGCGCCCACCCTCCTCAACCCCTCCGTCTGCCTAGGGCTGCACGGCTGGGAGTGGGAGGGCGCCGCGAACGCCGCCGGCGCGCGCGGACGGCTTCCGCTGGTCCCGGCGGAGGCCCTCGCCCCCGGGGGTGGGCTGGCGGAGCTGGACCGTCGTCTGCCGTACGTGGCGGAGGAACTCGTCGGCGCGGTGGCGGAGTTCCTGCGGCACCCGGAGGGACCGTTCACGATCCTCGACGAACGGGGCGGCACCGCCTGTCCCGTGCTGCGGGGCCTGCAGAGCATCGTCGGCGCGGTCACCAGGCAACCGTGGACCTTCGCCACTCACGACACGCTCGAACTGCCCACGCTCCGGTACGCGTTCGTCGGCGGCTGGTCAGGGGCGGCGAGCCGCAACACCGAGCGGCGCCGCGTCGACCCGCGCGAGCGGTGCGGCGACCGGGCGGAGGAGATCGCGACGCGGCTGGTCCGCCACCACCTGGCGGAGGTCGAGGAGAACAGCCGGGACCATGTGGTCGCCAGAGTCCTCCGCACCACGGCCTCCACGCACCGGGGCGCCCTCCTGGACATGGCGGCCAGAGCGGCCGACACCCTGGACGCCCTGGACCACCGCGGCCCGGGCCCGACCACGAGAAACCACCCACCCCGAACCCACCGCCCCCGAAACAAGCCGGACTTGACCCCCCAGGACCAGCCGGGCCAGAACCCCCGACACGAGGACACGCCGGGCTCGGGGTACGGGGGCGCACGGGGCTCGGGGTACGGGGGCGCTCCGGGCCCCGGCTACGAGGGCGCTCCGGATCCCCGGGATCAGGCCGACCCGGGCTCTCGGAACCAGGGCGCTGCGGATCCTCGGTACGAGGGCGCCCACAGCTCCTGGAACGAGGGCGCTGCAGATCCTCGGTACGAGGACGCTCCGGACCCCCGGGACCAGGCCGGCCCAGGCTTCGGGCAGCAGGGCACCCGTGGCCCCGGGGGCGAGGCCGGTCCAGGTTCCCGGCGTGAGGGTGCCCATGGCCCCCGGGATGAGGCCGGCCGGGTTCCCCGGTACGGGGATGGTCCGGATTCCCGGGACCAGGCTGACGCAGGCTTCGGGCAGCAGGGCACCCGTGGCCCCGGGGGCGAGGCCGGTCCAGGTTCCCGGCGTGAGGGTGCCCAGGGCCCCTGGGATGAGGCCGGCCAGGTTCCCCGGTACGGGGATGGTCCGGATTCCCGGGACCAGGCTGACGCAGGCTTCGGGCAGCGGGGCACCCGTGGCCCCGGGGGCGAGGCCGGTCCAGGTTCCCGGCGTGAGGGTGCCCATGGCCCCCGGGATGAGGCCGGCCAGGTTCCCCGGTACGGGGATGGTCCGGATTCCCGGGACCAGGCTGACGCAGGTCCCCGACACGAGGGCGCCGCCGGCCCCCGCGGCCAGGGCACCCCCGGGCCCCGGCCCCCGGAGTCGCCGGGCTCCTGGGACCAGTCCGGTGCCGCCCCGCGGGACCCGTCAGGCTCAGGCCCGCGGTACGGGGGCGCCCCGGGCTCTCGGGAACCGGGCGCTTCGGGGCACCGCGACCAGGGTGGTTCGGGGCCGCGGGACCAGGGCACCGCCGGTCCCCGGCACCCGGAGTCGCCCGGTCCCTGGGACCGGTCCGGTCCGGACCCGCGCGACGAGGACGCCCCCGGCCTCCGGCGCCCGGCCGGGTCAGGCCACCGGGACCAGCGCGCGCCGGGCTTCCGGGACCAGTCCGGCCCGGATCCTCGGCGGCAGGGCGCCCCCGGTCCCCGGCACCCCGACTCGCCGCCCGGCGGGAACCCCGAGCCGGTGGGCTCGTCGTACCCGGCCTCCCCGGGCCCCTGGCCCGACGCCCCCGGTACCGCCCCGGCCCCGGGTACCTCGGGACGGCCCGAGAGTCCCGCTTCGGATCCGTCGGGACGGTCCGGCAGTCCGGGTCCCGCCCCCTCGGGACGGCCCGACAGCGCGGCCCCGGCCCCGTACGGACGGCCCGACAGTTCGGCCCCGGCCCCGTACGGACGGCCCGACAGCCCAGCCCCGGCCCCGTACGGACGGCCCGACCGCGCAGGCCCCTCCGAGTGGCCCGACCGTCGGGCGGAGTCGGAGTCCGACGGTCGGCGCGGGGAGCCGCGGACCCCCGGCCCGACCGGTGGGCCGGGCGGAGACGAGCCGGCGGGGTCCGGCGCGGCGGCCCGGCCCGCCTACCCCACCCAGCCCCCGCCCGCTCCCGAGGCGCCCCCCGCACCCCCGTCCCCCGACGTCGGCGCCTACCCCCGGCCCGTACTGCCCGTCGTCGGGCCGGAGTGGACCGGGCCAGGCAAGGGCGCGCGGCGGGGGCTGGGGCGGCGCGGGCGGGAGGCCGAGACCTCGCTCGTGAACAAGCTGCCGACCGTGCGCAGCCCCGAAGAGGCACGGGAGCTCGTCGTGGGCGCGGGCAACCGCGAGCTGCTCGACGCGCTGCGCCGGCCCCAGGCGTACATCGTCGTCACCGTCCTCCTCCGGGAGATCGCCCGGCGCCTGCCGTCCTGGGAGCACCCGCTGCGCCGGGACCTCTGTGAGGTGGTCGTAGGAAGGAAGCTGTGGGCCGTCGCCCCGCCCGCCGCGCGGGACGACCCCTTCGCGCCGCCGGAGGAGCAGCGCGCGGCGAACGCCGCCGAGCTGTACCGCTGGGCGGTCCGCCCGCTGCTCGCCGGCGGCGACGCCCCCGTCGGCACGGTCGCCGAGCTGCTCTCTCAGCTCCGGACGAGTCCGGACCCGTCCGCCCGCGAGGCGTTCTGGCTGATCGTGGACGGGGAGCGCCCGGGGCTGCCGGACGCCGTCTGGCTCTCGCTCCTGAAGGAGGCGTACGGCCTGCCCCGCACCCCGCACCGTTCCGGACCCGCGCTCTCCCTCGGCGACGACCTCGGCAGCGGCTACACCCGCCGGTTCCTGCGCCGCGCCGCGCTGCTGATCGGTGGTCTGCTGGCCGCGATCCTCCTGATCGTCGTGGCCCAGTGGCTGACCTGACGGGAACGTGACGGGAAGGGGAGGGAGCCGGGTGACGCCCACCGAAAGGACCGGTCGAAACGCGGGCCAGGGCCGCCCGGCTCCGTCAGGATGGGCATATGGGATTCCATGTCGATTCCGAGACCGGGCGGCTTCGCCGCGTCATCCTGCACCGGCCCGATCTGGAGCTGAAGCGGCTCACCCCGACCAACAAGGACGCCCTCCTCTTCGACGACGTGCTGTGGGTGCGGCGGGCCCGTCAGGAGCACGACGGCTTCGCCGACGTGTTGCGCGACCGCGGGGTGGAGGTGCACCTCTTCGGGGATCTGCTGTGCGAGTCGCTGGAGGTCCCGGAGGCCCGCGCGCTGGTTCTCGACCGGGTCTTCGACGAGAAGGAGTACGGGCCGCTCGCCGCCGACCACCTGCGCGCCTCCTTCGACTCGCTGGACGCCGCCGCGCTCGGCGAGGCGCTGGTCGGCGGGATGACGAAGCGGGAGTTCCTTGCGGGGTTCCGGGAGCCGACCTCGGTCCGCTTCCACGCCCTGGACCTGGACGACTTCGTGCTCGGCCCGCTGCCGAACCATCTCTTCACCCGGGACACCTCTGCCTGGATCTACGACGGCGTCTCCATCAACGCGATGCGCTGGCCGGCCCGGCAGCGCGAGACGGTGCACTTCGAGGCGATCTACAAGCACCACCCGCTGTTCACGGGCCCGGAGGCGGGTTCGTTCCACCACTGGTCGGAGGGGCAGTCGGACTATCCGTCGACGATCGAGGGCGGGGACGTCCTGGTCATCGGCAACGGCGCCGTGCTGATCGGGATGAGCGAGCGGACGACGCCGCAGGCGGTGGAGATGCTGGCCCGGGGGATGTTCGCGGCCGGTTCGGCGCGCACGATCATCGCGCTCGACATGCCGAAGCGGCGCGCGTTCATGCACCTGGACACGGTGATGACGATGGTGGACCAGGACACGTTCACGCAGTACGCGGGGCTCGGCATGCTCCGCTCGTACACGATCGAGCCGGGTGACGCGGGGCAGTCCCTGCGGGTCACCGACCATCCGCCGGAGCAGATGCACAGCGCCATCGCGGCGGCCCTGGGGCTGCAGGACATCCGGGTGCTCACGGCGACCCAGGACGTGCACGCGGCGGAGCGCGAGCAGTGGGACGACGGGTGCAACGTGCTGGCGGTGGAGCCGGGGGTGGTCGTCGCGTACGAGCGGAACGTCACGACGAACACGCATCTGCGCAAGCAGGGCATCGAGGTGATCGAGATCCCGGGGAGCGAGCTGGGGCGGGGGAGGGGCGGTCCGCGCTGCATGAGCTGTCCGGTGGAGCGGGACGCCGCCTGAGGGGCCGGCAGGGGCCCGGCGGAGGGGGCTGTATAGAAATGTTGAAGTGCGTATACACTTCCAGAGTCCGACCGCCGTCCTCCCGACCGTACCCACAGGAGCGCGTCCCATGGCCACAGACCTCATCGGCCGCCACTTCCTCAAGGAGCTGGACTTCACCGCCGAGGAGTTCCGCGGCCTGATCGCGCTCGCCGCCGAGCTCAAGGCCGCCAAGAAGGCGGGCGCCGAGGTGCAGCGGCTGCGCGGGAAGAACATCGCCCTGATCTTCGAGAAGACCTCGACCCGCACCCGTTGCGCCTTCGAGGTCGCCGCCGCCGACCAGGGCGCCTCCACCACGTACCTCGACCCCTCGGGCTCCCAGATCGGCCACAAGGAGTCGGTCAAGGACACCGCCCGTGTCCTCGGCCGGATGTTCGACGGCATCGAGTACCGCGGGGACAGTCAGGCGAACGTCGAGGAGCTCGCCGCCTTCGCGGGCGTGCCCGTCTTCAACGGGCTCACCGACGACTGGCACCCCACCCAGATGCTGGCCGACGTGCTCACCATGACCGAGCACGTGGACAAGCCGCTCGACGGGATCGCCTTCGCCTACCTCGGCGACGCCCGCTTCAACATGGGCAACTCCTACCTCGTCACCGGCGCCCTGCTCGGCATGGACGTCCGGATCGTCGCCCCCGAGGCGTACTGGCCGGCTGAGGACGTCGTCGCCGCGGCCCGCAAGCTCGCCGAGACCAGCGGCGCCACGATCACCCTCACCGAGGACGTGCCCGAGGGCGTCGCCGGGGCGGACTTCGTCGTCACCGACGTCTGGGTCTCCATGGGCGAGCCCAAGGAGGTCTGGGACGAGCGGATCGCCGCCCTCTCCCCGTACTCCGTGACGATGGAGGTGCTGCGCGCCACCGGGAACCCGGACGTGAAGTTCCTGCACTGCCTGCCCGCCTTCCACGACCTGGGCACGGCCGTCGGCCGGGACATCCACGCCCGGCACGGCCTGACCGAGCTGGAGGTCTCGGACGAGGTCTTCGAGTCGGCGCACTCGGTCGTCTTCGACGAGGCCGAGAACCGGATGCACACCATCAAGGCCGTCCTGGTGGCGACGCTGGCGGGCCCGGCGGGGGAGTAGCCCCAAGGGCTACGAGTGGCGCCGCTGGGCCGGTATCCCCGGGAGGGTGAACCAGACCGCCTTGCCGTGCGCGGTGGGGCGGTGGCCGCAGTCGCTGCTGAGCGCGCGGATCAGGAGGAGGCCCCGGCCGTGCTCCTGCCACGGGTCGACCTCGGTGTCCGGGTCGGGGCAGACGAGCTCGTCGGGGCCGGCGGGCTGGGAGTCGTGGACCTCGATCTGGCAGCCGCCGGGCGCGGCGAGCAGTTCGACGACCAGCTCGATGGGGCCCGCGCCGGCGGTGTGCTCGACGGCGTTGGCGACGAGCTCGGCGGTGAGCAGCTCCGCCGTGTCGCTGTCGGGCCGGTCGGCGGCCACGGGGTCGATGTCGGTGAGCGCGGTACGGATCAGGGCGCGGGCGATCGGCACGGCGGCGGTGGTGTGGGGCAGCCGGATCCGCCAGGAGACGGCGGCTCCGGGGGTGTCGATGCCGGGGCTCACTGCCGCGGTTCCGGGGCTCGGGGCCGCGGTTGCGGTGGTCACGGCTCCGGGGCTCACGGCCGCGGGTCCGGTGGCTTCGGGCATGGGGGCAGGCTCCCTTCACCGAGGTGCGGGTGGGGCGAGTGGGGTGGGGGATCCCGAGACGTCCTGGTTTCAACCTTACGAGGTGCAAAATCCGCTTCCCAGGGCACCCCCTCCCTCCCGCCAGGGACCTAGGTCGGTCACCGTCGGGACTTTGCGACTGCCCGCGTATCGCGTACTCGTGACGACAGTCACAGTACGGTGATACCCTCCCTGCGGAGGAAGGAGGCCCCTCGAATGAGCCCCTTTACCGGCTCCGCACCCCGCACGTCACGCTGGCAGCATCTGCGCCTGGACATCGACCAGGGCGTCGCCACCGTCACCCTCGCCCGCCCCGCGAAACTCAACGCCCTCACCTTCGGCGCCTACGCAGACCTGCGCGACCTCCTCGCCGAGCTCTCCCGCGAGCGCGCCGTCCGCGCCCTCGTCCTCGGCGGCGAAGGCCGCGGCTTCTGCTCGGGCGGCGACGTCGACGAGATCATCGGCGCCACCCTCGCCCTCGACACCGCCCGGCTCCTCGACTTCAACCGGATGACCGGCCAGGTCGTCCGCGCGCTGCGCGAGTGCCCCTTCCCCGTCGTCGCCGCCCTCCACGGCGTCGCCGCCGGCGCCGGGGCCGTCCTCGCCCTCGCCGCCGACTTCCGGATCGCCGACCCCACCACCCGGTTCTCCTTCCTCTTCACCCGGGTCGGGCTCTCCGGCGGAGACATGGGCGCCGCCTATCTGCTGCCCCGGGTCGTCGGCCTCGGCCACGCCACCCGCCTCCTCATGCTGGGCGAGCCCGTCCACGCCGCCGAGGCCGAGCGCATCGGACTCCTCAGCGAGCTCACCGAGGAGGGCGCGGCGGGGGAGCGGGCCGCCGCCCTCGCCCGCCGCCTCGCCGACGGCCCCGCCCTCGCCCTCGCCCAGACCAAGGCCCTGCTCACCGCCGAGCTCGACATGCCGCTCGCGGCCGCGGTCGAACTGGACGCGGCCACCCAGGCGCTCCTGATGAACGGCGAGGACTACGCCGAGTTCCACGCCGCCTTCACCGAGAAACGCCCGCCGAAGTGGCGGGGATGCTGACCCCACCGGGCGGCGGCCCCGGCCCCGCCCGCGTCGCCGTCGTCGGCGGCGGACCCGGGGGGCTCTACGCCGCCGCCCTGCTGAAGCGCCAGGACCCTGCCCGCGAGATCACCGTCTGGGAGCGGAACGCGCCCTCCGACACCTTCGGCTTCGGCGTCGTCCTCTCCGACGAGACCCTCGGCGGCATCCGGGACGCCGACCCCGTCGTGTACGAGGCGCTCCGCCGCGAGCTCGTCCGCTGGGACGACATCGACGTCGTCCACCGCGGGCACCGCACCACCTCCACCGGCCACGGCTTCGCCGCCCTCGGCCGCCGCCGCCTCCTGGAGATCCT
Source organism: Streptomyces sp. NPDC015661 (assembly GCF_043077765.1). NCBI lineage: Bacteria > Bacillati > Actinomycetota > Actinomycetes > Kitasatosporales > Streptomycetaceae > Streptomyces > Streptomyces sp. NPDC015661. Next base: position 188,820 of record NZ_JBIBST010000009.1, on the reverse strand, counting down.
GCACGCCCGCTGCGCCGAGCTCGGCGTACGGCTCCGCTTCCGCACCGAGGCCCCGCCCGCCGCCGTACTCGCCGCGGAGCACGACCTGGTCGTCGCCGCCGACGGCGTCCACAGCCGTACCCGCGAGACCCACGCCGCGCACTTCCGCCCCCGGATCACCACCCACCGCTGCCGCTACATATGGCTCGCCGCCGACTTCCCCCTCGAGGCCTTCCGCTTCGAGATCGCCGAGACCGAGCACGGCGTGATGCAGCTGCACGCCTACCCCTTCTCCGCCGACTCCTCCACCGTCATCGTCGAGATGCGCGAGGAGGTCTGGCGGGCCGCCGGCTTCCACGAGCTCGACGAGGCCGAGTCCACCGCCCGCTGCGCCAAGGTCTTCGCCGAGGCCCTCGGCGGACGGGAGCTCCGCTCCAACAACTCCGCCTGGACCGCGTTCCGTACCGTCGCCAACGCGCGCTGGTCCCACGGCAACACCGTCCTCATCGGCGACGCCGCCCACACCGCGCACTTCTCCATCGGATCCGGCACCAAACTGGCCGTCGAGGACGCCGTCGCCCTCGCCGCCGCCGTCGGCGCCCACCCCACCCTCGACCGGGCCCTCGCCGCGTACGAGACGGAGCGCCGCCCCGTCGTCGAGTCCACCCAGCGCGCGGCCGGCGCCAGCCTGAGCTGGTTCGAGGAGCTCGCCGGGCACGTCGACCGGCCGCCCCGCCGCTTCGCCTTCGACCTGCTCACCCGCAGCCGCCGCGTCACCCACGCCAACCTCAGACTGCGCGACCCCGCCTTCACCGCCGCCGTCGAGGCGGACTTCGGCTGCCCGCCCGGCACCCCGCCGATGTTCACCCCCTTCCGGCTGCGCGGACTGACCCTCCGCAACAGGGTCGTCGTCTCCCCCATGGACCTGTACGTCGCCGAGGACGGCGTCCCCGGCGACTTCCACCTCGTCCACCTCGGCTCCAGGGCCCTCGGCGGCGCCGGACTCGTCATGACCGAGATGGTCTGCGTGAGCCCCGAGGGCCGCATCACCCCCGGTTGCACCGGCCTCTGGACGGACACCCAGGCCGAGGCCTGGACCCGGATCGTCGACTTCGTCCACGCCTCGGCACCCGGCACCGCGCTCGGCGTCCAGCTCGGCCACGCGGGCCGCAAGGGCTCCACCCGCCGCATGTGGGAGGGCATCGACCAGCCCCTCCCGACCGGGAACTGGCCCCTCGTCGCCGCCTCGCCCCACCCGTACCGGCCCGGCGTCAACCAGACCCCGGCCGCCCTCGACCGCGCCGGACTCACCGCCGTACGCGAGCAGTTCACCGCCGCCGCCCACCGCGCCGCCCGCAGCGGCTTCGACCTCCTCGAACTCCACTGCGCCCACGGCTACCTCCTCTCCGGCTTCCTCTCCCCGCTCACCAACCACCGCACCGACGCCTACGGCGGCGACCTCACGGCCCGGCTGCGCTACCCCCTCGAAGTCTTCGACGCGGTACGGGAGGCATGGCCCGCGGACCGCCCCATGACCGTCCGCATCTCCGCCACCGACTGGGCCGAGGGCGGCACCACCGCCGGGGACGCCGTCGCGATCGCCCGCGCCTTCACCGACCACGGCGCCGACGCCATCGACGTCTCCACCGGCCAGGTCGTCCCCGACGAGGAGCCCGCCTACGGCCGCTCGTACCAGACCCCGTACGCCGACCGCATCCGCAACGAGCTCGGCGTCCCCGTGATCGCGGTCGGCGGCATCTCCTCCTGGGACGACGTCAACTCCCTGCTCCTCGCGGGCCGCGCGGACCTCTGCGCCCTCGCCCGGCCGCACCTCTACGACCCGCACTGGACCCTGCACGCGGCGGCCGAGCAGGAGTACCGGGGCCCGGCCGCCCCCTGGCCCGCCCCGTACCGCGCCGGCAGCCGCCGCCCGCCCACCGGCCGCCGGGACTGAGGAACCTGGACGCTCGCGTATGCGGGTGCGACGCGGAACCATGTCCCCCGCACGGGCTCCTCCCCTTGAATGGGGACATGACAGAAAACAGGGGCGGGAAGGGTGCCGGCGCGGTCCTCGGCACGGCGACGGCGATGACGGGACTGCTGGCGGGGGTGTGGTTCGCGTACGTCTGCTCGGTGATGCCGGCACTGGCACGCAGCAGCGACCAGGTCTACGTCGAGGTGATGCGGAACATCAACGACGTGATCCAGAACCCGGTGTTCTTCACCCCGTTCTTCGGGGTGCCGGTCCTCACGGCGGTGGCCGCCTGGCAGCACCGCGCCGGCCGGGCGAAGATCTGGACGCTCGCCGCGTTCGTCCTCGCCCTGGCCGTCCTCGTGGTCACCTCGGCGGCGAACGTACCCCTCAACGACGCCCTCGCGGCGGCCAAGGACCCGGCCGCCGCACGGGCGGCCTTCGAGTCCCCGTGGGTCGCGTGGAACATCGTCCGCGCGGTCCTCGGCATCGCGGGCCTCGCCTGCCTGCTGCGGGCCCTCGCCGTGCGGCGCTAATCACCCGCCAGGAACGGGCCCACGTACTCCGCGCCCCGGTCCCGCAGCAGCTCGTGCAGGGCGGCGAAGACCGCCGCCGAGCGGCGGCCCGGCCAGTCGTCCGGCAGGAGCTCCGCCGGGAGCACCGGGTCCGCGTAGGGCAGCCGGCGCCAGGAGTCCAGAGCGAGGAGGTAGTCCCGGTAGGCGTCCTCGGCGCCCGCCGGGGCCGACCGCCAGGCCCGCAGGACCGGCTCGTGGGCCGACAGGAACTCCTCGTGGAGCCCGGCGATCGCCGGCAGGTCCCACCAGCGGGCCACCGCCCCGGCCGTCGCCGTGTACCCCAGGTGGTCGCCGCGGAAGAGGTCCACGTACGCGGAGAGCTCCAGGCGCTCCAGGGCGTTCCGGGTCTCCTCGTACAGCCGGGCCGGCGCGATCCAGACGCCCGGCGCCGCCGTGCCGAAACCGAGCCGGGCGAGCCGGGACCGCAGCAGGTGCCGCTTGTGCCGCTCGGCCTCGGGCACCGAGAAGACGGCCAGGACCCACCCCTCGGAGAGCTTCGGCTCCGTACGGGCGTAGATCCGGCGGTCGCCGTCGTCCAGGAGCCGCCGGGCGTCCTCCGAGAGGGCGTACCCGGCCGCGCCGCCCGCCGTACGGCCCGGCAGCAGCAGCCCGCGCCGCTTCAGCCGCGACACCGAGGAGCGCACCGAGGGCGCGTCCACGCCGAGTGCGCCGAGCAGCCGGATGAGCGCGGCCACGGGCACCGGCGACTCGTCGGGCGCACGGCCGTAGGCGCCGTAGAAGGAGACGATCAGGGATCGGGGGGTGTGCTGCTCGGCCACGTGATCACTTTAGGGGGTGGTGGACACGTCATGCCGGTCACGCCGGGGCCCGCAGCAGGAAGCGCTGGAGCTTGCCCGTCGCGGTGCGCGGCAGCGCGTCGAGGAAGACGATCTCCCGGGGCGACTTGTACGGGGCGATGCGGGCGCGGACGAAGGCCCGCAGGGCGGCCGCGGTGCTCGCGTCGCGCGGCACCCCGTCCCGTACCACCGTGTACGCCACGACGACCTGGCCGCGCAGCTCGTCGGGGCGGCCCACCACCGCCGTCTCCACCACGTCGGGATGGTCGAGGAGCACCTCCTCGACCTGGGGGCCCGCGATGTTGTACCCGGCCGAGATGATCATGTCGTCGGCCCGTGAGACATAGCGGAACCAGCCGTCGGGTTCGCGGACGTACGTGTCGCCCGTGACGTTCCAGCCGTTCCGTACGTACTCCTCCTGACGGGGGTCGGCCAGATAGCGGCAGCCCACCGGGCCGCGCACCGCGAGCAGCCCCTCCTCGCCGTCCGGGACGGGATTGCCGTCGCGGTCGACGATCGTGGCCTGCCAGCCGGGCACGGGGCGGCCCGTGGTGCCCGGGCGGATGTCGCCGTCGGCGGCGGAGATGAAGATGTGCAGCAGTTCGGTGGCCCCGATGCCGTTGATCAGGCGCAGTCCGGTCCGCGCGTACCAGGCCGTCCAGGTCGCCTCCGGCAGGTTCTCGCCGGCCGAGACGCAGCGGCGCAGCGAGGCCACCTCCGGGGCGGTGCCCTGGGTCAGCTCGTCCAGCATGACCCGGTAGGCGGTCGGGGCCGTGAAGAGCACCGTCACCTTGTGCCGCTCGATCGCCGCGAGCAGCTGCTTGGGCCCCGCCTGTTCGAGGAGGACCGCGCTCGCCCCGGCCCGCAGCGGGAACACGACGAGCCCGCCGAGACCGAAGGTGAAGGCGAGCGGCGGCGAACCGGCGAAGACGTCGTCGGGCAGCGGACGCAGGACGCGCGCGGAGAAGGTGTCGGCGACGGCCAGGACGTCCCGGTGGAAGTGGACGCAGCCCTTGGGCCGTCCGGTGGTGCCGGAGGTGAAGGCGATGAGCGCCACGTCGTCGGCGGCGGTGGCCACCGCCTCGTACGGGCCGGGCCGGTGCTCGGCGAGGGTCAGCAGGTCGTCCGGGCCGTCCCCGCCGAAGGGAGTGACCCGGAGCCCGGGTATCCGGGCCGCGAGGAGCTCGTCGAGCACCTGCGCGTCGCAGAGCGCGTGGGTGCACCGGGCGGCCTCCGCCATCACGGCGAGCTCGGGGGCGCGCTGCTGGGCCAGCACTGTGACGGCGACGCCGCCGGCCTTCATCACGGCGAGCCAGCAGGCGGCGAGCCAGGGGGTGGTGGGGCCGCGCAGGAGAACCCGGTTGCCGGGCAGCACCCGCAGGTCGCTGGTGAGGACGTGGGCGATGCGGTCCACCCGGTCCTGGAGCTCCCCGTAGCTCCAGACCCCGCCCTCGCCGTCACGGAAGGCGGGCCGGTCGGCACCGAACCGCTCCACCGTGCGGTCGAGGAGCTCCGTGCCGCAGTTGAGCCGGTCGGGGTAGTGGAGCTCGGGGAGATCGAAGACGAGCCGCGGCCACCGGTCGGGCGGGGGCAGCCGGTCACGGGCGAAGGTGTCGAGGTGGCCCGAGGGCGTCAGCTCCATGAGGTCGTCCCCCTGTCGTGGTGGGGTCGCTCGTCGCTCCACGAGCGTATCGTGTTGGTGACGACAGTCAACGGTTCGCGACAGAGGCACCGGAGGGCGCGAGGCCGGGGACACGGGAGGGCGCGAGACCAAGGAGGCTGGAGGGAACAAGGACCGGGGTGCCCGCGGGCGCCCGGACGGAGGCGCCGGAGGGTGTGAGGAGCAGGACGCCGGACGGTGCCAGGCCACGGACGCCGGACGGCGTGAGGACCGGGGTGCCCGCGGGCGCCCGGACGGAGGCGCCTGACGGCGCAGGGACGAAGACGCCCGGGGGCGTCAGAGAGGGCCCACATGCCCGCATTCTCGCTCGATCCGGCACAGACCACCTGGTGTGCGCAGCTCAGCGCGCTCGCCGCCGACCGCCTGAAGCCCCTCGCCGACCAGGGCGAACCCGGCAGGGTCAACCGCCCCCTCGTCGCCGCACTCGGCGAGCTCGGCCTCCTCGCCCGCCTCTTCGAGGCCGGGGCCCTCGACCTCTGCCTGCTGCGCGAATCCCTCGCCCGGACCTGCACCGAGGCGGAGACCGCCCTCGCCCTCCAGGGCCTCGGCACCCACCCCGTCGCCGCCTTCGGCACCCCCGCCCAGCGCGCCCGCTGGCTCCCCGAGGCCACCGCGGGACGCGCCGTCGCCGCCTTCGCCCTGTCCGAACCGGACGCCGGCTCCGACGCCGCCGCCCTCGCCCTCGACGCCGTCCCCGACGGACGCGGCGGCTGGCGCCTGCACGGCGAGAAACGCTGGATCTCCAACGCCCCCGAGGCCGACTTCGCCACCGTCTTCGCCCGCACCACCCGGGGCGCCGGGGCCCGCGGCGTCACCGCCTTCCTCGTCCCCGCCGACCGCCCCGGCCTCGGCGGGGAGGCGCTCGACATGCTCGCCCCGCACGCCCTCGGCACCCTCACCTTCGACGGCGTCCCCGTCGGCCCCGAGGACCTGCTCGGGGAGCCCGACCGGGGCTTCCGGGTCGCCATGAACACCCTCAACCTCTTCCGGCCCAGCGTCGGCGCCTTCGCCGTGGGCATGGCCCAGGCCGCCCTCGACGCGGCCCTCGCCCACACCGCCGCGCGCCCCGCCTTCGGCGGCGTCCTCGCCGACCTCCAGGCCGTCTCGCACCGCGTCGCCGAGATGGCGACCCGCACGGAGGCCGCCCGCCTGCTCGTGTACGCGGCGGCGGTCGCGTACGACGAGGGAGACCCGGACGTCCCGCGGCGCTCCGCGATGGCGAAGCTCCTCGCCACCGAGACGGCGCAGTACGTCGTCGACGCGGCCGTCCAGCTGCACGGGGCCCTCGCCCTCCAGCGCGGCCACCTCCTGGAACACCTCTACCGGGAGGTCCGCGCACCCAGGATCTACGAGGGCGCGACGGAGGTGCAGCGCACGATCATCGCGAAGGAGCTGTACGCGAAGCTGCCGCCCCCGCCGCCCCACGAGCAGCCGGCGGCGGGGGACCCGTACGCCGCCAAGCAGGAGGAGCCGACGGCGGGGGACCCGTACGCCGCCAAGCAGGAGGAGCCGACGGCGGGGGACCCGTACGCCGCCAAGCAGGAGGAGCCGACGGCGGCGGCCCCGTACGCCGCCAAGCAGGAGGAGCCGACGGCCGGGGCCCCGTACGGCCGCGAGCACGAAGGGCCGATCGCGGGGGACCCGCACGCCCGCAAGCAGGAGGAGCCGACCCCATGACCCTGCACCGTCACAACCCCGCCGAACTCTCCCCGCCCACCGGCTTCTCGCACGCCGTCACGGCCACCGGCACCCGCCTCGTCTTCCTCGCGGGACAGACCGCCCTCGACACCGAGGGCAAGGTCGTCGGGGAGACCCTCACCGAGCAGTTCGCCACCGCCCTGACCAATCTCCTCACCGCCCTGCGGCACGCCGGCGGCACCCCCGCCGACCTCGCCCGGGTCACCGTCTACACCACCGACGTCCCCGACTACCGCGAGCACGCCCACGAACTGGGCCGGATCTGGCGCCGGTTGGCGGGCCGCGACTACCCGGCGATGGCGGTCATCGGAGTCGTACGCCTCTGGGACGAACAGGCCCTGGTGGAACTGGACGGCTTCGCCGTCCTGGACGAACCCGCGCCCGCTTGATCAATTGGTCACCCACACAGGCGGGGCTTAGTGTCGAAAGGTGGACTGACCGGCCCACGGCTCACTCACCCGGCGAGGTTCGAGGCGCCACATGAGTACACCCAAGCCGACGACACCGGAACAGACCGCCACCCCGAAGAAGGGCAGTGACGGCAAGGGCATCGCGCTGTTCGTGATCGCGTCCTGCCAGCTGATGGTGGTCCTCGACATCACGATCGTGAACATCGCGCTCCCACACATCCAGAGCGCGCTGGACTTCTCCACGACCAGCCTGTCCTGGGTCGTCAACGCCTACACCCTGACGTTCGGCGGCCTGCTGCTCCTCGGCGGGCGCGCGGGCGACATCCTGGGCCGCCGCCGGGTCTTCATCTTCGGCGTGCTGCTCTTCGGACTGGCCTCGCTCTTCTGCGGACTCGCGCAGACCGAGTGGCAACTCCTCGCGGCCCGGTCACTCCAGGGCGTCGGCGGCGCGATAGCCTCGCCGACCTCGCTCTCCCTCATCACCACGACGTTCGACGAAGGCCCGGAACGCAACCGGGCCTTCGGCGTTTTCGCGGGCGTCTCGGCCGGCGGCGGCGCGATCGGCCTGGTGGCCGGAGGCATGCTCGTCCAGTGGCTCGACTGGCGCTGGATCTTCTTCGTCAACGTCCCGATCGCCATCGTGATCGCGGTCCTCACGCCGCGTCACGTCAAGGAGTCCGAGCGGCACCCCGGCCACTTCGACCTCGCCGGCGCGGTGACGGCGACCCTCGGCATGGTGGCGCTGGTGTACGGGTTCATCCGGGCCGCGCAGGAAGGCTGGAGCGACCCCTACACGATCGGCTCGTTCGCGGCGGCGATCGTCCTCCTGTCCACGTTCATCCTCATCGAACGGCGCTCCCAGCAACCCATCACGCCGCTGCACATGTTCGCCGACCGCAACCGCTCGGGCACCTACGTGATCATGCTCTGTCTCGCGGCGGCCATCTTCGGGATGTTCTTCTTCCTCACCCTGTTCGTGCAGCAGGTGCTGGGCTTCAGCCCCCTCACGACAGGGCTCGCGTTCCTGCCGGTCAGCGCGATCATCGCGGTCGGCGCGGGCTTCACGTCCAATCTGCTGCCCAAGTTCGGCCCGAAGCCGTTCATGGTGACGGGCTCGCTGCTCACCGCGGTCGGCCTGTCCTGGCTGACGCTCACCGATGTGAACTCCACCTATGCGGGCAGCATTCTCGGACCGATCCTCGTCTTCGGTCTCGGCATGGGCCTGATGTTCGTCTCGCTGACCATCATGGCGCTGTCGAACGTCGAGCAGAAGGAGGCCGGCGCCGCGTCCGGCCTGCTCAACTCCACCCAGCAGGTGGGCGGTTCGCTGGGCCTGTCGATCCTGGTGACCGTCTTCGGCACGGCCAGCCGCAACGAGGCGGACAAGCAGGTCCCCGCCTTCCTCGCCCAGGCGGGCCCGCTGGAGAAGGCCCAGTTCGCCAAGACCGGCCAGCTCCCACCGCCCTGGAGCGACCAGGTCCTCGCCACGGGCGTCTCCGCGGGCTTCGTCACGGCGGCCATCTTCGCGGTCGTCGGTGCCCTGGTGGCCATCTTCGTGATCCAGGTCCGCCCCTCGGACATCGAGCGCCTGAAGGGCGGTGGCATGATGCCGGGAGCCGGGGCCTGAGGGGCTCACCTCACGTGTCGCAGGCGATCCCGTCGTGATCCCGGTCGAGCGCCGACCGGTAACCGGGCTCACCGCTCCGGAGGGGCGCGACACCGGCGGCCTCGGCCTCGTCACAGTCGGCGTAGTACGCGCTCCCACCGCCGGTGTTCTCCGGCGCGGGCGAAGGATGCAACTCGGCATAGGGCCGCTCGGGACAGGCGGCACCGGGCGGAGCGACCTTCAGATACACGGTCGAGTACTGCGGATTCTCGATCTCCTTGCCCGGCGCGGGGTCCTGGAAGCAGACCTTCCACGGGTCGGCCACACCGGGCAGCGCCACGTCGGAGTACGCGCTCTCCGCCGCGACCTTCCTGAACCCGACCGGCTTCAGCACCTCACCGGCCCGCGCGAAGGTCATGCCGGTGACGGCGGGCATGGTCGGCCAGGGGATCTTCTCCCCGTCAGCGACGGGGCAGGGCACCCCGACACGCACCACCCCGAGGTCCAGCACGGGCCGCCCACCGTCCCTCTGCCCCGCCGAAGCCTGAAAACACACGGTCCACTCATCCGCGTCCCACTGCCGGGCGTCCTGCTCGGAGGCATCGTGCGACACGACGGAGTACCCGGCGCCGGAGGCGACCTCCTTCGCCTCCGTGAGCCCCTTCCCCACGAGCACGGGAGGACCGGCGGGCTTCGGAGCGGCCGACACGGTGGCCGTGGCCTTCGGCGGCCGGGCATCGTCGCGCCCCGCCTTCTCCTCCTTCGCCGGATCACCGCCGAGGAAGGGCAGCACGAACCACACGGCCGCGAGCACGCTGGCGAGGACCTTCCGCTTCCGGTCCCAGAGACTCAACCACGCGAGCCCGATCCCGACGGGCGGCAGCACGACCAGGGCGCCGACCACAAGCCCCGGATGCTGCCACCACCGCCGAACAGCCGGCTGCGGCGGCAACGGAGGCGGCGGCGGGGCATACGCGTACGAGTCCACGCCGGGATCGTAGACAGGAGCCGGAGACCACCGTCCGGTCGTTCCCGGATCGAGACATGACGAGCGCCCGAAAAGGCGAGAACGCACACCTGGGAGGCGCCGTCCGGATCGCCGTTTCGTGTCAGGGCAATGTGATAGTGGTAGCGGTTGTCGGTGGACCGAACGGGGGAGTCGGAGACGTGCGCGATCCGTTGGAGAACGTGGAACTCACGGAGGCCGTACAGGGCTTGCGGGATCAACTGATGGCCTCTGCGCACGCCGCGGACGGCCGGCGCATCAGGTTCGAGGTCGAGGAAATCACCCTGGACTTCTCCGTCGAGCTGCGGCGCGACGCGACGGCCAAGGCGGGGTTCAAGGCATGGGTCGTCTCCGGCGACGCCCAGGTGGGGGTGGCGCGGAACGCCGTCCACAAGGTGTCCGTGAAGCTGAAGCCGAAGGACTCGGCCAACGGCGGGCCGATCGAGATCGGCCATCAGGCCGAGGTCGACCTGGGTGACTTCGAGCATCCCTCCGGACTGCGCGGCGGATGGGCGCCCGGTCCGTCCAACGCATCGCCATCGTCCAGGGAGCGCGGCAGGGCAGCGGCTTCCTGCTGGACTCCCGCCTGGTGCTCACGTCGGCGCACCTCTTCGAAGGGGAGGGCGGGGCTGCTCGCGTCGCCGTCCCCGGAGGGACGGGGACGCGCAGCTGCCGTCTCGTGTGGCGCCGCTACGACGAGTCGTGCGACGCGGCCCTGCTCGAAGCGGACGAAGACCTGGTCAGGGAGCCCGCGACGTGCCGGATGTCCGATGTCCGGTGGGGTCGGATCTCCGGCCTGGCCGCCTGGGAGAACGGTGAAGCGGTGGGCTACCCGCGGATCTCGCTCCGGGACGGGACGCGGCCGGACACCGAGCAGATCGTGGGCACGCTGAAGCCGGGATCATCCGTCCTGCGCGGCCGCTACGTCCTGGACAGTGCCCACGCCCCGCCGCCCGCGCCCGGAACCTCCGGCGCATCGCCGTGGCAGGGGATGTCGGGCGCCGCGCTCTTCGCCGGCGAATACCTGATCGGCGTGGTCTCCGGGGACCCCGCGCAGTGGGGTCACGCGCGGGTGGAAGCCGTTCCCGTCTCCGTCGTGGTGGCCGATGCCGGCTTCCGGCGGGCGGTGCGGGCAGCTGCGGGGCTCTGTCCCGAAGTGATGGAGATCGGCAGGTCGGCGCCGCAGGTGGTGCACGAGACCACCGCCTCCGGTGAAGGCGACTGGCTCCCTGTCACCGACGCCGACCCGGTCTCCTTCGGTGTCCATCGTGTGCCGGATGCCTCCGGCCATCCGGACGTCGTGCCGTACGTGCCACGCTCCGTCGACGCGCAGGTGGACGCCCGGCTCGAAGCGCTGGCGGAATCGGGCGGCATGCTGCTGCTGACCGGGGATTCGGCCGCGGGCAAGTCGAGGGTCCTGTTCGAGGGCATGGTCCGCAAGCTCGGGGACCGGTCGGTCTGCAAGCCGGACCCCGACGCCGACCTGTCCTCCCTGCATTCCTCCACTGGAAGTGATCACGAGAAGGTCGTATGGCTCGACGACCTGCACAACTACCTGCGGTCCGACGGGCTGACGCCGTCCCTGCTCGACCGGCTCGTCCGCCGCGGCACGGTCGTGCTCGCCACACTGCGCACCGAGTTCCACGAGCATTACACGGACGAGGAGGACGGCCCGTCGCTCTCACGGAGCACCGGGCCGCGGCTGCCGTCCTCGCCGGGCAGAGTGATCCGCGCGGCGCATCACATCACCCTGGACCGGATCTGGACCGACGACGAGCGGCGGGCCGCGTCGTCGAGCGAGGACCCGCGCGTCGTCGCGGCACTGAACGCCGACAGGGCACACGGGGTGGCGGAGTACCTCGCCGCGGGACCGCAGGTCCTCAAGCGGTGGAAGGCCGCTTCCCGGGTGAAGGGCAACCCCCGGGGTGCCGCGCTCGTCGCGGCCGCCGTCGCCCTCGCCCGCACAGGTGTGGACACCGCGCTGGCGCCGGAGTCCCTGGAACGCCTCCACGCGTACTTCCTCGACCGGGCGGGCGGTCCGGCGCTGCGGCCGGAAGGCATGGAGGAAGCCTGGGACTGGGCGTCCAGGATCGTGCTGGGCGTGACCAGCCCGCTGGTGCCGGGCCGGGGAGGAACGTGGAAGCCGTTCGACTACCTCGTGTCCGACGCCGCGCGCCGATCCCGTCCGAGCGAGCTCCCGGGACAGGTGTGGGACGAGGCCCTGCGCATCGTGGACGACACGCGCCGTGTGCTGGTGTCGACCGTCGCCAGGGTGGCGGGCCGGCCGGACGTGGCCAAGGAGGTGCTCCGCCCTCTCGCGGAGGCGGACGACCCCGACGGCCTGATCAACCTGGGGGCGCTGCTGGCCGCGGAGAAGGACCATGACGGTGCCGGCCGCTGTTTCGAGCGTGCTTCCTGCCTGGGGGACGCCGGCGGGGCTCACAACATGGGTGCCCTGTCCTTCGCGAGGGGGGATCTGGAAGCGGCGCGGGAGTGGTACGAGCGTGCGATCGAGGGCGGGGAACGGGAGTCGATCGGCGCCCTCGGCCTGGTCCACGAAAGGCTGGGGAACCAGGACGAGGCGACGGCGCTCTGGAAGCGCGGTACCGAGGCCGGCGATCCCGGGAGCGCACTGCACTACTCGGACTGGCTGAGGTCGGAGTGGCAGTCGGATGAAGCCGTCGAGGCCCTGAGAGTCGCCGCGGACGGTGCGATCCCGTTCGCCGCGCTCTCGTACGCCGGCGTCCTCCTGCGCAAGGAAGACCACGAAACGGCGAACGCCTATGTCGCGCGTGCCTACGATGCGGCGGTCGAGCAGGGGAATCTGGGCGACCCGATCGGCTGCCTGATGGCCGGCGTGACCGCGTACTCCTTCGGCAACGTCCGGCTGGGGGAGGAGTGGTGGAGCCGGGCGCGGGAGCACGGCCACCCGTCGGACTGGGTGGTCCTGGAAGCCGCGGAGGGCTCGGCCGGACTCCCGTACCTGGCCTTCAGCCAGGATTGCCTGGACAGACTCGGGGACGAGGAAGCCCGTTCCCTCATGCGGTTGCTCTGGGCCGGCGACTGCCAGGACTGCGGATACCCGCTGGGTGACGGCGTTCCGGCACTCCATGTGGACGACCAGTACAGCTGGGGGCACGCACGGCTCTTCCACTTCGGACTGTGCCGCTATCCGCACTGGAACGACTCGGCCCTGATCAGTGTGGCCAAAGAGGCGGGTATCAGCTGGAAGGCCTTCACCGCCGGAGTGCCTGTGGGGGAGCGGAACGGCCCGCCCGTTCCCGCTCTCGTGGTCAACCCCTCCCTCGAGGTGGCGCAGTTGGTCCGGAGCGGGGACCGCTGGACGGCCACGTCTGCTTGCGGGCCCCGGTCGGCCCGCGCCGAAGCGCTCGACCTCCAACCGCTGTGGTCCGGACTGCCACCCAGGTCGTCCGACGGGCGCGCCTGGGCGTTCACCGGTCCCGGTGAGGTCGCGGTGGCATCCATCGGCGAGCTCTGGACCGCTCCTGCGACCGAGGAGTTCATCGCCCTGGTGCAGCAGTACGGAGGAATGCTGCTCGTCGTGGCGAGCACCGTCGGACCCGATTCCCCGGCGGCCGTGGAAGTCCTGACAGAGGCTCTGGAGGCCTGGGACTCGATGACGAGGTGGGTCCCTCTGACATCCGATGCCCAGGGTGGAGGAAAGACCGGGACCCCGTGACCCTTCGTGAAGGGTGACGGGGTCCCGGTCGTGTGATCGCACCTGCCGAACCCGCCGGCCGGACGGCCCGGTGATCCGAATCCCTAGATGTCCCGGAAGATCTCGATCTGCGCGCCGATCGAGTTCAGGCGCTCCGCCAGGTCCTCGTAACCCCGGTTGATGACGTACACGTTGCGGAGGACCGACGTGCCCTCCGCCGCCATCATCGCGAGGAGGACGACGACCGCCGGGCGCAGGGCCGGCGGGCACATCATCTCGGCGGCGCGCCAGCGGGTCGGGCCCTCGACCAGGACGCGGTGGGGGTCCAGGAGCTGGAGGCGGCCGCCGAGGCGGTTGAGGTCCGTGAGGTAGATGGCGCGGTTGTCGTAGACCCAGTCGTGGATGAGGGTCTTGCCCTGGGCCGTCGCCGCGATCGCCGCGAAGAAGGGGACGTTGTCGATGTTCAGGCCCGGGAACGGCATCGGGTGGATCTTGTCGATCGGGGCTTCGAGTTTCGAGGGGCGGACCGTGAGGTCGACCAGGCGGGTGCGACCGTTGTCCGCGGCGTACTCCGCCGAGCGGTCGTGGTCGAGGCCCATCTCCTCCAGGACCGCGAGCTCGATCTCCATGAACTCGATCGGGACCCGGCGGATCGTCAGTTCCGATTCCGTGACCACCGCCGCCGCCAGGAGGCTCATCGCCTCCACCGGGTCCTCCGACGGGGAGTAGTCGACGTCCACGTCGATCTGCGGGACGCCGTGGACCGTCAGGGTCGTCGTGCCGATGCCGTCGACCCGGACGCCCAGGGCCTCCAGGAAGAAGCAGAGGTCCTGGACCATGTAGTTGGAGGAGGCGTTGCGGATGACCGTCACGCCGTCGTGGCGGGCGGCAGCCAGGAGGGCGTTCTCCGTCACGGTGTCGCCCCGCTCGGTCAGGACGATCGGGCGGTCGGGGGAGACCGAGCGCTCGACCTGGGCGTGGTAGATGCCCTCGGTGGCCGTGACCTCCAGGCCGAAGCGGCGCAGCGCGATCATGTGCGGCTCGATCGTGCGCGTACCGAGGTCGCAGCCGCCGGCGTACGGCAGCTTGAAGCGGTCCATGCGGTGCAGCAGCGGGCCGAGGAACATGATGATCGAGCGGGTGCGGATCGCGGCCTCGGCGTCGATGGACTCCATGTCCAGCTCGGCCGGCGGCACGATCTCCAGGTCCACGCCGTCGTTGATCCAGCGGGTGCGGACGCCGACGGAGTTGAGGACCTCCAGGAGCCGGAAGACCTCCTCGATGCGGGCCACGCGGCGCAGGACGGTGCGGCCCTTGTTGAGGAGCGAGGCGCAGAGCAGCGCGACACAGGCGTTCTTGCTCGTCTTGACGTCGATGGCACCGGAGAGGCGCCTGCGGCCGACGACCCGGAGGTGCATGGGGCCGGCGTAGCCGAGTGAGACGATCTCGCTGTCGAGGGCTTCGCCGATGCGGGCGATCATCTCAAGGCTGATGTTCTGGTTGCCGCGCTCGATCCGGTTGACGGCGCTCTGGCTCGTGGCCAGCGCCTCGGCGAGCTGCGTCTGCGTCCAGCCGCGGTGCTGCCGGGCGTCACGGATGAGCTTGCCGATGCGTACGAGGTAGTCGTCTGCCATGGCGTCACGTTATCTCAGATATGAGATGGTGATCGACATCGGGTGGGCCGTCAGGGTGAATCGCCGTGCGCGGTCGGGTGACGCGGTTCGTACAGGGGGAGTTCGGTGCCGCTCGGCAGCCGTACGGCCGCGAGCAGGCCCCAGCCCTGGTCGGTGATGGCCCGTGAGATCTCCGCGCCCCGGTCCTCCAGGCTTGTCAGGGTTTGGGTGAGGTCGTCGCACATGAGGTAGACCTCGTGCTTCGGCTCGCCCTCGGTCGGGTGCACCGCCACCTCCGCCGGTGGCAGCTTGAAGATGAGCCAGCCGCCGCCGGCGTCCACGTGCTCGAAGCCGACGACGTCCTTGAGGAAGGCCCGGTCCGCCTCGGCGTCCTGGGTGTAGAGAATCACGTGCGCGCCGCTGAACATGGTCCGATCGTCGGCCGCGCGATCCACGGCGGCAATCGGACCGCGTCCGTACGGGGCCCGCCCCTCGGGCCCGTGTCCGAGTGGGGGCCGTCGGTCGGGCAGCGTCCTGCGGGGCCCGTCCGTGGGGCCGTGTCCGAAAGGGCGCCGTCGGTCGAGGCGCGTCCGTACGGGGCCCGTGCGCCGGGCCGTGTCCGAAAGGGCGCCGCCGGTCGGACCGCGTCCGAAAGGGCGCCGCCGGTCGGACCGCGTCCGTACGGGGCCCGACCGCCCGACCGGGCCGTACGGGGTGCGGTCGGCCGGGGCTAGGATCTGCCGCCATGCATATGGGTGGGGATCACATACAGGACGTGGCCGCGCGAGACGCCGCCGTCGCCTTCGTCTACACGCCGACCGAGGCCGACTACCGGTCGGCCGTGCGGCGCTTTTCCTTCGGGACGCTGTCCGGACTCGCGGGCCTGCTCGTCCCGGTGGCCGTGGGTGTCGCGCTCGCGTCCTTCTACGCGTGGCGCCGGGGCTTCACGCCCGCGGCGGCCACCGTGGTGGGCGTCTGCGTGCTGGTCGCCACGGGCGTGATCATCTGGCGGAGCCTGGCGCGTGTCGCGAGCGAGCAGTACTCCGGAACGGCGGATTACGGCACCTGTACGACCGTCGTCGACGGGGACGGGATGACCACCACCGGTGGCGGCCTCGACAGCCGGATCGACTGGCAGGCGTTCCCCCGGTACATCGAGACCGACGAGCTGTTCGTCTTCATGCCCAGGCGCCTGCGCGTCTACTTCGTCCTGCCCAAGCGCGGCGCCGCGGACCCCGCCGACGTGGACCGTGTGCGCGCGGCCCTGGTGGCGGCGAACCTGCACCGGCTTCGGGGCATGCCAGGCATGACCGCGCGGCGGTGATGTACTAGAGTTATCTCGACATCGAGATATCTGCCGAGGCGCACCGCTGCCGCACGCCGACATCAGTCTGGCGGTAAGGGTTACCTAACTTAGCCTTACCTTAGCGGATCGACGACGTGTACGTGACGGCAGGATGCGGTGAAACGCGCACATATATGAAGGAGACTGTCGTGTCGGCGAACAGCTTCGACGCCCGCAGCACGCTGCGCGTGGGCGACGAGTCGTACGAGATCTTCAAGCTGGACAAGGTCGAGGGCTCCGCGCGCCTCCCTTACAGCCTGAAGGTCCTCCTGGAGAACCTGCTCCGCACCGAGGACGGCGCGAACATCACCGCCGACCACATCCGGGCCCTCGGCAACTGGGACTCGCAGGCTCAGCCGAGCCAGGAGATCCAGTTCACGCCCGCCCGCGTGATCATGCAGGACTTCACCGGCGTGCCCTGCGTCGTCGACCTCGCCACCATGCGTGAGGCCGTCGCCGCGCTCGGCGGCGACCCGGCGAAGATCAACCCGCTGTCCCCGGCCGAGATGGTCATCGACCACTCCGTCATCGCCGACAAGTTCGGCACCAACGACGCCTTCGCGCAGAACGTCGAGCTGGAGTACGGCCGCAACAAGGAGCGCTACCAGTTCCTGCGCTGGGGCCAGACCGCGTTCGACGACTTCAAGGTCGTTCCGCCGGGCACCGGCATCGTCCACCAGGTCAACATCGAGCACCTGGCCCGCACGGTCATGGTCCGCAACGGTCAGGCGTACCCCGACACCCTCGTCGGCACCGACTCGCACACCACCATGGTCAACGGCCTCGGTGTGCTCGGCTGGGGCGTCGGCGGCATCGAGGCCGAGGCCGCGATGCTCGGCCAGCCGGTCTCCATGCTCATCCCGCGCGTCGTCGGCTTCAAGCTGACCGGTGAGCTGCCCACCGGCACCACCGCCACCGACCTGGTGCTGACCATCACCGAGATGCTGCGCAAGCACGGTGTCGTCGGCAAGTTCGTCGAGTTCTACGGTGAGGGCGTCGCCGCCACCTCCCTCGCGAACCGCGCCACCATCGGCAACATGTCGCCGGAGTTCGGCTCCACCGCCGCGGTCTTCCCGATCGACGACGAGACCCTGAACTACCTCAAGCTCACCGGCCGCTCCGAGCAGCAGGTCGCGCTCGTCGAGGCGTACGCCAAGGAGCAGGGCCTCTGGCTCGACCCGGCCGCCGAGCCCGACTTCTCCGAGAAGCTGGAGCTCGACCTCTCCACGGTCGTCCCGTCCATCGCCGGCCCGAAGCGCCCGCAGGACCGCATCATCCTCGCGAACGCCGCCGAGCAGTTCAAGAGCGACGTCCTCAACTACGTCTCCACCGTCGACGAGGCCGAGCTGGAATCCTTCCCGGCCTCCGACGCCCCGGCCAACCACCCGAACGGTGGCGCCCCGTCGAACCCGGTCCAGGTCACCGCCCCCGACGGCACGACCTACACCATCGACCACGGTGCCGTGACGGTTGCGGCCATCACCTCCTGCACCAACACGTCGAACCCGTACGTGATGGTCGCCGCCGCGCTCGTCGCGAAGAAGGCCGTCGAGAAGGGCCTGACCCGCAAGCCGTGGGTCAAGACCACCCTCGCCCCGGGCTCGAAGGTCGTCACCGACTACTTCGACAAGGCGGGCCTCACCCCGTACCTCGACAAGGTCGGCTTCAACCTCGTCGGCTACGGCTGCACCACCTGCATCGGCAACTCCGGCCCGCTGCCGGAGGAGGTCTCCAAGGCCGTCAACGAGCACGACCTGGCCGTGACCTCGGTCCTCTCCGGCAACCGGAACTTCGAGGGCCGCATCAACCCCGACGTCAAGATGAACTACCTGGCCTCCCCGCCGCTGGTCGTCGCGTACGCCATCGCGGGCTCCATGAAGGTGGACATCACCAAGGACGCCCTCGGCGTCGACCAGGACGGCAAGCCCGTCTACCTGGCCGACATCTGGCCGTCGGAGGCCGAGGTCAACGACGTCGTCGCCAACGCCATCGGCGAGGACATGTTCTCCAAGTCCTACCAGGACGTCTTCGCGGGTGACGCCCAGTGGCAGGCGCTGTCGATCCCGACCGGCAGCACCTTCGAGTGGGACGCCGAGTCCACCTACGTCCGGAAGCCCCCGTACTTCGAGGGCATGACGATGGAGACCACCCCGGTCACCGACATCACCGGCGCCCGCGTCCTCGCCAAGCTGGGCGACTCGGTCACCACCGACCACATCTCCCCGGCCGGCGCCATCAAGGCCGACACCCCGGCCGGCAAGTACCTCACCGAGCACGGTGTGGAGCGTCGTGACTTCAACTCCTACGGCTCGCGCCGGGGCAACCACGAGGTCATGATCCGCGGCACCTTCGCCAACATCCGCCTGCGCAACCAGATCGCGCCGGGCACCGAGGGCGGCTTCACCCGCGACTTCACCCAGGTCGACGGCCCGGTGTCGTTCATCTACGACGCCTCGCAGAACTACCAGGCCGCCGGCACCCCGCTGGTCATCCTGGGCGGCAAGGAGTACGGCTCCGGTTCGTCCCGCGACTGGGCCGCCAAGGGCACCGCGCTCCTCGGCGTCAAGGCCGTCATCACCGAGTCGTACGAGCGCATCCACCGCTCGAACCTCATCGGCATGGGCGTCCTGCCGCTGCAGTTCCCGGCCGGCCAGTCGGCCGACTCGCTCGGCCTGACCGGTGAGGAGACCTTCTCCATCACGGGCGTCACGGAGCTGAACGAGGGCACCACGCCGAGCACGGTCAAGGTCACCACCGACACCGGTGTCGAGTTCGACGCGGTCGTCCGCATCGACACTCCCGGTGAGGCGGACTACTACCGCAACGGCGGCATCATGCAGTACGTGCTCCGCAACCTGATCCGCGGCTGACGCATCGGGTGAACGCCAAGGGCCCCGCTCCTCGGAAGAGGAGCGGGGCCCTTTCGTTCTTCACGCGCGCCGTCTCACGACGGGAGCGAGGATCAGAACATGATGCGGTAGGTGTTCCAGCCGGCGGTGCCGATCTTCACACGCGGCTTGTACGGCGCGGTGCTGTTCGCGGTGCCCTTGTACAGCCACAGGGCGCCGGCGCTGTCACGGGCGACCAGGTCGGCGATGCCGTCGAGGTCGAGGTCACCGGTCGAGACCAGCGTGTTGTAGATCTGCCAGCCGCCGCCGATCTTGGTGCGGGTGGCGAACGGCGCGTTGTAGTTGCCGGTGCCCTTGTAGAGCCACAGCACGCCGGCACCGTCGCGGGCGACGATGTCGTCCTTGCCGTCGCCGCTCAGGTCGCCCTTGCCGGCGATCTGGTTGTAGATCTGCCAGCCGGCGCCGACCTTGATGCGGCTGGCGACCTTGCCGTTGCCGTAGCCCAGGTACAGCCACAGCGTGCCGTAGCTGTCACGGGCGAGCAGGTCGTCAGCGGTACCGCCACCGAGCTGGCCCGTGGACAGGACCTTGTTGTAGATGCTCCAGCCGGTGCCGATGGAGACCGAGTCGCCGCCGTACGGCATGTACGACAGGCGGCCCGCGGTGACGTCCCAGATGCCGTCGGCGCTGCCGTCGTGGTTCTGGTCGACCTGAGTGATGAACTTGGCGTTGCTCCAGCCGTAGCCCGTGTAGATGCGGGCTTCGAGGCCGGTGCCCTCGCTGTTCGGCGCGTAGCCGTACATGTCGCCCTGGGAGTCGACGCCGTAGAGGGCGTTCACCTGGGCGTCGGAGACGGACTCGGCGGCGAAGGCGCTCGCGTTGCCCGAGGGCTGCTGGACGGCGGCGGACGCGGTCCGCTGCGGCGCGTCCGCCGCGACCGCGGCGGTGGTCGTGCCCACCAGGGCGGCGGTTATCGCCGCGACCGTGACACGGGACAGGATGCCCGTGCGGTTCAGGCCAGAAGAGTTGGCCACGTAGAACTCCAGATCCGTATGGAATGAGGCAGGTCCCGCCACGCGCCCGTGCCGGAGGCAGGGGGCGGCGGGGACCTCTATGATCCCGGATCCTTCTTACGAGATCTTCACGGGGCAACTGGTTTGTGACACAACTGTTTCGATGTTCGATCGTTTGTCCCCTTTACCCCTTTCCTCCCGTGCGCTTCCGTCCGCCTTTCGTGAAGTCCCGAGGGATGGGGTGACCCTGATGCCGTGTCAAGGGTGTTGCGTCGCGAATGGTTGGACGAAACGCCGCAGATCCAGCGTGCTTATCCCGGAGGTCTCAACTCGGGAAAGATGGTCGTGCAAACCTGGTTTCGATCTTGCTCCCGCGAAGGGAAGTGGACTATACCTGTCGGCGTCCAGCCAGTCGGAGCAATCCGACGACGGCCCGACGCGTGCACGACCCGGCTGCAATTGACCGCGGTGGCGGGGCCCTTCGCCTGTGGCGAGCGAGAAACGGGCGACCGGTACACCGCCTGAGTCCTGAATGAAGGCGAGGACTTGAGCATGGGATCCACCTCCGCACACAACGGTGAGGGCCTCGGCCGTCGCGATCTGATCAAGCGTTCCGCCGCTCTCGGTCTGATCTCCGTACCGACGATGGGCTTCCTGTCCGCCTGCGCGAGCAGCGGTGACGGTGGTAACGAGAAGGTCGAAAAGGGCACGAAGTCCGATAAGAACCCGCTCGGGGTGAACGAGTCGGCGCCGATGGAGTTCGTCCTCTTCGACGGCGGATTCGGACAGGAGTACGCCAAGGACGCGATCAAGGTCTACGAGACGAATTACCCCAAGGCGCAGGTCAAGTTCACGCCGACCCAGAAGATCACCACCACGCTGCAGCCGCGCTTCAACGGCGGCACCCCGCCGGACCTCATCGACAACTCCGGCGCCGAGCAGATGGACATGGGTGTCCTCGTCGGCCAGAAGCAGCTGATGGACCTCACCCCGCTCCTGGACGCGCCGTCCATCGACGACCCGGGCAAGAAGGTCCGCGACACCCTGCGGCCCGGCATCGTCGAGATGGGCCAGTTCGAGGGCGACCCGGTGTGGATCATGTACTACGCGTACACGGTCTACGGCGTCTGGTACTCGCAGAAGCTGCTCGACTCCCTCGACGCGAAGTACCCCGAGACCTGGGACGAGATGCTGGCCGTCTGCGAGAAGGCCAAGAAGAAGGGCATCGCGGGCTGGACGTACGCCGGCAAGTACCCGTACTACGTCCCCTTCTCGCTCTACCCGATGATCGGCAAGGTCGGCGGCCGCGAGGTCCTCGACGCCATCGACAACCTGGAGCCGAAGGCCTGGGAGCACCCCGCGGTCAAGGCGTGTTTCGAGGCGTACTACGAGCTGGTCAAGAAGGGGTACATCCTCCAGGGCACCCCCGGCCTCGACCACATCCAGTCGCAGACCGCCTGGACCGAGGGCAAGGCGCTGTTCATCCCGAACGGCTCCTGGGTCGAGAACGAGGCCGCGAAGACCATGCCGGCCGACTTCAACCTGGCCGTCTCCGCCCCGACCGGCATCGACTCCTCCGACAAGATGCCCTTCGGCACGATCTGGGCCTCCGGTGGTGAGCCCTTCATCGTCCCGGCGAAGGCGAAGAACCCGGAGGGCGGCCTGGAGCAGCTGCGCATCATGCTGAGCGAGGCCTCCTCCAAGAACTTCACCAAGTCCGTGAAGTCCCTGACGGCCTTCAACGGCGGCACCGACGGCATCGAGCTGACCCCGGGCCTCAAGTCCGGCGTCGCCGCCCTGGAGAAGGCCGGCCAGAACGTCGTCAACCCGCGTCTCCAGGACTGGTACGTCGCCCTCCAGAAGGAGAAGATCGGTGTCGCCGGCCTCGGCGAGATGATGGCCGGCCGCGCGACCCCGGCCGAGACGATCAAGAAGATCCAGAAGTACGCCGACGAGGCGGCCAAGGACTCGAGCATCAAGCACTACAAGCACTGACGCACAGTGCCGGGGCCCCTTCCCGCCGACCGGGAGCGGGCCCCGGCTCCTTCGCGCGCGGCACCTGCGGCGCGCCTGGCGCGGGAAAGATCGGGGTCGGTAGGAATGCAACACGGCAAGTACCGTTTCATCGTGGGGTTCCTGGCGGTCCCCCTCGCGCTCTACGCGCTGTTCGTGATCTGGCCGTTCATCCAGGCCATCTACTACTCGTTCACGGACTGGACCGGGCTGAGTCCCGAATTCGGCATGGTCGGATTCGACAACTACAGCAGAATGCTGGACGACGAGGTCTTCTGGAAATCGGTCCAGCACAGTCTGACCTTCGCGGTGGTCCTGCCGCTCGTGACCGTGGGACTCGCGCTTTTCTTCGCCTTCATGCTCAATGTCGGCGGTCGGCGCCGCAAGGGTGCGGCGATCTCGGGTGTGCGCGGTTCCTCGTTCTACAAGATCGTCTATTTCTTCCCGCAGGTGCTGTCGATCGCGATCGTCGCGCTGCTGTTCCAGTTCGCGTACAACCCGAACAGCGGAGCCATCAATTCCGTATTGAAGGGTGTCGGTCTCGGCAGCATTCAGCCGGACTGGCTCGGTGATCCGAACCTCGCCCTCATCTGTGTGATGGTGGTCCTCGTCTGGTCCACGGTCGGATTCTTCGTCGTCCTCTTCTCGGCCGGCATGGCGTCCATTCCGAGGGACTTCTACGAGGCGGCCCTGCTCGACGGCGCGAACCGCTTCACGACCTTCTTCAGGATCACCCTGCCGCTGCTCTGGGACACCGTGCAGTCGGGCTGGATCTACATGGGCATCCTCGCGCTCGGCGCGGAGTCCTTCGCCGTCGTGCAGATCATGACCGTCGGCCCCAACGGCGGCGGGCCCGACTTCTCCACCATCGTCCTTCCGCTGTACGTGTACCAGAAGGCGTTCCGGGACGGTCAGGCCGCCTACGCAACGACCATCGGTGTCGCGCTCCTCCTCGTCACGCTCGCCTTCGCGGCCGTCGTGATGAAGCTGGGCCGGCGCGAGCGGCTGGAGTTCTGATGAAGACGACCGACACTGCCTCCACCGGCGTCGAGACCCCCGGCTCCCCGGCCGGACCGGGACCCGCGGTCACCAAGACGGCGGCGCCCGCCCCGCGCAGGACCGCCAAGGCCGAGGGCGCGACCCTCAACGTCTTCTCGCACGGCGTCCTGATCATCTGGGCGATCATGGTCGTCATGCCGCTGCTCTGGGCGGTCATGACCTCCTTCAAGAGCGACAAGGCGATCTTCACCTCGCCCTGGGCGCTGCCCGACAAGCTGCACTTCGAGAACTGGTCGCGCGCCTGGACCGAGGCGCACATGAGCGACTACTTCCTGAACACCCTGCTGGTGGTCGGCGGCTCGCTCCTCGGCACGCTCCTCTTCGGCTCGATGGCGGCCTACGTGCTGGCCCGCTTCGACTTCCCGGGCAACCGCGTCATCTACTTCCTCTTCATCGGAGGGATGAGCTTCCCGATCATCCTGGCGCTCGTGCCGCTCTTCTACGTCATGCAGAACATGGCCCTGCTGAACACGCTGCACGGTCTGATCCTGGTCTACATCGCGTACTCGCTGCCGTTCACCGTCTTCTTCCTCACGGCCTTCTTCCGCACCCTGCCGACCTCGGTGGCGGAGGCGGCCTTCGTCGACGGCGCCTCGCACACCCGGACCTTCTTCCAGGTCATGCTGCCGATGGCCAAGCCCGGCCTGATCAGCGTCGGCATCTTCAACTTCCTCGGCCAGTGGAACCAGTACCTGCTGCCGACCGTGCTCAACACCGAGCCGGAGAACAAGGTGCTCTCGCAGGGACTCGTCCAGCTGGCCGTCAGCCAGGGCTACAAGGGCGACTGGTCCGGCCTCTTCGCCGGCCTCGTGATGGCGATGCTCCCGGTCCTCGCCGCGTACATCATCTTCCAGCGGCAGGTGGTGGCCGGTCTGACCGCCGGCGCCGTGAAGTAACCCCTCCGTCGCACTCCGCAGGGCCCCCGGCGCACCCGCGCAGGGGGCCCCGCGCGTCGTGTGACCCTCGCCGTCCGACACTCAAGGTCTTGACGGGGACCAAGCCGAAAGAGTCCCCTTAGAGTTCACATGTTGGAGAAAACGGTGGGAGTGAGTGAGTCGATGGAGACTCCGGGGTCGCAGACGTCTCTGCACAGGGCCAATCTCGAACGGGTCGTCCGGGCGGTACGCATGGCCGGCTCGCTCACCCAGGCGGAGATCGCCAGGGCGACGGGCCTCTCCGCCGCCACGGTCTCCAACATCGTGCGGGAGTTGAAGGACGGCGGCACCGTCG
This sequence comes from Streptomyces sp. NPDC015661, assembly GCF_043077765.1. Classification (NCBI taxonomy): domain Bacteria; kingdom Bacillati; phylum Actinomycetota; class Actinomycetes; order Kitasatosporales; family Streptomycetaceae; genus Streptomyces; species Streptomyces sp. NPDC015661. The sequence continues at coordinate 164,295 of NZ_JBIBST010000009.1, read as the reverse complement.
AGGTGACGCCCACATCCGCGGGCGGCCGCCGCGCCCGCAGCGTCTCGCTCTCCGGCGACGCCGGCATCGTGATCGGCGTGGACTTCGGCCACACCCACCTCCGGGTCGCCGTCGGCAACCTCGCCCACCAGGTGCTCGCCGAGGAGGCCGAGCCGCTCGACGTGGACGCCTCCGCCGCCGAGGGCTTCGACCGGGCGGAACAGCTGGTCAAGCGGCTGATCCGGGCCACCGGCATCGGCTACGACAAGGTGATCGGCGTCGGCCTCGGCGTGCCCGGCCCGATCGACGTCTCCTCCGGGACCCTCGGCTCGACCTCGATCCTGCCGGGCTGGAGCGGCATCAACCCCGCCGAGGAGCTCTCGGGCCGGCTCGGCGTCCCCGTGCACGTCGACAACGACGCCAACCTGGGCGCGCTCGGCGAGCTCGTCTGGGGCAGCGGCCGCGGGGTCAAGGACCTGGCGTACATCAAGGTGGCCAGCGGCGTCGGTGCCGGACTCGTCATCGACGGCCGGGTCTACCGGGGGCCGGGCGGCACCGCCGGGGAGATCGGGCACATCACCCTGGACGAGTCGGGCCCCGTCTGCCGCTGCGGCAACCGGGGCTGCCTGGAGACCTTCACCGCCGCGCGGTACGTGCTGCCGCTGCTCCAGCCGAGCCACGGCCCCGACCTGACCATGGAGCGGGTCGTCCAGCTGGCCCGCGAGGGCGACCCCGGCTGCCGCCGGGTGATCGCCGACGTCGGACGGCACATCGGCAGCGGCATCGCCAACCTCTGCAACCTCCTGAACCCCAGCCGGGTGGTGCTCGGCGGCGACCTCGCCGAGGCCGGTGAGCTGGTCCTCGCGCCCATCAGGGACTCCGTCTCGCGGTACGCGATCCCCAGCGCGGCCCGGCAGCTCTCGCTGACCCAGGGGGCCCTCGGCGGGCGCGCCGAGGTGCTCGGCGCCCTCGCCCTCGTACTGAGCGAAATGGGCGATTCGACCCTGTTGGAGAGTGCGCTGCCCGCCGCTGCGCCGGCCTCGCGCCTTGCCTTCACTTAGATAACGAACACCGTCGTTGTCATCTCGTTAATAATTTACTTCTTGACGTCAACGTTTCGGCCGAGTTGACTTCGTGGCACCTCGGCCGCACCGTCGCGGCCTCGTCAGGGAGGCAACCCCACATGAACGCAGTGACGCGTCGTGCCGTCATAGCCACGGCCGCGGTCTCGATGGCCCTCTCGCTCGCCGCCTGCGGCAAGGCCGGTGGCGACGACAGCGGTGACAAGGGCAGCTCGACCAAGATCGGTCTGCTCCTGCCGGAGAACAAGACCTCGCGCTACGAGGCCCTGGACAAGCCCCAGTTCGAGAAGGCCGTCAAGGCCGCCTGCTCCGACTGCGAGATCGTCTACAACAACGCGGTCTCCGACGTCGTCAAGCAGAAGCAGCAGTTCGACCAGCTGATCGCCGACGGCGTCAAGGTCATCGCCCTCGACCCGGTGGACGCCGCCAAGGCCGCGGGCTGGGTCAAGGACGCGAAGGCCAAGGGTGTGAAGGTCGTCGCGTACGACCGTGCCGTCCAGGGTGCCGACGCCTACGTCAGCCACGACAACAACAAGGTCGGCGAGCTCCAGGGCCAGGCCCTGCTGACCGCGCTCGGCGCGAAGGCCGCCACCGCCAACGTCGTGATGATCAACGGCGACGAGAAGGACCCGAACGCCGCGCTGTTCAAGAAGGGCGCCCACACCGCCCTCGACGGCAAGGTCGGCAAGATCGCCTACGAGGCCTCCGGCGAGTGGGACCCGAAGGTCGCGGGCGAGAAGATGTCCGCCGCGATCTCCTCGGTCGGCAAGGACAAGATCGGCGCCGTCTACTCCGCGAACGACGGCATGGCCGGCGGCATCATCACCTCCCTCGAGAACGCCGGCGTCAAGGACGTCCCGGTGGGTGGCCAGGACGCCGAGGTCGCGGGCATCCAGCGCATCATCGCCGGCACCCAGACCTTCACCATCTACAAGTCGCCGCTCCAGCTGGCCCCCGAGGCCGCCAAGTTCGCGGTGAACCTGCTCAAGGGCAAGGAGCTCGGCGCCCAGGGCGAGACCGACGGCGTGCCGTCCACGCTCTTCGCCCCGGTCGTGGTCGACAAGGCCAACATCCAGTCCACGGTCGTCAAGGACGGCATCTACAAGGCCGCCGACCTCTGCACCGCGGACCTCGCCGCCAAGTGCACCGAGCTGGGCATCAAGTAACCCGGCCCGACCCGGCCGGGCCCCGCGTGGGCCCGGCTTCACGGATCCCGGCGTGAGCGCCCCCGAAGCGGGCGCCGAGGCCCCGAGTACAGAGGGTGAAGACCCCCGGTAACAAGGCCGGCGTACGACGCCCGGATCCGTCCCCCAGCCCGTCCGGCCCCCGGCCGACCCAGACCCCGCTGTCGGTCCGGGGGCCGGACGAGCCCAGCCCCCCTCGAAACTTCGGCGCCGCACGACGGCGCGACATGCCGTCGCCCCCTCGGGCGGCGAAGGAGTTGGTTCACGTGTCCCAGACGCCCGTGCTGGCGTTGCGCGGGATCTTCAAGCGATTCGGAGCGGTCCAGGTCCTCTCCGGTGTCGATCTCGAAGTCCACGCAGGAGAGGTCGTCGCGCTCGTCGGCGACAACGGAGCGGGAAAGTCCACGCTGGTCAAGACGATCGCCGGCGTGCACCCCATCGACGAGGGCGTCATCGAGTGGGAGGGCGAGCGCGTCGAGATCCAGCGGCCGCACGACTCCCAGAACCTCGGTGTCGCGACCGTCTACCAGGACCTCGCGCTCTGCGACAACCTCGACGTCGTCGCCAACCTGTTCCTCGGCCGCGAGATCAAGAAGGGCGGCGTCCTCGACGAGGTCGCCATGGAGAAGCGGGCCAAGGACCTGCTCTCCACGCTCTCCATCCGCATCCCCAGCGTCCGCATCCCCGTCGCCGCCCTCTCCGGCGGCCAGCGCCAGGTCGTGGCCATCGCCCGCGCCCTGGTCGGCGACCCCAAGATCGTGATCCTGGACGAGCCCACCGCCGCGCTCGGCGTCGAGCAGACCGCGCAGGTCCTCGACCTGGTCGAGCGGCTGCGCGAGCAGGGCCTCGGCGTCATCCTCATCAGCCACAACATGGCCGATGTGAAGGCCGTCGCCGACACCGTGGCCGTCCTCCGCCTGGGCCGCAACAACGGCACCTTCCCGGTGGCCACCACCACGCACGAAGAGATCATCGCCGCGATCACCGGTGCCACGGACAACGCCGTGACCCGCCGCCAGGCCCGCAACGCGGAGGTAGCCAAGTGAGCACCACCCCCAGCACCTCCGAGGACACCGTGCCCGAGCCCCGCACCGGCGAGGCGCCCGCCGCCGCCGCCGTACCCGCCGTCGACCCCCGCCTCCTCGTCCGCGAGCAGGGCTTCAAGGGCTACGTCGACGAGTTCAAGCGCAAGATCCGCTCGGGTGAGATCGGCTCGCTGCCCGTCGTCGTCGGCCTGATCGTCATCGGCGTCGTCTTCCAGGCCCTCACCGGCAACTTCATCACCTCGTACAACCTCGACCAGATCACGCTGTACGCGGTCGGTCCCGGCATCATGGCCGTCGGCATCGTCTTCGTCCTGCTGCTCGGCGAGATCGACCTCGCCGTAGGCTCCGTGGCGGGCCTCGCCGGCTCCGTCTGGGGCGTGCTCGGCACCGACATGCCCGACGGGCTCGCCATCCTCCTCGGCATCCTGTCCGGCACCCTGATCGGCGCCTTCCACGGCCTGGTCTTCGCCAAGATCGGCGTGCCCGCCTTCGTCGTCACCCTCGCCGGCTTCCTCGGCTGGGCCGGTCTGCAGACCTGGGTGATGGGCGACAAGTCCACCATCCCCACCCCGATCGGCAGCTTCGTCGGCGACCTCACGAAGTACTACTTCTCCGACGTCGCCGCCGCCTACGGCCTCGCCGTGGTGGTCATCGCCGCCTTCTACCTCGCCCAGCTGCGCGACTCCCGCCGCCGCAAGGCCGCCGAGCTGCCGCACCGCCCGCAGAGCGAGATCATCCTGCGCACCGCCGTCCTCGCGGTCCTGGTCCTCGTCGCCGCGTACGGCTTCAACCAGGAGCAGGGCCTGCCGCTCTCCCTGGTGATCTTCCTGGTCATCCTGCTCGTCACCGACTTCGTCCTGCGCCGCACGACGTACGGCCGCCAGGTCTTCGCGGTCGGCGGCGGCATCGAGGCCGCCCGCCGCGCCGGCATCAACGTGTCGTGGATCCGGATCTCGGTCTTCATGATCTCCGGCACGATGGGCGCCGTCGGCGGTCTCTTCCTCGCCTCCGCGACGGGCGGCGCCGACCGCTCCCTCGGCGGCGGCAACCAGCTGATGATGTGCATCGCCGCCGCGGTCATCGGTGGTACGTCCCTGTTCGGCGGACGCGGCAAGGTCTGGTCGGCGCTCCTCGGCATCCTGGTCATCCAGTCGATCGTCCAGGGCCTCAACCAGATGAACCTGTCCTCGAACGCCATCCAGTACATGATCACCGGAGCGGTCCTGCTCATCGCCGTGATCATCGACTCGGTCTCCCGCCGCACGCAGAAGACCGCGGGCCGCGCGTAACTCCCGTCACAGCAGCCCGGCACCGGGAAACCGGTGCCGGGCACTGCTGCGTCCGGAGCAGTACGCGCGCGCGTACAGGGCCGTACAGATCAGCGGCTTGTCGGCCGTGCGGGTGACGCCTCACCCCCCGGCCCGATGCCCACGATCCAAGACGGAACATTAGACTCGACAAATCGGCAAGCTCGACCAGCTCAAAGCAAGGAGGAACGGGTGGCTCTGCTGACCCGTATCAGGGGACCGCGAGATCTGGACCGGCTCTCCCCGGAGCAGCTGGACCAGCTGGCCGACGAGATCAGGACGTTCCTCGTGGACGCCGTCTCCAAGACCGGCGGGCACCTCGGCCCCAACCTCGGCGTGGTCGAGCTGACCATCGCCCTGCACCGGGTGTTCGACTCCCCGAAGGACAAGGTCCTCTGGGACACCGGCCACCAGAGCTACGTCCACAAGCTCCTCACCGGACGCCAGGACTTCTCGAAGCTCAAGATGAAGGGCGGCCTCTCCGGCTACCCCTCGCAGGCCGAGTCCGAGCACGACGTCATCGAGAACTCGCACGCCTCCACGGTCCTCGGCTGGGCCGACGGACTGGCCAAGGCGAACGAGGTCCTGAAGAAGGACGACCACGTCGTCGCCGTCATCGGCGACGGCGCGCTCACCGGCGGCATGGCCTGGGAGGCGCTGAACAACATCGCCGCCGCCAAGGACCGCCCGCTCGTCATCGTCGTCAACGACAACGAGCGCTCCTACGCGCCCACCATCGGCGGCCTCGCCAACCACCTGGCCACCCTGCGCACCACCGACGGCTACGAGCGCTTCCTCGCCCGCGGCAAGGACATCCTGGAGCGCACCCCGGTCGTCGGGAAGCCGCTCTACGAGACCCTGCACGGCGCCAAGAAGGGCCTCAAGGACTTCATCGCCCCGCAGGGCATGTTCGAGGACCTCGGCCTCAAGTACGTCGGCCCCATCGACGGCCACGACATCGAGGCCCTGGAGTCCGCCCTCACGCGCGCCAAGCGCTTCGGCGGCCCCGTGATCGTGCACTGCCTCACCGAGAAGGGCCGCGGCTACCAGCCCGCCCTCCAGGACGAGGCCGACCGCTTCCACGCCGTCGGGAAGATCCACCCCGACACCGGCCTGCCGATCGCCTCCTCCGGAGCCGACTGGACCAGCGTCTTCGGCGAGGAGATGGTCGCGCTCGGCAAGGAGCGCGAGGACATCGTCGCCATCACCGCGGCCATGCTCCAGCCCGTCGGCCTCGACAAGTTCGCCAAGGCCTTCCCCGAGCGGGTCTTCGACGTCGGCATCGCCGAGCAGCACGCCGCGGTCTCCGCCGCCGGCCTCGCCACCGGCGGCCTCCACCCGGTCTTCGCCGTGTACGCGACCTTCCTCAACCGCGCCTTCGACCAGGTCCTGATGGACGTGGCCCTGCACAAGTGCGGCGTCACGTTCGTCCTGGACCGGGCCGGTGTCACCGGCACCGACGGCGCCTCGCACAACGGCATGTGGGACATGTCGATCCTCCAGGTCGTGCCCGGCCTGCGGCTCGCCGCCCCGCGCGACGCCGACCAGGTCCGCGCCCAGCTCCGCGAGGCCGTCGAGGTCACCGACGCCCCCACCGTGGTCCGCTTCTCCAAGGGCGCGGTCGGCCCGGCCGTCCCCGCGCTGCGCCGCGTCGGCGGCATGGACGTGCTCCGCGAGCCCGGCAGCGACGCGCCCGACGTCCTCCTGGTCTCCGTGGGCGCCCTGGCCCCCATGTGCCTGGAGATCGCCGACCTCCTCGACCGGCAGGGCATCTCCACCACGGTCGTCGACCCCCGCTGGGTCAAGCCCGTCGACGAGGCCCTCGCCCCGCTCGCCGAGCGCCACCGGGTCGTCGTCACCGTCGAGGACAACAGCCGTGTCGGCGGTGTCGGCTCCGCCGTCGCCCAGGCGCTGCGCGACGCCGGCGTCGACGTACCGCTGCGTGACTTCGGCATCCCGCCGCGCTTCCTCGACCACGCCTCCCGCGGCGAGGTCCTGGCCGAGATCGGCCTGACCGCCCCGGACATCGCCCGCCAGGTCACCGGTCTCGTGTCGCGGCTCGACGGACGGTTCGAGAGCAGCGCGCAGGCCGTGGAGCCCGCCCGCGACTGACGGACCTCCGTCACCCGGCGTCACCTTTGGGCCGGTCGGCTCACTCTTCGGAGTGCCGACCGGCCCTTTCGCGTGCATTCTGACCACAGAGCGGGCAGCTCCAAGGCAGGGAGGTACGACGGTGAGCACGGACCAACAGCCACGCGCCAATTCCGGCTTGTTCCGGACCAAGTCGGTCGAGCAGTCGATCCGAGACACGGAGGAGCCCGAGCACGCGCTCAAGAAATCCCTGTCGGCCTGGGATCTGACGGTGTTCGGTGTCGGTGTCATCATCGGCACCGGCATCTTCGTCCTCACCGGCAAGGTCGCCAAGGAGAACGCGGGGCCGGCCACCGCCCTCGCCTTCGTCGCCGCGGGCATCGTCTGCGCCCTGGCCGCCCTGTGCTACGCCGAGTTCGCCTCGACGGTGCCGGTGGCGGGATCCGCGTACACCTTCGCGTACGCCTCGATCGGCGAGCTGCCGGCCTGGATCATCGGCTGGGACCTGGTCCTGGAGTTCGCCCTCGGCACGGCGGTGGTGGCCGTCGGCTGGTCCGGTTACGTCAGATCCCTGATGGACAACATCGACTGGCACCTGCCGGCCTCGCTCGAAGGCCCGGACGTCGCGGGCGGCACCTTCGACATCCTGGCCTTCCTGCTGGTCCTCGTGCTGACCGTGGTCCTCGTCCTCGGCATGAAGCTCTCCGCCCGGATCACCGCGGTCGTCGTCGCGATCAAGGTGACCGTCGTGATGATCGTGATCGTCGCGGGCCTGTTCTTCATCGTCGGCGACAACTACAAGCCCTTCATCCCGCCGGCCGTCACCCCGCCCGGCGGTACCTCCGGCTGGGACTCCCCGATGCTCCAGCTGATCTTCGGCTACGAGCCGACGAACTTCGGCGTCATGGGCATCTTCACCGCCGCCTCCGTCGTCTTCTTCGCCTTCATCGGCTTCGACGTGGTCGCCACGGCCGCGGAGGAGACGAAGCTGCCGCAGCGGGACATGCCCCGTGGCATCCTCGGCTCGCTCCTCATCTGCACCGTGCTGTACGTGGCCGTCGCCCTCGTCGTCACCGGCATGCAGAAGTACACCGAGCTGTCCGTGAGCGCCCCCCTCGCCGACGCCTTCAAGGCGGCGGGACACCCGTGGTACGCGGGCGTGATCAGCTTCGGCGCCGCCGTCGGCCTCACCACGGTCTGTCTGATCCTGCTGCTCGGCCAGACCCGTGTCTTCTTCGCCATGAGCCGCGACGGCCTGCTGCCGCGCTTCTTCTCGGTCACACACCCGCGGTTCAAGACCCCGTACCGGCCGACCATCCTGCTCGGTGTGATCATCGCCATCGTCGCCGGCTTCACCAGCATCAACGAGCTCGCGACCCTGGTGAACATCGGCACCCTCTTCGCCTTCGTCATGGTCGCCATCGGCGTCATCATCCTCCGCCGCACCCGCCCCGACCTGCACCGGGCCTTCCGCACCCCCTGGGTGCCGGTCCTCCCGATCCTCTCCGTCGCGGCCTCCGTCTGGCTCATGCTCAACCTGCCCGGCGAGACCTGGTTCCGCTTCGCCGTCTGGATGGTGATCGGCTTCGTCGTGTACTTCCTGTACGGGCGCGGTCACAGCCGGCTCGGGCGGTTGGGCCGGGATGCCACGTACTGAGCGGGTGACGCCGTAGGCGCGGGGAGGACCGTCCGGGAGGGCGACTACAGTCGGTTCGTACCCGAACTCCTCCCGACGACCGGAGTGCTGGATCCCCTCATGGCGAATCGATCCCAGGTCACCGACGACCGTTCCCAAGGCCCCGCCGCCCCCGTGCTCCAGGGCGGCTGGCTGACCAGAGGGGAGGAGGGCCGGTTCAGCGCCTTCCTGCCCCGGGACGGCGAGGTGGTGCGCTGGACCGAGGAGCCCGGAGGCGGCTGGAGCGGCCCCGTCTCCCTCGGCGGCGACGGTCTGACCCCCTTCCTCGCGGTGGGCCAGGGTGCCGACCGCTACGTCCACCTCGTCGGCGTGCGGCCGACGGGCGGGGACGAGGGGCACGTCGAGCTGGTGCACGCCGTCCAGTTCCAGACGGGCCGTCCGGCGGCCGCCTGGCGGTCCCTCGGGCACTCGAACGGCAAGTCCCCCTGGACGGGCCACCCGGCGGTCGCCGTGGACGCCCTGGGCCGCGTCTACGTCTTCGTACGGAACGGGGGCGGCGGCCTCAGCGTGCGGGCGCAGAAGGACGCGGGCGGCTGGCACCCCTGGTGGGACCTGCTCGGCTCCAAGACCGACCCCTCGCCGGTCGCCGTCACCAACGGCTCCGGCTTCGTCGAGCTGTACAGCTCGCACGCCAAGGGCCTCGTCCGCTACGTCCAGCGCGAGTCCGGGGCCAAGCCGATCCGCGAGGAGCTGCTGCCCGCCTCGGTGACCATGGGCACCCTCGCCGCCGTCACCGGCCCCTCCGGGCACGTCACGCTCTTCTACCTGGACCAGGAGGGCCAGGTCATGGCCTGGTCGCCGGAGCGCGAGCTCGCGCCGACGCCGCTGGGCAAGGCGGTCGGCACCGGACGCCTGTCCGTCACCCGCTGTCTCATCGACGGCTTCGACTGCACGGTCCTCGCCCAGCAGTCCGAGGACGGCCGGCTCGCCCTCGCCGCCTACCCCAGCGAGCAGGAGGCGGAGGGCCTGAGCTGGTCGGAGACCGGGGAACGGCAGGCGAACCTGGCCGCCGTGCTCACCCGGGGCCTCGACGGCGGCCTGGTCGCGATGACCGTGGCCGACGGCCGCACCCCGGTCACGACCCGTCAGAAGGTGGGGGCCGAGGGCCTGCTGCTCGAAGGCTGGCGTTCCATAGGGTGACGCCGCCCGCGACAACGGGAAACGGCCCCGGCACCTGTGCGAGGTGCCGGGGCCGTCGTCTTGACGCCCTGGGTGTTACGCCGGGACGCTCGCCACGCCCTGGGCCAGGAAACGCTTGCCGTTGACGCGCTCGGAGACGCCCTCACGGTCCAGGTACGGCGTGATGCCGCCCAGGTGGAAGGGCCAGCCCGCGCCCGTGATCAGGCAGAGGTCGATGTCCTGCGCCTCGGCGACGACACCCTCCTCCAGCATGAGGCCGATCTCCTGCGCCACCGCGTCCAGGACGCGGTCGCGGACCTGCTCCTCCGTCAGGACGACGTCGCCCTGCTTCAGGAGGGCGGCGACCTCCGGGTCGAGCTCCGGCTTGAAGCCGTTCTCGGCGTTGTAGACGTAGAAGCCGCGCTTGCCGGCCTCGACGACCGCCTTCAGGTTGGGGGAGACCTTGAAGCGCTCGGGGAAGGAGCGGTTCAGGGTCTCGGAGACGTGCAGGCCGATCGCCGGGCCGACGAGCTCCAGGAGCACCAGCGGGGACATCGGCAGGCCGAGCGGCTCGACGCCCTTCTCGGCGACGGCGACCGGGGTGCCCTCGTCGATGACGTTCTGGATCTCGCCCATGAAGCGGGTCAGGATGCGGTTCACGACGAACGCCGGGGCGTCCTTGGTGAGGACCGCGGTCTTCTTCAGCTTCTTGGCGACACCGAAGGCGGTGGCCAGGGAGGCGTCGTCGGTCTTCTCGCCGCGGACGATCTCCAGGAGCGGGAGGATCGCGACCGGGTTGAAGAAGTGGAAGCCGACCACGCGCTCCGGGTGCTGGAGCTTCGAGGCCATCTCCGAGACGGAGAGCGAGGAGGTGTTGGTGGCGAGGATCGCGTGCGCCGGGGCGACCGCCTCGACCTCCGCGAACACCTGCTGCTTGACGCCCATCTCCTCGAACACGGCCTCGATGATGAAGTCCGCGTCCGCGAAGCCCTCGGCCTTGTCGAGGACACCGGAGACCAGGCCCTTGAGACGGTTGGCCTTGTCCTGGTTGATGCGGCCCTTGCCGAGCAGCTTCTCGATCTCGCCGTGGACGTAGCCCACGCCCTTGTCGATGCGCTCCTGGTCGATGTCGGTCAGGACGACCGGCACCTCGAGGCGGCGCAGGAAGAGCAGGGCCAGCTGGGAGGCCATGAGACCGGCACCGACGACACCGACCTTGGTGACCGGGCGGGCCAGGGACTTGTCCGGGGCGCCGGCGGGGCGCTTGCCGCGCTTCTGCACCAGGTTGAAGGCGTAGATGCCGGAGCGCAGCTCGCCGCCCATGATCAGGTCCGCGAGGGCCTGGTCCTCGGCGTCGAAGCCCTTCTGCAGGTCGCCGTCCTTGGCGGCCTCGATGATGTCGAGGGCGCGGTAGGCGGCCGGGGCGGCGCCGTGCACCTTGGAGTCGGCGATGGCGCGGCCCTTGGCGACGGCCTGGTCCCAGGCCTCGCCGCGGTCGACCTCGGGACGCTCGACCGTCACGGAGCCGTTGAGGACGCCCGCAGTCCAGATGAGCGACTGCTCCAGGAAGTCGGCGCCCTCGAAGATCGCGTCGGCGATGCCGAGCTCGAAGACCTGCTTGCCCTTGAGCTGACGGTTCTGGTTCAGCGAGTTCTCGATGATGACCGAGACGGCCTTCTCGGCGCCGATCAGGTTCGGCAGGATGGCGCAGCCGCCCCAGCCGGGCACCAGGCCGAGGAAGACCTCGGGCAGCGAGAAGGCCGGGAGGGCCTTCGACACGGTGCGGTAGGAGCAGTGCAGACCGACCTCGACGCCGCCGCCCATGGCCGCGCCGTTGTAGTACGCGAAGGTCGGCACGGCGAGCGCGGACAGACGCTTGAAGACGTCGTGGCCGCCCTTGCCGATGGCGAGCGCCTCGTCGTGCTTCTTGAGCAGCTCGACGCCCTTGAGGTCGGCGCCGACGGCGAAGATGAACGGCTTGCCGGTGATGCCGACGCCGACGATGTCACCGTTCGCGGCCTCGGCCTCGACCTGGTCGATCGCCGCGTTCAGGTTGGCGAGGGACTGCGGGCCGAAGGTGGTCGGCTTGGTGTGGTCGAAGCCGTTGTCCAGCGTGATCAGCGCGAACCGACCGGCACCGGCCGGGAGTTCGAAGTGCCGTACGTGGGCCGAGGTGACGACCTCGTCCGGGAAGAGCTCGGCGGCGCCCTTCAGAAGCTCGGCGGTGGTGCTCACTTGCCCTCCCAGTGGGGGTTCTCCCAGATGACCGTCGCGCCCATGCCGAAGCCGACGCACATGGTGGTGAGGCCGTAACGGACCTGCGGCTGCTCCTCGAACTGGCGGGCCAGCTGCGTCATCAGACGGACGCCGGAGGAGGCGAGCGGGTGACCGTAGGCGATCGCGCCGCCGTACTGGTTCACGCGGGCGTCGTCGTCGGCGATGCCGTAGTGCTCCAGGAACGCGAGGACCTGAACGGCGAAGGCCTCGTTGATCTCGAACAGCTGGATGTCGTCGATCGTCAGGCCGGCCTTGGCCAGGGCCTTCTCGGTCGCCGGGATCGGGCCGTAGCCCATGACCTCGGGCTCGACGCCGGCGAAGGCGTACGAGACGAGGCGCATCTTGACCGGGAGGTCGTTCTCCCGGGCGAAGTCCTCGGAGGCGATGATCGAGGCGGTGGCGCCGTCGTTGAGGCCGGCCGCGTTGCCCGCGGTGACGTTGCCGTGGACGCGGAACGGCGTCTTCAGGCCGGTCAGCGACTCCAGGGTGGTTCCCGGGCGCATCGGCTCGTCGGCGGTGACCAGGCCCCAGCCGGTCTCGCCCGTGGAGGCGTCGGTGCGGCGGACCGAGATCGGCACCAGGTCCTGCTGGATCTTGCCGTCGGCGTACGCCTTGGCGGCCTTCTCCTGCGAGCGCACGGCGTACTCGTCGGCGCGCTGCTTGGTGATGCTCGGGTAGCGGTCGTGCAGGTTCTCGGCGGTCATGCCCATGAACAGGGCGGACTCGTCGACCAGCTTCTCGCTGACGAAGCGCGGGTTCGGGTCGACGCCCTCGCCCATGGGGTGGCGGCCCATGTGCTCGACGCCACCGGCGATGACGGCGTCGTACGCGCCGAAGGCGATCGAACCGGCGACGCTGGTCACGGCCGTGAGGGCACCGGCGCACATGCGGTCGATGGAGTAGCCGGGCACCGACTGCGGCAGGCCGGCGAGGATGCCCGCCGTGCGGCCGAGGGTCAGGCCCTGGTCACCGATCTGCGTGGTCGCGGCGATGGCGACCTCGTCGATCTTCGCGGGGTCGAGACCCGGGTTGCGGCGCAGCAGCTCCCGGATCGCCTTCACGACGAGGTCGTCGGCGCGGGTCTCGTGGTAGATGCCCTTCGGGCCCGCCTTGCCGAACGGGGTGCGGACGCCGTCGACGAAGACGACGTCCCTGACGGTACGAGGCACGATGGCTCTCCTCCAGGGTGCGGGATGGCACTGCTGCTGCGGCCCACGCCTAAGCGCGCGCTTGCTCCCCCCATGCTACTTGTGGGTAACCAAGCTGCCCACCCCCTGAGGGGCAAGCGGCGAAGGTCACATCCCACACCGCCACGCGCGCCCCCTCCGTGCGCCCCTCCGTTGGGACGGTCCGGCAACCCGATGGGCGCAGAGCGGTCGCCGAGCCGTGGCGCGCGTTCCGGGGCGAATCGAGGCTGTGCCAAGGGGCCGGGGCACGAGGCCCGGGCCCGGCGCAGAGAAGGGACTCCCATGCCGATCGTGACCACCGATCACCAGGTCACCCACAAATCCACCGTCCCGGCGAACAAGGACGAGATCGTCAAGCTCTTCGTGCGGGAGCGGAACGGCACGCCTCCGGGAGGGACGCGCAAGCCGGTCCTGATGCTCCACGGCCGGAGCGTCCCGGTGCTCGCGGGCTTCGACCTCCAGTACAAGTCGTACAGCTGGGCCGAGGAGCTGGCGAAGGCCGGCTACGACGTCTTCATGATGGACCTCCAGGGCTCGGGACTCTCGCCGCGCCCCAAGATGGACGACCCCCACAACGTCAACCCCGCCCAGCAGCACCTGCTCACCCCGAGGCCGCCGGGATTCGTGCCCGGCCCGCCGACCTACCCGTACCAGCTGACCAACTCGAACAGCGACCGGGACGAACTGAACACCGTCGTGAAGTTCGTCCTGAAGGAGTGCGGGACGGCGAAGCTCGCTTTCGTCGGCTGGTCCGCGGCCGCCTTCCACATGGGGCCGTATGCGATCAACAACCCCGACAAGGTCGAGAGCCTGTTCCTGTTGGCCCCGATCTTCCCGGCCAACGGCTCCTCCACCCCGCCGTCCCCCCTGCCACAGCCCGGCTTCCCGACCTTCATCGGGGGGAAGGCGGGGTTCGTCAAGGCTCTGGACAACGAGACGCACTGCGTGGACCAGCGCGAACCCGGCATCACCGACGTGGCCTGGGAAGCGATCATGAAGTGCGACCCGGTCGGCAGCGCGTGGGGGCCGCCCACCGGGTTCAACAGGATCAGGAACTTCGTCCGGTGGGGATGGAACAAGACCACCGCGCCTCAGGGCGGAGTGCTCGGCGGAAGCGTTCCGGTGCTCATCGTGTACGGGGACAGCGACGCCCAGGCGAACACCTCACCGCCCAGCGCCGACCCGGAGCTCAACTTCTCGGTCCCCGAGCTCTACGACGCCATCGCGGGCCCCCACAAGCTCATGGTCAAGCTGGCCTGCGCGGGGCACTCGCTGGTGTGGGAGACGCAGCACCGCAACCTGCACCACCTCTCGAAGCACTGGCTCAAGCACCTCAAGGTCGACGGGAAGACCCAGGGCGTCTTCGACATGGACACCGACGGCAACCTCAGCCCGGCCCCGTAGGGCCCGTCCCGGGACACGGCGGAGCCCCCGGCGCCCGGAAGGGCGCCGGGGGCTCGTCCGGCAGGGTCACGCCTGCGCCGTCAGCGCCTTCACGAGCAACGGGGTCACCAGCTCCACCTGCCACGGACGGGCGCCGTGGCCGGACAGCGCAGCGGACACCGTCTCGGGGGTCGCCGGGTTCGGCGGCTCCCAGCAGACGCGGCGCACGGTGTCCGGGGTGATCAGGTTCTCCTGCGGGAGGTTCAGTTCCTCCGCGAGGGCCGAGACCGCCGTGCGCGCCGCCGCGAGGCGGGCCGCCGCGGCCGGGTCCTTGTCCGCCCAGGCGCGCGGCGGGGGCGGGCCCGCGACCTGCTGGCCCGGCTGGGGCAGCTCGCTCTCCGGGAGGGCCCTGGCCCGGTCCACCGCGGCCTGCCACTGCTCCAGCTGCCGGCGGTTCATCCGGTTGCCGAAACCGGGCAGCGCGAGGAGCGCGGCCGCGTTCACGGGCACCGCGAGCGCCGCCTCCACGATCGCCGCGTCGCTCAGCACCTTGCCGGGGGAGACGTCGCGCCGCTGGGCGACCTTGTCACGGGCCGTCCACAGCTCCCGTACGACCGCCATCTGACGCCGGCGGCGCACCTTGTGCATGCCGGAGGTCCGGCGCCACGGGTCCTTGCGCGGCGGCGCGGGCGGGGCCGAGGCGATCGCGTCGAACTCCTGGTGGGCCCACTCCAGCTTCCCCTGCCGGTCGAGCTCCTTCTCCAGGGCGTCCCGGAGGTCGACGAGCAGCTCGACGTCCAGGGCCGCGTACCGCAGCCACGGCTCGGGCAGCGGGCGGGTGGACCAGTCGACGGCGGAGTGGCCCTTCTCCAGGGCGTAGCCGAGGACGGACTCCACCATCGCGCCGAGGCCGACCCGCGGGAAGCCCGCGAGGCGTCCGGCGAGCTCGGTGTCGAAGAGCGAGGTGGGGAGCATGCCTATGTCGCGCAGGCACGGGAGGTCCTGGGTCGCGGCGTGCAGGATCCACTCGGTCCCGGCGAGCGCCTCGCCGAGCCCCGAGAGATCGGGGCAGCCGACGGGGTCGATCAGCGCGGTGCCCGCGCCCTCGCGGCGGAGCTGGACGAGATAGGCGCGCTGGCCGTAGCGGTAGCCGGAGGCGCGCTCGGCGTCCACGGCCACGGGACCGCTTCCGGCGGCGAACGCGGCGATCACCTCGGCGAGGGCGTCCTCGGTCTCGACGACGGGCGGAATCCCCTCGCGGGGCTCCAGCAACGGGATCGGAAGCCCATTCGCAGGGACATCGTCGTCCGGGGGGCCGCCCCCGGTGGTGCGCAGTGCTGTGTCTGCTGCGGTCTCTTGGGCGTCGGTCACCTGTCAAGGGTATCGGTGAACGGCAAGCGCCTGTCGACGGAACGTTCCGTCGACAGGCGCGGGCCCGTGTCCACCGGCCGTCAGTGGATGATCCCCGTCCGCAGGGCGACCGCGACCATGCCGGCGCGGTCCCCGGTGCCCAGCTTGCGGGCGATGCGGGCGAGGTGGCTCTTGACGGTGAGGGCGGAGAGCCCCATGGAGACGCCGATCGCCTTGTTCGACTGGCCCTCCGCGACGAGCCGCAGCACCTCGACCTCACGGCCGGAGAGCTCGCGGTAGCCGCCCGGGTGGCTCGGGGCACCCGGGGGGCGGCGGTGGCCGAGGCGGGCCGCCGCGGCGCCGATGGGGGCGGCGCCGGGGCGGGTCGGGTGACCGATGTTGGTCCGGGTTCCGGTGACGACATAGCCCTTCACGCCGCCCGCCAGGGCGTTGCGTACGGCGCCGATGTCATCGGCGGCCGAGAGGGCGAGGCCGTTGGGCCAGCCCGCGGCGCGGGTCTCGGACAGCAGGGTCAGGCCGCTGCCGTCGGGCAGGTGGACGTCGGCTACGCAGATGTCGCGCGGGTTGCCGACGCGGGGACGGGCCTCCGCGATGGACGACGCCTCGATCACGTCGCGCACTCCGAGGGCCCACAGGTGGCGGGTGACGGTGGAGCGGACGCGTGGGTCGGCCACGACGACCATGGCCGTCGGCTTGTTCGGGCGGTAGGCGACCAGGCTTGCGGGCTGCTCGAGGAGAACGGACACCAGGCCTCCTGGGGGGAAGGGTGCGGGACGGAGCCGGCTCGGGGAAGAAGCCGGGGGCGAACCCGTGCTGTGAAGGGGTCACTGACTCCTTCGGCAGCTGGGCCGCCCGCCTTTAGGGAAAGATCACGATTTGGTGAGTAACAATTAGGGCAATTCGGACGCGTGATCGATCATCCTACGAGTGGGCCTCGCCCCGTCACCCCCACGAGGGACCCGCGGGGAGGCGTTTCAGGCCCCCTGCGGCCCCCGGCGCTGGGGCAGCGAGACGACCCCCGCGCCCGTCACCGTCCCCGCCCCCGGATCCGCCGGTGCGGGCGGCAGGCCCGCGATCTGGCAGAGCAGATCGCACCAGGCCGCCAGGTGCGCCCCCGTGTCCGGCACCCCGGCCAGGCCCTCGCGCGGGGTCCAGGACGCGCGGATCTCGATCTGGGTCGCCGGTCTGCGGTCCGCGAGACCGCCGAAATAGTGCGAGCCCGCCATCGTCACGGTCCCGCTCGCCTCCCCGTACGCCAGCCCCCGCGCCTCCATGGCCCCGGTCAGCCAGGACCAGCACACCTCGGGCAGCAGCGGGTCCGCCGCCATCTCCGGCTCCAGCTCCGCCCGGATCAGGGTCACCAGGCGGAACGTGCCCTTCCAGGCCTCGTGCCCGTCCGGATCGTGCAGCAGCACGAGCCGCCCGTCGGCCAGGTCCTCCTCGCCCTCGACGACGGCCGCCTCCACCGCGTACGCGTACGGGGCGAGGCGCTGCGGCGGCCTGGTCGGGTCGATCTCGATCTCGGGCCGCAGCCTCGCCGACCGCAAGGCCTCCACCGCCCGCCGGAACGCGGGCGGAACCGGATTCGTCTCCTTGCTCTCCGCTGTTTCGTCCGTCCCTCGATCGCCGTCGGAATGATCGGAAAAATGTCCCTGAGCCGCAGCCATGCCGGGAAGAGTAGGCGGAACGGGGCCTCCGTGCAGGGAGGACACCCGGCCCGGACGAGCGGCTTCACGTCACATGCGAAGATTTGGGCGTGAGTGCCAAGGACAGCCCGCAGGGCCAGCAGACGAAGCAGCAGTCGCGGACGTACGACTCCGCGTTCCTCAAGGCGTGCCGACGCGAGCCGGTGCCGCACACCCCCGTCTGGTTCATGCGGCAGGCCGGGCGCTCCCTCCCCGAGTACCTGAAGGTCCGCGAGGGCATCCCGATGCTCGAGTCGTGCATGCGGCCCGAGCTGGTCACCGAGATCACGCTCCAGCCGGTCAGGCGCCACAAGGTCGACGCCGCGATCTACTTCAGCGACATCGTCGTCCCGCTCAAGGCCATCGGCCTCGACCTCGACATCAAGCCCGGCGTCGGCCCGGTCGTCGCCGACCCGATCCGCACCCGCGCCGACCTGGCCCGGCTGCGCGACCTGACCCCCGAGGACGTCCACTACGTCACCGAGGCCATCGGGATGCTCACCGGCGAACTGGGCGACACCCCGCTCATCGGCTTCGCCGGCGCGCCTTTCACCCTCGCGAGCTACCTCGTCGAGGGCGGCCCCTCGCGCAGCCACGAGCGCACCAAGGCGATGATGTACGGCGACCCGCAGCTCTGGGCCGACCTGCTCGACCGCCTCGCCGAGATCACCTCGGCCTTCCTCAAGGTGCAGATCGAGGCGGGCGCCTCCGCCGTCCAGCTCTTCGACTCCTGGGTCGGCGCCCTCGCCCCGGCCGACTACCGCCGCTCGGTGATGCCGGCCTCCACGAAGGTCTTCGACGCGGTCGCCGGCTACGGCGTCCCGCGCATCCACTTCGGTGTCGGTACGGGCGAGCTCCTCGGCCTGATGGGCGAGGCGGGCGCGGACGTCGTCGGCGTCGACTGGCGCGTCCCGCTCGACGAGGCCGCCCGCCGCGTCGGCCCCGGCAAGGCCCTCCAGGGCAACCTGGACCCCGCCGTGCTCTTCGCCTCCCCCGAGGTCGTGGAGGCCAAGGCCGACGAGGTCCTCGCCGCCGCGAGGGACCTGGAGGGGCACGTCTTCAACCTGGGCCACGGCGTCATGCCGTCGATGGACCCGGACGCCCTGACCCGGCTCGTCGAGTACGTGCACACGCGGACGGCCCGCTGAGCGGCGCCCACGCGCGACTGTGCGCCGCCGGGTTCCGGCGGCGCACAGGGGACGGGCGTCAGCCCTCGCAGTTGACCGGCGGGTTGCCGGAGGCCACCCGGCACACGTCGAGCCCGGTGCCGCCGTTGACGGCGCCCGCGTTGGGGCCGACGCGGAGGTAGTCGTTGTCCGCCTCGCCGAGGACCTGGGCCATCGGCCCGACGGAGCCGATCACCAGGACGTAGTCCTGGCCGGTGCCGCCCCGGACGACGGCACCGCCGCCGACGCTGCCGTCGATGCGGATGTAGTCGGAGCCGCCGAGGCCGTTGACCTGGTCACCGGCGGCGAGCGAGCCGCAGGTGATGTAGTCGGAGCCCGCCGTCCCGACGACGTTCGTGCTGCTGACGGCGATGCCGTTGACCCGGCACGAGGCCACCGCGTGGGCGGGCGTCGCCGTCAGGGCGACCGGGGCTATGACGAGAGTGGCGGCGCAGAGCGCACGCATCGTGTGTCTGATCATGCGAACAGTGACGCATGGTGATGCGATGGCCGCAATCCGTCACCAACGGTCACTCTGCCGCTCGGGTCATTCCGCCGCCCGAACGGCCGCCACCGCCTTGCGCGCGGCGACCAGCACCGGGTCCCACACCGGCGAGAACGGCGGCGCGTACCCCAGGTCGAGCGCCGTCATCCCCTCCACCGTCATCCCCGCCGTGAGCGCCACCGCCGCGATGTCCACCCGCTTCGCCGCGCCCTCCCGGCCCACGATCTGCACCCCGAGCAGCCGGCCCGTCCGCTTCTCGGCCAGCATCTTCACCGTCATCGGCGCGGCCCCCGGGTAGTAGCCCGCGCGGCTCGTCGACTCGACCGTCACCGTCACGTACCGCAGACCCACCTCCCGGGCGTCCCTCTCCCGCAGGCCCGTCCGCGCGATCTCCAGGTCGCACACCTTCGACACCGCCGTGCCCACCACGCCCGGGAAGGTCGCGTAGCCGCCGCCCACGTTGGAACCGATGACCTGGCCGTGCTTGTTCGCGTGCGTGCCGAGGGGAACGTGCCGCTCCCGGCCCGAGACCAGGTCCAGGACCTCCACGCAGTCACCGCCGGCCCAGATGTTCCCGTGGCCCCTGACCCGCATCGCCAGATCGGTGAGCAGCCCCCCGTACGCCCCCAGCGGCAGCCCCGCCGCCCGCGCGAGCGAGGTCTCCGGCACCACACCCGTGCCGAGGACCACCACGTCCGCCGGGTACTCGGCGGCGTCCGTCGCCACCGCCCGCACCCGCCGGTCCGCACCCGTGAGGATCTTCGTCACCGGCGCCGACACGACCGTCGTGATCCCGAGCCCGTCCATCGCCCGGTGCACGAGCCGCCCCATGTCCGGATCGAGCGTCGCCATCGGCTGCTCGCCCCGGGTCAGGACCGTCACCTCGTAGCCCCGGCTCAGCAGGGCCTCCGCCATCTCCACGCCGATGTACCCGGCGCCGACGACGACCGCCCGCCGCCCCGGCGTACCCGACAGCGAGTCGATCAGCGCCTGGCCGTCGTCGAGGGTCTGCACCCCGTGCACCCCGGGCGCGTCGATCCCCGGCAGCGGCGGGCGCAGCGGCCGGGCCCCGGTCGCGATCACCAGCTTGTCGAAGCCCGTCCACGCCTCCGTACCCGCCTCCAGGTCCCGCGAGCGGACCCGCTGCCCCGGGACGTCGATCTCCGTCACCTCGGTCCGCGTCCGCAGGTCGATGTCACGGGCCCGGTGCTCCTCGGGGGAGCGCGCGATCAGCTCCCCGCGCCGCGCCACGTCCCCGCCGACCCAGTACGGGATGCCGCAGGCCGAGTACGAGGAGAAGTGCCCCCGCTCGAAGGCGACGATCTCCAGCTCCCCGGGCCCCTTGAGCCTGCGCGCCTGCGACGCGGCGGACATGCCCGCCGCGTCGCCACCGATGACCACCAGTCGTTCGCTCATGAGGAGACGCTACTTCTCGGGGGCCTCCCTGGGCCGGGGAGTCGCCGGGGACTCGGGGGCCGGCCCGGCGGCCACGGCCGCTCCGGCGGCGTTGCGCGGGGTGTCCGGCAGCACGGGGGCCGCGCCCGCCGGGCGGGCGCCGCGGGCCGCGAGGCGCGGGCGGAGCAGGCGGCGCCACAGGACGAAGACGATCAGGGCCACCGCGAGCCACGGCGCCAGCGCGCTCAGCACGATGCCGATCCAGGCCGCCGCGCTCACCAGCGCGTTCCAGCCGCCGCCCAGGGCGTCCGCGAAACCGGGACGGCCCTCCTCCCGCTCCTCCGCCGACGGCTTCTCGGGCTCGGAGAGCCACAGGGTGATCGTCGCCATCGTCGTCCGGTCCTTCAGCGTGCCCTGCTGGGCGAGCAGCGCCTCCAGGTCCGCCTGGCGGCGACTCAGCTCACCCTCCAGGGTCACCACGTCGGACAGCTTCTCCGCCCGGTCCATCAGGGCCCGCACCCGCGCCACGCTCGCCCGCTGGGTGGCGATCCGGCTCTCCACGTCCACCACCTGGTCGGTGACGTCCTTGGCGGTCGCCTTGCGGTCGATCAGCTTCCCGGCGCCCGCGAGCTCGGCGAGGACGGAGTCGTACCGCTCCTGCGGCACCCGCAGCACGATCTGCGAGGTGAGGTGCGTGGCGTCGGCCCGCTCCGTCGTCTCGTTCTCCACGCGCCCGCCCGCGTCCGTCGCCACCCGGCGGGCGGCGGCCAGCGCCTTCGCCGTGTCCTTCACCTCGACGGAGAGCTCGGCGGTACGGATGACGTGCTGCTGGGCCGGCGCCTTCGCCGCGGGCTTCCCGGCCGCCCCCGAGGCGGCGTCGGCCGCTCCCTCGGCCCCCTTGTCCGCCGGCCTCGCCGCCGGCATGCCTCCCTTGCCGTCCGAGGCCGTGTCCGCGGCGCCGGCGCCGCAGCCGGTCAGGACCAGTGAAGCCGTCAGCAGGACCGCGGCCGTCGTTCTCGTTCTCGCTGTCCGCACGAGATCCCCCCAGGATCGTGGTGAGTGATGCCCCTTGGACGTACGGGCCCGTCGTACGGGTTGCCCCCGGGCGGTAGCGATGCGGTCACGGTCCGGCCTCGGAACGGGAGCGGGCGGGCGATTTGAGAGAGTGGTGCCATGAACGCGGACATCACGGGACACCACGCCGGGCCTCATGTCGTCGTCGCCGGAGGCGGGATCGCCGGACTCGCGGCCGCCCACCGGCTGGCCCTCGCCGGCCACCGGGTGACCCTCCTCGAAGCGGACACCCGGCTCGGCGGCAAGCTCCTCGCCGGGGAGATCGCGGGCGCGCCCGTCGACCTCGGCGCCGAGTCGCTGCTCGCCCGCCGCCCCGAGGCCGTCGCCCTCGCCCGGGCCGTCGGCCTCGGCGAGCGGCTCCAGGCCCCCGCGACGACCACCGCGTCCGTCTGGTCCCGGGGCGAGCTCGTCCCCATGCCCAAGGGCCACGTCATGGGTGTCCCCGGCGACCCCGCCGCCGTCGAGGGGCTCCTCTCCGCCGACGGCGTGCGCCGCATCGGCGGCGACCTGGAGCTGCCGCCCACCGAGATCGGCGAGGACATCGCCATCGGCGCGTACGTCGCCGCGCGCATGGGCCACGAGGTCGTCGACCGGCTCGTCGAACCCCTCCTCGGCGGGGTGTACGCGGGGGACGCCCACCTCATCTCGATGAAGGCGGCCGTCCCCGCCCTCTTCGAGGCCGCCCGCGTCCACCCCACGCTCACCGCCGCCGTCCACGCCGTCCAGCGGGCCGGCGCCGCCACCCCCGCCGACGCGGCGGGCGCCGCCACCGGCCTCGGCGGCGCCGCCTTCCTCGGCATCCAGGGCGGCATCGGCACCCTCCCCGGCGCCGTCGCCGAAGCGATCCGCGCCGCCGGCGGCGAGATCCACACCGGAACGCGCGTCGACGCCCTCGTCCGCACCGGCGCCACCGGCTGGCAGATCGTGACCCCGCACCGGACCTTCGACGCCGACGCCGTCGTCCTCGCCACCCCCGCCGGGATCACCGCCGGACTCCTCGGCGGCCACGCCCCGGACGCCGCCGCCGAGCTCGGCGCCGTCGACTACGCCTCCATGGCCCTGATCACCCTCGCCTTCCGCCGCTCCGACATGCCCGCCCTGGCCGGTTCCGGCTTCCTGGTGCCGCCCGTCGACGGCCACACCATCAAGGCCTCCACCTTCTCCGCCCAGAAGTGGCAGTGGGTCGCCGACGCCGCCCCCGACCTGTTCGTGCTGCGCACCTCCGTCGGCCGCCACGGCGAGGAGGAGCAGATCCACCGCGAGGACGCCGACCTCGTCGCCGCCTCCCTCAAGGACCTCGCCGCCGCCACCGGCCTCGCCGCCCGGCCCGTCGCGTCCACGGTGACCCGCTGGACCGGCGGCCTGCCCCAGTACCCCGTGGGCCATCTCGCCCGCGTCGCCCGGGTCCGCGCGGCGGTCGCCGGCCTGCCCGGACTGCGCCTCGCGGGCGCCGCGTACGACGGCGTCGGCATCCCCGCGTGCATCGCCTCGGCCCATCGCGCGGCCGACGAGATCATCGCCACGTCGAAAAGGACCGACCCCGGTGCGGGGCACTCCCTGTGACGGGCGAGAATAGGCGTATGAGTGCGCCCGAAAAGATCCCGAACGCCGGTAAGAAGGCGAAGGACCTCAACGAGGTCATCCGCTACACCCTGTGGTCTGTGTTCAAGCTGCGCGACGTTCTGCCCGAGGACCGAGCCGGCTACGCCGACGAGGTCCAGGAGCTGTTCGACCAGCTCGCCGCCAAGGACATCACGATCCGCGGCACGTACGACCTGTCCGGTCTGCGCGCCGACGCCGACGTCATGATCTGGTGGCACGCCGAGACGAGCGACGAGCTCCAGGAGGCGTACAACCTCTTCCGCCGCACCAAGCTGGGCCGCGCCCTGGAGCCGGTCTGGTCGAACATGGCGCTGCACCGCCCCGCCGAGTTCAACAAGTCGCACATCCCGGCCTTCCTGGCCGACGAGAACCCGCGCGACTACGTCTCGGTGTACCCCTTCGTGCGCTCCTACGACTGGTACCTGCTGCCGGACGAGGACCGCCGCCGCATGCTCGCCGACCACGGCAAGATGGCCCGCGGCTACCCCGACGTCCGCGCCAACACGGTCGCCTCCTTCTCGCTCGGCGACTACGAGTGGCTCCTCGCCTTCGAGGCCGACGAACTGCACCGCATCGTCGACCTCATGCGCCACCTGCGCGCCTCCGAGGCGCGGATGCACGTCCGCGAAGAGGTCCCGTTCTTCACCGGCCGCCGCAAGAGCGTCGCCGACCTGGTGGCGGGCCTGGCCTGACGGCCGTACGAAACCAGGTGGCGCGCCCGGCTCCCGGCCGGGCGCGCCACCCCTTGACCCGGAAGATCAGACGGCGGGCGGCACCATGTGCCCGCCGCTCCAGCGACACCGGGTCCGGCTCCGGGTGCGGCGCGCGTCACGCGCGCCGCACCGGCGTCATTTCCGGGACCTCTTCTCAGGCCCGCAGGGCCGCGCGGAGCTCCGGCTCCAGGACGGCGGGACCGCGCGTCGCGAGAGCCGTGAGCGGCTCGTCCGGCGACAGCCCGGAGAGCAGCCGCTGCCCGGCCGGCGACGCCCAGCGGGTGTACGGATAGACCTCGATCCCCCCGATCAGCAGGCAGAGCCCCGACCCCACCAGCGGCAGCGCGAAACCGGCGACGACCAGAGCGCGCCCGTCACCCGGCACCAGGAGCGCGGCGACCGTCCCGAGCGCCAGCGTCAGCAGGAACCCCGCCCGGACCGCCCGCACCCCGGCCGCCATCTCCCGGCGCGCCTCCTCGGACACGGCGAGCCCCCGGTCGACGAGCCCCTCCCCGAGCAGACGTACGGATTCGGCGGCGGCGACCACCGGACGCACGGCGGGAACCGGCGACTGCCCGCCGGGCCCGATGGCGCCGAGCACCGCGCGCTCGAGCTCGTCCCCGGCGCCCGTGGCGTCCACGACCGTCGCCCAGCCGGTGTGCGCGAGCAGCAGCCGCCGCGCCCTGTGCATCGACACCAGCGTCAGATCGGTGACCCGGAGCGGCCCGCCCGCGAGGTAGGCCGCCTCACACACGGTGAGCTCCCGCGTACCGCCGGACGGCCCGTGGGGCCGGGCGGCGGCGAGCGAGGCACGGCAGACCCGCACACAGCCGACACCGGCCACGACGAACGCCACCAGGAGCAGCGGAACCCAGATCATGTCCCGGTTGTACGGGAGGACGGCCGGGGCCGCCACCCGAATGGCCCCTCAGCTGCTGGAACTGGAGCTGGAGCACGAACTGGAACTGGAGCTGGAGCACGAGCTGGAGCTGGACGAGCACGAGCTGGAGCTGGAGCCACAGCTCGAACCGGAGCCGCCGCAGCTGGAGCCGGAGCACGAGCTGCCGCCGGAACCGCCGCAGCCCGAGGAACAGGACCCGGCGCCCGAGCAGGAACCACCACCGCCCCCGCCACCGCAGGAACTGTTGGTCGCGCACCACGCGGTCGCCACCTCCAGGGCGGCCGCGTGCGAGGAGGAGAAGTGCGTCGGTGAGGGCCGCCCGCCGCCGCGCCGGTTCCGCCGCGGCGGCGCGTAGAAGCGGGCGGCGGCGACCAGCTGTTGCCGGAGCACCGGGTCCGGCAGGGCCCGCAGCCCGTGCAGGGCCACGAGATGACCGGCGTCCGGGAGACGGCCGTGGTCGCTCCCGTACGCGAGGACCGCACGGCGGCCGGCCGAGGTGACCTGTCGGCCGGAGACCGACCCGCAGACGATGCCGGTGATCAGGGCGGCGAAGAGCACGGGCGCCACCTTGAAGACGAACGGGAGCCGGAACTCGTGGTCGACGGAGAAGTCGATCACCGTCAGGACGATCGAGACCGGGAACAGGACGAAGGCCGTCAGGATCAGGGTGGTGCACCAGCGGGCCGTGGTCCGCCGCGTCGCCGGGTCGACGACCAGCCGGCGCGCCGCGAGACCGTCGCCGATCTCCTGGACCGCCGGGTGCCGCATCACACTCAACCGCAGGTTGTGCAGGGCCCCGTGCGGGGCGGCGGCGTGCTCCTGGAGGACGGCGCGCTCCACCGGGTCGTGCGCGGTGGGGCGGACGACCGCGACGATGCCGGGGCCGCCGATCGCCAGCCTGCCGTCGGCCTGGAGGGCGGCGAGGGCGGTGTCGACGACGCGGGCCGGGCCGCCGTTGAGGAAGGCGACCTCGTACCGGTCGTGGACCGGCCCGCCGGGACCGCCGCGCGTCCGGACGACCCGGGTGATGACGAGGGCGATGCCGAGGGCGCCCGCGAGATACACGAGCACGACGAGAAGGTTCATGGTCATCTCCGTACGAGGGCGTGGCGGGCGGCCCGTACGAGACGGGTGGCGCGGCCCGGCGGGCGGCTGCCGGAACGGTCCTGCCACCACTCCGTGAGCCGCCGCCGTGCCGCCGGGTCCTCCGGACGCCCGGCGACCAGCAGGTGCTCGGCGAAGTCGAGCGCGTCCCGGCGGTAGCCGCCGGTCATGGGACGGGACCGGGCGTACGCGAGGAACGCGGGCCGGAAGTCCTTGCCGAGGATCTCCGGCAGCTCCGGCGCGACCTTCGCGACGACACCGGCCCGCTTGGCGGCGAGGGCGCGGCTCTGCACGCCGATCCGGCGGGTGTCGAAGCCTTCGGGGACGGGGGTGCCGGCGACGAGGGCGGAGAGGAGGGCGGCCTGGGTCACGGCCAGGCGCTGGCGGGCGTCCTCTCGCGGGGCGGGGTCCTGGACGCAGGGCGTGCCACCCGGCATCGGGCCTCCCGAGACGCGCGCACCGGCGCCGATGAGGAGCGGGGCG
Source organism: Streptomyces sp. NPDC015661 (assembly GCF_043077765.1). Lineage (NCBI taxonomy): Bacteria > Bacillati > Actinomycetota > Actinomycetes > Kitasatosporales > Streptomycetaceae > Streptomyces > Streptomyces sp. NPDC015661. The sequence goes on along the minus strand of NZ_JBIBST010000009.1, from coordinate 137,945 downwards.
CGTCGGGGCGCGGGTACCAGGGGACGGGCGCCGTGCGCGTGGGCTGTCCCCACCCGTTCCGCCCCGGCGGAACGATTGCCCACAGCGGTGGCGATCACGCTCAGCTCCGCGGCCAGTTCCTCCTTCGGCGGGAAGTCGTCGTCCCGTTCCAGGAGGACACCCGGCGGGGACATGCGGGACGTGAGGTCCGACAGGATGCCGAGGACCTCACGGGGGACCGGGTGGGCGTGGGTGTCGTGCCAGACCCCGTCCCGCTCGACCCCGCCCGCCACGTGCACGTACGCGATCGCCTCGACCGGCAGTTCGGACAGGGCACGGGCCGGGTCCTCGCCCCGGTTGACGTGGTTGGTGTGCAGGTTGGCGACGTCGATGAGGAGCCGTACCCCCGTACGCTCCACCAGCTCCGCCAGGAACTGTCCCTCCGTCATCTCCTCGCCCGGCCAGGCGATCAGGGCCGCGATGTTCTCCAGGGCGAGCGGTACGGGCAGGGCGTCCTGGGCGATGCGCACGTTCTCGCAGAGCACGTCGAGCGCGTCCCTGGTGCGGGGCACCGGCAGCAGGTGGCCGGCTTCGAGGAGCGGGGTCGCGGTGAGCGGCCCCCCGGCCCGTACGAACGCGATGTGCTCGGTGACCAGCGGCGCCCCCAGGGCGACCGCCTTCTCCCCGAGCGCCGCGAGCCGTGCCGGGTCCGGCCGGTCCGCGCCGCCCAGCCCGAGCGAGACGCCGTGCGGGACGACCGTCACGCCCCGCTGGCGCAGCCGGGTCAGGGAGTCGGGCAGATGGTCGGCGCAGATGTTCTCCGCGACGACCTCCACCCAGTCGACGCCGTGCAGGGCCTCCACCGCCTCAGCGATCTCGGGACGCCAGCCGATGCCGATGCCGAGTTCCGTCATGTCCCCCTCCTTCGGTCCTCAGTCCCTCACCTGATGGCCCGGGCGGGCGCATTCGAATCCCAGGAGGGGGACGTTCAGAGCTTCATTTGAGGTTCGGCCGCTGTGAGCCCGTGGCGTTGTGGGACGTCGCTCGGGGTCCCGGCCGTCCAGACGTGCAGGGCGTCGCCGGACTCGGAGGCCGTCGCCCAGGCGCCGTTCCCGAGTGCGGTGGGCAAGCCGGAGGGCGGGGACGGGTAGGTGATCGGCAGGAGTCCGTGCGTACCCGTGGTGTCGATCAGCCAGTGACGGGCCTCGCCCCACTCGTCGTCGCTCTCCGCGGTCGAGACGACGAGGGCCGTCTCCTCCACGAAGCCGCCGGCCCAGTCCCAGCAGACCGGCGCTTCGTCCTCGTCTTCGGAAGGGGCGTCAGGATGCGCCGGCAGCACCGACTCGGCGTCCCATTCCAGCCCGTCCAGGACGAGCCCGTCGCCGTCGCGGACGGTGAGGGAGTCCTGGTCGTGGGAGACGGTCATCAGCCGCTCGCCCGAGGGGCTCACGCTCAACAGGCAGAGGTCGTCCGCCACGTAGGTGACGTCCAGCTTCTCCCCGTCCCAGCTGCCCAGGCGCAGGGGAGCGCCGTCCTGGCCCTCGCCGATGCTGAGGCCCATCCGACGGGGATCGGTCGGGTGGGAGACGTGTTCACTGCCGGCCGCCGCGGCGCGGGCGTCGGCCCGCGCGAGCACGCGGCCGTCGAGGGCGTCGATCACCAGCCACTCGTCGACGGTGTCCGGGGCCGGCTCGCCCTCGGCCGACGGGCCGCGGACGTGGGCCCAGACGACGCTTCCGTCCGCCGAGAAGCCGACGGAGCCCTCGTCCGGGTAACGATGGTCCTGGCGATCCGCGTACGCCTCGTACGACTCGTGAATCTCCCCGCACGTCCCGGACCAGCAGCCGTGCCGGACCTCCCAGCGCGTGGCCCCCGACGGCTCGACGGCACGCACGGCGTGCACCCCGGCGAAGACGGCCAGGCCCGCGTCGGGAGACACCTCCCACGTGCCGCGGCGACGTGGCCAGGGCGCGGGGAAACGGACCTCAGCCCCCGGCCGGGCCGCGTAGCTGTCGTCCAGGGGCAGCGCCACGATCTCGTCGTCGCTCCGCTGGACGAGCAGCCGGCGCCCCGGCCGGCCCACGATCTCCGGCGGACCGGCCGCCGACGGGGGCAGGAGAGCGGGAACGGTGGCGTGGAGCCGGGCGCGAACGGACATGTGGATCTCCCAGGATGCGGACCACGCACGCTACGGCACGGGTCCGACACCCGGCCCCGCGGCCATCGGCCGGGCGGTCAGGGCCGGGGAAGACGCAGGTGGGAGGCGAAGAGGGCGCTGCCCTCGGAGACCACCGTGCACGAGCCCGGGGCGATCTCCGTGAAGCCCGCGTCGCGGACGACCGGGAGGCCGCTCGTCGTCAGGCCCGCCCAGGTCTCCGCCGGCGCGGTCCGCACCGCGAGCGGGAATCCCGCCTCGCGCCAGGCCTTCCGGTCGTCCTCCGCCATCGCCCACCACAGCAGCTGCGCCCCGTGGCCGGTCTGCGCCATCGTCTTGCCCGCGGACATGTCGAGTTCCGGGTTCAGCCACAGCACCGCCGCCCCCTCCGGTACGGGTCCCGGCGCCGCCGGGTCGTCGAGGTCGGTGCCCGACACCTGGAGCTTGGCGAGGTCCTTGGGCCAGCCGTCCAGCGGGACCGGCGGGAAGACCCGTACCTCCGCCTCCGCGCCCGTCACCGTGATGCCCGGCAGCGTGTTCGCACGGCGCCACTCGGCGCCCCGCGCCCGGCGCACCACCTTGCGGATCCTGGCGTCCTGCCAGTCGGTGATCGCCTGCGCCCACTCGCCCTCACCGAGCGAACGGTCGTCGGTGAGGATCTCCAGGACGGCCCGCGCCGCGGTCTCCAGCGCGTCGGTACGGCTCGGGGGCGCGTCGCGCTCGATCCTGACGACCAGGGGGAGGACGAACTGGGGCTTCTCATCGCGGAGATCGGTCTCGTTGCTGCTCACCCGGCAAGTCTGCCATCGCGGTGACGAGTGATTCTTGTGGGAATCATCCCTTCCGGGCCAGGATGCCCCCCATGAAGAGCGATCTTTTTGCCGGCGAGCACCTCGCCGAGGCGGCGACCTTCCCGGGGATGACCCTCCAGAACGCCAAGTCGGTCAAGTACACCGTGAACGGCGAGATGCACGCCCGCCAGGGTTCGATGATCGCCTTCCGCGGCGACCTGCACTTCGAGCGCAAGGGCCAGGGCATCGGCGGCATGCTCAAGCGGGCCGTCACCGGCGAGGGCCTGGCGCTGATGGCCGTACGGGGCCAGGGCGAGGCCTGGTTCGCGCACGAGGCGCAGAACTGCTTCATCGTCGAGATCGAGCAGGGCGAGGCCTTCACCGTCAACGGCCGCAACGTCCTCTGCTTCGACGCCACCCTCCACTACGACATCAGGACCGTGAAGGGCGCCGGCATGACCGGCGGCGGCCTCTTCAACTCCGTCTTCTCCGGCTACGGCAAGATCGCCCTGATGTGCGAGGGCAACCCGATCGTCATCCCCGTCACCCCGCAGGCCCCGGTGTACGTCGACACCGACGCCGTCGTCGGCTGGAGCGAGCAGCTCCACACCTCGCTGCACCGCTCGCAGTCCCTCGGCTCCATGCTCCGCGGCGGTTCCGGCGAGGCGGTGCAGCTCAAGCTGGAGGGCCAGGGCTTCGTCGTCGTCCGTCCCAGCGAGCTCACCCCGCAGAAGAACTCCTCGAATTGAGGCCGTTGAATTGAGGCTGTCGCGTTGAGGCTGGAGAACGTCGGGCGGCGGCACGGCCCGCGCGGGCCGTGGGCGCTGAGGCAGGTCTCGCTCGACCTGCCCGCCGCCGCCCTCGTCCGGGTCGTCGGCACCAACGGCACCGGCAAGTCCACGCTGCTCCGGCTGCTCGCCGGCATCGACGCGCCCACCGAGGGCCGCGTCACCGGCCGGCCGGACCGGACCGCGTACGTCCCCGAACGCTTCCCCGTGGCCCTGCCGTTCACGGCCCTCGACTACCTGGTCCACCTCGGCCGCGTCCAGGGCCTCGGCCGGGCGGCGGCGCGGGCCCGGGCGGGGGAGTGGCTGGAGCGCTTCGGGGCCGGCACGCACGCGCGTACCGGTCTGTCGGAGCTCTCCAAGGGCACCGGCCAGAAGGTCGCCGTCGCCCAGGCCCTCCTCGCCGACCCCGCCCTGCTCGTCCTCGACGAGGCCTGGACCGGCCTGGACACCGGCGCCCGCGCCGAACTGGACACCGTCGTCCGCGAACGCCTCGCGGCGGGCGCGACGGTCGTCTTCGTCGACCACGACCCCGGCCGGCTGGTCGGGGAGGCGGGCGCCGTGTACCGGGCGGGGGAGGGGCGGGTGCGGCAGGTGGCGTCCCCGCACGAGACGGCGGAGGGGCGGGTGCGGCAGGTGGCGTCCCCGCACGAGACGGCGGAGGGGCGGGTGCGGCAGGTGGCGTCCCCGCACGAGACGGCGGAGGCGGCCGCGCCTCCCGTCCGGATCACGGTCTCCGGCGGCCGGTCGCTGCCCGCCCGTCTGCCCGGCGACCCGCTGACCGCCCCCGGTCCCGGCGGCACCACCGTCCTCACCGTCGGCGCGGCGCACTCCGACGCCCTCCTGGGCGCGCTCCTCGCCGCGTCCTGGCACATCCACCACCTCGGCACCGAAGGCGTACGGGTATGACGGCGCTCCTGCGCTACCAGTCGGGTCTGCTCCTCCGCTCCCAGCGCTGGCTCGCGCCGCTGCTGCTCTACGTGGCCTTCATCGGCGTCGGCGTCCAGGCCGGCGAACCGGTCCTCGGCGCGCTCGGTTTCACCGCCGCCGCCCTGCTCCCGGTGTCCGCCTGGTCCGTACGGATCTGCCTCACCCAGGAACCGCCCGCCGCCCGCAGCGTGGTCGCGGCGGCGGCCGGCCGGGGGCGCGCGCATCTCGCGGCGCTGCTCACCGGAGCCGCCTGGCCGGTCCTCGTCGGCACGGTCGCCGTCCTCGCGGTGACCGCGATCGGCGACCGACGCGGCGTCACCGCGCTCGCCGCCGTCACCGCGGGGCTGCTCGCGGCGCTGGCCTGCGCCCTGACGGGGGCCGCCGTCGGCGCGCTGGCCTCCCGCCCCTTCGTCAAGGCCACCGGCTGGTCCCTCGCGGCCCTCGTCCTCGGCTCCCTGCTGGCGCTGGTGACGACCGGTTCCCCGGCGAAGTACGCCATGACGGCCCTGGTCACCGGCGCCCGTACGACGACCGCCGACCCGCCCTGGCTCGCCTGCGGCGGCGCGCTGCTCCTCGCGGCGGCGACGGCGCTGCTCGCGTCCCGGGCCACGGCGCGCCTGGAGTAGGGCCCGCCGGACCCTGGGGGGTGTCCGGACACCCCCTAGCGGCTCATGAGCTCCGAGACCTTCACGAAGCGGTAGCCGCGCGCGCGGAGCTCCGGGACGATCCGGCGGATCGCCTGCTCGGTCACGGGGGCCGCGCTGCGCGTGCAGTGCATGACGACGAGCGAACCGGGCTTCACCCCGTCGAGGACCTGCTCGGCGACGGCGTCCGCGTCCTTCGCGAAGGCGTCGCCGCTGACCACGTCCCACTGGATCGCGGTGACCCCGGCGGGCGCGAGGGCGCGCAGGGCCGCGTCGTCGTAGCAGCCGCCGGGGAAGCGGAAGTACGGGACGACGTTGATGGCGCCGGCGTCCCGGAAGGAGTCGAAGGCGCGCTGCACGTCGGAGGCCATGTCGGGCCCGGGGACGGTCGGCAGGCCGTAGCAGGGGGACGCGAAGGCGTAGTGGCTGTAGGAGTGGTTGGCGATCTCGAAGCGCGGGTCGCCGCCGATGGACTTCGCCTGGTCCGGGTACTCCTCCGCCCAGCGGCCGGTCATGAACACGGTCGCGTCCACCTTGAGCCGGCGCAGGGTCGCGATGAGCTCGGGGTTGTCGAAGTGCTCGCCGCGCGCGGCCCGGGGGCCCTGATCGGCCGTCATGTCGGCGTCGAAGGTGAGCGCGACGACCTTCTCGGTGCCGTTCGCGCGGCGCGTGTAGACGGGGGTGAGGCCGCCGGGCCCGGGGGCCATCGTGGGCGGGGCGGCGGGGACGCGCGCGGGCTTCGCGCCGGGGGCGGCGGCGCTGGCCTTCGGTGCGGGGCTCTCGACGACGGCCGCCTTCGGCTCGGGCTTCGGCGCCGGGACGGGGGCGGCGCCGCTGCCGCAGCCGACGAGGGCGGCGCCCAGAAGACCAAGCGCCGCCATTTTTCGTACAGAAGTGTTCACGATCGGAAGTTATCCGATCAAAGTGCTTAACGCTCGCGACTCGACAGCGGCAGCACCCGAGTCCACGCGCTGAGCTGACGCACCAGCGCGTGGGCGTGCGCTGCCCGCTCACGGCGCAAAGGCAGGACGAGCAGGGCGGGAACGAAGGCGAGGGTGACGAGGGGGCGGGGGCAGGGTGGCGACGAGAACGATCAGGGCGCGCTGGGCCCATCGGAGCGTACGCACGGGGTTCCTTCCGGCCCTTCTCGACCGTCTGCTCACCGCGATGGCCCAACAGGGCGGACCCGACGCCCTCGACCCCACCATGACGAGATCCCTGGCGCAGGCCATCGCCCGCCGGCGCCGCTCACGAGGCCAGTAGCCGCGCCCGGCACTCCTCCACGTCGAAGTCCCCCGGCGGGTACTTCGGGTCCAGTGCCTCCAGGTGCTCGAGGAGCAGCTTGCTGATCGCCCAGTTGCGGTACCACTTGCGGTCCGCCGGGACCAGGTACCAGGGGGCCTCGTCCGTCGTGCAGCGTTCCAGGGCGATCTCGTACGCCTGCCGGTACGCGGGCCACAGCGCCCGCTCCTCGATGTCGCCCGGGTTGAACTTCCAGTGCCTGTCGGGGTCGTCCAGGCGCTTGAGGAGCCGGGCGCGCTGTTCCTCGTACGAGAGGTGGAGGAAGACCTTGACCACGGTCACCCCGTCCTCGACGAGGGACTTCTCGAAGCGGTTGATCTGGCCGTAGCGGCGGCCGACCTGACGGCGCGGGACCAGCCCGCGCACGCGGGCGATGAGGACGTCCTCGTACTGCGAGCGGTCGAAGATGCCGATCTCGCCCGGCTGGGGGAGCGCCCTCATGATCCGCCAGAGGAAGGGGTGGTTCTGCTCCTCCCGCGTCGGCGCCTTGAACGCGCGGATCCGGCAGCCGGACGGGTTGAAGAGGCCGATGACGTGCTTGACCGTGCCGCCCTTGCCGCTGGTGTCCATGCCCTGGAGGACGAGGAGCAGGCGCCGCCGGTCCCCGGCGGTGCTCGCCGCGTACAGGCGTTCCTGGAGTTCGGCGAGGCGGGGCCCGAGCGCGGCGGTGGCGGCGAGGCCCGCCGCCTTGTCGGCGGGGCCGACGGGGGTCGCCGAGGCGTCGTACGCCGTGAGGTCGACCCGGTCGCCCTCCGGGATGCGGAGGACCTCACGCAGTACGGGTTCGGGGGCCGTCCGCTTCTTCTTGCCGCGCTTTTTCGCCACCGCCGGCCCCTTCCGCCGTACCGCTCGTCCTCTCCCGATCCTGCGTCGGAACGCGGGCCCCCGCACCCGCGCGCCTGCCGGGCGTGTGGTGGAAGAGGAGGTTCAGGAGGAAGGCGGCGAGGGCCGCGCTGGTGATGCCGCTGCCGAGGATGATCCGGGACCAGGCGGGGAAGCCGTCGTAGATCCCGTCGGCGACCTCCGGCAGCAGGCCGACGCCGAGCGCGACCGCCGCGATCGTCAGGTTGTGGCCCTGGTCCAGGTCGACCCGGCGCAGGGTGTTCACGCCGACCATGGTGACCGTCGCGAAGAGCACGAGGCCGGCGGCGCCGACGACGGGTCCTGGCAGGGCGGCGACGACGGCGCCGAGCCGGGGGAGGAGGCCGAGGACGACGAGGATGCCGCCCGCGACGGCGGTGACGTACCGGCTGGCGACCTTGGTGATGCCGATGAGGCCGACGTTCTGGGTGAAGACCGTGTCCATGAACGCGTTCATCGCCCCGCCGAGGACCCCGGAGAGCCCGTCGGCCGCCAGACCGCGTGCCAGGTCCTCGTCCGTGACCGGGCGGCCGGTGGCCTCGCCGACCGCGATCATGGAGGCGGTCGACTCGGTGAAGATCACCAGCATCACCACGCACATCGCGATGACGGCGGTCGGCGGGAACTGCGGCGCCCCGAAGTGGAAGGGGGCCGCGAGGCCCGCCCAGTCGGTGCCGGAGACCCGGGAGAAGTCGGTGAGCCCGAGGGGCACGGCGGCCAGGGTGCCGAGCACGAGCGCGAGCAGGATGCCGACCTGGCCGAGGAAACCGCGGGTGAAACGGGTGAAGAGGACGATGAAGAGCAGGACCCCGGCCGCGAGCGCCAGGCGTTCGCCGGACGCGTGGTCGGGGGCCTTCGGGTCGTTCCCGGTGATCAGTCCGGCCGCGACCCCGATGAGGGAGAGTCCGACGACGGTGATGACGGTGCCGCTGACGAGCGGCGGGAAGAACCGTACGAGCCGGGCGAAGGGCACCGCCACCAGCAGCCCGAAGAGTCCGGCCGCCAGCATCGAGCCGTAGACGGCCCGCATGCCGTACTCCTGCTCGATCAGGATCATCGGGGTCACGCCGGCGAAGGTGGCGCCGGTGACGACCGGCAGCCGGATGCCGAGGATCCGGCCGACCCCGAGGCTCTGGACCAGGGTGACGAGGCCGGCGATCAGCAGGTCGGCGTTGATGAGCAGCGCGATGGCCGCCGGGTCGAGTCCGGCCGCGCCGCCGAAGACCAGCGGGACGGTGACGCAGCCGGTGTACATGATGAGGACGTGCTGCGCGCCGAGGGCGGCGAGCCGCCCGAACGGTGGCCGTCGGTCAATGGGGTGAAGGGTCACCCGGGCATTCACGCAAGCGCTCGTTGACGGTGTGGGGCCGCCGCGCTACGTGCGTGTAACGCGCGTAGCGCGACCGCCGGTCCCTCCGTCAGGTCAGCACTCCCACGGCCCCGTCACCGCGAACGTCGTCCCCGGCGTGTAGCAGTTGACGTACATCGTGCTCCGGTCCGGGGAGAACGTGACGCCCGCGAACTCGCCCCACTCCGGGGCCTCGGGGGTGCCGATGTTCTGGGCGCCCCGGGCCACCGCGTACACCTCGCCCGCCGCGCTCACTCCGAAGACGTGCTGCGCCCCGTCGCCGTCCTCGCAGACCATCAGGCCTCCGGTCGGCGCCAGACAGATGTTGTCCGGGGACTCGCCGGGGAGCTGCACGTCGGTGCTCGGACCGAAGACCACGACGAGGGTGAGCCGGCGCTTGTGCGGTTCGTACTTCCACACCTGGCCGAAGTGCGTGGCCGCCGAGCCGTCCTTGGCCCGCGCGAAGGAGGACACGAAGTAGACGGCCCGCCCGCCCCAGTAACAGCCCTCCAGCTTCTGCGCGTGGGTGATGCCCCGGGGCCCGAAGTCCTGGTGCCGGATGGAGGTCGACGTGGCCGACGGGTCCGGTACGGGGACCCATTCGATGCCGTCGAAGCGGGCGCCGGTCTCCTGGACGACGGAGAGGTCGGGCACGCCGGGCACCCGCATGGCCTCCAGGGCGCCGCCCGCGCGCAGCGACCCGGTGCCGCCGAGCGGCTTCTCCGGAAGGAAGCGGTAGAAGAGGCCGAAGGGCCGTTCGAAGGCGTCCTCCGTCTCGTACACGATGCCGCTCGCCGGGTCGACGGCGATCGCCTCGTGCTGGAAGCGGCCCATCGCGGTGAGCGGGACGGCTCCGGTGCGGTGCGGGTCGGCGCCGTCGACCTCGAAGATGAAGCCGTGGTCCTTGGTGTAGCCGTTCGTGCCGGCCCGGTCCTCGGTTTCCTCGCAGGTCAGCCAGGTGTTCCAGGGGGTGGGCCCGCCGGCGCAGTTGACGGCGGTCCCGGCGATGGCGACCCGCTCGCCGAGGACGTTGTTGCGGCCGTCGAGTTCGAGGACCGTGCAGCCGCCCTTGCCGGCGGGGTCGTACGTGAGGCCGGGGACGGTGGGGACGGCGATCTTCCCGGTGACCCGGTTCTCGTGGTTGCGGACGAGGTGCACCCGGCCGCGGCGGCCGGCGAAGGCGCCCATGCCGTCGTGGTTGCTGGGGACGGGGCCCTCGCCGGAGCGGAGCGGGTCGCCCTGCCGGGAGAGCACCCGGTAGCGGAAGCCGGCCGGGAGGTCGAGGAGACCGTCCGGATCGGGTACGAGGGGCCCGTAGCCGGCCGTTCGGGGCGCGGCGCTCGCGCTGCCGGCGAAGAGTTCGGAGAGGGCGCCCGTGAAGGCGATCCCGGCGACGGACGCGCCGGTGCGGGAGAGGATCTGACGTCGTGTTGCGGACATGAGGCAAACCACTTTTCCTGTTGGCGGACAGGTGTGTGATGTGACGTGTGACCCGCATGTGTGTATCACGCACCCTCGTGGTGCGTGAACCATGCGGGCCACAACTGCCTCGCGTGGCGCCCGTTCTGACCTGGTGTCAGGCCAGTTCGGCGGTGAGGGTGATCGTCGTGCCCGTGAGCGCCTGGCTGACCGGGCAGTTCTTCTTGGCGTCCTCGGCGAGCGCCTGGAACTCGTCCGCGTCCAGGCCGGAGACCGTGCCGCGCACGGTCAGGTGGATGCCCGTGATGCCCTCGCCCGGCTGGAACGTGACGTCGGCCTTCGTCTCCAGCCGCTCGGGCGCGTGGCCCGCCTTGGCCAGACCGTTCGAGAAGGCCATCGAGAAGCAGGAGGAGTGCGCCGCGGCGATGAGCTCCTCGGGGCTCGTCTTCCCGTTGGGCTCCTCCGACCGGGCCGGCCAGGAGACGTCGTACGAGCCGAGACCGGAGGAGTCGAGGGTGACGACGCCGGAGCCCTTGAGGAGGTCGCCCTGCCAGATGGTGTGGGCGTGACGCACGGTGGCCATGTGGATCCCTTTCGATCGGGTACGGCCCCCAAGCTACTGCGCCACGAGCCCCTTCGCGTCGCGGGCGAGCGCGGTGAGCCGGGAGATCGCCCGGAAGTACTTCTTGCGGTAGCCGCCGTTCAGCATCTCGTCGCTGAAGAGCTTGTCGAAGGGGAGTCCGGAGGCGAGCACGGGTATCTCGCGGTCGTACAGACGGTCGGCGAGGACCACGAGCCGCAGGGCGGTCGACTGGTCGGGGACCGGCTGGACGTCGGTGAGGCAGACGGCGCCGAGGTCGTCCGTGAGGGCGCCGTACCGGCTCGGGTGAACCCTGGCCAGGTGTTCGAGCAGGTGTGGGAAGTCGTCGAGGGAGGCGCCCGGCGTGGCGTACGCGGTCTCGGTGACCACCTGGTCGGAGTACGGGGACGGGGCCTCGGGCAGGCCGCGGTGGCGGTAGTCCTCGCCGTCGATCCGCAGCGGCCGGAAGTGCGCCGAGAGGCCCTGGATCTCGCGGAGGAAGTCGGCGGCGGCGAAACGGCCCTCGCCGAGCTTGCCCGGAAGCGTGTTCGAGGTGGCGGCGAGGGCCACGCCCGACTCGACGAGCTTGCCGAGGAGGCTGGAGACGAGGACGGTGTCGCCCGGGTCGTCGAGCTCGAACTCGTCGATGCAGAGGAGACGGTGTCCGCTCAGCGTCTTCACGGTCTGCTGGAAGCCGAGCGCGCCGACCAGGTTGGTCAGCTCGACGAAGGTGCCGAATGCTTTCAGCGCGGGCTCCGCGGGGGTCGCGTGCCACAGCGAGGCCAGCAGGTGGGTCTTGCCGACGCCGTACCCGCCGTCCAGGTAGACCCCGCGCGGGCCGCTCGGTGCGGCCGGCTTCTTCGCGAACCAGCGGCGCTTGCCGGCGCCGGTGGCGTGCGCCCCGCCGAGGCCCTCGGCGAAGGTGCTCAGGGCCTTGACGGCGTCCGTCTGGCTCGGCTGGTTCGGGTCGGGGAGGTACGTGTCGAAGCGTACGGAGTCGAAGCGCGGCGGCGGCACCATCTCCGCGACGAGACGGTCGGCGGGGACGTGGGGCTCTCGGGAGCAGAGCGAGAGCGGGGCAGCTTCGGGAGCAGCCGCTTCGGTGAGGGCACGGGTCGACACAGTTCCCCACTGTAAGCGCCGTGTCAGACTTCGATCATGCGCCAGCTCTTCCCTGTGACGGACATGACAGCCCCCGCCGCCGACCGGGAGTGGTCGCTCGACGCTCTCGCCGACGCCTACGCGTATCCGGAGGGCGTCGGCGGGGCCGGGGTTGGGGGCGGGGACGGGGCCGCGCGTGAGGGCTCGTGGCTGCGGGCCAACATGGTCTCCTCGCTCGACGGGGCCGGCCAGCACGAGGGGCGCTCCCAGCCGCTCTCCTCCGAGACGGACATGCGGATCTTCGGCGTCCTGCGCGGGCTCGCCGACGTGGTCGTGGTGGGTGCGGAAACGGTCCGCCTGGAGGGCTACCGCCCGGCACGCGCGCGTGAGGCCTTCGCGGCCCGCCGGGCCGCCGCCGGACAGGGCCCGGCGCCGGTGATCGCCGTGGTCAGCGCCTCCCTGAACCTCGACTTCTCGCTGCCGCTCTTCACGGAGCCGCTGACGCCGACCCTGGTGCTCACGGGAGCCACGGCGCCCGCCGAGCGGATCGCGGCCGCCCGGGCGGCGGGCGCCGTGGTGCTGACCGCGGGCGACGGGCCCGGCGTGGAGCCGGCCCGCGCGGTGGCGGCGCTCGCGGAGCGCGGGCTCCGCCGTCAGCTGACCGAGGGCGGACCCCGGCTGCTCGGCCAGTTCGTGGCGGCGGGAGTCCTCGACGAGCTGTGTCTGACGGTCTCGCCGACGATGACGGCGGGTGACGCCCAACGGATCGCCGGAGGCCCTTCGGTGGCCGTCCCGACACGCTTCCAGGTGGCTTCCGTGCTGGAGCAGGACGGCTTCCTCTTCACCCGCTACCGTCGGATCTGACAATCGGCGGAATTTGTCGTTCCGCTTAGCGTCCGCTGGGCAGACTTACTGTCGCAGTCCCCGTGCGGGCACGGGGAAGGATGGTTTCCGCAGAAGGGCTCCTGAGGTGTTCACAAGCGTTCTCATGATCGAGAAGCCCCTGACGTCCGTCGACGTGGAATTCGTCACCACCCTGCACGGCGAAGAGGACGTGTCCTTCATCGTTCTCATGCAGCCGCGTGGTGACCAGGCCGATGTACTGCTGCGTGCCATCGACGACGTCGCCATGGGCGAACTGAAGGAAGCCGCCCGGGAGGGCGACGAACCGGAGGGCAAGGAGGCCCGGCCGCTGGCCGAGCAGGCCCTGGAGGTCTCGCTCCGGGCCCTGAGAGCGGCCGGCTGCGAAGCGGTCGGCCAGGTCGTCGAGGACCACCCGCTCGACAAGATGAAGGCGGTGGTCGACGGGTCGGAGGCGGACGAGGTGATCGTTCTCACCGCCCCGCACTACGTGGAGGAGTTCTTCCACCGCGACTGGGCCTCCCGGGCCCGCCACAAGGTCGGGGTCCCCGTCCTGAAGCTCTTCGCCCACAGCGAGTAGCGGCACGGCCGGGTCCGCGCCCCGTGCAGGGGGCGCGGACCCGGAGCCGCTGCGCCCCGCCGGGCAAGGGCACGGTGAGCCACTAGGCTGGGGGCTTCCAGAACCACACACCCCGGGGAGAGATCCGCATGGCACCCGCCATCCCTGCCGCCATGGAACGGCCGCACTTCATCGGCATCGGCGGTGCCGGAATGTCGGGCATCGCGAAGATCCTCGCCCAGCGCGGCGCCAAGGTCGCCGGCAGCGACGCCAAGGAGTCCGCGACCGCCGAGTCGCTGCGCGCCCTCGGCGCCACCGTGCACATCGGCCACGCCGCCGAGCACCTCGCCGACGACGCCTCCGCCGTGGTCGTCTCCAGCGCCATCCGCGCCGACAACCCCGAGCTGGCCCGCGCCGCCGAGCTCGGCATCCCCGTCGTCCACCGCTCCGACGCGCTCGCCTCCCTCATGGACGGCCTGCGCGCGATCGCCGTCGCCGGCACGCACGGCAAGACGACCACCACCTCCATGCTGGCCGTCGCCCTCACCGAGCTCGGCCTCGACCCCTCGTACGCCATCGGCGGCGACCTCGCGGGCCCCGGCACGAACGCCCGGCACGGCGCCGGCGAGGTCTTCGTCGCCGAGGCCGACGAGAGCGACCGCAGCTTCCAGAAGTACGACCCCGAGGTCGCGATCGTCCTCAACGTCGAGCTGGACCACCACGCGAACTACGCCTCCATGGACGAGATCTACGAGTCCTTCGAGGCCTTCACCGCCAAGATCCGCCCCGGCGGCACCCTCGTCGTCGGCGAGCACGCGGGCGCCCGCGAGCTGGCCCGCCGCGTCGCGGACCGCGACGGCCTGGAGATCGTCACCGTCGGCGAGTCCGCCGACTCCGACGCCCGCATCCTGAAGATCGTCCCGAACGGGATGAAGAGCGAGGTGACGGTCCTCCTCGACGGCGTCGAGCACACCTTCACCGTCTCCGTCCCCGGCCGCCACTACGCCCACAACGCCGCCGCGGCCCTCGCCGCCGGCGCCCGCGTCGGCATCGACCCGGCCGAGCTCGCCCAGGCGCTCACCGCCTACACCGGCGTCGGCCGCCGCCTCCAGCTCAAGGGCGAGGCCAAGGGTGTCCAGGTCATCGACTCGTACGCGCACCACCCCACCGAGATGACCGCCGACCTGGAGGCCATGCGCGGCGCCGCCGGGGCCGCCCGCCTCCTCGTCGTCTTCCAGCCGCACCTCTTCTCCCGCACCCAGGAACTGGGCAAGGAGATGGGCGACGCGCTGGCCCTCGCGGACGCCTCCGTGGTCCTCGACATCTACCCGGCCCGCGAGGACCCGATCCCCGGCGTCACCAGCGAGCTGATCATCGCGGCGGCCGAGCGGGCCGGCGCCGCCGTCACGGCCGTCCGTGCCGTCGACATGGCCACCGTTCCCGAGGTCATCGCGGGAATGGCCGGCCCCGGCGACCTCGTTCTCACGATGGGCGCGGGTGACGTCACGGACCTCGGTCCGAAGATCCTCGCCCGCCTGTCGAACTGAGGGAGTGGACGAACGATGGCGTACGAGGTCGAGAAGTCGGACGAGGAGTGGCAGGCCCAGCTGAGCCCGTCGGAGTACCAGGTGCTCCGGCTCGCCGGCACGGAGCCCGCCTTCCGCGGTGAGTACACGGACACCACGGCCAAGGGTGTCTACTCCTGCCGCGCCTGCGGCGCGGAGCTCTTCACCTCGAACGAGAAGTTCGAGTCGCACTGCGGCTGGCCGTCCTTCTTCGATCCGAAGGACAGCTCCGCCGTCGAGCTGATCGCCGACACCTCCCACGGCATGATCCGCACCGAGGTCCGCTGTGCCCGCTGCGGCTCGCACCTGGGCCACGTCTTCGAGGGCGAGGGCTACCCGACCCCGACGGACCAGCGGTACTGCATCAACTCGATCTCGCTGCGGCTGGAGCCGACGGAGTAGGGGCCTTCACCACGGGGCGCGAGGGGCTCAGCTCGGATTCGGTTCCGGGGTGAGCTCCTCGCGGCCGATTCGGGTGCCCGACTTGTAGACGGTCACCGTGCCGTCGCGGATCACATAGCGGTACGGGCTGTTCGTCGCCTCGTAGCCGTCGCTCGTCGCCTTCGCCTTCATGGCGATGCCCGGCTCCCGCTGGTCGCTGAACTCGCCGAAGTAGAAGAGCTTCCCCGAGCCCGTGCGGCAGAGCGTGATCTGCTTGTTCTTCGTACGGAAGGCCTTGACGAGCTCGGCGCCGTCGCCGTCCGGGAGCTCGGCCGCGATGCGGGACGGGCAGGAGGCGGCCTTGCTGCTCGGACGGGTCGTCGGCTCGGAGTCGTCCGGGCTCAGGGAGTCGAGCATCCCGGAGCAGCTGTTGGCGAGGAACCCGACGAGCAGGATGGCACCGGCCACGCCCAGACATCCCGTCCCGCAGCCCTTCCCCTTCGGCTTCGGGGGCCGGCTCGGCGGCGTGTACACGGGACGGGGGGCCGTGGGCCGAGGGGGCGGGGGCGGCGTCGCCGCGGGCGGGGTGTACGTCGGGGTGTAGCCGCCCGAGGCCGGCGGCGGGTAGAAGACGCCCGTGGGACGGGACCCGGTGGACCCCGTACGCGGTGGCGTCGGGGTGGTCGGGGGCGTCCGGCGGGGGGTCGGCCGCTTCGGGGCCGGCTTGGGCGCGGCCTTCTTGGCGGGGGCCGGCTTCGGGGTGGCCTTCTTGGCGGGGGCCGGCCGGGGCGTGGACCTCGGCGGCGTGGTGCCCGAGGACGACGTACCCGAGGCGGCCGGTTTGGGCGGAGTGCGCTTGGGTGTGGGGCGCTTCGCCGCCGGACGCGGGGGTGCGGCGGGCGGCGGCAGCGTCGTACGACGGGTCGACCCGCAGGTCGTACAGGCCTTGTCCCCCGCCCCGTTGTTGCTGTCGCAGTCCGCGCATCGCCAGTTGGCCGAGCCAGCCACCCCTGTCGTCCCTCTCTCCGCCGTCCGTCGTCCGGTGTCAGTTGTCGCCGATGTCGGGGCGTGCCATCACGTCCCGGAACAGTTCCTCCGAGCGCCGCCCGACCGGGTTGACGATCCAGTCACGCCCCGACGTCACCCGCTCCAGGACCGCCTCGGTGGAGCCCGACCCCGAATCCGACCCCGAATCCGAAGCCGATCTCGACGCCGAAGCCGAGCCCGAAGCCGAAGCGGGCGCGGGTGCGGGCGCCGGCGTGGCCGTGGCCACGGGTACGGCCACGGCCGCGGGGGCCGGGCCCCCGTGCCTCTTCGTCCCGGAGGCCGGGTGGTCCGGGATCGAATGCTCGGTCCAGAGCGCGTCGACGAACCGCTGGGCGTCCTCAAGGCGGCCCGGAGGCACCTCCGCGCGCAGGGCGAGCGCCGACTCGGTCGGCGCGCCGCCCAGGAAGGCGAACTCGAAGACGAGCCGCTGGCCCTCCCGGTCGTCCGAGGGGTGCAGCGAGGCCGAGACGCAGTGCGCCGACTGCACCTCGAAGACGCCGCCGCCGGGCCAGGAGAACTCCAGGCCCGCCGGCGTCGACCGCACGCGGAAACCGTCCCAGGACAGGATCACAGGCTGTTCGCGATCGTCTCGATGATCTCGTCCATCTCGAACTCCTCCAGGCCCTCGCCCGCCTTGGAGGCGAAGTGCAGGGTGAGGTCCCACTCCTCGGCGATCGGGTCCGACCAGGGGGCCTCCTCCGGGGCGAAGAGCACCAGGCGCTTGGCGGACTGCTCCATCACCGAGGTCTGGCTGCGCGCGTACCCCCACTGCTCGAACAGGTCGTCCAGGCTGCGCGGGATGTGCCGGGGGTAGGTGTGGGTGTCGGCGCCGACCGTGCCGAGGGCGTGGGCGGGAGCGTCGGTGAACATCACGATGACATGGCGGCGCCGGTCGAGCCCGGTCTCCCAGGGGGAGTTGATCGCCAGGGCGAGGGCTTCGAGGCCGGACTCCGGGATGTCGCCGCCGCCCGTCGCGTCGATCGCGGCGACGAACTGCTCGAACTCCCGCGCCTGGGCCGGGAGCTGGAGGAAGTCGGTCTCCTCGATGGCGTTGGACGGATCGTCGCCGAAGTCACGGAAGGCGATGACCTTCAGCCGCAGCTGGCTGATGGACTTGCCCTTCTTCGCCATGACGTCGTCGAGCCGCTGGTGGAACTGGAGGGCGCTCGACTTCACGGTGTCGAGGACGGGGTACATGCTGCCGGTCGCGTCGATGCAGAGGGCGATGTCGACGGCGTACTGCAGATTGCCCTGGTACTGGCCGTGGGCGTCGGTCATGAAGGCTTCTCCTCTGTCAGGGGGTGCGGCGGTCGCCGCCGCGGCCACCGAGGTTGATACGGACCCGGGACGCGCCCGGAGCGGGGGCGGGTGCGGACGGTGGTGCGGGGGTCGGCTCCGGTGCCGGCGGGGAAGGCGGGGTCGCCTCGGCGGGCGGCGGCGTGGGTGCCGGCCGCCCCTTTCGCGCCCCGAACCGCACCCGGCTGGTCTTCGCCGTCGGCGTGGGCCCGGGCGTCGGGATCGGTGCCGGCGGCTTGGTGGTGCCCGGTGCCGTCGTGCCCGGCCTGCGGTGCTGGAGCGTGCACACCCCGGAGTCGGCGAGCGTCTCCAGGAAGACGCCGATGCCGGGGCGTACGCGGGGATCGGCGGCCGTCATCCGGCGCAGCAGGCCGAGCAGTTCGTCGGAGAGCCGCGGGTCGAGCCGGAGTTCCTCCCCGGCGTTCACCGCGTCCGACGGAGAGCCGAACCGGGCGTCGTGCGAGGGGAGTTCACCCGTCACGTACAGATGGGTCATCAGACCGAGCGCGAAGATGTCGACGGCGCAGGTGAGGTCCTTCGGGCCGGTCGCCCCGTCGTCCTGGAGGTACCGGCGCCACTCCGGCGCGCCGTACGCCGAGTCGCCGGAGATGTCCTCCGGCTTCGGCGGGGCCCCGGACTCGTAGGAGTCGTCGAAGTCGATCAGCTTGGCGACGTGGAAGGCGGCGCCCTCGCGCTTCTGGATCAGGACGTTCAGCGGCTTGAGGTCGCCGTGCACGATCCCGAACTCGTGCAGCATCTTCAGGCTGGCGCCGAGCGTCTTGAGCAGGACCGCCTTCTGGTTCGGTTCCAGCGCCTGCGGCCGGTCCAGGGTGGAGGTGTCGATCCGCTCCGTGACCTTGTAGTAGGTGCTGCCCTCGTGGAAGAAGTCCACGGCGAGCACGATGTTGCCGCCGTCGAGCCGGTCCGAGCGCAGCCGCTTCATGATCGTGCGGTGCCGGTCCTCGAACTCCCGGGCGACCTCGCGGCGGATCCGTACGCTCTTGGAGTCGGCGGCGTCGTCCTTGGGGCGCTTGGGCTCCAGGAACTGCTTGATGAAGTACTGCCGGCCGTCCCGCTCCGCGAAGGCCCAGATGCACTTGCCCCCGTTGGCGTTGGTGGGGTCGGTGACGATGCGGTAGCCCGCGATCGTGTCGCCCTTCTTCATCGGTGCTCCTCGGATGCGGGCGGCAGATGGGTCTCGTAGCCGCAGCGGTACGCCTGCCAGCTCTGGTCCTGCCAGGCGCGGATGCGGGCGTGGGTCTCGCGCGGGTCCGCCGGGGCCGTGCCCGGTGCTCCCGCTTCGCCCGGGCGGGCGGGGGTGCGGTCCAGGACGGCCGGGCGGTCCCGCTGAAGGAGTTCGGTCAGTTCCCGGTAGCGCCGTTCGAAGGCGTCGCGCAGCGCCCGGAAGTCCGGGTGGCCGAGGGCGACCAGGGCGAGCGAGGCGTCGTCCCCCGTGTACCCCTGCACCTCGCGGCGCAGCAGGTCGGCCCATTCGGACTCGTCGCCCGACTTCCCGAGGGTGCTCAGCAGCAGGTGCTCGAAGTCGGCGGGCGTGTCGACGTAGCCGAAGTACCCGTCGGTCGCGGCGACCAGCACGCACGGCAGCTCGAAGGCGGCGAGGTCGTGCGTGTCGACGGTGAACTCGCGGTCCGCGCAGACCACGTTGGTCATCGGCGGGTCGGTGCGGAGCAGTTCCAGGGCGTCGCTCTCGCGCGTGTGGTCCCGGGTGAGGACGTGCAGCCCGCCCGTCTCGGTGAGCACGTACGCGCGTGAGTCGCCCGCCCACAGGGGCCGCAGCTCGACCCTCCAGTCGGTCTTGCGCACCTGGTAGTGGACCGCCGCCAGGGTGGTGGGCAGCTGGCGGCGCATGGTGCCGCCGATCTTGCTGCGCCGCTGCGGGGCCTTGGCCAGGAACCACGACAGGTACTCGTGCAGGCTCTCCGGGCCGAGGGGTTCGTTGTCCTGGGCGACCTCGCGGAACCAGCAGTCCGTGGCGAGCCGGGCGATCCGGGCGCCGACCCAGGCCCCGGTGTGCGAGACGCCGTCCGCGTCCTGCCAGACGGGGGCCGCGCCCGCGCCGCCGGAGCCGTCGAACACGGCGAGCAGGCCCTGGTCGGTGCCCCAGTGGTGGGCGACGAAGGGCTCGGCGTCCTCGCCGTGACCGGGGACGCGCTCGGTCCACACCGAGAGCGCCTGGACGCCGCGCGCGGTGCCCTCGGTCGACCAGATGGCCTGGGGCGGCAGCGCCGGCCGCTCCGGGGAGGCCCCCGGCACGGCGGTGTCCGCGGCGGTCCCGGGGGCCGCCGGAAGCGGCGGGCCCACGACGCCCGCCGAGGCCGACGGCTGCCGCGGCGCGCCGGGCGAGGGCGGCGCGGCCGGGGGCGGCGGCGGTCCGAGCGGCGCCACCGGGGGCGGCGGTCCGGGGGGTCCCGGGGGCGGCGGCGGCCCGGCCGGCCCCAGGGGCGGCTGCCCGGCACCGTGCGGGTGCGGGTGCGAGGAGACGGCGTGCCGGGCCCTGCGCTCGTGGTCGGCCATCAGTGCTCCTTGTCGTGTCCGCGGCCGGGGGTGTCACGCTTGGCGGTGTCCCGTGTGGTGGTGCCCCGCACCCTGCTGACCCGGGGCGGCGGGGGATCCGCCGGAGCCTCGGCGGGACGGGCCGCCGGCGGGGTGTACCCAGGAGACCCGTCGCCGCCCGTGGGGCGGGCGCCGCGGCGGCCCGGCAGCGGCTCGTCCTCGGGCGGCCCGGAAGGCGGCCCGGACGGCGGCCCCGAAGGCGGCCCGGAGCGGGGCCGGGACCGCGGTCGGTCCTCCCGGATCACCTCGCCCCGCAGCCGCCTGGGCCCGGGCTCCTCGTAGGAGGGTTCCGGGGCCGGCTCCGGAGCGGGTTCGATGGCGCGCGCCAGGGAGCCGCGCAGCCTGCCGCGCCGGGCGGCGCCGTCGAAGAGGCCGTCGCTCTCGCGCAGCACCTCCTCCAGGACGGTGCGCTCCAGTTCGGCCTGCTCGAAGGGTTCGCGGTCGGCGTCGCCGCGCTCCAGGACGAGGCGCATGATCTCGCGCTTCACCTCGCGCTTCTCGGCCTCGTTCTTCTCGATCCAGGTGAGCGCGGCCCGTGGCCCCTCCTTCTCCATGATCTCGGCGATCAGACCGTCGAGGCCCTCCTCGCGGATCATGTCGAGGTGGCGTCCGCGCCGCATGCCGGCGAGCCGGGTCTCCCGTACGACGTCCCGGAACTCACGTCCGCTGGTGGTGATCTCGTCCTCGTCGACGAGGAGTTCGACCTGTACGTTCCGCAGGCGTACCGCGTCGTCCCCGGTGAAGCCGGTCACCGCCGTGTTCAACGCCCGCTCGGCCTGGTGGAATTCGGCGATGTCGTACTCCCGCGCGACCTCGCGGAGCGTCTTGCGGAGGTGGCCGAAGAGCGCGCCGCTCATGTCCCGGATGCCGCGGGCCACCACCTGCGCCGGGTCCGCGACCCGGCAGACCAGGTCGACCCGGCTGCGGAAGGAGAAGGTGGGGTCACGGCTGAGCAGCGGGATGTCCAGGATCAGCCGGTGCTCGGTCAGGTCGACGGTGAACATGCCGCTGTAGGCGCCGAAGCGCGACGACGGGATCTCCTCGCCGCTGCGGATCGTCAGCGACGAGCCGCTCTCCCGCACCAGGACGATCGCGCGCCCCGGCTCCGGCGGCCGGACCGGCTTCGTCAGCCGCCACTTGGGCAGCTCCTCGAAGGACAGCACCGGGTCGTAGGTCTGCTCCTCCACGGGTTCCTCCCTTCTCCTCGTCGGTGCGCTCAGGACGTACGGGACAGGCGTGCGTGCAGCAGGGCCGCGTTGCGCGAGGGCCGTTCGCGCTCGTGCGACCACTTGTCCAGCCACCACAGCAGCCGGGCGCGGTGCGAGCCCGGCCGGCGGGCGATGTCGGCGAGGAGGCCGCCGAGCGCGTCGAGCGCGGACGGTCCCGCCCGGTCGGCGTGGACGTCGATCCAGTCGCGCAGCGCGAGCAGGGCCGTGTCCTGCACGGGCCGCCGGGCCAGGGACCGCGCCCACAGTTCGGCGAGCGCCGCCCGGTGGGCGGGCAGTCCGCCGAGCAGCAGGGGCACCCCCGCGACCCCGTCCACGGGCCCGTCGACGCCGGGCTCGTACGGCCGGGTCGTCGCGAAGACGAAGGCGGAGAGCGACTTCACCACCATGGGGGAGAGGTCCCGGGGCGCGGACCAGTCGAGGTACGCGGCGAGCAGCGGCCCGGCCTGCCCCTGGTGGATCAGGTGCACCCCGCCCCAGGCGACGGACGGCAGGGTGCCCCAGTCGTCGTCGCGGTCCAGGGCGTCGCGCAGCACGGCCACGGCCCGCCCGGGTGCGGTACGGCCGAGGATTCCGCCCGCCGTGTTCGCCGCCGTCCCGGCCAGTCTGCGCGCGCGGGCGGAGCTGCCGCCGCGCGCCCAGTCGTGCAGCAGCGCCCAGACGGCCTCGGTCGAGTCCTCGTCGCCGCCGGCCACGCCGAGGGCGGTCGCGGCGGCCTGGCGCAGCGGCCAGGACTCGCCGGCCGCCCAGGTGGTGAGGTAGCGGTGCACCGCGTAGTGGTGGTCGGCCCAGGCGAGCACTCCGGCGGCGACCGCGGCCCGGGCGCGGACCTCCAGGTCGGTGTGGCCGAGGAGCTGCCGCAGCCAGGCGAGCAGGGGCTCGCGCCAGCCGTCGAGACCGGTCCACGCGTAGAGCAGGACGACCTGGCCGAGCAGGGGGTTGCGGAAGCGGACGCGGGGCGCGCCGCCGCCCGTGGTGTCGAGCCTGATCCACTGCTGCTCGTCGCCGAGCCGGTCCCTGAACCGTACGTCCGGGGGCGCGAGTCCGGGTTCGGCGAGGGAGGACCGCAGTTTCACCGCGGCCTCGGCGACGGTCAGATAGCCGCTGTCCTCCAGGACGGCCGCGGCGAGCGCGAACGCCACCGCCTCCGGGTTCCGGTGCCGGTCGAACCAGGCCCGCACCTGGTCGCTGGGGTCGCGCAGCGCCGCGGCCGCGGCGGCCACGTCCCGGCCCGCGGAGATGTCGGCGGCGAGCCGTGCGGCGTGCCGCGCGGCCGGCAGCTCCTTGAGGGTGTCGACGACCCCGCCGGAGGCGAGCCGGGCCCGCAGCGCGGTGTGCGCCTCCGGGGCGGCGCCGAGCCCGAGGACCCGCCGTTCGAGGACGGCGAGGGGATCGACGGGGTCGAGGACGTGTGCGGCGACTTCCGTGCCGCCGTCACCGCGGACGGCGACGGCGAGGTCCTGGCCGCCCGTGAGCACCAGATGGCACCCCTTGGCCTTCAGGGCCGCCACCACGGCGGGCAGCAGCCGGGGGAGCGCGTCGAAGCCGTGCGCCCCGGCCGGCCCGTCGTCGACCTGGGCGAGGTATCCGCTGTCGGGCGCCGGCGGCTCCCAGCCGGGCGTGAGCAGGGCGGAGGCGTCGAGGAGCCGGTGGCAGATCCCGCCGCCGTCGGCGCCCGCCAGGGCGAGCGCCTCGGCGAGCAGGTTGACGGCGGCGGCCTCGCGCCCGCTGCCGGACGGACCGGTCAGGACGAGGAACCGCCGCTCGCGCAGCACCCCGAGCACGGAGCGGTACGCCCGCGGCTCGACGAACCGCGTGGTGTGGTCGTCGAGTTCGGCGGAGTCCAGCGGCAGGACGGAACCCTCGCCCGCTGCGGGCCGCTCCCGGTGCCGCCGCCCGCCGTCCGTGTGGAAGCCGCCGCCGAAGCTGACGGTGTCGTTGAAGAGCGCCAGGGTGCCGATCCGGGTGCCGGAGGCGTCGGCGCTGAGGCGCTGGGCGATCAGGTCCGCGATGGCGCCCGCGCGCTGCGCCTCGGAACGCTCGGGGTCGTCGCTCCCGCTCCCCTCGGCGAGGGAGCGCAGGGCGTCGGACTCGCTGACGGGACCGTCCTGTTCCGGTCCTGTGCCCCGCCGCTCGCTCTCCGGCGGGGCCTTCGCCTCCGGATCGGTTTCGGGAGGCTTCGGGGCGGGTTCGGGGCTCGGCTTCGTCCCGCCGGACGGGGCGGTGACTTCCTCACTCATGGCACACGGACTTCCGGGAGGGATGACGGCACGACGGACGACGGCATGCCGTCACGAGGGCGCGACGACATGACGGGGCGGCGCCGCACGGCGCCGGTCACACCGTCAGGAGAGGTTCCAGTCGCCCTTGATCTCGACCTTCTCGTTGAAGACCTGGGCGTTCTTGATCAGGGCGGCGCTGACCTGCGCACCGCGGTGTCCACCGGCGGCCACGGCCTCGTCGACGATGCGCCGCAGGTCGTCCTCGAACTGCCGGTCCCGCAGCATGTGCGCCGCGAGCATCCGCTCCAGGACCTGCTGCCGGGACTCGTCGTCCGGAGCTTCCGTGACGCGCTCCAGAGCCGCCTCGGCCTCCGTGTCCCCGCGGAACCGCGCCCTGATCCGCTCCATGAGCCGGGCGCCGCCGTTCCAGCCGCTGCGGCCGGCTTCCTGGCCGGTGGCCTCAAGAGCACCCTTGACGACGAGCGCGACGCCCGCGGCCGCGATGGCGGTCAGTGGATCCATGTGCACCCCCGATTGTTCTTCGCACACGAGTGAGGCCATTCAAGTGGTCCACGCGGGCATCGCCAGGGGGTCCGACGACAATGACCGAAAACCGTAGGGCCGTCGGGGGCGCGTGTGGCCGATTCTGCGCGGTGGAGTGCGCCCCCCTGGGGGGTGCCGCCCGTGAGGCGACAGGATGGGGATCACCGCCCCCGCAGCTCAGGAGCTCCTCGTGCCCCACCTCAAGGTCCCCGCGGACGTCGACGCCTGGTTCGGTGAGTACGGCTGGTATCCCGGCCGGAACGCCGGAGACCGGGCAACGGCGTTCGTGGCGGAGACCGTCGAGGAGAGCCGGAGCGGCGGATTCCCGCTGGAGCCCGTCGCACCCGCTACCGACTTCCTCACCGAGCACGCCGGGCTCCGCGTGATGCACGACGCGCAGCGGGACGACTACATCGACTTCACGCCCGTTCCCGTCTGGAGCGACACCTTCGAGAACATGGCGGAACTGAGCCGCAGCCTCGGCGTGCGGCTCTTCCCGGTCGGCTGGGACTCCACGGACGGAGAGGTGTACGTCGTGGACGAACGCAACCGGTTCTTCTGCATGCACCACACCGGCGACTACTACCTGGGCGAGGGCAAGCACGGCGCGATGATCGGGCTCTACGCCTTCCCCCTCCAGGACGCGGAGGACTTCTACGTCCGACCCGGGCCGGGAGCGGGCCTCAGTGGACCGAGAACCCGCCGTCCACGAAGAGCGAATGGCCCGTGACGTACGCCGAGGAGGCGCTCGCCAGGAACACGGCCGCGCCCGCGAAGTCCTCGGCCAGGCCGTTGCGGCCGACCATCGTGCGGGCGGCCAGCGCGGCGACCTTCTCCGGGTCGGAGGAGAGGCGCTGGTTGAGCGGGGTCATCACGAAGCCGGGGACCAGGGTGTTGGCGGTGACGCCGTACGGGGACCAGGCCTCGGCCTGCGAGCGGGCCAGCGACTCCAGGGCGCCCTTGGAGACTCCGTACGCCCCGCTCTGCACGAACGCGCGGTGCGCCTGCTGCGAGGTGATGTGGATGATCCGGCCGAAGCCCCGCTCGGCCATGCCGGGCCCGAAGCGGCGGCCCAGGAGGAACGGCGCCTCCAGGTTCACCGTCATCGTCGTGTCCCACACCTCGTCGCCCAGCTCGCCGAACGGCGGACGGAGGTTGATGCCGGCCGAGTTCACCAGGATGTCCGGCTCCCCGAAGACGGCCGCCGCCGCCTCCGCCCCCGCCTTGATGCCCTCCCGGGTGCTCAGGTCGGCGCTCACCCAGGCCGCCCGGCAGCCGTCGGCCGTCAGCTCGTCGACGGTCGCGGCGAGCTCGGCCTCCTTGCGGGCCAGGATCACCACGCTCGCCCCCGCCCGGGCCAGGGCCCCGGCGATGGCCTTGCCGATGCCGGAACTGCCGCCGGTGACCAGTGCGTTGCGCCCTTCGAGCGAGAACAGTCCGGAGAGGTAGCCGGCGGGGGTGGTGCTCATCGAGATCGCTCCTCGTGCCGATGGCGGGCAGGTACACGCATCCTGGCACACACGTTCGCGGGACGGCGGCGCGCGGGCGGAGGAGGGTGGGCATCACGGTGGCGGGATGGCAGGTGCGTTCCCGCGGCGGGCGCGCAGAAGGATCACTACCCTGCACGAGTGTTCTCATACGACGAGTTGACTTCACCGGAGCGTGAGCTGTGGGACGCGTTCCCCGACGGACGCCGTGTGGACCTGCGCACCGGCGTGCCCGAGGACGACCGTGTCGCCGGGGGTGATCGGTGGGGGCCCGCGCGGACGGTGCGGGCCGCCGTGATCACCGCGCTCCTCCAAGGCGCGAGCGCCGCGCGCACGGGCGCCGTCGCAAGTCTGAGGCTCGCCGGGGCGCGCATAACCGGGCACCTCGACCTGGCCGGCGCGCAGATCGATCACGCCTTCCGGCTCGACGACTGCTGGTTCGAGGAAGGCGTGGAGCTCACCGGAGCGTCGACCCATTCGATCGCGATCGTGGGCAGCCGGGTGCCGGGCCTGGAAGCCGGCCTGATCCGGATCGAGGGGCGCCTCGACCTGCGGCGCTCTCGCCTGGAGGGCGGCTCTCCCTCACCCCTCCACCGCAGGGTCACGGCCTTGTCGCTCATCAACGCCCAGGTGAGCGGCGCCGTCGGTCTCAGCGGCGCCGAGATCACCGCACCCGGGGAGTGGGCGGTGTCCGCCGGTGGACTGGTCGCCCAGGGCGGCGTCTACTGCGACGACGGATTCGTCGCTCAGGGCGAAGTCCGTCTCATGGGGGCGCAGTTGCCGGGCGGGCTGCACATGCGGGGCGCACTCCTCGAACGCCCCGGCCCTCGCGGGGTGGCGCTCGACCTGGACAACGTCGTGGCCTCGACGCTCAACTTCTCCGACGGGTTCGTCGCGCACGGGACCGTACGGCTGCGGGGTGCCCGGATCTCGGACAACCTGACCTTCGAAGGAGCCGTCCTGAACGGGCCGCCCCACGGCGACGGCCCCGCACTGGTCGCCCTGCTGATGCAGGCCGTCGACTTCGACTTCACCCTCGCCCGGCAGCCCTCCGGCACGGTGGACCTGCGGGGCGCGCAGGTGTCCTACCTCCACGACGGCGAGCACAGTTGGCCGGACGCGGTGGAGCTGGACGGCTTCGTCTACGGCTCCATCAAGGTGACCGAGGCGGGCGAGCGACGGGAGGCAGTGGGGCGGCGGGACTCCGTGGCCCGCCGCGTGGCGTGGATCCGGCGCAGCCCGGGCTACAGCCCCCAGCCCTACGAGCAGTTGGCGGGCTGGTACCGGAAGGCCGGCCACGACGACGACGCCCGCCGCGTCCTCCTGGCGCGACAGCGCCATCGGCGTCGAACGCTGCGCCCGGCCGCACGTGTGTGGGGGCACCTGCTCGACGTGACCGTCGGGTACGGCTACCGCCCCTGGCTGGCCGGCGTCTGGCTCCTCGCGCTGACCCTGCTGGGCACGCTGTCCTTCGGTACGCAGTCCCCCAGCCCGGTCAAAGAAGGCGAAGGTGCCCCGTTCCACCCCCTCGTCTACACGCTCGACCTCCTGATCCCCATCGGTGGTCTGGGGCAGCGCACGGCCTGGTACTGGCAGGACGGCAGTCTCCAGGGCCTCGCCTATCTGCTGGTCGCCTTCGGCTGGGTGCTGACGACCGCCGTCGTCGCGGGCGCCACCCGCGCCCTGCAGAAGAGCTAGCGGGCGCGGTCCGGTTTCGGCGGCGGCGCCCAGCCCTCGGGCCGTTGAGGACGGAACCCGTCGAACAGCAGGCCCAGCGCGCGGGCGCGCAGCGCGTCGTCCCACTGGTTGCGCTCCGCCGCCATGCAGGTGGCGCTCAGCAGGGCGAGCAGTTCCGGCATCCGCAGATCCTCGCGCACCGCGCCCGCCCGCTGGGCGCGCGCCAGGAGCGCCTCGACGGCCTCTCGCATCGCCTTCCCGGTCTCCGACATGCCCGCTTTGATGTCGATGCCGGCCTCGACGAGCACGTCCGCCAGGGCCCGCTGCCGGGTGGAGTTCGCGACGATCTCCGTGAAGAAGCCGAAGAAGGCGTCGCCCGCGTCCGCGTCCACGGCCTCGCGCAGGGTCGCGGCGTGGTCGATCAGTCGTTGCACGCGCTCGACGATGATCGCCTCGTACAGGGCTTCCTGGGTGGGGAAGTTCCGGTAGATGGTGCCGAGCCCCACCCCGGCCTCCTGGGCGATCGACCGCATGGAGGCGCCCAGTCCCTCCCGGGCCAGAACGGTCTCGGCCGCCCTCAGGACGCGCACCCGGTTGCGCCGGGCGTCCGCCCGCATCGGCCTGTCCTCCGCGTTCATGGCCGTCTCTCTCCCCTGATCGCTCGTTGACTTCCGGAACAGCTGTTCCGTATCGTCCAACCGGAACACGTGATCCGATTCTAGTGACCCGACCCGGCTCGTCGGACGAGCAGGAAGGCGCCCCACGTGGAACACCTACGACTCGGCAACTCCGGCCTCAACGTCTCCCGGGCATGCCTCGGCACCATGAACTTCGGCCCGCCCGGCGGCCCCGGCGTCGGCAGCTGCGACGAGACGGAGGCACGCCGTGTCGTCGACGCCTTCACGGACGCCGGCCACAACTTCATCGACACCGCCGACGCCTACACCGGCGGCGAGTCCGAGCGGATCGTCGGCCGGGCGGTCAAGGGCCGCCGCGACTCCGTCGTCCTCGCGACCAAGGCGTTCCTCCCGCAGGGCACGGCGCCCAACGACCGCGGACTCTCCCGCGTCCACCTCACCAGGGCACTGGAGGCGAGCCTGCGCCGCATGGGCACGGAGTACATCGACCTCTACCAGTGCCACCAATGGGACCCCGACACGCCCATCGAGGAGACCATGGCCACCCTCGACGGCTTCGTGCGCTCCGGAAAGGTCCGCTACATCGGCTGCTCCAACTTCAGCGCGGCCCAGATCGTGGAGGCCCAGTGGGCCGCGGCCCGGGTCGGCGGGACGCCGTTCATCAGCCTCCAGCCCCAGTACTCCCTGCTGGCCAGGGACATCGAGACGGAGATACTGCCGACGTGCGAACGGCACGGCCTCGGAACCCTCGTCTGGTCCCCGCTGGGCGGCGGCGTCCTGACCGGCCGCTACTCCCGGGACACCGCCCCCGACGCGCACTCCCGCATGGGACGGCTGCTGGCCTCTCCCTCACCCCTGGCCCGCGCCTGGGCCGAAGACCTGCTCACCGAACGCAACCTGCGGATCGCCGACGAGGTCACGGAGATCGCCGCGGGCCTCGGCTCCACCCCTGCCGCCGTGGCCCTCGCCTGGGTACGGCAGCGGCGGGGAGTGACCTCGGTCGTCATCGGCCCCCGCACCACGGCCCAACTGGCCGGGAACCTGGCGGGCTTCACCCTCGAACTGCCCGAGCGGGCGGTCGCGCGACTCGACGAGCTCTCCAGCGGGTCACGCCTGCCCGGCGCGCTCTCACGCCAGGGCGGTTCCCGGGTCTAGGGTCGCCCGCATGGCCGAGCCCTCCTTTCTGACCGCGGTCCGGGAGTCGTACGACACCGTCGCCGCCGACTACGTCGAACGCGTGCCGCCTCCGGCCGGGATGGACCCGGTGTCCCGCGGGATGCTTGCGGCGTTTGCCGAACTCGTGCGGACGGCCGGTCCGCGTCCGGTCGCGGACCTGGGGTGCGGCCCCGGCCGCATCACGGCGCACCTCGCCCGTCTCGGGGTGTCCGCCTTCGGCGTCGACCTGTCGCCGAAGATGATCGAGCTGGCCCGCAACGCCCATCCGGACCTGCGGTTCACCGAGGGCTCGATGACCGCCCTGGAGACGGGGGACGGCGAACTCGGCGGCATCCTGGCCTGGTACTCCACCCACCACACGCCCCCGGAGTGGCTGCCGGCGGTGTTCGCCGAGTTCCACCGCACGCTCGCGCCCGGCGGCCTCCTGCTCTGGGGCGACTACGTCGGCGACTAACGGCTGCAGCCGACCCGCGGCTACGGCCGTCCGGTGTCCTACGAGTCGTACCTCCTGCCCCTGGACCGCATCGTCGCCCTGCTGGGCCGGGCCGGATTCGTCGTCACCGCGCGCCTGGAACAGGAGCCGGGCGGACGGGCGAACCGACCGCACGCCTGCCTCCTGGCCCGCAAGCCCGAAAGGCCCGGCTCCGCGATCACCGGGCCTTGAACACGAAGCCCTCGACCTCGCTGCGGGAGAGGTTCCAGAACGTGACCGAGGGCTTCTGGCCGACGGTGACGAACTGGACGTCGTCGGACAGCGCGACGTCGATCGGCGACCCGTCGTCGTTGTTGTCCGGGTCCCGGTACGCGATGCCGAACGACTCGTACGTCGTCGTCCTCTCACCGCCCAGGAACAGCTTCACGCCCGCGTACGCCTTCTCCTTCGGCCCGATCGTGGCGACGGCCTTCGCCGGGGACTCCATCGGCGGGAGCGGGCTGTCGACGTCCTGACCGAAGGTGATGAACGGGTAGTGGTAGAGCGTGCACGGCTTGCCGCTGACGTTGGTGGCCGTGATCAGGAGGTGCTGACCCGAGTCGTGCGCCCAGTACGACGTCCCGATCGAGAGGTCCTGGTCACCGCAGGCCGGGGCCTTGCCGGAGCCCGTGGCGGACGGCTTGGCGGACGGCTTCGCGGTGGCGGTGGCGGTGGCGGTCGCGCCGGGCCGCGGGGCTTCGGTGGTCGGGCTCGGGCTCGGGCCGGCGGGGGCGGTCGTGCCGGTCGCGCTCGCGGTACCGGACGGGGCCTGGCCCGCCGCCCCGTCCGCCGTACCGCCGTCCGGCCCGCACGCCGTGGACGAGAGGAGCGCGGCGACGGCCGCGGCTCCCAGGGCGTACGTCTTCCAGCTCGTGCGGGCAGCGCGCATGGTGGTCCCCCGTGTACTCCGTATGGCTCGACGAGCAGAGTCTGCACCGCTGCGGCCGCCGTATTCCGGTGCGGTCCTGCTCGTTACGAACCGAGGACATGGAGGTGATGCTTCCTCGGCCGAGCCGACACCCGGCGGCTTCCGTACGGCTCCGAGACCTCCGCCATCGAAAAGACCGCGACTCCGCCGGAGGGTCGGCGTACTCTGAGCCCCTTTCCGCGCTGTCTGGGAGAGACATGACAAGTAGGTTCACCGAGTTGGCCGTTGACTGCCACGACCCGGAGGCGCTCGCGGCCTTCTGGTGCGAGGTCCTGGACTTCAAGGTCATCGACCGGAGTGAGGAGATCGTCGAGATCGGCTCCTGGGAGCCGACCGTCGAGGACATCCGGGCCCGTCAGATGCCGCCCACCCTCTGCTTCACCCTGGTGCCCGAGGGCAAGACCGTGAAGAACCGGCTGCACATCGACGTCAGTCCGATCGACGGCAGCACCGAGGACGAGGTGACCAGGCTGCTCGGCCTCGGCGCCACCAAGGTGGACGTGGGTCAGGGACCGGGCCGGAGCTGGGTGGTCATGGCCGACCCCGAGGGCAACGAGTTCTGCGTCCTGCGCACCCTGGCGCCGTAGGGGGTTTCCTGCCGATCAGGCCGGGCTCGCGGCGTGATCGACAAGACACCCCCCGGCGCGAGGACCTGTCCGGATCACGGCCGGTCCCGGCGCCGCGCGTTCGGCCCGCACGGTGTGTGCGGGCCGAACGCGGCCTCAGCCCCGAGCCGCCTCGTACCCGGCCGGGCGGGTCGTGAACGTGCCCCGGCCCTGGGTGCGGCCGCGGAGGCGGGACGCGTAGCCGAAGAGTTCGGCCAGCGGGACCGTCGCCGAGACCACCGCCGTGCCGGAGCGGGTCGTCTGGTCCGTGACCCGGCCCCGGCGGGCCGCGAGGTCACCGAGCACCGCGCCGACCGACTCGGCGGGCACGGTGACCGTCACCTCGGCCACCGGTTCGAGCAGGGTCATGACGCTCGCGCGGAGGGCCTCGCGCAGGGCGAAGCGGCCCGCCGTGCGGAACGCCATCTCCGAGGAGTCCTTCGGATGCGTGGCGCCGTCCGTGAGCGTGACCCGGACACCCGTCACCGGGTGGCCGCCGAGG
The DNA here is from genome assembly GCF_043077765.1 of Streptomyces sp. NPDC015661. Lineage (NCBI taxonomy): Bacteria > Bacillati > Actinomycetota > Actinomycetes > Kitasatosporales > Streptomycetaceae > Streptomyces > Streptomyces sp. NPDC015661. The sequence continues at coordinate 106,291 of NZ_JBIBST010000009.1, read as the reverse complement.
GGGCCCTCGACGAGCGCGTCCCGGCAGCCGGCCTCGACCGCGCGGATGTACTCCTGCGGGACGCGGCCGCCCGTGACCGTGGAGCGGAACTCGAACTCCTCCTCACTGCCCGTCGGTTCGACGTCGACGACCACATGGGCGAACTGGCCCGCGCCGCCGTCCTGTTTGACGTGCCGGTAGAGGAGATTCGTGACGCCCTTGGCCACCGTCTCCCGGTACGCGACCTGCGGACGGCCGACCGTGACCTCGAGGCCCCGGTCGCGCCGCAGCTTCTCCACCGCGACCTCCAGGTGCAGCTCGCCGAGCCCGGACAGGACGGTCTGGCCCGTCTCCGGGTCGGACCGCACGACCAGCGACGGGTCCTCCTCCGTCATCCGGACGAGGGCCGTCGCCAGGCGGCCGGTGTCGGTGCTGCGGCGGGCCTCGACCGCGACCGAGACCACCGGGTCGGCGGTCGTGGGCGGTTCGAGGACGACCGGCGCGTCCGGCGCGCAGAGCGTCGCCCCGGCGCGGGCGGACTTCGGCCCGACGACGGCGACGATGTCACCGGCGCGCGCCTCGTCCACCTCGGTCGCCCGGTCGGCCTGGACGCGCAGGATGCGGGCGATCCGCTCCGTACGCCCCGCCGTGGTGTCGAGCACGGTGTCCCCCTTTCCGATCGTGCCCGCGTAGACGCGGAGGTAGGTCATGCGGCCGGTGGCCGTCGCGTTCACCTTGAACGCGAGCGCGGTGAACGGCGCCTCCGGGTCCGCCGGGACCTCGCCGCGCACCGGCGGCATGTCCGACGGCGCCGGGAGGTACGCCACGACGGCGTCGAGCAGGGGCTCGATGCCGCGGTTGCGGTACGCGGAGCCGCACAGCACGACCACGGCCTCGCCGGAGAGGGTGAGGTCCCGGAGCGCGCCCGTCAGCGTCCCGGCGGAGAGTGCCGCAGCCGCGCAGAACTCCTCCAGGGCCCCCGGATGCAGCTCCGCCACCGTCTCCTCCAGGGCTCGCCTGCGGCGCCGGGCCTCGTCCGCGAGCTCCTCGGGGACCGGCAGGTCGGCGAACGTGTCGGCGCCGTCGGCCCACACGTACGCCCGCATCCTCACCAGGTCCACGACGCCCGTGAAGCCGTCCTCGCGCCCGATGGGGAGCTGGACGGGGAGCGGGACCGCGCCCAGGCGGGTACGGATCGACTCGACGGCGCCGTCGAGCTCCGCGCCCGCGCGGTCCAGCTTGTTGACGAACGCGATCCTCGGGACGCCGTGGCGGTCGGCCTGGCGCCACACGGTCTCGCTCTGCGGCTCGACGCCCGCGACGGCGTCGAAGACGGCGACGGCGCCGTCGAGGACGCGCAGCGCACGCTCGACCTCGTCGGAGAAGTCGACGTGACCGGGGGTGTCGATCAGGTTGATGCGATGACCCGCCCAGTCGCAGCTGACGGCCGCGGCGAAGATCGTGATGCCCCGGTCCCGCTCCTGCGGGTCGAAGTCGGTCACGGTCGTGCCGTCGTGGACCTCGCCGCGCTTGTGGGTGGCGCCGGTGAGGTAGAGGAAGCGCTCGGTGACCGTCGTCTTGCCGGCGTCGACGTGGGCGAGGATGCCGAGATTGCGGATACGCATGGTGGTGCCTTTCGCTGCTGCGTGAAGAACGGGGCAGCGCGATTCCCGGACGGATCCCTAGGGGGCCGTGGTCACGTCACGGGTCGGCGATGGCGGGCGCGCAGCCGCCACCGGCCGGAGCGAGAGGCGAGGATCACGTCGAAGCGGCGCGTACGCACGGTCGGCTCTCCTCGGTGGACACTCTCGGCACGGCACACCGGTCGGTGCGCCGTGCCGAGAGTGTAGGGAGCGCCGCCGCGCGGGCGACACCGAATTATTCGGCGGGCTGCAGGAGGTCCCAGCGGTTGCCGTAGAGGTCCTCGAAGACGGCGACGGAGCCGTACGGCTCGTGGCGCGGTTCCTCCAGGAACTTCACCCCGGCGGCCGTCATGCGTTCGTGGTCGCCGGCGAAGTCCTCGGTGTGGAGGAAGAAGCCGACCCGGCCGCCGGTCTGGTTGCCGACCGACGCCTCCTGCTCCTCGTTCTTGGCCTTGGCCAGGAGCAGTCCGGCGTTGCCGAGGCCGCCGACACCGGCCGCGCCGCGCGGGCGGACGACGACCCAGCGGCTTCCGTCGCCGCGCTCGGTGTCCTCGACCAGGTCGAAGCCGACGGCGTCGGTGTAGAAGGCGATGGCCTCGTCGTAATCACGGACGACGAGGGTGACGAGTGCGATGGACGGCATTTCCTCAACGTAATACGCGGAAGGGTCGGAACCCACCCGCGTCGACCCGCGTGGTCGTGGGGGATGTCCCTCGTCGGACGGGGGGTGCGAACGAGGGTCCGGGGGAGGGGTGGGCGAGGGTCACCCCCGAGGGGTCGGTGTTGTCCGCTCCTCAGTGCGTGTCGGCCGGCGGGGTCGGGGCGGCGGGTTCCCCGGGCGTGCGCGCCCACGCGGCCCGGCGCCGGGTCTCGTTCTCCTGCGCCATACGACGCAGCAGGGCCAGGACCGGTTCCAGGAGGAGGACGACGATGGCGGCGTGCTCGGCGAGCCTGAGCCGGTCCTCGGCGTCGTCGAGCTCCTCGACGCGGTCGACGTCGAGCTTCGCGGCGGCCGCGGCCAGTTCGGCGTACGGCAGCAGGTCCTGCGTGCCGTACTCGATGCCGAGGCGGCTGAGGTCCATCAGGCTCGCGGCGAGGGCGTGGCGGTGGGGGGAGTCCGGGGAGACGTCCCAGCCCATCGCGCGGACGAGCTCGTCGACCCGGGGCGCCTGCTCGTCCACCGCGTCCGTCTCGGCGGCGTCGACGGGTGTCGGGAGCGCGTAGTGCACCACGCCGAGGGTGGCGAGCGGGTCGAGGGGCTCGTCGATCGCCGCGAGGACGTCGCGGGTGGCGGCGATGGACAGGCCGCCGCGGGCGGTCAGGGCGCGGATCAGACGCAGGCGCTGGACGTGCTCGTCGCCGTACAGGGTCAGCGTGGCCCCGAGCGGGCGGCCGGGCGGGAGCAGGCCTTCCCGCAGGTAGTACTTGATCGTTCCGACCGGCGTTCCGGACAGACGGCTCAGGTCAGAGATCTTCATGGGCGCTCTCGCTCGAAGGCTGTTCCGGGTGGGATCCGGGCGTGGTCCGGGTGATCCGTGTGTGAGCAGTCTCCCAGGGGCTCGAATGGACACGTCCACTCGATAGTGTCACTCTTCAACTGGAAAGTGAAGGTTTCTAATGTGTCGCCGGCCAGCGACGACACCCCATCGAAGCGGGAGCCCCTGCATGTCCGAACCCACCCACCCGCTGCGCGTGAGCGCACGCGGGCTGCTGCGCCGGCGTGGCGTGTGGCTGCCGTCGGCGGTGATCCTCGGCCTGCTGTCGTTCGTCCTGTCCCTGCTCTACCTGGGCGCCAACAACGACCCGGTCGGCTCGACGAAGGACCTGCCCATCGCCCTGGTCAACACGGACCGGGGCACCCAGGTGGCCGGGAAGCGGATCGACCTCGGCGCACGGATCACCACGCAGATCACCGGATCGGCCGACCTCGAGGAGAAGGTCGACTGGAAGCAGGTCGACCGCCGCACCGCCGACGACCTGCTCGCCCGCGGCAAGGTCTTCGGCGCCCTCGTCATCCCCGATGACTTCTCCGCCTCCGTGGCCGCGCTCGCCGGGCCCGCGCAGCGCACGCCGCACCCGCCGACCATGACGGTCCTGACCAACCCCGCCGCCGGAAGCTTCGGCTCCTCCATGGCCACCGAGATCAACCGCAAGGTCGTCGCGACCACCTCCGCGGAGGTCGGCAAGCAGCTGGGGCAGGCGGCCGCACACCGGACGGCGGCGGCCACCGCCGCGCACACCGCCCCCGCGCAGACGCCGGGCGCCGCCGCGCAGCTGATGATCGCCGACCCGGTGCACCTCTCCGTCCAGGAGGGCCACCCCCTCGGGCAGCACAGCGGGCTCGGACTGAGCGCCTTCTTCTACGCGCTCATCCTCGTCCTCGGCGGCATGCTCGGCGCCAACGTCATCCACACGCAGGTCGACACCGCACTCGGCTACATCGCCAGCGACAAGGGTCCGTTCCGCGTCGTCAAGCCCGTCCAGCACGCCACCCGGGTGCACCACTTCCTGGTCTGCTCGGCGCTCATGGTCGCCCTGTCGATGCTGACCTCCGCGCTCGCCATGACCGCGGCCGTCGGCGTCATCGGCATCGACGCCTCCCACCTGCCCCTGCTGTGGCTCTTCGGAACCTGCGCCACGGCCGCGATGGGCATCACCGCGCTCGCCCTGCTCGCCGTCCTCGGCACCCCGGGCCCCCTCGCGTCCATGCTGGTCCTGATCGGTCTGGCCATCCCGTCGGCCGGTGCCACCATCCCGATCCAGGCCCTCCCGGACTTCTACCGCTTCCTGGCCACCTTCGAACCGTTCCGTCAGGTCGTCGACGGCGTCCGGTCCATCCTCTACTTCGGCGCCCGGACCGACGCGGGACTCGGCCGGGCCTGGACCATGGTCGGCATCGGCTTCGCCGTGTCGCTCGCCCTCGGCCTCGTCCTCACGCGGCTGTACGACCGCCGGGGCCTGCACCGCGCGACGCCCCGCCTGGCACAGCCGGTCCCCGTGGGCTGAGCCCCGGCGCGGCGGCGGTGCGACAATGCGCCGCATGGACGCGCAGGAGTTCGACCGGCTCGCCGTACGAGCGCGGGCGCTCGCCGTGCCGGGACGGCGGCGGGTGCTCGGGATCGCCGGGGCGCCCGGGGCCGGCAAGTCCACGCTCGCGGCGCGGCTCGTCGCCCGGCTCGACGGGCTCGCCGCGCTCGTACCGATGGACGGGTTCCATCTGGCGCAGGCCGAGCTGGAGCGGCTCGGGCGGGCCGGCCGGAAGGGCGCGCCGGACACCTTCGACGCCGCCGGGTACACCGCGCTCCTCGCCCGCCTCCGTACCCCCGTCCCCGGCACCACCGTCTACGCCCCCGCCTTCGACCGCTCCCTGGAGGAGCCCGTCGCCGGAGCGATACCCGTCGCGGCCGAGGTCCCGCTCGTCGTGACCGAGGGCAACTACCTCCTGCACGACGAGGGCGCCTGGGCCGGGGTCCTGCCCCTGCTCGACGAGGCCTGGTACCTGGACCTGGACGCCGGCCGCCGCGTCCCCCGGCTCGTCGAGCGGCACGTCCGCTTCGGCAAGGACCGGGCGTACGCCGAGCGCTGGGTGCACGACTCCGACGAGGCGAACGCCCGCCTGGTGGCCCGCGGCCGGGACCGCGCCCACCTGGTCGTGAAGATGAGTTAGCCCGGCCACCTGGTCGTGAAGATGAGTTAGCCCGGCCACCTGGTCGTGAGGACGCGTCAGCCCGGCATTACGATCCCGGTCCATGGACATGGACATGGACACGGACAGGGTCGAGCTCGCCTACACGCCCACCCGGGCCGACATCCTCACCGGCGTCCTCGTGCGCGAGCGCCTCCGCCGACTCCACCTGGTCCGGTGGGGGTTCACCGCGCTCTTCGGGGCCGGCGCCCTGCTGACCCTGGCCTCGCGGCAGCCCTCCCCGGTGTCGTTCGTGCTCGCCGTCCTCTGCGCCGTCCTGATCTGGTCGACGCCCCGCCTCCAGGCCCACCACGTGCTGCGCACGGTCTCCTGGCAGGGCGAGTACCGCGCCTCCGTGAGCGGGACCGGTATCACGGTCGAGACCGCCCACGTGCAGCTCCTCCAGCGCTGGTCGGTCTTCCGCGGCCACCGCGAGACCCGCGACCACCTGGTGCTCCTCAGCCGCGACCCGAACATCCTGCTCGTGGAGGTGCTGCCGCTGCGCGGACTGCGCTCCCCGGAGGAGGCGGAGCGGCTGCGCGCGCTGGTGGGCCGGCGGCTGCCCCCGCTCTGAGCCGGGGCGGCGGACGGGCGCGCTGCCGGCCTGCCCGCATGATCGCGAGGAGCGCCGACCGGGCCGCGTGGGCGCAACGCGCCCGCCCGCCGAGCCGCGACACGACCCCCGCCGCGACCGGCGCCTAGCGCGCCCCCGCCAACACCGGCTCCTGGTGTGCCCCGCGCGCGTGCTCCGTCGCCGCCACCGCCAGCGCCCGGACCAGCGGGTGCGGGCGGGTGCCGTCGCCCGCCAGTTCCGGCTGGAACAGGGTCGCCAGGAAGAAGGGGTGCGAGGGGAGTTCGGCGACGCGGATGCCGCCCTCCTCGTCCGCGCCCGTGAAACGGAGGCCGTGGGCCCGCAGGGTGTCCAGGTGACGGCTGTCGAAGCCGTAGTTGCAGTGGTACCGCTCCGTCGTCCGCTCCGCGCCCAGCGCCTTCTCGGCGAGCGAGCCGGGGGTGACCCGTACGACCCCCTCGTGGCCCACGAGCGAGCAGGCGAGCGGCGCGATCAGCAGGTCGTCCGGGTCCGCCGACGGATCGTTCTCGGCGTGCGCCGCCCGCTCCAGGCCGCAGACGTCCCGCGCGTACTCGATCAGGGCGTGCTGGAAACCGGCGCAGGTGCCGAGGAACGGAATGCCGTCCTCGCGGGCCGTACGGATCGCGGCCAGCGCCCCCGCCTCGCTCGCGTACGGGCTCCCCGGCGTCACCCACACCGCGTCGAAGCCCTTCACCGCGCCCGGGGCCTCCGCGTCGCCCGTCGGGATCCAGTACGCGTCGAGGGCGAGCCCGTCGCGCTCCGCGAGGGCGTCCAGGAGGGCGGGGATGCGGACGTGCGAGCGGACGTGCGGGGAGCGGTCTCCGACCAGGGCGATCCGGGGGGTGTGCGTCTGTGTGTTCATGGCATTCATGCTGGGCGGGCGGCCCCGTTCACGTCCAACGATGATTGCTGCACTCTCCATCACGGATGCTTATCCTCGCCCCGCTAGGGTGGGCCGTATGACGAACGATCACGACTGGGAGTCCCGCGTCACCGCCCTCTGGGAGCGCCTCGACGACCTCGAACCCGCCGACTTCCGCGCCCGCGTCGCCGCCCTCGCCGCCGAGCGGCCCTCCGACGACCCGGCCGCCGTCTTCGAGCAGGGCGCCGCCCACGACTCCACCGGCATGCCGGAGGAGGCCGTCGTCCACTACCAGCGGGCCCTGGAGCTCGGTCTCACCGGGCTGCGCCGCCGCCGGGCCGTCATCCAGCTCGCCAGCAGCCTGCGCAACCTCGGCCGCCCCGACCGCAGCGTCGAACTCCTCACCGCCGAGCGCGCGATCCCCGCCGACCGGCTCGACGCCGACGAGCAGGCCCTCTCCGCCGCCGTCGACGCCTTCCTCGCCCTCGCCCTCGCCGACACCGGCCGCGACCGCGAGGCCGCCTCCCTCGCCCTCGGCGCCCTCGCGCCCCTGCTGCCCCGCTACAACCGCTCCCTCGCGTACTACGCCAAGGACCTGCTGAAGACCCCCTTCGGGTCCTGAGCCGGTGGACCCGCACCTCCTCCGCACGTACGTCACGGTCGCCCGGCTCGCCTCCTTCTCCGAGGCCGCCCGCGACCTCGGCTACACCCAGTCCGCCGTCTCCCAGCACATCGCGGCCCTGGAGAGCGACCTCGGACTGCCCCTGCTGACCCGGCGGCCCGTCGCCCCCACCCCGGCCGGGGAGCGGCTCCTCGAACACGCCGGGGCGCTGCTGCTCCGCCTCGACGCGGCCCGCGCCGACCTCGACCGGTTCGCCGCCGCGCCCCGCGCGACGCTGGACGTCGCCGCCTCCCCGCTCGCCCTCACCGCCCGTACCCTCGCCGCCCTGCCCGCCACCGGCGTCACCCTGCGCGCCCTGCCCCGCGAGCGGGTGCCCGTCGCCGTCGCCACCGGCGAGGCCGACGCAGGGCTCGTCGACGGGATCGCCGCCCCCAGCGACCCGCTGCGGCTCGCGGACGTCGCCCCGCTCGCCGCGACCCGCGTCGCCGAGGAGCCCCTCGCCGTCGTCCTGCCCGCCGGCCATCCGCTCGCCGGCCGTCCCGGGCTCCGCCTCGACGACCTCGTCGACGCCCGCTGGCTGGACGCGCCCGACGCCGGGATCTCCCTGGACCGGCTGCGGGCCGTCCACGGCGGGCCCGGCGGGCGCGGCTTCCGCGACGCCCTGCGCTACGAGGGCACCGACACCCGTACCCTCGCGGCCCTCGCCGCCGCCGGACACGGTCTGGCCCTGCTTCCGCTGCCCGCGGCGCGGGGCGTCCCCGGCGCGGCCGCCGTCCCCCTGGTCGCGCCCCGCCTCGTCCACCGCACCGAACTCCTCCTCCCGGCCGGCACTCCCGTCGGACCGGCCGGCGGCGTCGGCTCGGCCGGCACCGGCGTGGGACCGGCCGGCGCCGGCGGCGAACCGTCCGGCCCGGTGGCCGAGTTCGCCCGACGGCTCAAGGCCTGACATCCGCAGTCGCTACCCTGTGCGCAACGGCGACGGAAGGCGGACGGGTGTGAGGTGGCTGCGACGAGGACCCAGGCGGGACGGCGACGACGCACCGAGGGACCCCGAGTTCGCGTACTTCTCCCAGCGGGAGGCCGCGGTCTTCCGCGGCCGGGTCCGTGAGACCTTCGCCGAACTCGGCCTCGAGGTCACCGTCTACGCCGACCACGTCGTCGACGACAAGGGCCGCCGCTACGGCCTCGGCAACCTCGCCGCCGTCTGCCACCAGGACCGGCGCGGCCCCCGCGTCTGGCCCGGCATGATCCACCGTCACATCGGCCTCGTCGTCCGCGCCATGGAGGGCCCCTCCGCGCTCGACACCCTGCCGCCCGAGCAGATCCGCGCCCAGCTCTACCCCCGGGTCGTCAGCGGCGACGGCATCGACGCCGGCGCCTTCGGCTACGCCAGGACCATCGCCCCGGGGCTCTACGAGGTCCTCGCCCTCGACCTGCCGGAGAGCGTCATGATGCTCACCGACGAGGCCCTCGAACGGCTCGGCGACCACGCGCAGCTCCGCGACCGCGCCCTGCGCAATCTGCGCGGGCTGCCCGTCGAGGAGCACGAGACGGTCCGCGACGCCGACGGCATGTGCTTCGAGATCATCCTCGGCGACTCCTTCTACACCGCCAGCCGCGTCCTCGACCTCGACGGCGTCGTCCGACGCGTCACCGGCCTCCCGCTCGGCGAGCACGGCGCCCTCGTCGCCCTGCCCTTCCGGCACCAGCTCGCCTTCCACCCCATCCGCGACACCTCGATCATCCCGGCCCTCGGCGCGATGGCCTCCTTCGCCGCCGCCGGGTACGAGGACGTGCCGGGCGCCATCAGCCCGTACGTCTTCTGGTGGCGCGACGGCACCCTCACACAGCTCAGCGAGCACGACGAGGAGCGGGGCGACCTGCGGATCGTCGTCGGCGACGACTTCCACGAGCTCCTGGAACGGCTCATCGCCCAGGGCCCCGACCGCCGCTGATCCGGTCACGCCCGTCCGGTATCCGGTCGCGCCCCGCGCATCGGCCCGGCAGGATGCTGTACGTCGTACCGGACGAGGCCGTCGAGGAATCGAGGAGAAGCCACCATGCCGAGCACGGACGCCCCCGAACAGGTCGTGCCCTTCACCGCGGACGACTACCGGGCCCGGATGGCCCGCGCCGCCGAGTCCGCCGCCGCCGCGGGACTCGCGGGCGTGCTCGTCGCCCCCGGCCCCGACCTCGTCTACCTCACCGGCTACCAGCCGACCGCGATCACCGAGCGGCTCACCGTCCTCGTCCTCGCCGCCGGCCGGGAACCGGTCCTCGTCGTCCCGACCCTGGAGGCCCCCGACGCCGAGAAGGCCACCGGAGCCGCCGCGCTCACCCTGCGCGACTGGACCGACGGCAAGGACCCGTACGCGGTCACCGCCCCGCTCCTCGACGTCGACGGCCGCTTCGGCGTCAGCGACAACGCCTGGGCCATGCACCTCCTCGGCCTCCAGCAGGCGCTGCCCGGCACCTCGTACGTCTCCCTCACCGAGGCCCTGCCGATGCTCCGGGGCGTCAAGGACGCCCACGAACTGGCCCGGATCGCGGCCGCCGGAGCCGCCGCCGACCAGGCGTACGGCGAGATCCTCAAGGTCCGCTTCGCCGGCCGCAAGGAGACCGACGTCGCCGCCGACCTCGCCCGGCTCCTCATGGAGTTCGGCCACTCCCAGGTCGACTTCACCGTCGTCGGCTCCGGCCCCAACGGAGCCAACCCGCACCACGAGGCCGGCGACCGGGTCATCGAGCGCGGCGACATGGTCGTCCTCGACTTCGGCGGCCTCAAGCACGGCTACGGCTCCGACACCACCCGCACCGTCCACGTCGGCGAGCCCACCGACGAGGAGCGCCGCGTCCACGACCTCGTCCGCGAGGCCCAGCAGGCCGGCTTCGAGGCGGTGCGCCCCGGCGTCGCCTGCCAGGAGGTCGACCGGGCGGCCCGCAAGGTCATCAAGGACGCCGGGTACGGCGAGTACTTCATCCACCGCACCGGCCACGGCATCGGCGTCACCACCCACGAACCGCCGTACATGATCGAGGGCGAGGAGCTCCCGATCGTCCCCGGCATGTGCTTCTCCATCGAACCCGGCGTCTACCTCCCGGGCCGCTTCGGCGTCCGCATCGAGGACATCGTCACGGCGACCGAGGACGGCGGGGGCCGCCGCTTCAACAACACCCCGCACGAGATGGCCGTCGTCGAGTAGACCGCGCCTAAAGGGTGGGGGAGACCAGGGCGGCGACCCGCTCCGGGAACTCCTCCACCACCAGGTGCCCCGCGTCCGCTACGACTCCGAGCTCCACGCCGCCCAGACGGGCGCGGACCGCCGGCCGCAGCCGCTCCGGCGGCAGGAACACGTCGTGCTCCCCGGTCACGGCCGCCACCGGCACCTTCCGGGCGCCCCGCCCGGCGAGCCCGGGCGCCCCGCTGGACCGGGCGTGCCGGGCGACGAGCGTCATCCACTCCACCAGCTCGGCCCGGGGCTCGCGCCCGGGCGCGAGCATCGCGCGCAGCAGCCGGGCGCTGCGCGCGGGCGTGGGCCGCAGGAACCAGGCGGCCGAGGCGGCGAGCAGCGCGGGCGGAAGACGCAGTGAGGACAGGCCGCCGGGGGAGACCAGGACCAGGCGTTCGACCGGCGCGGAGGAGGCGGACAGGGCGATCGCCGCGCCGAACGAGTGCCCGAGGACCGTGACGGGCCGTCCGCCGCAGGTCTCCGTCACGGCCTCGGCCAGCCAGGTCCCGTACCAGCTCAACTTTCCCTTGGCGAGGCCGCGTTCGCCGGAGCTCAGCCCCGGCTGGCCGGGCACGTCGAGCAGGACGACCCGGTGGCCGGCCGCGAGCAGGGCGTCGGCCAGCGGCAGGGACGCGGCGGCGTTGAAGTTGGTGCCGGGGACGAGCACGACCGTCGTCCCCGCCGGCCCGGGGGAGCCCGCCGTCACCGCGTGCGTGGCCGCGCCCGCCGCGCTGAAGACGTCCCGCTCGTGCGGCACGGACCACGCGTCGAGGCGGTCGAGGCACCAGGCCCCTATCTGCTCCCGGCCGGCCTCGGTGCGGTAGATGGAGGTCATCCGGAGAGCGTATCCACCCGGCGGCGCCCGGCGGTGCCGGAAGCCCGTGAGGGCGGTCAGCCGTCCGTGAGGACGATCGCCGACTCGCCGGGGAGGGCGAGGACGCCGTCCGTCGTCGGGGCCTCCACCGGGTCCCAGGCGGCCAGGACCCGGTCGCGGCCGTTGGAGCCGAGCGGGATCATCGCCGGTTCCTTGCCCAGGTTGACGGCCACCCGCAGCACCCCACGCCGGAAGACGAGCCAGCGGGCCTCCTCGTCGAAGGCCACCTTCACGCCCGCCAGGTCCGGGTCCGTCAGGTCCGGCAGGGTGCGGCGCAGCGCGATGAGCTGGCGGTGCCAGGTGAGGAGCCGCTTGTGCGGGTCCCGCTCGCGTTCGGTCCGGTCCAGGACCGAACGGTCCCTGGTGGCCGGCTCCTGCGGGTCGGGGACCTCGTCCTCGGACCAGCCGTGCGCCGCGAACTCCCGCTTCCGGCCCCGCCGTACGGCCTCCGCCAGCTCCGGGTCGGTGTGGTCGGTGAAGTACATCCAGGGCGTGCTCGCCCCCCACTCCTCGCCCATGAACAGCATCGGCACCGAGGGGCCGGTGAGGACGAGCGTCGCCGCGCAGGCGAGCAGACCCGGGGAGAGGGAGGCCGAGAGGCGGTCGCCGAGGGCCCGGTTGCCGATCTGGTCGTGCGTCTGGGCGTACCCCAGGAAGCGGTGGGCGGGGGTGCGCTCGCGGTCCACCGGCCGGCCGTGGTGACGGCCCCGGAACGTGGAGTACGTGCCGTCGTGGAAGAACACGCGGGTGAGCGTCTTCGCGAGCGCCGCCATCGGGGCGCGCGCGAAGTCCCCGTAGTAGCCCTGGGACTCGCCGGTCAGGGCGGTGTGCAGGGCGTGGTGGAAGTCGTCGTTCCACTGGGCGTGGACGCCGAGCCCGCCCAGCGTGCGGGGGGTCGTGGTGCGCGGGTCGGCGATGTCGGACTCGGCGATCAGGAAGTGCTGCCGGCCCTGCTCCTTGGCCAACTCGTCCACGGCGGACGACAGTTCCTCCAGGAAGGTCAGGGCCCGCGTGTCGGCGAGGGCGTGCACCGCGTCGAGCCGCAGCCCGTCGATCCGGTAGTCCCGCAGCCAGGCGAGCGCGCTCCCCAGGAAGTACGCCCGCACCTCGTCCGAACCCGGCGCGTCCAGGTTCACCGCCGCGCCCCACGGCGTGTGGTGGGTGTCCGTGAAGTACGGCCCGAAGGACGGGAGATGATTGCCGGACGGGCCCAGGTGGTTGTGCACCACGTCGAGGACCACGCCCATGCCGAGCCCGTGCGCCGCGTCCGTGAACCGCTTCAGCGCCTCGGGCCCGCCGTACGGCTCGTGCACCGCCCACGGCGCCACCCCGTCGTACCCCCACCCCCGCACCCCGGGGAACGGGCACAGCGGCATCAGCTCCACGTGGGTGATGCCGAGGCCCGCGAGTTCCCCGAGCCGCGCGGCCGCCGCGTCGAGCGTGCCCTCCGGCGTGAAGGTGCCGATGTGCAGCTCGTACAGGACGGCGCCGCGCAGCCGCAGGCGCGGGGAGTCGTGGCGCCAGGCGTACGCCGAGTGGTCGACGACCGCGCTCAGCCCGTCGGGCCCGTCGGGCAGCCGGCGCGAGCGGGGGTCGGGCAGCACGGGACCGCCGTCGAGCGAGAAGCCGTACCGGTCGCCGTCCCCGGCGGGCACGACCCCCGACCACCAGCCGTCCCGCTCCACGTCCCGGTCCAGGGGATGGGCGGAGCCGTTCAGCTCCAGCGTCACCCGGTCACGGGCGCTCGGCGCCCACACCTCGAAGAGCACGGGAATCCCCTCGTCGACGGTCACTCCGGCACGGCCAGGGCCTGTCTTCCGGATCAGGCCGGGCTCGCGGGGCCTGACACGCACGCTCGCCGCGTTGTCGTCAGTCGCCAACGCTCCGCGTTGACTCCCTCCTCCGCCTTGCGATCGCACGCACCAGGCCCCGCTCCCTGATCCGGCCTGATCCGAAAGACAGGCCCTGCGACCATCCTGGCAGTCAGGACCCCGACTCGCCCGGCGCGTCCCACACGTAGTTGATCGCGTGCTCGAACGCCTCGTAGCCCGCACGGGCGAAGGACGCCGCCATCGGCACGTTCCCCAGGTCCGTCGCCGCCCGGATCCTGGGCACGTCGGTGGCGGCCAGGATCCGGGTCCCCTCCGCCAGGATGTCGTCGATGTACCCGTGCCCGCGGTGGGCGGGCAGCACACCGATGTACGCGATGGTGTGGTGGTAGTTGTTCCGCGCGGGGACGACGAAGCCGACCGGCTCGCCGGTCTCCGGCAGCTGGGCGATCCGCCACCACGCGCGCGGCGAGGAGTACTTCCCGAGCTCCTCGTCGTAGTGCAGCTCCGCCGCCTCCCGCGCCGAAAGGCCGGAGGCCAGATCGGCCCGGCCGTGCGCGTCGAGCGTGCCCTCCATGACCGGCGTCATCAGGGCGAGGAGGTCCTCGCGGTCCCGCACGGGACGGAACGCGAGACGGTCCTTCGGCTCCGGTACGGGCGTGCCGGGCCGCCACTCCAGACGCAGCCGCTCGACCAGCGGACGGGCGCCCGTCCGCTCCAGGACGGAGAACAGGGACTCCAGGACGGAGCGGGTCTCCGGGACCTCGCGCCAGTCCGCCGGTATGAACCGCCCGAACTCGGGGCGCGGCGCGCCCGCCGGGATCACCGCGGCCGTCGCCGTCGTCAGGAGCCGCAGACCGACCTCGGCGCGCTCCTCCGCGTCCAGCTCGGGGGCCAGGTCGAAGAAGTCGAGCGCCTGCGGTGCCTCGCCCGCCGCGTGGGTCCACCAGGCGAGCCGGCCGAGGAGCCGGTCGCCGTCGAGCGCCACCCACATCCACTCGGGGCGGCGGCGGCCGGTGGCGAGGTCGTCGGCCAGCTCGTGGTCGAGCTGGTAGGCGAGGCGGAGGAACAGGTCGAGTTCCCCGGGCCCGGCGAGCGGGCGGACGGAGAGGTCGTGCGTGTGCGAAGAAGACGTGGTCACGTCGTGTTTCCCCCTGGGGACGTCCGGTGTGGAGACGGCAGACCGTAACAGCGATCCCGCCGCGGCCGGTACGGAGTTTCCCCAGGCCCGGGGCCCTTCTGGACACGTCGGGGCCGACGGACCGACAATCTCGGGTGTGACGACCCCTTTCGAGCTTCCGGCGAACTCCCCTCGGCTGACCGACGCCGAACGGGACCGCGCGCTGGTGCTGCTCCGTGAGGGCGCCGCCCAGGGCCGCCTCTCGCACGACACCTTCCTCTTCCGGATGGAGCGGGCGCTCCAGGCCCGCCGGCCCGACGAACTCGCCCTGCTCACGGCCGACCTGCGGACCGAGGGCACCTGGACCCGGCGGGTGGTCGGCGCGGTCGAGCGGATGTCCGCGTTCACCGCGCGCATCGGGCGTGCCTGGAGCGCGGAGCGGCTGCCGAAGCTGCTCCTGCCGCACCCCGGCCCGCACCCGCTGCGGATCGGGCGCGACCCGGTCAACGGGCTGCGGCTCAGCCACGAGACGGCCTCCCGTCTGCACGCCGAGCTCTCGCTCCAGGGCGGGCTGTGGGTGCTCCGCGACCTCGGCTCGACGAACGGCACCACCGTCAACGGGCGGCGGGTCACCGGCGCCGTGGTGGTGCGGGCCGGGGACGTGGTCGGCTTCGGCCAGATGTCGTTCCGGCTGTCGGTCGACTGAGCGGCACCCCACCCGGGCGCCTTCACCCGTTCGGCGGTACGCGGCGGGCGGTGGGGCCCGTGCGGTGATGGGCTGGGCAGACGCGGGCCGTGATCTCCGGCCGCGGCACCCACCGCCGATCGACAGGGGGGCGAGATGAGCGACGCGCCGAACCGCGAGCCGAACCGGGGCATGGGGAGCGAGCGGCCCGAGGAGCCGGGCGAGCGGCCGGAGGACCCGTGGACCCGCCTGCCGTCGATGGCCCCGGCCACACCGTCGGCACCCTCGGGCGCGAACCGCGCGACGACGGGGCCCGGCGCCGGCGCCCCGGACCGTACAGCCCTCCCCGGTCACGTACGCACCCTCGTCGACCCTGCCGCCACCGGGCCCGTCCCGCCCGGTGGACGGACCGTCGCGCCGAGCCCCCTCGACCCCGGTGCCTCGTGGGACCCGCACGGGATCCACCGGACCCTGCGCGAGGAGTTCCCGCTCACGTACGACCCCTTGCTGCGGGCCTGGGTCCTCAGCCGGTACGCGGACGTGGCCGCCGCCCTCACCGACGCGCGCTTCACGCACGGGCACCGGCCCGGTGACCCGCCGTGCGCGCGGGCCCACGTCGACGTCGACGTCGAGGCCCTGCGCGCGGTCACCGAACGCACCGCCTACGTCCTGGCCCGCCGGATCGCCGAACGGCCCCGGGCCGACCTGGTCGCCGACTTCTGCCACTGGCTGCCCGCCGGTACCGTCGCCGCGGCCGTCGGCGTGCCCTACCGGGACATGATGCGGCTCGTCCGCGGTCGCGCGGCCGGCGCGCTGGCGGGGGAGTGCGGCGGTCAGATCGCCGTACGGGAGAAGGCGCTCGCCTCCTTCCTCGGCAACGTCCTCGCCGACCCCGACCAGGTCGCCGCCCTCCGTGACGCGCCCGCCGGTCTCGTCGCCCGCGCCTGGGCGGAGTCGCTGCGCCGGGACCCGCCCGTGCAGATCGCCGTGCGCCGTACGAGCGCCGAGGTGCCGGTGAGCGGCGGCGTCGTCCCGGCGGGTGCGTCCGTCGCGCTGCTCGTCGGCTCGGCGGGCCGCGACCCCGATCGCTTCCGCGAACCCGACCGCTTCGACCCCTTCCGGGACGACCCGGGCCAGCTCACCTACGGGTCGGGGTTCTGCCCGGCGGTCCTGCTCGCCGGATTCGAGGCGGAGTACGCACTGCGTGCTCTCTTCACGGCCATGCCCCACCTGCGTCTCGTCGACGGATTCCGCCCCGTGCCGACGGGACTCATCACGCGGGCTCCCCGGAGTCTCATCGTCCGGCCGGGCGGCCGAGCGGCCCCGTAACCGCTGTTAGGGTGACGTGCGCTCGTCAACGGGCGCTCGTTCCACCACTTTCCACGGGGATTCACATATGAAAATGCGTCATGTCCGTGCCATTGCCGTCTTCGGCATCGCGGTCGTCGCCCTCACCGGCGCCCGCGGCTCGCACGGCGGCAGCTGCGGCGGCAGCTCCGGCAGCAGCCACAGCAGCGGCAGCAGCAGCCACAACGACAACGACAGCACCTCGAGCAGCAGCTCCAGCGGCTCCGTCTCCGGCAGCTCGGGCAGCTCCGGCAAGGCCATTCGCGACGTCACCATCGACGAGTGCAAGTACGACCCGGCGACCAAGAACCTGGTCGCCCGGGTCACCGTGAAGAACGACGGCGTGCTCGACTACGACTACGACCTCACGATGAAGTTCAATGGCGAGGCGGGCGGCAGCGCCGTCCCCGCCACCGCCAGGGTGACGGCCGTCGCGGTCGCGGCGGGCGCCTCCAAGAGCGTCGAGCTGTCCACCCAGTACCCCGGAACCGGCGACGGCTCCGAGTACACCGAGTGCGTGGTCACGAAGGCATCCCGCTCCTGACCTCGGACTCCGCGGCGGCCGGGTCCGTTCGGCCCGGCCGCAGCACCGAGGCGAGCAGCAGGGCCCCGGGCAGGATCCCGGCGACGGTCCGGATCGCGGTGACCGGGGCGTCGAAGGCCGCCAGGGCCAGGCCCGCCGCGCCGCACACCGCGATCCCCGCTCCCAGCGCGTGGAGCGCGGGCCTGCGCCAGGCGACCGCCAGGCCGGAGAAGTGCACGCCCACGACGAAGGCGATCCAGCCCACGGAGGCACCCGGGGTGTGCAGCACACGGGCGATCACGAAGAGCCCGGCCGCGAGCCCCGCCACCTCGGCCGCCACCACGTACCAGTAGCGCCGGCCGAACCGGGGGCTTGAGGCGGTCTCCGCCTGCGGAGCCGCCTGGCCGCGCCGCCCGAAGACGGCCACCCGGAGGAAACCGGCGAGGGCCAGCAGCCGCAGCGGCAGGGCGACCGCCGTCGGCAGGGCTCCCGCGTTGGCCTCGACGAACACGAGTCCGAACGCGGCGCCGATGATCCGCCCGGTCTGATCTTTTGTCATGATCATCAGCTTGTCATGGTCGTGGCACGCTCCTTCACTCCACCCGGGTCAGAAGCGCCACCGGCCGCTCCGCGAACAGCTCCGCCAGCTTGACCTCCGTCGCCGGTCCTCCCGTGAACTCCCGTACGCCGTCCAGCGCGTCGGCCCAGCGCCCCTCGGGCAGCACCAGCTCGGTGTCCTGCCAGCCGCCCGCCTGCGCGAGCCGCAGGGAGAGCCGGGTCACGGCCGTGATCGCCCGGCCGGAGCGGGCGAACGCCAGGCAGTGCGCGGCGGTCGGGCCCTCCGCCGCCAGCGGGACGTACGTGCCGCCGGGCCCGAAGGCCTCCGGGTGCGCGCGCCGCAGCCGCAGCGCCGCCCGGACCAGAGCCGTACGGTCGTCGTCCTCGCCGACCGCGAACGGCGCCCTGTTGTCCGGGTCGACGAGCGCCCGGTACTCCCGCTCCGTGTTCTGGTACAGCTCCGGAACCCCCGGCATCGTCAGCTGTGCGAGCACGGCGCCCAGTGCGTGCGCCCGGATGTGCGGCTCCAGGGCGAAGGCCGCCTCCGACGCCGCCCGGAGCGGGATCCGGCCGGGCCCGGCCGCCGCGAACTCGGCCACCGCCCGCTCGTACTCCGCGTCCGGCTCGGTCCAGCTGGTCCGCAGCCCCGCCTCCCGTACGGACTTGAGGATCGCCGGACCCAGCCGGTCCGCGTCCGGGGCGCCGAAGCCGAAGGCCGTCTGCCAGGCCGTCCACGCCACGTGCGCGTCGGGCGCGGGCACCCCGGCGACTTCCGCGAGGAGCTCCGCCCACACCTCCGGGCACTGCGAGAGCACCGCGATCCCGGCCCGGACGTCCGCGCTGCGCTTGGTGTCGTGCGTGGAGAGCACGGTGCCGGTGCCCGGCCAGTCCCGGGCGATCCGCAGGCAGTACGCGTGGAACTCCTCCACCGGCACCGCGGGACGCCCCGCGTCGCCGCCGACCTCGTTCGCCGAGAGCAGCGGCGTGTACCGGTAGAAGGCGGTGTCCTCCACGGACTTGGCCCGCAGCGCGGAGGAGGTCTGCGCGAACCGGGCGCGGAACGCCCGGTGTTCTGGCCCGTCACCGAGCGCGCCGAGCGCCAGGTCCCGTACGAGGTCGACCGCCTTCGCCTCCTCCGGCACCGCGAAGGCGGCCTTCGCGCCGCGCGCCGCCTCCGGGGTCAGCACCTCCTCGCCGCCGGTCCGGTAGGGGCGGTAGACGGGGACGCGGACCAGGAGTTCGCGGACCGCGGTGCGCAGCGCCCAGGGGGCGTGGTCCCGGAGCGCGGGGTCGGCGGCGCAGATCCGGCCGGCGATCCGGGTCAGCGCGGCCGTCTCGGACGCCAGGTCATGGGTGACCACCTCGTACCCGGCGCGGCGCTCGGTCGCCTCCCAGCGGCCCCCGCGGTCCCCGGCCTTTCCCACGAACTCCCGGTAGACGTCGGCGAGTTCGTCGGCGCCCACCGGGTCGGTGAAGACACCGTCGAGCCGCCGCAGCGCGTCGTACCCGGTGGTGCCCGCGACCGGCCAGGCGGCCGGCAGCGTCTCCTGCCCGGTGAGGATCTTCTCGACGACCGTCCAGCAGCGCCCGCCGGTCGCCTCCGCCAGATCCTCCAGATAGCCCTGGGGGTCGGCGAGTCCGTCCGGGTGGTCGATGCGCAGCCCCTCGATCACCCCGTCCGCGACCAGCTCCACGATCTTCGCGTGGCTCGCCGCGAACACCCCGGGGTCCTCCACCCGCACCCCGATGAGTTCCGAGACGGTGAAGAAGCGGCGGTAGCCGAGCTCGGTGCGGGCCAGCCGCCACCAGCCGAGCCGGTACCACTGGGCGTCGAGCAGCTCGTCCAGCGGCATCCCCTCGGTGCCCGGACGGAGCGGGAACTCCTGGCCGTCCAGGTGCAGGGAGCCGTCCGAGACCCGGAACCGGTCCCGCACCTCCGGGAGTCGCGCGGGCAGCACCGGCAGCAGCATCCGGCCGTCCCCGGCCCGCCAGTCGATGTCGAACCAGCGGGCGTACGGCGAGTCCGGGCCCTCGCGGAGCACGGCGCGCAGCGCGTGGTTGTGGCGCGGGGAGACCGCCATGTGGTTGGGCACCAGGTCCACGACGAGCCCGAGGCCGTGCGCCCGCGCGGTCGCCGCCAGGGCCCGCAGCCCCTCCTCGCCGCCCAGTTCGGCGCGTACGGACCGGTGGTCGGTGACGTCGTAGCCGTGGGTCGAGCCGGGCACCGCCTCCAGGACCGGGGAGAGGTGGAGGTGCGAGACCCCGAGGCCGGCCAGGTACGGCACGGCGCGCTCGGCGGCCGCGAACGGGAACTCCGGCTGGAGCTGCAGCCGGTAGGTCGAGGTGGGTGGATTGGGCGTCATGCGAACGTACGTACCCCGCCGGAGGGCTTCTGTGTCATCGCCCCATGCACCCGTTCGAGTGCATCGCGTTACGTTCGCGTGATGCTCCGGATGTATCGCGACACGCTGTCCCTGCTCGGACCGGCCCTGCCGGTCGTCTCGTTCCTCGGCCGCCTGCCCACCGCCATGTGCCAGCTCGGCAGCCTGCTCCTGGTCGCCGAGACGAGCGGCTCGCTCGCCACCGCCGGGCTCACGGGCGGCGCGCTCGCCGCCGGACAGACCGTCGCCGGGCCCGTCATCGGCCGGCTCGCCGACCGGCACGGCCAGCGCGAGGTCGTCCTCGCGGCCTCCCTCGCCAACGCGGTCGCCGTCACCGCCCTGGTCCTCGCCGCCCTCGCCGACGCCGCCACCGGCCCGCTCATGGCGCTCGGGGCGCTCGCCGGGGCCACCGTCCCGCAGGTCGGGCCGCTCGCCCGGACCCGCTCCGTGGCCCTCGCCCGCCGCTCCGGCGCGGACGACCGGCTCGTCGGCGCGGTCCTCTCCTTCGAGGGCACCCTCGACGAGGTCTCCTTCGTCCTCGGCCCGGCCCTCGTCGGCCTCGCCGCCGCCGTGGCCCACCCGGCCGCCGCGCTGCTCCTGGCGGCGCTGCTGCTCGCCACCTGCGGGACGGCCTTCGCCCTCCACCCGACGGCCCGCGCGACCGCCCCCGAGACCTCGGCGACTTCCACCCGTACGAGTGCCGCCGATCGGACGCGGCTGCCGGGATCCGCGTACGCCCTGCGCGGCACGATGGTCCTCCAGGGCGCCATGTTCGGTGCCTCGCAGGCCGGGATCACCGCCCTCACCGAGGAGCTCGGCGCACCCGCCCAGGCCGGTCTCGTCTACGCGGCCATGGGCGTCATGAGCGCCGCCGTCGGCCTCTCCATGGCCGCCGTGCCCGCCCGGATCGGCCTCACGACCCGCTGGCGCGCCGCGACCGCCGGACTCGTCGTCCTCTCCGTACCGCTGCTGTTCGTCGGCTCCCTGGGCGCCCTGTACGCGGTCGTCGTCATCCTCGGCGCCGCCTACGCCCCGCACCTGATCACCGTCTTCGGCCTCACCGAGCGGAGCGTGCCGGCCGCCCGGCTCGCCGAGTCGATGGCCTTCCTCACCAGCGGGATCGTGGGCGGCCAGGCCCTCGCCCTGGCCCTCTCCGGCCGGCTCGCCGAAGGCCGGGGCGCCCCCGCCGCCTTCGCGGTGGCGGTGGGGGCGGCCGTCGCCTGCGCGGTGCTCTCCTGGTCGGTACGGGTCACGAGCCCCGCACGCGCGCTCAGGCCGGCCGGCGCAGAACGGTCAGGCTGAGCGGCGCGAGCGTCACCCGCTCGCCGCCCGCGAGCTCCGGGCCCGCCTGCGGCGGCATGCCCTCCGGGTCCGAGGTGTCCACGACCATCCGCCAGCAGCGCCCGTGGCTGTCCGGCACCGCGAACTCCAGCTCCTTCGACGAGGCGTTGAACATCAGCAGGAAGGAGTCGTCGGCGATCCGCTCGCCCTGTGTGCCCGGCTCCGAGATCGCGTTGCCGTTGAGGAAGACCGTCAGCGCCTGAGCGTGCGCCGCCTGCCAGTCCCGGGAGGTCATCTCTTCGCCCTCGGGCGTGAACCAGGCGATGTCCGTCAGCTCGTCGTGGGTGCCCTCCACCGGCCGGCCGTGGAAGAAACGGCGGCGCCGGAAGACCGGATGGTCCCGGCGCAGCCGGACCATCGCGCGCGTGAAGCGCAGCAGCGTGGCCTCCGCCTCGCTGTTCTCCTTCGGCCACCGCACCCAGGACACCTCGTTGTCCTGGCAGTACGCGTTGTTGTTGCCGCCCTGGGTCCGCCCGAACTCGTCGCCGTGGCTGAGCATCGGCACGCCCTGCGACAGCATCAGCGTGGCCAGGAAGTTGCGCATCTGGCGGGCGCGCAGCTCCGTGATCCCGACGTCCTCGGTGTCGCCCTCCACCCCGCAGTTCCAGGAGCGGTTGTAGCTCTCGCCGTCCCGGTTGCCCTCGCCGTTCGCCTCGTTGTGCTTGTCGTTGTACGAGACGAGGTCCCGCAGCGTGAAGCCGTCGTGGCAGGTGACGAAGTTGACCGAGGCGAGCGGCCGCCGCCCGTCGTCCTGGTACAGGTCGGAGGAGCCGGTGAGGCGCGAGGCGAACTCGGCGAGCGTGCGCGGCTCGCCCCGCCACAGGTCCCGCACGCAGTCCCGGTACTTGCCGTTCCACTCGGTCCACAGCGGCGGGAAGTTGCCCACCTGGTAGCCGCCCTCGCCCACGTCCCACGGCTCGGCGATCAGCTTCACCTGGCTCACCACCGGGTCCTGCTGCACCAGGTCGAAGAAGGAGGACAGTCGGTCCACCTCGTGGAACTGGCGGGCCAGGGTGGCCGCCAGGTCGAAGCGGAAGCCGTCCACGTGCATCTCGGTCACCCAGTACCGCAGACTGTCCATGATCAGCTGGAGCACGTGCGGGGAGCGCATGAGCAGCGAGTTCCCGGTGCCGGTCGTGTCCATGTAGTACCGGGGGTCGTCCGCGAGCCGGTAGTACGAGGGGTTGTCCAGGCCCCGCATGGAGAGCGTCGGGCCCAGGTGGTTGCCCTCGGCGGTGTGGTTGTAGACCACGTCGAGGATGACCTCGATGCCCGCCTGGTGCAGCGCCCGGACCGCCGACTTGAACTCCAGGACCTGCTGGCCCCGGTCGCCCCAGGACGCGTAGGCGTTGTGCGGGGCGAAGAAGCCGATCGTGTTGTAGCCCCAGTAGTTGGAGAGTCCCGTGTCGACGAGCCGGTGGTCGTTCACGAACTGGTGAACGGGCATCAGTTCGAGCGCGGTGACGCCCAGTTCCTTCAGATGGCCGATGACCGAGGGGTGCGCGAGCCCCGCGTACGTCCCGCGCAGCTCCTCCGGAAGGTCCGGGTGCAGCATCGTCAGGCCCTTCACATGGGCCTCGTAGATCACCGTGTGGTGGTACTCGGTGCGCGGCCGCCGGTCGTCGCCCCAGTCGAAGTACGGGTTCACGACCACCGAGGTCATCGTGTGCGGGCCCGAGTCGAGGTCGTTGCGCGCGTCGGGCCGCCCGAACGGGTAGCCGTACACCGCCTCGCCCCACTTCACCCGCCCCGACACCGCGCGCGCGTACGGGTCGAGCAGCAGCTTCGCCGCGTTGCAGCGCAGCCCGCGCTCCGGCGCGTACGGGCCGTGCACCCGGAACCCGTACCGCTGACCGGGCATCACACCCGGCAGATAGGCGTGCCGCACGAACGCGTCGGTCTCGCGCAGCTCCACCGCCGTCTCCGAGCCGTCGTCGTGCAGCAGACACAGCTCGATCCTGTGGGCGGCCTCCGAGAAGACCGCGAAGTTGGTTCCCGCTCCGTCATAGGTGGCGCCCAGGGGGTACGCCTGTCCCGGCCAGACCTGCATGGATATGGATTCTTCCTCTTCTGTCCGGGTTTTGTAGGTGTTCTTCGGCCAGATCCTGCCCGAAAGAAGGGCAACCACCTAGGACTTCGCCCCGTCCTACCGGGTGACCGCAGACCTAGAGGGGGAAAGAGGGGGAAGTGTGTACGAAATAGTGCGCCGCCACTTGGGGAAGGTGGTGGCCGGAGCGGCCATGGCGGTGACGGGAACCGCCGTCGCGGTCGCGATCAGCCTGCCGGGCCAGGCGGGAGCGAACGGGGCCGCCGGAACCGGGGGAGCCACCGGCGTCGCCGGAGCGGCCGGTACGCCGGCGGAGGGCGGCACGGGCAGTGCCTCCCAGCAGGGGGAGACGGGCGCGCAGGCCACGGGCACCGCGCCGCGGCCCGCCACCGTGGTCCCGGCCGCGGCCGAGGGGAAGAAGGGCGTCGGCAGCGACCCGCTCACCGACGACGAACTGGCACGGGCCGAGGCCCTGGCGCTGACCCCGCCCGCCGCCACCGCCCAGCAGGACGTCAACGGCGGCCGCGGCCCGCAGCGCCTCGGCACCCGGCTCGCCGACCCCGTCCCGGGCGACCCGTCGCGCCGCGCCGAGGTCCGCCTCTACGACTACGCGCGCGACGAACTCGTCACGAAGACCGTCAACCTCGACAGCGGCAAGGTCGAGAAGTCCGGCGCGCAGCGCGGGGTCCAGCCCTCCGCCCACCCCGAGGAACTGCGCGAGGCCCTGGAGCTGATCCTCGCGAGCCCGCTCGGCAAGGGCGTCAAGGAGGACTACAAGGACGCCACCGGCAAGGAGCTCACCTCCACCGGACAGCTGTGGTTCAACGGCGACGTCTACCGCACCTACCGCGAGACCAACGTGCCCGCGCAGCTCGCCCGTTGCGGGGAGCACCGGTGCGTCCGGCTCGTCACCAAGGTCCTCAACGGGGCCTGGATCGACACCCGGAACCTGATCGTCGACCTCTCCGCGAGGACCGTCACCCGCGTCGGCTGACCACCGCCGCCCCGGACCTCGCCTCCACGGCTCCACGACACGTACGAGGGAGTACGTCCCCATGCCCCACCGCACCATTCCGCGCACCCGCAAGAGGGGCGCCGTCCTGACCGCCGCCGTGCTGCTCGGCACCGCCACGGCCGCCGCCGGACCGGTGGCCGGCGCCACCGCCGCGACCGCCCCGCCCGGCTCGACGAGGCCCGCGCCCGCCGCGCCCGACTGCTCCGCCGCCTACCGCATCACGCAGAAGCTCGACGGCGGCACCACCTGGCGCATGTGCTGGCGCTACGACACCGACGCCGGGCTGACGCTCGACCACGTCACCTACCAGCCGCCCGGCGCCACCGCGCCCATCAAGGTCCTCAACAGCGCCCGGCTCGCCCAGATCCACGTGCCGTACGACGACGGCGGCGCCGAGTACGACGACCTCACCGGCGCCGGCTTCGGCTGGGGCCTGCAGAACCTCAAGCCCGCCGAGTGCCCCGGCGGCACCCTCACCACCGTCAAGGTGGCCGAGGTCGGCGACGTCAAGGGCCTGTGCACCACCACGCGGGCGCGCGGACACGCGTACCGCATGGCCAGCGACAGCGGCTCCAAGGTCTACCAGGCACAGGCCAAGGACCTGCTCGTCTACACCGTCAACAAGGTCGGCTGGTACGAGTACATCACCGAGTGGCGCTTCACCGCCGACGGCACCATCGGTGCCAACGTCGGGGCCACCGGCAGCCTCTCGCCCGTCGACTACAACGCCACCGACGGCCGCGGCTGGCCCCTCGGCAAGGGCGCCCGCGGCTATGCCACCAGCCACGCCCACAACGTCTTCTGGAAGCTCGACTTCGGTCTCGACGGCTCCACCAAGGACCGGATCGAGCAGTTCGACTCCACCGTCACCGCGCCCGCCGCCGGCGGCGGCGGACCCACCGTGAAGACGAAGAAGACCGTCGTCACCAAGGAACTCGCCGGCGACGCCAAGAACATGCGCTGGTGGCGGGTGGTCAGCGGCACCGGCAAGAACGCCGACGGCCACGCCCGTTCGTACGAGATCGTGCCCGGACACACCGACACGCACGCGGGCCGCGGCTTCACCAAGCACGACGTGTACTTCACCCAGGCCCGCGCCTGCGAGAAGTTCGCGAGCAACAACATCGGCGCCTGCGCGGCGGGCACCGGCGACAGCGTCGACAAGTGGGTCAACGGCGAGACGCTGACTCAGCCGTCCGTGTGGGTCAACATCGGGTTCCACCACATCGCCCGGGACGAGGACCAGCAGCCGATGCCGGTCCACTGGCAGGGCTTCCAGCTCGCGCCCAGGGACGTAACCGCTATGAATCCGCTCACTCCGGCCGATCTCGCCTCCCAGAACGGGCAGCCCGATCTGGGGAGTTGAGGAAGCAGCCTGACGATCCTGCTGCACCGCCTCCCGCTCGCGGAGTACCCTTCCTTGATCGTTGTCACATGGTCATCCTGTCCGCCGGAACGGGTGTCCGGGAGCAGAAGGCGGTGCGCGGGTGAGCTCGGGAGGTCTGGAGCTGCCCCCAGGTGACGCGGGTCACGAGGGGGGTCCGGCCGACCCCGCAGAGGCGCCGCCCGGAGCGGTCGCGCCACCGGGCGCGGCCGTACCGCCGGGTGTGGTCCTGCCGCCGGGCGCGGTCGTGCCGCCCGGCACGGTCACCGTCGGACGGCCGGTGGAGATCGGGGCGGAGCTCGACTGGGGCGCCGAGGCCTGGAGCGAGGTCCGCACCCGGGCCCAGCGCGCCGGCCGCGCCTACATCTGGCTGAACCTCGTCGAGCAGCGGCTGCGGGCCGTGGTCGCCGCCGTCCTGCGGCCCGTGTACGAACCCGTGCACGGCGAGGAGTGGGTGGTGGCCGCGGCCGGGCCCGCCGGCCAGGAATGGGTCCAGCGGGCGGTCGCCGTCCGCGAGGTGTCCCGGCGTAAGGGCTACCTCCTCGACCCGGCCGACGACAACGTGCTGAGCTTCCTCACGCTGCCCCAGCTGCGCGAGCTGATGGTGCAGCACTGGCCCTGCTTCGAGCCCTACTTCGACGACCGGCGCGAGGTCGAACTCGCCCTGGACGAGCTGGAGGTCACGCGCAACGTGGTCTCCCGCAACCGGGCGCTGTCGCTGACCGTCCTCGCCCAGTCCGAGCGGGCGTCCGCCCGCATCCTGGAGATCCTCGGCGGCGGTGCCGGGGTCCCGTCCGCCGACCGGCTGCCCGTCGACGCGGTCGAGGACCTCGTCGGCGACCGGTACGCGGACGTCGTCTCCGTCCACCCCGACCGGGTCCGGCTCCAGCGGCAGCTGCCCGCCGAGGACCTCTTCGGCGGGGCCCGCCGTCTCGACGCCACCGGCATAGGCCTCAATCTGCTCGTGCAGAACTTCTCCGGCCGCCGCATGGTCCGGCTCGCCGAGTCCGGCTGCCGGACCCGGCTCCTCTTCCTCAACCCGGCGAGCAGTGCCGTCAAGCGCCGCGAGCGCGAACTCGGCCTGAAGAAGGGCGAGCTGAGCCGCTCGGTCGAGATGAACATCCTGCACATGCGCCGGGTCCGCTCGAAACTGCGCGACCCGGGCGCCTTCCAGATCCACGTCTTCGACGAGACCCCCCGCTTCACCGCCTACCTCGTCGACGGCGACGGACCGGACGGGGTCGGTGTCGTCCAGTCCTATCTGCGCCGCGCCCGGGGCATGGAGGCCCCGGTCCTCGTCCTGCGCGGCGGCGGACGGAACGTCGTCCGTCACGGGCAGTCGGCCCGTGACGGAGATCACGGACTTTTCGAGACATACCGGGAGGAGTTCGAGTCGGTCTGGCTCGACTCCCGGCCCGTCTCCTGACTCCTCGACGGGGGGACCCGGAGGCGTTGTCAGTGGTGCGTGCGAGGGTGGTCAGCACCACGGGGGAGATCACGTAAGGAGGACCCGATGGCTTGGCACGGCGACACGCTGGTCGGCTTCGACCTGGAGACGACCGGCACGGAACCGCTGGAGGCCCGTATCGTCACGGCCTCGATCGTCGAGGTCGACGGCGGCGGACAGGTCGGGCAGCGGCGGGACTGGCTCGCCGACCCGGGCATCCGCATCCCGGAGCAGGCCTCCGCGATCCACGGCATCAGCACCGAGCGCGCGGCGGCCGAGGGCCGGCCGGTGCGCGAGGTCGCCGACGAGATCGCCGAGACCCTGACCGGCTACTGGAGGCAGGGCGTCCCGGTCGTCGCGTACAACGCCTCCTTCGACCTCACGCTCCTCGCCGCCGAGCTGCGCCGCCACGGCCTCCCCTCCCTGGAGGAGCGGCTCGGCGGGACCGCCATCGGACCGGTCGTCGACCCGTACACCATCGACCGGGCCGTCGACCGCTACCGGCGCGGCAAGCGGACCCTGGAAGCGGTCTGCGGGGAGTACGGCGTGGTCCTCGAAGCCGCCCACCAGGCCGCCGCCGACGCGCTCGCCGCCGTCCGGGTCGCCGTCGCGATAGCCGAGCGGCACCCCCAGGTCGCCGCCCTGGCCCCGGCCGAGCTGCACGAGCGGCAGATCGGCTGGTACCGGACCTGGGCCGAGAACTTCCAGGACTTCCTGCGCCGCAAGGGCGACGCGGAGGCGGTCGTCGACTCCACGTGGCCCCTGCGGCCGGCCGTCGCGGTGGCGGGTTAGCCCAGCGGCAGCGACAGGTGGGCGGCCGCGCCGTCGCCCGAGGTGATCGTGGTGGTGCTGCTGTCGGCGCCGGCGTCGGTGAGGGCGTCGGAGTAGAGCGCGTCCTTGCTGTCGACCACCAGCATGAGGCGGTGGCCCGCGGCCAGGTCGTAGCCCGCGGCCTGGAGCTTCCAGATCGCGGTGCGGTTCTCGCCGGGCGTCAGGCCGGTGAGGGTGAGGGGCTCGTGGGTGATGATGCGGGCCGTGTCGTCCGCGCCGACGTCGAAGAGGTAGGCCACGAGCGTCGTCGAGGCGGCGCTGCTGCGGACGGTGAGGGTGAGCTCGGGGACGCCCCGGACGCGGCGGGCGACACCGCTCGTGGTGGCGTCGAGCGGGCCGGTGGCCCAGACGGCGAGGTGCTGCCGGTCGAACTTGTCCGTGGCGTAGGTCTTCGGGTTGCCCTTCCACTCGGCCTGGCCGGTGGCGATGATCGCGTCGACCGCGGTGGCCTCCGTGAGCCGGCCCGCGGTGAACTCCCGCTTCCAGCCGGTCTCCGCCTCCGTGGCGAGGCCCCCGTCACGGCTGTCGGAGCCGACGGAGGTCAGATACCAGCGCTCGGTGGAGGTGGTGACGTCCTTCCAGGAGGACTTGGGTTCGCGGACGGCCGGCTCGGTGATGACGTTCTTTCCGGTCTCCGGATCGGTCCGGGTCTGGTAGGTGAACATGATCTGGCTGTTGAGCGCGGGCCAGTCGGACACGCCGTTGTCGGCGCCGAGGACATGGTGGTCGAGCCAGGCGAAGGCCTCCTCGACGGGAAGGTTCGGCCCGCTGAACGGGATGGAGAGACCGGCACCCTCGGGTGCGGCGTGGTCGCCGATCCACAGGTTCAGACGCTTGGGCACGGTGAGCCGCTCGAAGTGCTCGACGACCTGGCTGACCGGGAACAGCGTCTCGTGCCAGGTGTTGGAGAAGAACGTGGGGATGCCCCGGGCGTTGGTCTCGGCGAGGTACGCGGCCGGCGAGCGTTCCATGAGCCAGGCGACCACGTCCTCCTTGTTCTCTCCGGCCTTGAAGTCGGCCAGGAGCTGCCGGGTGGCCGGGTCGAACTTCCGCTCCTCGGGGCCGCCCGTGAAGTTGACCAGAGCGTCCACGGCGGCCAGGTGCCGGGTGTCGTTGTCGTAGAGGCTCGTGGCCAGGTGGCACCAGGTGGAGAGGGCGACGACCGCGTCGACGCGACCGGCCGGGTCGTGCGCCGCGACGAGCTGGCTGATGCCGGAGCCGTACGACTCGCCGAGGAAGGCGATCCTGCTCGGGTTGAAGTGCTCCTGCGCGTAGTCGATGACGGTGGAGCCGTCGGCCCAGTCGTTCGGCCCGCCGACGTCGATCGTGCCGCCGGAGGTGAAGGGACCGTCGGCGTAGCCGCCGCCGAGCAACGGGTACGTCTTCCCGATGCCGCGCGGGGTGTACGCGAGGACGTGGTAACCGCGCAGCGCCAACCGGAGGTACGTGTACGCGAAGATGGACCAGCCGAACGGCGTCCAGCCGGCCGGCACGATCACGACCGGGCGGGGCTCGTCGCCGTTGAGCCTGATCGTGTGCGCCGACAGCTTCACACCGTCGTGCGCGGTGATCCTCGGCAGGCCGATGGTCGCCCTCGCCCGTACCTGTTCCGTCAGCTCCTGGAGCTCGGGCGTGAGCAGGGGCCGTTCCGCCGTGCCGTCCAGCGTGGCGATCAGGGCCTGGGCCAGGTTGACCGCTGCCGGGTCGAGCTCGGTGGCGGAGGCGTAGATGCCCTGGTCGGCGATCCGTGCCACCTGGGCCGCGGTGACCGCGCCGATCTCGTTGTCGTCCTGCGGGTTGCTCACGAAGCCGTCCTCTCGCTGGGGCCGGCCGACGGGGCGGCCGGCTCACGCCGGGGTCCTTGGGAGTCCCCGCCGGTTCCCCGGCCTTGCGGCGCGCGGGGAGCGGGGACGGCGGCATCGTTCCAGCTCAGAAGGCATGGCTGTGCGGAAAATGGACACCGCTCCCGGCTCCCGGCGACGGCTCCGGACTCACTCTCCAGGCGCGTTTGAACTCAGCCACCACCGCGCCCTGTCCACGGAAACGATCACCTTCCGTCGACCGCTCGACGGAAGCGGTCAGCCGAGGTCAGCGACGATCGACCGGAACCGGTCCTTCAGGAGTTCTCCTTGAGGAAGGAGAGCAGCAGTTCGCTGACCTTCTCCGGCCGGTCCAGCTGGAGCCAGTGCCCCGCCTCCTCGACCCGCTCGTACCGCCAGCCGCCCGACACGTACTCCTCCGTCCCGGACATCGAGCGCTCGGTGAGGAACCGGTCGCCGGTCGACCACACGCCCATCACCGGTACGGACTCCGGCAGCGGCACCGCGGGTGCCCCGGCGCCGAACTGGACCTCCGCCGGGATGCCCGCGCGGTAGATGTCCAGCGCGGCCGTCAGCGCGCCCGGCGCGCGCAGGGGCTCGATCACGGCCTCCGCGTCCGGATGCTCGCCCAGCATGTCCCGCAGGTTCGCGAAGTCGTCCCGCGCCAGCCAGTCCTCGGCGAGCCCGGCCAGCTGGAACAGCAGCATGTACCAGGACCGCTGCTTCTGCTCCCAGCCCGCGGACCGGATCGAGGCCAGATGCCCCACGGACAAGATGCTCAGGCTCCGCACCCGGTCCGGGAAGAACTGCGTCAGGCCCTGGGCGATGCCCGAACCCCAGTCGTGGCCCACCAGATGGACCCGGTCGAGGTCGAGGTGCGCCAGCAGCTCGATCAGATCGCCGACGTGCTTGCCCGGGTGGTACGCCTCCGGGCCGCCCTCGGGCCGGTCCGAGGCGCCGAAGCCCCGCAGCGTGGGCGCGACGGTCATGAAACCGGCCGCGTTCAGCGCCGCGACCTGATGCCGCCACAGGTGATGGCTGTCGGGGAAGCCGTGTACGAGCAGCACGGCCGGTCCCTCCCCGCTCACCTCGACGTCGAGGGTCACCTCGGACAGCTCCACACGCATCTCAACACCCCGTTCGTCACCGGCCTGTTCGATGGGAAACATGATGTCAGAAGGGGTACCAGCGCACCTCGGGGTCGCCGTCCCGCAGCGAGGCCACCCGCCGCTCGAACTCGGCGAGCGCCTTCGGGTTCGACGGCGCGTGCTGCGCCACCCACGCGCAGCTCGCGGTCTCCCGCGCCCCGCGCAGCACCGCGCACCCCTCCCACTCCCGGACGTCCCAGCCGTACGCCTCGGTGAAGGCGTCGTACGCCGCCGGGTCCAGGCCGTACCGGTCCCGGGAGAGGGCGAGGACCACCAGGTCGTGCTCGCGCAGGTCCGAGGAGAAGGTCTCCAGGTCCACCAGGACCGGGCCGTCCGGGCCGACGTGGACGTTCCGGGGGAGGGCGTCCCCGTGGATCGGGCCCGGGGTCAGGTGCGGGGTGAGCGCGGCCGCCGCCGGGGCGAAGGAGTCGCGCCGCTCCCGCAGGAACGCCGCGTCCGCCGGGTCGATCGCGTCCCCCGCGAGCCGCAGCCACCGCTCGACCCCGCCGAGCAGCTCACGGCGCGGGAGCGTGAACCCGGTCGGTTCGGGCAGGGCGTGGACGGCCCGCAGCAGCGGGGCGAGATCACGGGGCTCCGTGGGGCGCACCGCCTCCGGCAGCCGGTGCCAGACGGTCACCGGAAGCCCGTCCACAAGGCGCGGTTTCTCCTCGGCTGCCCGGACCGCCGGGACCCCGGCGGCTTCCAGCCAGGAGGCCAGCGCGAGTTCCCGCTCGGCCCGCTCGCACAGCTCCGCGTCCCGGCCGACCTTCACCACCAGGTCGCCCAGGGCGAAGACCGCGTTCTCGCCCAGGGCGAGCAGCCGCGCACCCGCGACCGGCAGCCCCGCCCCGGCCAGGATCTCCCGTGCCCGCTCCTCGTCCATCGACCTCTCCCTTACCCGTGTGTTTGCGCCAAAGTCTCCCATCCGCGCAGCTCACCGCGCCCGTCGCCTTGACGGGCCGACGCGCCGTCAGCACCATGGCGGGATTCCGGACGGCGGCAGCGGCGGTGTGGACGGGGGCGGATCGTGAGCGCAGTGACCGCGACCAAGCGGCCCGGCCGAACACGCACACCACGCTCCGCCCCGGGGACCCGACCGCGCGGCCCCGACCTCGGCGCCTGGTTCCTCGTGCTCCCGGCACTCCTGCCGATCCTCGTCCTCAGCGTCGGCCCGCTCCTCTACGGCATCGCGCTCGCCTTCACCGACGCCCAGTCCGGCCGCACCCGGGCCACCCGGTGGATCGGCACCCTCAACTTCCAGGACCTGCTCCACGACACCCTCTTCTGGGACTCGTTCCGCATCGGCGCGGTCTGGGCCGTGGGCGTCACGACCCCGCAGTTCCTGCTCGCCCTCGGCCTCGCCCTCCTGCTCAACCAGAACCTCCGCTTCCGCCGGCTGGCGCGCGCCCTCGCCATCGTCCCCTGGGCCATGCCGGAGGTCGTCGTCGGCATCATGTGGCGGCTCGTCTACAACCCCGACGCCGGCATCCTCAACGAGACCCTCCGGAACCTGGGCCTCGGCGAGGGCCACGACTGGCTCTCCGGGCTCGCCACCGCCCTCCCCGCCGTCATCGTCGTCGGTGTCTGGGCCGGCATGCCGCAGACCACCGTCGCCCTGCTCGCCGGACTCCAGAACACCCCGGGCGAACTCCACGAGGCGGCCGCCCTCGACGGCGCCGGCGCCTGGCGCCGCTTCCGCGCCGTCACCTGGCCCGCGCTCCGGCCGGTGGCCCTCGCCATCACCGCCCTCAACCTCATCTGGAACTTCAACTCCTTCGCCCTGGTCTATGTCCTGACCAACGGCGGACCGGGCGGCCGGACCCGGCTCCCCATGCTCTTCGCCTACGAAGAGGCCTTCCGCTACGGGCAGTTCGGCTACGCCGCCGCGATGGGCTGCGTGATGGTCGCGGCCGTCTCGGTGCTCATCGCGCTCTCCCTCGTACGCCGTCTGAAAGGGGACCAGGACCGGTGAGCGCCCTCCGGACGAGCGGGCCCGCGCGAGCGGGCCAGTACCTGGCCCTCCTCGCCTACCTGGTCTTCCTCGCCTTCCCCTTCCTCTGGCTGGTCTCCACCGCGTTCAAGCCCGCCCCCGAGCTGGCCTCGCTGCACCCCACCTGGATCCCGAAGGACCCCACCCTCGACAACTTCCGGCAGGCCTTCGACGAGCAACCCCTGCTCAGGGCCGCCGCGAACAGCCTGCTCGCCGCGGTCTGCGCCGCCGTGATCGCGGTGGCCGTCGCGACCCCGCTCGCCTACGCGACGGCCCGCCACCGCGGCCGGCTCGCCGGGGCCGCCACCGGCTGGGTGGTGATCAGCCAGGCGTTCCCCTTCGTGCTCGTGATCATCCCGCTCTTCCTCGTCCTCAAGAACCTGCACCTGATCAACAGCGTCGCCGGGCTCGTCCTGGTGTACGTGGTGTGGTCGCTGCCCTTCGCCCTCTGGATGCTCATGGGGTACGTCAGGGCCGTGCCGGCCGAGCTGGAGGAGGCCGCGGCCGTCGACGGCGCCGGCCGGATCCGTACCCTCGTCTCGGTCACCGCGCCCCTGCTCGTGCCGGGGGTCGTCGCCACCGCGCTCTTCGCCTTCGTCACCGCCTGGAACGAGTTCTTCTTCGCGCTGGTCCTGCTCAAGAGCCCCGAGAAGCAGACCCTTCCCGTCGTCCTCACCCACTTCCTCGGCGCCGAGGGCGTCGCCGACCTCGGCCCGCTCGCCGCCGCGGCCTTCCTCGCCACCCTGCCGTCCCTCCTCGTCTTCGGCCTCCTCCAGAGACGGATCGCGGGCGGGATGCTCGCCGGGGCGGTGAAGTCATGAGACGGGTCCTCGCCCTCGCCGCCGCCCTCGCCCTGCTCCTCACCGGCTGCGCCGCCGCGGACGACGGCCCCGACGACGGGGTCGTACGCCTGCGCTTCCAGTCCCTCGCCTGGCAGAAGGAGTCCGTCGACGCCAACCGGCAGCTGGTGAAGGAGTGGAACGCCGCCCACCCCGGCATCCAGGTCGAGTACGTCCAGGGCAGCTGGGACTCCGTCCACGACCAGCTCCTCACCTCCTTCGAGGGCGGCGAGGCGCCCGACATCATCCACGACGCCTCCGACGACCTGGCCGACTTCGCCTACGGCGGCCACCTCGCCGACCTGAGGCCGCTGCTCCCCGAGCGGCTGCGCGCCGACATCCCCGCCCGCAGCTGGGAGACCACCACCTTCGGCGAGGGCGTCTACGGCGTGCCCTTCCTCCAGGAACCGCGCGTCCTCGTCGCCAACCGGAAGATCCTGGAGTCCTCCGGCGTCCGCGTCCCCACCCCGGAGAAGCCCTGGAGCTGGACCGAGTTCCGGCAGATCGCCCAGGACCTCACCCGGACCATGGGACCCGGCCGGTACGCGGTCGCCTGGCCCCTCAGGGAACCCGTCTCCGTCAGCCTCAACCTCGGGGTCTCGGCCGGCGGCCGGCTCTTCCGGCGGGACCCGGACGGCCGGGTGACCCTCGACTTCACCGAGGCCGACGGCATCGTCCCCGGCACCGTCCACGACCAGGTCGTCACCGACCGGACCGCCCCGCGCACCACGCTCGGCAGCGGCGGCTCGGACACCCTGCCCGGCCTCTTCGCCGGCAAGTACGCCATGGTCCCCCTGGGGTTCGCCTACCGGCAGCAGATCGCGCAGCAGGCGCCCAAGGGCTTCGAGTGGACCGTGCTGCCGGCGCCCGCCGGCGACGAAGGGCTCGCCCAGGGCGTCTCCCCGCAGACCCTGTCGATCGCCGAGGACAGCCCCCACAAGAAGGAGGCGGCCGCGTTCCTCGACTTCTTCCTGCGCCCGGCGAACATGGTGCGGCTCGCGCGCGGCGACTGGATGCTGCCGACCGGCACGGCCGCCCTCGCCGACCCCTCCCTGCACACCGCGCGGGACGGCTGGGCGACCGGGGCGGCGGTGGCCGGACACCTGCGGCCCGCGCCCGCGCAGTCGGTGCGCGGCTACCCGGAGTGGAAGGACAAGGTGGCGACCCCGGCCTTCCAGGAGTACTACAGCAGTGCCATCGACGGTGCCGAACTGCGCAGGCGCCTGGTCGAGGACGGCAACCGGGTCCTCGCCCGCTATCAGCGCAGATGACGGATTCATGATTACGAAACCTTGTTGAACAAGTCACAGATGAGTGAAGGGTCTTCTCCGGAACCCCTCCATCCGACAGTGTTCGAACCGGCAACCGTGCCGCCCCCCACGCGGCACGGTCGCCGACTAGATTGAGCCCATGGCGAAGACCTACGCGGCCCTGCTCCGCGGCATCAATGTCAGCGGGCACCGCAAGGTCCCCATGGCGGAACTCCGGGAGCTCCTCGAAGGACTCGGGCACACGGACGTCCGCACCTACCTGCAGAGCGGCAACGCCGTCTTCACCACCGACTCCGGTGCCGGCGAGGACGCGCTCAGAGGCGCCCTCGAAGACGCGATCGAGGAGCGTTTCGGCTTCCGCGTCGACTGTCTCGTCCGTGACGCCGACTACCTCGCCGCCGTCGCCGACGCCTGCCCCTTCCCGGCCGCCGACCTGGAGGGCAAGCAGCTCCACGCCATCTACTACTCGGAGGACGCCGACCCCGAGCGCTTCGCCTCGATCGACCGGGAGGCCCACCTCCCCGAGGACTTCGCCCTCGGCGACCGCGTGCTCTACCTCTACGCCCCCGAAGGCCTCGGAAAGTCCAAGCTCGGCGAAGCGGTCTCCCGCCCGTCCGTGGTGAAGGGCCTCGTCGCCACCGGCCGGAACTGGAACACCGTGGTCAAGCTCGTCGAGATGACACGGGAGAGCTGACCCGGAAGTGGCCCAGTCGAGAGGGCGGGGAATGGCCCGTGGCCGCGGGCCAACTCCCCACTAGATTCGACGGTATGACGAGCACCGAGCACACCACGACCGCCCCCCGCCCCACCGTCGACTTCTACTTCGACCCCGCCTGCCCCTTCGCCTGGATCACCTCCCGCTGGATCCTGGAGGTCGAGCGCCACCGGGACATCGACCTCCGCTTCAAGGTCATGAGCCTGTACTTCCACAACGAGGGCAACACCCTGCCCGACTGGTACCGCGAGCTCGTCGACGCCTCCATCGGCCCGGTCCGGGTGGCGGCCGCCGCCGCCGAGCAGCACGGCGAGGAGATCCTGCGCCCGCTCTACACCGCGTACGGCACCCGCATCCACGAGAAGAAGCAGAAGGACTTCGACGCCGTCGTCACCGAGTCCCTCACCGAGCTCGGACTCCCGCCCGAGCTGGCCGCCGCCGCCCACGACCCGGCCTACGACGCGGCGGTCCGCCGCAGCCACGACGCGGGCAAGGACCCCGAGGCCGAGGGGTACGTCGGCACCCCGACGATCCACGTCGACGGCACCGTCTGGTTCGGCCCGGTCCTGCGGGCGATCCCGCGCGGCGAGAAGGCCGCCGAACTCTTCGACAGCTTCCGGGTCCTCGCCAACCACCCCGACCTCTTCGAGCTCAAGCGCACCCGCACCGGCGGGCTCGACTTCAGCTAGGGGACGAGGTGCGCGCGGAAGAACGCGACGGC
This sequence comes from Streptomyces sp. NPDC015661, assembly GCF_043077765.1. NCBI lineage: Bacteria > Bacillati > Actinomycetota > Actinomycetes > Kitasatosporales > Streptomycetaceae > Streptomyces > Streptomyces sp. NPDC015661. Next base: position 69,792 of record NZ_JBIBST010000009.1, on the reverse strand, counting down.
GTCCGCCGCCACCTCGCGCCGGGCGCCGGCGCCGTCCGGGTTGTCCCCGAGGAAGTCGTAGTGCCCCGTCGTCGCGCCGACGGACCGCCCGCCGGCGCCCGGGACGGCGTCCAGGTAGCGCAGCGCGTTCGTCTCCGGGGGCGCGATGGTGTCCGCGTCGCCCCACCTGATCTCCACCGGCCGGTCGACGCCCGCCAGACTCGCCCCGGTCACCAGGTCGGCGGCGCCCGGACAGACGAGGAACGCGGCCCGCACCCGCGCGTCCCCCTGTGCCCGGCCCCCGTCCGCGACGGCTCGCGCCAGGGCGTCGGCGGGAACGGCCTCGTGCAGGGCGTCGATCAGGTCCGGGAACTCCGGGATCTCGGGCAGCGGGATCCTCCGGTCCACGACGGCACGCAGCAGATCGGTGTCGAGCGCGGCGCCCACCAGGGCGGCACTCGTGTACCCGCCGGCCGAGAAGCCCGCCGTGCCCACCGGGCCCAACGGCCGCTCGGCGGAGAGTACGTCCAGCGCGAACCGGAGGTCCCGGGGCCGCTCCCAGACGTAGGTGAAGCCCTGCGGGAGGTAGCCGTCCACGAAGTTGTTGCCGTGGTGGTCCACGGCGACCGTCAGGAACCCCGCCTCGGCGAGCGGCTCCGCGAGCCACGCCATCTGCCGGGCCGCCCCACCCGTCCCGTGGGACACGAGCACCACCGGCGGGGCCGCGTCGCGGCGCCCCGGCGGATGCCAGACGTGCATCCGGACGGGCCGCGGCCTGCTCCGGTCCAGATAGTGGGGCCGGCTCTCGTCGTGGAGTTCCCGTATCTCAGGCTCGTACATGACCGGCAGCCTAGGGCGTCGTGCCGAAGGGCTAAGCGGTCCTCGCGACCGGGCGGCGGGCCGCGTGGGCACCGTCGTAGCGCTCCAGGAGCAGCCGGGCCAGTTCGGGGGAGGGGCCCAGGACGTCCGCCAGAACGTCGGCCTCCGCCGCGCCCGCCGCGATGCGGTCCGGGAGACGGCCGGGGGCGATGACGTACGGGGCGACGGCCACCCGGCGGACGCCCGGTTCCGTGCGCAGGGCCCGTACCGCGTCCTCCGTGCGGGGAAGGGATGCGGAGGCGAACGCGGGCCGCACGGAGCACCAACCGGTGCGCCGCAGCTCCCGCGCCGTTTCTGCGATCACCGCGATCGCCTCCGGGTCTGTGGAGCCCGCCGAGGCCAGGACGACCCCGGTGGTGCTCTTGTCGCCGGGCCCGAGCCCGGCCTCGTACAGCCGTCGCTCGACCGCCGCGATCAGCAGCGGCGAGGGGCCGAGGACCTCCGCCTGGCGGATGTTCAGGGACGGCGGGGCCTGCCGCAGCACGGCGGGGATGTCGGCCTTCGCGTGGAAGGCCCGGGTGAGGAGGAGCGGCAGGGCCACGACCTCCCGTACCCCGTCGGCCGCGAGCCGGTCGAGCACTCCCGGCACCGACGGCAGGTTGAAGTCCAGGAACGCCGTCTCCACGCGCAGCCCCGGCCGCAGCGCGCCGGCCCGGCGCACCAGCGCCTGGACGGTCGCCGCGTGCCGCGGATCGCGGCTGCCGTGGGCGATCACGAGGAGGACAGGGCGGTTCATGGTCCGGTTCAGCCCTTCGCGAGCAGGCCGCGGCGGCGGAGCACCGCGCGCTCCAGCGGGCTGAAGATGAGCAGGTCGATGGCGATGCCGACGATCAGGATCAGGATGATCGCCAGGAAGATCCCGGCCATGTCGATGTTGTTGCGCCCGTTCTCCAGGAGCTGGCCGAGGCCGAGGCCCAGGTCCGGCGAGGAGGCGATGATCTCCGCGGCCATCAGCGAACGCCAGGAGAACGCCCAGCCCTGCTTGAGGCCCGCGAGGTAGCCGGGCAGCGCGGCCGGCATCACGATGTACCAGGCGCCCTTGATGCCCGACGCGCCGAGCGTCTGGCCCGCCCGCAGGAAGAGCGGCGGGACCTGGTCGACGCCGGCGACGAGGCCGTTGGCGATCGAGGGGACGGCACCGAGCAGGATCACCGCGTACATCATGCTGTCGTTGAGGCCGAGCCACAGGACGGCCGGTGCGACCCAGGCCACCGAGGGCAGCGACTGGAGCCCCGCGAGGATCGGGCCGATCGCCGCGCGCACGAACTTCACGCGGGAGACGAGCAGGCCCAGCGGGGTGCCGATGGCGAGCGCCAGGAGGAAGCCGAACAGGGCCCGGGAGACGCTGGTCCAGAGGACCTGGAGGAGCGTGCCCTCCAGCCACATCGTGGTCAGGCTGTCCCACACGGCGGACGGCGCGGGCAGCTTGTACTCGTCGGTGACCTTCAGGGACACCAGGAGCTGCCACACGACCAGGACGAGCACGACGGCGACGACCGGCGGCAGCACCTTCTTGACCAGCACCTCGCGGACCGGGGTCCGCCGGATCTGCACGGTGTCGAGGGCGTCCAGACCGGCTTCGAGGCCGGCGAGGTCGTCGGTCTTCGGCGACTTCGGGGTGGTGTCAGTGCTGGCCATGACGGCGGATCTCCCCACGCAGGTGCTCGGTGATCTCGAGGGACAGCTCCGCGACGGCGGCGTCCTCGATGCGGCGCGGCTGAGGGATGTCGATGGTCCACTCGTGCGCGATCCGGCCTGGCCGGGACGAGAGGAGGACGACACGCTCGGCCAGCCGCACGGCCTCGCGCACATTGTGGGTGACGAAGAGCACCGACAGCTTCGTCTCCCGCCAGATCCGGGTCAGCTCGTCGTGCAGCACGTCCCGGGTGATGGCGTCGAGCGCGGCGAACGGCTCGTCCATCAGGAGCAGATCGCTGTCCTGGGCGAGCGCGCGGGCCAGCGCGACGCGCTGGCGCATGCCGCCGGACAGCTCGTGGACCCGCTTGTCGTACGAGCCGCCGAGCCGGACGAGGGCCAGGAGCCGCTCGGCCTCCTCGCGCCGCTCGGCCTTGGCCACCCCGCGCAGCCGCAGGGCCAGTTCGATGTTCTTGCCCGCGGTGAGCCACGGGAAGAGGGCGTGCTCCTGGAACATCAGGGCCGGCCGGCCGCCGGGGGTCTCGATGGACCCCGCGGACGGCCGGTCGAGCCCGGCGACCAGGTTGAGCAGCGTGGACTTGCCGCAGCCCGAGGCGCCCAGGAGGGTGACGAACTCGCCGGGGGCGACATCGAGCGAGATGTCGTCGAGGACGAGCTGCCCGCCGGCGGGTCCGCCGAAGGACTTGGAGACATGCTCGATGCGGGCGGCATGGGTCACCGCCGCACGGTCCTCGGCCTTGGCGAGCGTCGCGGTCGTGGCCATGGTCGTCACCTCCTGGGGATCAGCTGCGGGCTGTTACTTCGCGCCGAGACCGGCGTCGGAGACCTCGGGCTGACCCGCGGCCTTCAGGACCTTGTTGAGCGGCTTCAGGTCGTAGATGCCGCCGAGCTCGGGCTGCTTCAGGAGACCGGCCTTCACCGCGTGGTCGGCCTGGGCCTGGAGGGTGGCCGCCAGCGGGTCGTTGGTGAACCCGATGGAGGGCCAGGCCGCGTCGATCACCTTCGCGCCCAGCGCCTTGCCCGAGAGGGCCTTCAGCTTGGCGTTGGCCGAGGCCTTCGCCTTGTCCTGGTTGGCGTTGATCCACTCGTTGGTCTTCACCGAGCCGCGCAGGAACGCCTCGACGACGTCCGGGTGCTCCTTCAGGAACTTCTGCGACACGATGATGTTCGTGATGACGAACTTCTTGTCCGGCCACAGGTCGGACTCGTCGAGCAGCACCTTCGCGCCCTCGCTGACCAGCTTCGACGCGGTCGGCTCCGGCACCCAGGCACCGTCGATGGCGCCGGAGGAGTAGGCGTTCGGGGTGACCTTGTTGTCCGTGCGGACCACGGAGACGTCGCCCTTGCCGCTCTGGGCGTCGACCTTCCAGCCCTTCTCGGAGATCCAGTTGAGGAAGGCCACGTCCTGCGTGTTGCCGAGCTGCGGGGTGGCGATCTTCTTGCCCTTGACGTCGTCCAGGGTCTTGATCTTCGCCGGGTTCACCACGAGCTTCACGCCACCGGAGGCGGCGCCGCCGATGATGCGGAGGTTGGAGCCCTTGGTCTTGACGTAGCCGTTGATGGACGGCGAGGGGCCGATGAAGCCGATGTCGATCGAGCCGGCGTTCAGCGCCTCGATCTCGGACGGGCCCGCGTTGAAGGTGGTGGGCACCAGCTTCGTGCCGCCCAGCTCCTTCTGGAGGATGCCCTCCTGGTCACCGACGAGCGCGGTGGCGTGCGTGAGGTTGGGGAAGTACCCGAGCCGTACGGTGTCGGCGGAGAGCTTCTCGCCCTCGGCGGCCACCTTCTTCGTGGCGTTGTCGTCGTTCTTGGCCTCGGAGCCGTAGCCGCAGGAGGCGAGCGCGCCGATCAGCAGCGGCAGGGCGGCGGCGGCGGCCAGGCCGCGGCGCAGGGTGGTACGGGTGGTGGCAGGCACGGGTGGTGTTCCCCTCGATTCAACTTCTCAGCGAAGTCTGCGTTTATGTCGTTCGGGGTGGAGCGGGTGGAGCCGGTTCGTACCGCTCACGCGGCACATCGAGGTCAGCACGCACATCGCGCGACACCTCCCATGCCCGAACCGAGGGCACCGGAGCCCACCCGGCCGCCCTCCTTCGCGAAGGTGGCGTAGACGTTCTCGCTCATGTCAGAAGTCCCACCCTTCTTCCTCGTCCACCGCGGCGACGGCCTTGGTCGTGGCGAAGGACTCGCCCGCCATGCCGGCCGCGAGCGTGGTGCCGTCCGCGGGGTCGATCAGCAGGAACGAACCCGTACGGCGGGAGTCCGCGTACGCGTCGAGCGCGAGCGGCTCGGCGGTGCGGACCACGACCCGGCCGATGTCGTTGGCGACCAGCTGCCCGGGGTTCGGGTGCTGGGACAGGTCGTCCAGGGTCAGCCGCGAGGGGATGTCCTTGACGATCGCCTTGACCGTGCGCGTGGTGTGCTTGAGCAGCACGCGCTGCCCGACGGCGAGCGGCTGGTCCGCCACGTGGCAGACGGTCGCCTCGATGTCCTGGCTGGTGGCCGGGGCGTCGCCGCTCGGGGCGAGCAGGTCGCCGCGCGAGATGTCGATGTCGTCGGCGAGCCGGATCGTCACCGACTGCGGGGCCCAGGCGATGTCCACGGACTCGCCCAGCGCGTCGATCCCGGTGATCGTCGACTTCTTGCCCGACGGCAGGACGGTGATCTCCTCGCCGACCCGGAAGGCACCGGCGGCGATCTGACCGGCGTAGCCCCGGTAGTCGGGGTGCTCGGCGGTCTGCGGGCGGATCACGTACTGCACGGGGAAGCGGGCGTGGCAGGCCGTCAGGTCGTGGCTGACCGGGACGGTCTCCAGGTGCTCCAGGACCGTCGGGCCGCCGTACCAGTCCATGTTCGCGGACGGCTCCACGACGTTGTCGCCGGCGAGCGCCGAGATCGGGATCGCGGTGATCTCCGGGACGCCGAGCTCGGAGGCGTACGTCGTGAACTCCTCGGCGATCGCGGCGAAGACGGGCTCCTGGTAGTCGACCAGGTCCATCTTGTTCACGGCGAGGACCACGTGCGGGACGCGGAGCAGGGCGGCGACGGCCGCGTGCCGGCGGGTCTGCTCGACGACGCCGTTGCGGGCGTCGACGAGGACCACGGCCAGTTCGGCGGTGGAGGCGCCGGTGACCATGTTCCGGGTGTACTGCACGTGCCCGGGGGTGTCGGCGAGGATGAAGCGGCGGCGGGGCGTCGCGAAGTAGCGGTAGGCCACGTCGATGGTGATGCCCTGTTCGCGCTCGGCCCGCAGGCCGTCGGTGAGGAGCGCCAGGTCGGGCGCCTCCTGGCCGCGGGAGCGCGAGGCGTGCTCCACGGCCTCCAGCTGGTCGGCGAGGACCGACTTGGAGTCGTGGAGGAGCCGGCCCACCAGGGTGGACTTGCCGTCGTCGACGGAGCCGGCGGTGGCGAAACGCAGCAGGGTGGTGGCCGCCAGCTGGTCGGACAGCTGCTCGGTGGACGTGCTCATTAGAAGTACCCTTCGCGCTTGCGGTCTTCCATCGCGGCCTCGGACAGCTTGTCGTCGGCCCGGGTGGCACCCCGCTCGGTGAGGCGGGAGGCGGCGATCTCGGCGATGACGGCGTCCAGCGTGGTGGCGTCGGAGTCGACGGCGCCGGTGCAGGACATGTCGCCGACGGTGCGGTAGCGGATCAGCCGCTTCTCGACCGTCTCCGACTCCTTCGGGCCGCCCCACTCGCCGGCCGTCAGCCACATGCCGCTGCGGGCGAACACCTCGCGCTCGTGGGCGAAGTAGATCTCGGGGAGCTCGATCTTCTCGCGCTGGATGTACTGCCAGACGTCCAGCTCGGTCCAGTTGGAGAGCGGGAAGACCCGGACGTGCTCGCCGGGGGCGTGCCGGCCGTTGTACAGCTGCCACAGCTCGGGGCGCTGGCGGCGCGGGTCCCACTGCGAGAACTCGTCGCGCAGCGAGAACACCCGCTCCTTGGCGCGGGCCTTCTCCTCGTCGCGGCGGCCGCCGCCGAAGACGGCGTCGAAGCGGTGCTGCTGGATCGCCTCGGTCAGCGGGACGGTCTGCAGCGGGTTGCGGGTGCCGTCGGGGCGCTCGCGGAGCTTTCCGGCGTCGATGTACTCCTGCACGGAGGCCACGTGCAGCCGCAGCCCGTGCTGGGCGACGACGCGGTCGCGGTACTCGATGACCTCGGGGAAGTTGTGCCCGGTGTCGACGTGGAGGAGCGTGAAGGGCACCGGCGCGGGGGCGAAGGCCTTCAGCGCCAGGTGCAGCATGACGATGGAGTCCTTGCCGCCGGAGAAGAGGATCACCGGCCGCTCGAACTCGCCCGCCACCTCACGGAAGATGTGGACGGCCTCGGACTCCAGGGAGTCGAGGTGCGACAGCGCGAACGGACTGTCCGTGGTGTCGTGGACATGAGCGACGGTGGTCACAGCAGACCCCTCTCGGTGAGCAGCGCGTGGAGCTGCGCCGCGGACTCCTGCACGGTCTGGTTCTGGGACTCGATCCTCAGATCGGGCGTCTCGGGTGCCTCGTACGGGTCGTCGACGCCGGTGAGGCCGGAGATCTCGCCCGCGGCCTGCTTGGCGTAGAGGCCCTTCACGTCGCGGACGGAGCAGACCTCGACGGGGGTGGCCACGTGCACCTCGACGAAGGCGGTGCCCTCGGCCTGGTGGCGCTTGCGGACCGCCTCGCGACTGTCGTTGTACGGGGCGATGACCGGGACCAGGACCTTCACGCCGTGCGAGGCGAGCAGCTCGGCGACGAAGCCGATCCGCTGCACGTTGGTGTGCCGGTCCTCGCGGGTGAAGCCGATGCCCGCCGAGAGGAACTCGCGGATCTCGTCGCCGTCGAGGATCTCGACGGCGTGGCCGTCCTCGCGGAGGCGGCCGGCCAGCTCGTACGCGATGGTGGTCTTTCCGGCGCTCGGCAGGCCGGTGAGCCAGATGGTGGCACCGGTCACGTGGTTCTCCTGGGGTGTCTGAGTGTCCGTCATCCGTGCAGCCCGCATTCGGTCTTGGCGCGACCCGCCCAGCGTCCGGCGCGGGCGTCCTCGCCCGCCTCGACGCGGCGGGTGCAGGGGGCGCAGCCGACGGAGGCGTACCCGTCCATGAGGAGCGGGTTGGTGAGGACACCGTGCTCCGTGACGTAGGCGTCGACGTCGTCCTGGGTCCAGCGGGCGATGGGGGAGACCTTGACCTTCTGCCGCTTCTCGTCCCAGCCGACGACCGGGGTGTTCGCCCGGGTCGGGGACTCGTCGCGGCGCAGGCCGGTGGCCCACGCGCCGTACGCGGTGAGGCCCTCCTCCAGCGGCTTGACCTTGCGGAGCGCGCAGCACAGGTCGGGGTCGCGGTCGTGGAGCCTCGGACCGTACTCGGCGTCCTGCTCGGCCACGGTCTGACGCGGGGTCAGTGTGATGACGTTGACGTCCATGACGGCGTCCACGGCGTCGCGGGTGCCGATGGTCTCCTCGAAGTGGTAGCCCGTGTCGAGGAAGACGACGTCCACGCCGGGCTTGACCCGGGAGGCGAGGTGGGCGACGACCGCGTCCTCCATGGAGGAGGTGACGCAGAAGCGGTCGCCGAAGGTGTCCACGGCCCAGCGGAGGATCTCCAGCGCGGAGGCGTCCTCCAGATCACGGCCGGCCTGCTCGGCGAGTGCCTTGAGGTCGGCCGCGGTCTTGTCCTGAGTGACCGTCATATGTCTTCCCTCCCAGTGGTGTTGCCCGGAGTCGCCGGGGCGAGGAGCCCCAGGAACTTCAGCTGGAAGGCTCGACTGCACGCGGCGCATTCCCAGGCGCCGTGCCCCTGCTCGTTGGGACGCAGGTCCTCGTCCCCGCAGTAGGGGCAGTAGAACGGTGCGGCACGCTCGCTCATGACAGGGCCTCCTCGGAGGCGCGTGCCGCCCAGGTCGCGAAGCGCTCGCCGGTCTCGCGCTCCGCCTGGAAGCGCTTGAGGACCCGCTCCACGTAGTCCGGGAGCTCGGCCGACGTCACCTTGTGGCCGCGGAGCTTGCGGCCGAAGCCGGCCTCCAGGCCGAGCGCGCCGCCCAGGTGCACCTGGTAGCCCTCGACCCGGTTGCCGTCGGCGTCCAGGACCAGCTGGCCCTTGAGGCCGATGTCCGCGACCTGGATGCGGGCGCAGGCGTTCGGGCACCCGTTGACGTTGATCGTCAGCGGCTCGTCGAACTCCGGGATGCGGCGCTCCAGTTCGTCGATGAGCGAGGAGGCGCGGCCCTTCGTCTCGACGATCGCGAGCTTGCAGAACTCGATGCCGGTGCAGGCCATCGTGCCGCGCCGGAACGGGGTCGGGTTGACCCGCAGGTCGAGCGACTCCAGGGCCGCGACCGCGGAGTCGACCTGGTCCCGCTCGATGTCCAGGAGGAGCATCTTCTGGTCCGCCGTGGTCCGCACCCGGCCGGAGCCGTGCCGCTCGGCCAGGTCGGCGATCTTGGTCAGGGTGGCGCCGTCGACCCGGCCCACGCGCGGGGCGAAGCCGATGTAGAAGCGGCCGTCCTGCTGCTCGTGCACGCCCATGTGGTCGCGCCACTGACCCGCGGGCTGCTCCGGGGCGGGGCCGTCCGTCAGCTTGCGCCGGAGGTACTCGTCCTCCAGGACCTGGCGGAACTTCTCCGGGCCCCAGTCGGCGACGAGGAACTTCAGCCGGGCGCGGTTGCGCAGCCGGCGGTAGCCGTAGTCGCGGAAGATCGAGATGACGCCCTCGTAGACGTCGGGGACCTCGTCGAGGGAGACCCAGGTGCCGAGGCGGACGCCGAGCTTGGGGTTGGTGGACAGACCGCCGCCGACCCACACGTCGAAGCCGGGGCCGTGCTCCGGGTGCTCCACGCCGACGAAGGCGATGTCGTTGATCTCGTGCGCCACGTCGAGCTGCGGCGAGCCGGAGACCGCGGACTTGAACTTCCGGGGCAGGTTGGAGAAGTCCTTGTTGCCGACGATGCGCCGGTAGATCTCCTCGATGGCGGGGGTGCCGTCGATGATCTCGTCGGCGGCGATGCCGGCCACCGGGGAGCCGAGGATGACACGCGGGGTGTCACCGCAGGCCTCGGTGGTGGACAGGCCGACCGCCTCCAGGCGGTTCCAGATCTCGGGGACGTCCTCGATGCGGATCCAGTGGTACTGGACGTTCTGGCGGTCCGTGATGTCGGCGGTGCCGCGGGCGAACTCCTCGGAGATCTCGCCGATGACGCGGAGCTGTTCGGTGGTCAGCCGGCCGCCGTCGATGCGGACGCGGAGCATGAAGTACTCGTCGTCCAGCTCCTCCGGCTCCAGGACGCCCGTCTTGGTGCCGTCCAGACCCTGCTTGCGCTGGGTGTAGAGGCCCCACCAGCGCATGCGTCCGCGCAGGTCGTTGGGGTCGATCGAGTCGAAGCCGCGCTTCGAGTAGACCGTCTCAATACGTGTCCGCACATTGAGACCGTCGTCGTCCTTCTTGAACTGCTCATTGCCGTTCAGGGGGGTGAAGTGCCCCACGGCCCACTGACCCTCGCCACGGTGGCGCCCGGCCTTGCGGCGGGCGGTGGCGGGAGTGGGGTTTTCCGGAGTGGCGGCCATGGCGTTTCGTCCTTCGGGACTGCGAGAGGGCGGCTCTGACCTGCACACTCGCGCTCAGGTCAGAGGGTGGCGCGTCAGTGCGCAGCAGGGTGGGGCAGAGTCGGGCTGGAAAGAATGCGCGGCGGTGCTGGTTCTCTCAGCGCGCCGAACAGATGGCGCTGGACATGCGGCCGAGGTCGACGTGCCGCCGACTCACCAAGGCAATTCCAGTTCCAGACATGACGGAAGCGTGTCACGGGACTTTGGACCCAGTCCAGCATCGTCCAGGATTTGGACATAGTCGTCTCGTACCGCGAGACGGTGTGGTGTGGGTCACGCGAAAGGGGCCCCGGACGGGGCCCCTTCACATGGAGGTGCGGCCGGGCGTCGCCGCCCGCGGCGGGTACGGCTCAGACGTACGCGCCGGGCCACGGGCCCGGGGTCTCCGCCTCCTCGGCCTCCTCGACCTTGGTGTCGAAGAGCCGGAAGCCGCGCCGCTCGTAGTTGGCCATGGCATGCGGTCCGTCGAGCGAGCAGGTGTGCAGCCAGACCCGCTTCGTGGCCTCACGCTCCGGCCAGCGCTCCGCCAGGTCCCAGGCGCGCGCCGTCCCGTAGGAGAGGAGGTGGCCGCCGATCCGGCGGCCCCGGAAGGCCGGGATCAGGCCGAAGTAGACGATCTCCACCACGCCGTCGTCCTGCGGGTCGAGCTCCACGTACCCGGCCGGCGTCCCCTTGTCGTACGCCACCCAGATCTCGGCGCCCGGCTTCTCGGCGATCTCCTGCCACTGCTTGTACGTCAGCGACAGCCGGTCGGACCAGCGGATGTCGCCGCCGACCGCCGTGTAGAGGAAGCGGCTGAACTCCGCCGAGGGCACCTCGGCGCGCCGGATCACCACGTCGTCGCCCTCCGGCGGGGTGGCGGGACGGAGATCGGACGGCGAGGTCTGTTCGAGGGACCAGGTGGTGAGAGTGATGCTCATGAGCTCATCGCATCATGCGGAGCGCCGGATTCCCACCCTGTTCGGTGGGGGCGGACAAGCTGTCCGGCATACGGACACCCCTGGCGGTGGCGAGGCTCACGCCGGCGAAGGGCGGAGTTCGCCCGAGCCGCGTGCGATCAGCGTCACCGGCACCGTGCGGGTCACCGCGCGCGAGCGGTCCCCGTCCAGCCGGGCGAGCAGCTGTTCCGCCGCCACCCGCCCCATCGCCGCCGGATCCTGGGCCACGACCGTGAGGCCCGGCTCCAGGACCCCCGCCAGCGGGATGTCGTCGAAGCCGACCAGGGCCACGTCCCGCCGGCCGGCCTCCGCCAGCGCCGGCAGCACCCCCAGGGTGGCGAAGTTGTTCCCGGCGAAGACCGCGGTCGGCGGATCGGCGAGGGCGAGCAGCCGCCGTACCGCCACCCCCGCCGCGTACGGATCGTGCGCGGTGACCACGAGCGCCGGGTCGTGCGCGATGCCCGCCTCCTCCAGGGCCCGCTGGTAGCCGCGCTGCCGGGTCCTGCGGGTGTACAGCCGAGCCGGCCGGTCGCCGATGAAGGCGATCCGCCGGTGGCCGTGCGCGATCAGATGCGCCACCCCGGTGCGCGCCCCGTCCTCGTTGGCGCTGACCACGGCGTCCGCCGTGAGTCCCGCACCGGGCCGGTCCAGGAAGACCAGGGGAAGCCCGCTCTCGCGTTCGCGGCGCAGGAAGCGGTGGTCGCTTCCGGTGGCCGGGACGACGAGGAGACCGCTGATCCGGCGCGCCAGGAACGTGGTGATCAGAGCGTGCTCCGCGGTCTCCCGCTCGCCGGACGAGCCCATGAGGAGCGTGAGGTCCCGGCCCCGTACGGCCTGCTCGACCCCGCCCGCGACCGTACCGAAGAAGGGGTTGCCCATGTCCGGCACGACCAGGCCCACCGTCGAGTCACGCGCCCCCACCCGCATGTTGCGGGCCATGAGGTTGGGCCGGAAGCCCAGCTCCTCGACGACGGCGAGCACCTTCTCGCGGGTCGCGGCGGAGACCGGGCCGTCCTCGTTGAGGACCCGGGACACGGTCTTCGGGGTCACACCGACCCGCTCCGCCACATCGGCAAGGGTCGGCCGCCGGGTGCCCGCCATGATCACCGCTTCCTGTCTTCTCCGTCAGGCCCTTCGCGGGTCGACCGTACCTCCGTCCGCCCCGTCCACGGTGAGGGCCCCGGTCATGATCGCGACGACCTCGGACATCGAGTGGTCCGCCGGACGGATCTGCGCCACCCGGCGGCCGAGCCGCTGGACGTGGATCCGGTCCGCGATCTCGAAGACGTGCGGCATGTTGTGGCTGATCAACACCACCGGCAGACCCCGGTCGCGGACCCGCCGGATCATGTCGAGGACCTGACCCGACTCCTTCACGCCGAGCGCGGCCGTCGGCTCGTCCATGACCACCACGTGCCGTGCCCAGGCGACCGCCCTCGCCACCGCCACGCCCTGCCGCTGACCGCCGGAGAGCGTCTCCACCGCCTGGCCGAGGGAGCGGAGCCCGATCTTCAGGTCGGCCATGTGCGCCGCCGACTCCTCCCGCATCCTCTTCTTGTCCAGCATGCGGAGGACCGAGCCGAGCGGCCCGCGCCGACGCACCTCGCGGCCGAGGAACATGTTGCTCGCGATGTCCAGGGAGGCCGCCACCGCCAGGTCCTGGTACACGGTCTCGATGCCGTGGCGGCGCGCGTCGAGCGGGTCGCGCAGGCGGACCGGCTTCCCGTCGAGCTCGATCGTGCCCTCGTCGGGCTGGAGGGCGCCGGTGAGCGCCTTGATCAGACTGGACTTTCCGGCGCCGTTGTCGCCGATGACGGCGAGCACCTCGCCGGGCATGAGGTCGAAGTCGGCTCCGTCGAGCGCGGTGACCTGGCCGTACCGCTTGACCAGTCCGCGGGCGCGGAGGACGGGGGTGGTCGTCTGCGAACTCATCGGCGGGCCTTCCTGCGGGAGAACTGGTCGACCGTCACGGCGAGGATCACCAGGCCGCCGGTGATCAGGGTCTGGTAGATCGAGCCCACCCCCATCAGCTGGAGGCCGTTGCGGAACACGCCCACGATCAGCGCGCCGACGAGCGTGCCGAGGACCGCGCCGCGCCCGCCGAAGAGGCTGGTGCCGCCGAGGACCACGGCCGTGATGGCGTCGAGGTTGTCGGTCTGGCCGGCCTTGGGGTCGCCGACGCCGGTGCGCGAGACCAGGAGCAGGGCCGCGATCCCGTAGATCACCCCGGCCAGGGTGTAGAGGCCGATCACGAGCCGGTTGGTGCGGATGCCGGTGAGGCGGGCGACCTCGGGGCTGTTGCCGAGCGCGTACGTGTGCCGGCCCCAGGCGGTCTGGCCGAGGAAGTACGCGAAGGCGAGGAAGAGCGCGATGGTGAGGACCGAGCCGTAGGTGATGTCGGTCCGACCCAGCGGGAAGGTCGCGCCGAGCGCGGTGAGCGCGCCGGGGATCTCGGTGACGGTCTGCTCGTCGGAGTAGATGTGGGTGAGCGCGAAGGCGATGTTGAGCATGCCGAGCGTCACGATGAACGGCGGCAGCTTCACGTACGTGACGAGGGCGCCGTTGGCCAGGCCGAAGAGGGCGCAGACGCCGATCCCGGCGACGACCGCGAGGAGCGGCGGGAGCGTGCCGTCGGCGGCGAGCTTCGCCATGGTGATCGAGCCGAAGGCCATCACCGCGCCGCAGGAGAGGTCGATGCCGGCGGTGAGGATGATCAGGGTCTGGCCGAGGGCGAGGGTGCCGACGACCATGACCTGCTGGACGACCAGGGAGAGGTTTCCGCCGGAGAGGAACTGGTCGCTCTGGAAGGAGAAGAAGAGACAGGCGGCGAGCAGGGCGACGAGCGGGCCCGCGGTGGGATGGCCGAGCAGCTGCCGTCCGCGTACGGCGGCGGGTGCGGGCGGCGCGGCGGCGAGGGGTGTACTGGTGGTCAACGGTGCTCCTGGGTAGGTCGGTTCGCGAGGGCGGTGGGGACCGGTCAGCCCCAGCAGTTCTCCAGGCCGTACGCCGTGTCCTTCGCCTCCACGCCGGAGGCGGGCCGGTCGGAGACGAGGGTCACGCCGGTGTCGACGTACCCGGAGGCCTTCGTGCCCTTCTTGGCATACGTCACGACGGCGTCGACGCCCTTGGCGGCCATGAGCAGCGGGTACTGCTGCGAAGTGGCCGCGATCTTCCCGTCCTTGACGGCCGCGGTGCCGGTGCAGCCGCCGTCGACGGAGACGATCAGGACGTCCTTCTCGCGGCCCTTGGCCTTGAGCGCGGTGTACGCGCCCAGCGCGGCGGGCTCGTTGATGGTGTAGACGACGTTGACGTCGGGTGCCTTCTGGAGGCAGTTCTCCATGGCCGTCTGGCCCTTGGCCTGGTCGCCGCCCGTGTCCTGGGAGCAGACCACGGACGGGTCGCCCTCCTGGATGCCGAAGCCCTTGAGGAAGCCGTCGTGGCGCAGCTGCCCGACGGCGACGCCCGGCGCGAGGTCCAGGGTGGCGATCTTGGCGGGCTTGCCGGCCATGGCGGCCCTGGCGTAGCGGCCGATGAGCTCGCCGGCCTTCAGGTTGTCGGTGGCGAAGAGCGCGTCGGCGGCGTCCTGCGGGTCGGTGGGGCTGTCCAGGGCGATCACGAGGACGCCCTTCTTCCGGGCCTGCTCGATGGCGGGGACGATGGCCTTGGAGTCGTTGGGCGTGATGAGGATGCCCTTGACGCCCGCGGCGACCATGTTCTCGATGGCCGTGACCTGGCCTTCGTTGTCGCCGTCGAACTTGCCCGCCGCCGTGGAGAGTTCGGCGCCCGACTTCTTCGCCGCCTGCTCGGCGCCCTCCTTCATCTTCACGAAGAAGGGATTGGTGTCGGTCTTCGTGATGAGGCCGACCTTCACCGTGCCGTTGCCGCCGTCGGAGGCGGAGCCCTTGGCGCCCTCGCCGCAGGCGGTGAGCAGCAGGGCGGCCGACGCGGTGGCGGCGACGAGGGTCAGGGACGTACGGAAAGGGCGCTCGATGCGATTCATGGCGCGGCTCCTCAGGGGGCGCAGGGGTGTCGGTGAAGACTCATGTCATCGATGACTTATGTCAACGTTGACATCGACTGAGCCAGGATGATGGACTCCGCCGCGAGCAACGTCAATGCCCCCTACTCGTCACGAGTTGGCAACGGAGGCTTCCGGATGAGCCGCTGGAAAGCACCGCACACCACCCTCCTCGCGGCGGCGCTCGTCGCCGCGAGCATCCCCCTCACCGCACCCTTCCCCGCCCGCGCCGCCACCCCCCGCGCCCTGGCGTCCGGGCCGGTCAACCCCGGCTTCGAGACCGGGGACCTCACCGGCTGGACCGTCACCGACGGCACCGCCTTCGGTCCCGGCGCGGTCAGCACCGCCACCACCTACTGGGGCGGCCCCTTCCACCACCGGGGCGGCCACCACCTCTGGGGGTACGCCGCCGCGGGCGACGACGCCACCGGCACCCTCGCCTCCTCCACCTTCGCCGCCCCCACCCGCCTCAGCTTCCTCGTCTCCGGCGGCTGGGACCCCGAACGCCTCCAGGTCGCCCTCGTCAGGGACGGCGACGGAGCCCGGCTGCTCACCCAGACGGGCATCGACGATGAGGCCTACCTCCGCGTCGTCTGGGACACGACGCCCTGGCGCGGCCAGGCCGTCCACCTCGAAGTCGTCGACCGCAAGACCGGCGGCTGGGGCCACATCAACCTCGACGACGTCCGCGTCGGCGACGCCGCCGCACGCGACGACAACGGCCTCACCTTCCGCACCCTCGGCCAGGCCAACCAGCCCACCGCCACCAGGGACCGCACCGCCGACCCCCTCCGCCCCCAGTTCCACTACACGCCCTACCAGGGCTGGATCAACGACCCCAACGGCCTGATCCAGTGGCGCGGCCGCCACCAGCTCTTCAGCCAGCACTACCCGGGCGCCCCCAAGTGGGGCCCGATGCACTGGGCCCACGCCGACAGCCCCGACGCCGTCCACTGGCGCGAACTGCCCGTCGCCCTCGCCCCGCGGGCCCCGGCGACCACCGCCGACAACAGCGGGATCTTCAGCGGCAGCGCCGTCGACGACGACGGCACCCTCACCGTCGCGTACACGAGGTTCACCGACGCCGCCGCCCACCCCGGCGCCACCCCCGAGACCGTCGAGATCGCCACCAGCGCCGACGGCACCACGTTCACCCCCGGCACCGAGGTCATCTCCCAGCCCCCGCCCGGCTCCACCGCCGGCTTCCGCGACCCCAAGCTCTTCCGCGACCCCGTCGACGGCCGCTGGAAGATGGTCGTCGGCTCCGGCGACGCCGGCCGCGGCAAGGTGCACCTGTACGCCTCCGACGACCTGCGCACCTGGACGTACAGCGGCGTCCTCGCCGAGGGCGACGGCACCACCGGCGCGATGTGGGAGTGCCCCGACCTCTTCCCCCTCGACGGCAAGTGGGTCCTGCTCCACTCGACGAACGAGGGCGGCCAGTCCCTCCAGCGGTACGCCGTCGGCACCTACGACGGCAGCCGCTTCACCGCCGAACGCCACGGGATCCTCGACGGAGGCGGCGACCTCTACGCCGGCCAGAGCTACCGGGACGACAGCGGCCGGCGGCTCATGACCGCCTGGATGAGCGACTGGAACGCCAAGGAACCCACCCGGATCGGCGGCTGGGCCGGCGCCCAGGCCCTCCACCGCGAACTCTTCCTGACCGCCGACGGCCGACTCGGCCAGCGGCCCGTCGCCGCCGCCGACACCCTCGCCTCGGGACCCTCCACCACGGTCAAGGACAAGACGGTCCAGGGGAGTTGGCGCATCGGACGCGGCGACGCCGTCCGGCTGAGGGCCGTCCTCGACCTGACCCGCACCACCGCCGACACGGTCACCCTCCGCCTCAAGGCCTCCACCGCCGAAGCGACGGTCCTGCGGTACGAGAAGACCACCGGCACCCTCACCCTCGACACCACCGACGCGGGCTACGGCACCCCCGCCACGTACACCACCCACGCCGTCCCCGCCGCCGACGGCACCCTCGCGCTCGACGTCCTCGTCGACCGCTCCTCGGTCGAGGTCTTCACCGGTGACGGCGCCGCGCTCACCGCCAGGACGTACCCGCGCTACCGGGAGTCCGACGCGGTCGAGTTCACGACGGGCTCCGGCCGACTGCGCCTGAAGAGCGCCACCTTGATCCCGCTCGGCTCGGCCGTCCTGACCGACTGAGCTCCGTCCCCACCGAAAGGCACCCCCGCATGACCGCGACCCGCCGCCCCGTGGCCGTACTCGGCGAATGCGTCGCCGACGCCTTTGTCGCCCCCGCCGGGACCGAAGGCCCCGGCCTCCGGCTCGACGTACTGCCCGGCGGCGGGCCCGCGAACACCGCCGTCGCACTCGCCCGCCTCGGCACCCCCACCCACCTCGTCGCCCGCCTCTCCGGCGACGTCTTCGGCGGCCTCTTCCGGCGCCGCCTCGCCGAGTCGGGCGTCCGCACCGACCTGTGCCCCGACGCCGGCGAACCCAGCACCCTCGCCGTCGCGGGCCTCGGCCCCGACGGCGCCGCCGAGTACTCCTTCCACGCCGAAGGCACCGCCGACTGGCAGTGGACCCGCGAGGAACTCGCCCCCGTCGCCGCCGCGGACCCCGCCGCCCTCCACACCGGCTCCCTCGCCCTCGTCCGCGCTCCCGGTGCCGCGGCCGTCGAGGAACTGCTCGCCCGGCTGCGCCCCACCACCACGATCTCCCTCGACCCCAACGTCCGCCCGCTCCTCGTCGAACCGGGCGCCTACCGGGCCCGCCTCCCGCGCTGGTGCGCCCTCGCCGACCTGCTGCGCCTGAGCGAGGACGACCTCGCCCACCTCCATCCCGGGCTCGCCCCCGAAGCCGCCTGCGACAGCTGGCACCGTGCGGGCGTCCCCCTCGTGGTCGTCACCCTCGGCGGGGCCGGCGCCCTCGTCTCGTACGACGGGCGGCGCGAGCACGTCCCCGCGCCGCCCGTCCGGGTCGTCGACACCGTCGGCGCGGGCGACGCGTTCACCGCGGGCCTGCTGCACCGCCTCCACGAGGCCGGGGCCCTCGGCGGCCGGCTCGACAGCCTCGCACCGCCGCTGCTGAGCGAGGCCGTCGCGTTCGGCACCGCCGTCGCCGCGGCCACCTGCGCCGTGCGCGGCGCCAACCCCCCGTACGCGGGCCAGTTGGCGGGGGCCATGACCTGAGAGGTAATCGACCGCCGCACCGCACCCCCGGCAGGGTGATCACACCGGGACGGCAACGGCCTCCCGGCGATCGGACGAGAGGGCACCAACATGGGTACGGGTCGGCGTGGTCTTGCGGGCATCGCGATGGCGACCGCGATCGTGGCGGCTGGGGTCACCGTGACCACGGCGCAGGCGCAGCCGGGCGGGGTCACGGACGCCGTCCGGAACGACTGCCCGGCGGCGCGGGCGAAGGTCGACCGACTGGAGGGACGGATCACCCCCAACGCCTGCGCGTTCATACAGCGGCAGATCGCCTTCGGAGAGCTCCCGACCGGGACGCCGCCCGCCTACGGTGACCTCGCTCACCCCCGGGTCCGGGCCTACCTCGACATCTTCGACCCGGAGGCCACCCTCTGGGAGGCCGGCGGCGAACCGCAGCGCGGGCGCACCGCGATCGGCACCTCCATCACCGGCTCCCTCGCCCTCGCGCCGAGCCTCACCTACCGGGGCACGGACGTCGTCGCCGACGGCAGCACCGTGATGTTCGGCCAGTGGAACGAGGTCACCCTCAAGGGCCGGACGGTCGCCTACCCCCAGATCGCCCGGAACGTCCTCGGCGACGAGGGCCGCACCCTTCAGGCCCGCCGCTACTACGACCGGGCCGTCCTCTTCCGGGACACCCTGCCCGGGGACGCACCCGCCCCCCTCTTCGCGGGCATCGCCGACAGCGGCGACAGCGGCGACAGCGGCGACAGCGGCGAAACCGCCGACAGCGCCGCCAGCGGCGAGCGCGGCGGCGGCACCCCCGCCGGCCTCCGCGCCGAGGAGGTCCCGGACCGCCTCGCCGCCTGGAACACCGAGGACGTCGACGCCCTGCTCGCCCGCACCGCCGGAGCGCGCCTCTCCGGCCCAGGGCTCGACACCCCGCTCACCACCGAGGCCGGCAAGCGGGCTTACCTGGAGCGGCTCTTCGCCACCGCCGACCTCCACCTCAAGGCCGGCCAGGTCGCCGAGGGCACGGCCACGACCTACGTCGAATGGCACGGCACCGCCTCCGGAGCCAAGGGCACCGGCATCCCCTTCGGGATCGTGGAGCGCTTCGGCCCGGCGGGGGAGTGGGAGCTGTACTTCGACACGCTCCCGCTCGTCGCCGACGCCGACGGCATCCGCACCCTCTTCAGGAAGCTGGCCTCGTAGGGCCGGTCAGAGCAGCCGGGTCCTCGCGGACCGGCCCGCGAACCGGTCGAACAGGGGCCGCGCCCGGTCGAGCCGGCCGGGGGCCGCCCGGCGGGCCGACCGCGCGGCCTGCTGGGCCTCGCAGTTGACCACGGCGTCCGTGCCGCCCTCGCCGTCGCAGTCGTCGACGCCCGCCCCACCGTCGAGGGCGTCGGCGGCGGGGCCGCCGCGCAGGAAGTCGTTGCCGTCGCCGCCGCGCAGGCCGTCCCGGCCACCGGCGGTGCCGAGCGTCTGGCTCCAGTCCGAGTTGTCGCCGAAGATCCGGTCGTCACCGCCGCGGCCGTCGATCCGGTCGTCGCCCGCGGTCGCCCCGGTGGGATCGACCAGCGTGCTGTCGCCGATGAGCACGATCTCGCCGGTGCTGCCACCGAGGAGGACGTCGTTGCCGGAGCCGACCGCCGTGCCGCCGGACGTGTGGTCGCCGACGGCACCGAACGCGCCGTCGGATCCCAGGTCGATCAGATCGTCCCCGCCGGCCCCGGTGGCGTTCCCGAACGGCGCGAAGCTGTCCCCCGTGATGTCGCCGAGCGTGCCGGCGCCTTCGAGCAGGACGTCGTCGGCGGCACCCGAGGCGCCGAAGTAGCCGAGCGCGTCCCCGATGATGACGTCCTCCCCGTTGCCGCCGAGGATCCGGTCGGGGGCCGCGCCGGTGGCGTGGTCGCCGGAGCTGTCGCCGATCAGGGAGTCGTCACCGTCCCCGCCGACGAGGACGTCCGGGGAGGCCCCGGTGACCGAGCCCTGGGACGCCGAGTTGTCGCCCAGCAGTTCGTCGTGGCCGGACCCGCCGTCGATGTAGTCCCGCCCGGTGGGGGAGGTGACGTCGCCGGTGTGGGCGCGCTCGTCGCCGACGAGGGCGTCGTTGCCCGCGTCGCCGTAGACGCGGTCGTCGCCGGTGCCGCCCGAGACGCGGTCGTCGCCGTCGCCGCCGTGGACGACGTCGCTGCCGCCCAGGCCGCAGATCCGGTCGTTGCCGCCCTTGCCGTCGATGACGTCGGAGCCGGGTGTGCCGATGATGACGTCGTCACCGGGGGTGCCGGTGGTGCCGGGGACGGTCGCGGCGGCCTCGAAGCAGGTGGGTGCCGCGGCGGCGGGGCCGCCGGTGGTGACGACGAGTGCCGCGGCGGCGAACGCGGGGGCGCACACGAGGCCGACGGCCCGGCGGCGCGCGGCGGCGCGGACGGCTGCTCTTCGGTTCATGGGGGGACGGGTTCCTTCCCGTGGCGGGGGACGCGGGGAGATCGCCGGGCGGCGATCACTTCGCGTGATGTCTGCCCCGACCACGGGGAGCCTCGATGCACGGAGGGTGATTTCACCCGTGTGTTCGTGGATGACACCCCCGTTCGACGGACCCGTCCCGCGCACCGGCCGGAGCGCGACGAGCGGGCGCCGCGTCCCCTCCCGGCCGACGGCCCGGGCCGCCCGGCCGGTGCCTACGACGAGGCGCCGGTGGCGGTGCGACCGGCCCGGACCGCCGGGGCCGTCGAGTGCGGCAGCAGGTCTCCCGGGCACTCCGGGCGCAGGACCTCCACCGCGACCTCCTCGCGGAAGCGGTACGGGCGGTGCGCCAGGACCCCCGCCAGGTTCCGCCGCACCCGGGACATCTCCGCCCGCACGGTCACCGTCCGCGTACGGTCGCCGAACACGTCGTCGGCCAGCTCCGCCGCCGTCCGGCCGTCGCGGTGCAGCGCCAGTACGTAGAGGAGCTCCGCGTGCCGGGGACTGAGCTCCTGCTGCCAGCTGCCCGCCGCCCCCGAGACGGCCACCGTCCAGCGGCGCGGCCGGCTCAGGTCCAGCACCACCCGGCTCGCCGCCTCCTCCGAGCCCGGCCCCTCCGGCCGGGACTCCTCCTCGACCCGCAGCAGCCAGCCGCCCGGCAGCGGCTCCACCGCGCACACCCCGAGCGAGGGCAGCCAGACCCGGCCGGCCCGGAACGACTTGGGCAGCGGGATCCGGTCCACCGGCGCGAGCCCGGTCACCGCCGCCGTCCAGCCGTGGTCGTCCACCGCGACGGCCCGGCCGCCCACCCGGCACAGGATCGGCGCCGCCACCGCCCGCAGCCGCTCGACGGACCGGTGGTGCCGCTCCCGCATCTCGGCCTCGGCGAGCTGCGCCACCGAGCCGACCAGGGCCAGCATCGCCGGATGGAAGCTGGACGCGGGACCGGACACGTCCAGGATCCCGAGGAGCCGCTGGTCGCGCGGGTCGTGCACGGGCGCGGCGGCGCAGGTCCAGTTGTGCAGCGACTGCACGTAGTGCTCGGCGGAGTGGACCTGCACCGCCCGGCCCAGGGCGAGCGCCGTGCCGACGGCGTTCGTCCCGGTGGCGTGCTCCGCCCAGGCCGCGCCCTCCTCCAGACAGATGCCGTGCGCCTTGCGCAGCACGGAGAGGTTCCCCTGGCGCCACAGCACCCGGCCGTGCTCGTCGGTGACCACCATGATCTGGAGGGAGGCGTCGGCGATGCCGGCGATGCCACCGCTCAGCGTCTGCATCACCTCGGAGAGGAGCGTGGTCCTGCGCCGCTCCTCCAGCTCGTCCCGCTGGAGCAGCACGCTGCTGGTGCTCTGGTCCGGGTCGAGACCCAGCCGGGCCATCCGCTGCCAGGACGCGTCGATCACCGGGCGGGGCGCGATCGGGGGCCTGCGGCCCGCCAGGGTCTCCGCGCGCACCCGGTGCAGCAGCCGGGTGGCCTGGGCGGCGTCCATGGCGGCCAGCCGCTTCATGTCGAGCTGCGTGTTGTTCATCGGTCTCTCCCAGCCACCCGGGGTGCTGTATCGGTTCTGCACGGGGCAGATGTCCGGAGTGTCGGTGCCCATCGTGCCGTCCGGGACCCCCCGGCGAGGCCCGGTTCGGGTAATCCTGCAACCCTTTGCAACTCTGGCGACCGACCGCCCCCCTGGGCGAACCTGGTGCGAGCGGCGGGTGGTGCCGTGTCGGCGCAGCACCACCCCCGCTTTTCCGCGCGTGCCGACCTGATGAGACACCCCCTCAGGTCCACCCCTGGTACGCGCGGCACAGCACTTCCCGGCTCAGCACACGACCCGCGCCCGCTCCACGAGCGCCCGCAGATCCAGCGTGTGCGGGAGCGTCCCGAACGCCGCGCCGCCGTCCCCGCCGAGCCGCGCCGCGCAGAACGCGTCCGCCACCTCCGGCGGAGCCCACCGCACGAGCAGCGCCCCCTGGAGCACCAGCGCGAGGCGCTCCGTGAGCCGCCGCGCCCGTGCCTCGATCCCCTCCAGGTCCGCCAGTTCGACGAGCAGACCCCGGATCGCCCGGTCCAGGCGGTGGTCGGCGCCGCGCGCCGCCCCCACCTCCCGGAGCAGCGCGTCCAGCGCGGCGGGCTCGGTCCGCAGCGCCCGCACCACGTCGAGCGCCTGTACGTTCCCCGAGCCCTCCCAGACCGAGTTGAGCGGCGACTCCCGCAGCAGCCGGGGCATCCCCGACTCCTCCACGTACCCGTTGCCGCCCAGGCATTCGAGTGCCTCCGCCACCATCGGCGTGCACCGCTTCGTCACCCAGTACTTCGCCGCCGGCACCGAGATCCGCAGCAGCGCCGACTCCTCCGGGGTCCCGGCGTCGTACGCCGCCGCGAGACGCATCCCGAGGACCGTCGCCGCCTCCGACTCCAGCGCCAGATCGGCGAGTACGTTCCGCATCAGCGGTTTCTCGACGAGCAGCCCGCCGAAGGCCGAACGGTACGAGGCGTGGTGCACGGCCTGCGCCACCGCCTGCCGCATCAGGGCGGCCGAGCCCAGCACACAGTCGAGCCGGGTCGCCGCGACCATGCCCATGATGGTCCGGATCCCGCGCCCCTCCTCGCCGACGCGGTGCGCCCGGGTCGTCCCGTCGAACTCCACCTCGGCGGAGGCGTTCGAACGGTTGCCCAGCTTGTCCTTGAGCCGCTGGATCGCGAAGGCGTTGCGCGAGCCGTCCGCCAGCACCCGCGGGACCAGGAAACAGGTCAGCCCCGCCGGGGCCTGCGCGAGGACCAGGAAGGCGTCCGACATCGGCGCCGAACAGAACCACTTGTGCCCCGTCAGCACGTACTCCCCGTCGGCCGCGAGCGGACGGGCCTCCGTCGTGTTCGCCCGGACGTCGCTGCCGCCCTGCTTCTCCGTCATCGCCATGCCGAGCAGCGCCCCCGGCTTCTCCGCGACCGGACGCAGCTCCCGCTCGTACACGTGCGAGAGCGCCGCCGGCTCCCAGACCGCCGCGAGCCCCGGCTCGGCGCGCAGCGCGGGCACCGCCGCGTGCGTCATCGACACGGGGCAGCCGTGCCCCGCCTCCGCCTGCGAGGCCACCAGGAACCCGGCGGCCCGCCGCACATGACCACCCGGCCGGCCCCACGCGTCCGTGAGCCCGGCCGACACGGACCGCCCCAGGAGCCGGTGCCAGGCCGGATGGAACTCGACCTCGTCGATCCGGTGCCCGTACCGGTCGTGGGTCAGCAGCCGGGGCGGATGCGCGTTCGCCTGCTCGCCCCACTCCCGTACCTGCGCCGAACCGGTCGCCCGGCCGAGCAGCGCCAGCTCCTCGCGCGCCTCCGTCAGGAGCTCCGGCGCGAGGTGCCGCTCGACCGCCTCCGCGAGGGCCCGATCGCTCGTGAAGACGTCATATCCGACCAGGGGAGGAGCCTGATTGGTCACGGTGTGGGTGCTCGCTGCCATGCCGATACGGTAAGCAGGTGCAGGCAGCAAGCGAAACACCCGAACGGCCCGAGCGTCGGCCCTGGAGCAGACTCCACCGCGCGCGCGTCCTCTACCGCAACGTCTCGAAGCGGAAGATGGTCTGGCTGCTCCTCAAGGACACCGTCAACTCGTGCATCGAGTACCGGATCCTCGGCCTCGCCGCCGAGGCCGCGTTCTTCACCCTGCTGTCCCTGCCACCGCTGCTGCTCGGCCTGATCGCGGTCCTCGGCTACGCCGACGACTGGACGAACACCGACACCGTCGCGAGCATCCGGGAGAACATCCTCCACGCGGCCGGCACGGTCCTCTCCGACCGGGGCGTCCACGAGATCGCCGAACCCCTCCTCGACGACATCACCCAGGGCAAACGGCCCGAGCTGATCTCCCTCGGCTTCGCCATCGCCCTCTGGTCGGGATCGCGCGCGGTGAACGTCTTCATCGACACCATCACCGTCATGTACGGACTCG
The DNA here is from genome assembly GCF_043077765.1 of Streptomyces sp. NPDC015661. NCBI lineage: Bacteria > Bacillati > Actinomycetota > Actinomycetes > Kitasatosporales > Streptomycetaceae > Streptomyces > Streptomyces sp. NPDC015661. Next base: position 45,210 of record NZ_JBIBST010000009.1, on the reverse strand, counting down.
ACGGGCGCCGGGGCATCGTCAAGACCCGGCTCCTCGCCCTGCTCCTGTACATCATCGCGCTGCTCATCGGAGCCGTCGTGCTGCCGCTCGCGGTCGTCGGCCCCGACCGGGTCGTCGAACTCGTCCCCTGGGGCACCGAGGTCGTCGCCGTACTCTACTGGCCGGTCGTCATCCTGCTCTCCATCGCCTTCCTCACCACGCTCTACCACGTGTCCGTGCCCGTCAGATCGCCGTGGATCGAGGACATCCCCGGCGCCCTCGTCGCGCTCGGGATGTGGGTCCTCGGCAGCTTCCTGCTGCGCATCTACCTGACCAGCCAGGTCGAGGGCCCGACCATCTACGGCTCCCTCGCCGCCCCCATCGCCGTCCTCCTCTGGATCGGCATCTCGGCGTTCGCGGTCCTCGTCGGCGCCGCCGTGAACGCCGCCATCGACCGCGTCTGGCCCTCCGTCGCCACCGCCGCCGCCCGCGAGGCCAACGAACGGGCCCGCGCCGTCCAGGCCGCCGAACTCGTCGCCCGCGTGCGGGCCGAGGCCGAGGACGTCGACGAGGACGACCCGGACATGCCCTCCGAGTTCCCCGAGCGCTGGTCGAAGTTCCTGCCCCCGGACGACGTGAAGTCCCGCCTCCACTCGGGCTGGGAGAAGGACTGACCCGCCTACGCTGGTGGGATGTACGAGGAGCGCCCCGCCCTGCTCGACGGGGCCGTGCTGTGGACCCGCACCGCCGCCGCGGGCCCCACGGCGGAACGGCCCGTCCTGCCGGACGGCTGCATGGACCTGATCTGGGCCGACGGGAGACTCCTCGTCGCCGGACCCGACACCCGCGCGTACGTACCCGGGGAGTTCGCCGCACGGTACGCGGGCATCCGCTTCGCCCCCGGGGACGCCCCCGGCCTCCTCGGCGTCCCCGCCCACGAACTCCGTGACCGGCGGGTCGCCCTCGGCGCGCTGTGGGGCGAGGCGGAGGCGCGGCGGCTCGGCGAGCGGATCACGGACGCCCCCGACCCGGCCGCGGCCCTGGAGGAGCTCGTCCTGCGCCGGGCCGCCGACGACTTCGCGCCCGATCCGCTGCTGCGGGCCGTCGTGGCGCGCCTCGCCGCGGGCCGCGGGGTCGCCGAGACGGCCGAGGCGGTCGGGCTCGGCGCCCGGCAGCTGCACCGGCGCTCCCTGGCCGCCTTCGGCTACGGCCCCAAGACCCTCGCGCGCGTGCTGCGCCTCCAGCGCGCGCTCGCCCTGGTCAGGGCCGGGGTCCCGTACGCGGAGGCCGCCCTGCGCGCGGGCTGCGCCGACCAGGCCCACCTCGCCCGCGAGACCCGGGCCCTGGCGGGGACCACTCTGAGCGCCTACGCGGCTTCCACGGCCGCGAAGAGCGAGACCCCGCTGCCGTCCGGGTCGAGGACCACCGCGTAGCGCTGCCCCCACACGGCGTCCCAGGGCTTCAGATGCCCCCGGTACCCGGCGGCGACCAGCTCCTCGTACACCGCGTCCACCTCCGCCGGGGAACCGCAGCGGAAGGCGAGCTCGACCCGGTTGCCGCCCGCCGGGCGCGTCCAGCCGGGGTCGAAGGAACGGACGACGGCCTCCGTGTCCCAGGCGATCCGCAGCCCGCCGGGCAGCGCCGCCTCCACGTGCGGGGCGGACTCGGCGCCGGCCGGGACGTCCAGGCCCAGGCGCCGGTAGAAGGCGAGCGAGGCGGCCATGTCGGAGACGACGAGACCGACGAGGTCGAAACGGGGCGTGATGCGGGGTGCTGTGTCCATGGCGGCACGGTAGGCACGGGGCGCGCGGCCGGTCTTGTACGAATCGGACGCCTGCCCCGGACCCCTCCCGCACCCTCCGCCCCGGCGGCTACGGTCGGGCCATGACCACGCGCGCGTACGGACGGAGGTCCTGGCCCTGGGCCGCGGCGGCCGTCCTGTTGTTCTGGCAGACCTGGTTCCTCTTCCACGTGTACGCCACCGAGAACTCGCGCGTGCGCTGGGACTGCGACTCCGAGGGCTGCGGCACGAACGACCTCGCGGGCCCGGCGATCCCCTTCGGGGTGCTCTCGGCGCTGGTCGCCACCGTGCTCGCCGCCCCGTACCTGGGCCTCGGCGGCGCCGGGGTCGGGGCGCTCCTCGCCGCCTTCGGGCTCCTCGTGCGCCGCGAGGACGACCACGCCCTCCTCGCCGCCTACGGCCTCGCCGCGCTGGGCGTCGCCCTCGTCATGGCCGGAGCGGTCCGGGCCGTCCGCCGAGGACCGGCGCCCGAGGAGGACGACGGGCCCCCGCGCCCGCGCGGCCGCCCCCGGATCCCCGCCCTGCTGCGCCGCCTCGTCGCACCGGCCACCCTGGTCGCCGCCGTCCCGGGGACCCTCGCGGCCACCGGGCTCGTGCACGGCGCCCTCGACGGGCCGCGCTGGATCATGATGCTCGGGCTCAACGGCACCGCCGCCCTGCTCGTCGCGCTCGGCTCCGCACGGCTGAACCACCGTCCCGGCGTGGCCCGGGGACCCGTCCCCGCCGAGGTGGCCGCCCACGCGCCCGCCCGCCTCAACGCCCTCACCACACGAGGGACCGCCTTCGTCTTCGACCTGACCGTGCGGCCCGAGCGCGGCGCCCCGTACCGGATCGCGGTCGAGCATCCGCTCGACCTCCAGGACGTCCGCGTGCACCGCGCGGCCCTCGTCCGGCACGACCCCCGCCGCCCCTGGCTGGTCGACCTGCCCCAGGACCCGCCCGCCGCCGAGCTGGCCCGGGCCCGCGCCGCCGCCCGCACCGAGGACCCGCTCCCCGCACCGCACCTCTGGTCCCCGCCCCCGGGCGTCCCGGTCCTGCTGCTCACCGGGGTGCTCACGACGGTCCTCGTGACCCTGCTCGCCTGACCGGACGCCTCGGCCGTGGCCTGAAGAAGCGCCCGCGCCGAGGCCGGAAAAAACCCGTGGCGCGTGCCGGACCGCTCCGGCTACGGTGCAACCCGTACGCGAGATCGCGAGAAGACGCGAGCGCGAAGGACAACAGGAGGTGTGACCGATGGCTGTCGTCACGAAGGGCCTCGCCCGCACGCGGATGTTCATCCACACCACCTCCGCGGCCACCGGCTGACCTCACTCTTCCGTCTTTCAGCGCCGGGGCCGCCCCTGTGAAGGGTCCCCCTTGTCTTTCCCGCTTTCCTCCGTTTCGTCCTCTTCCTCCTCGCTCGACGCCCACGGCTGGGACTCCGGCTGGGCCACCGTCTTCGCGCCCTACGCCGCCCAGGGACTCCTCCCGGGGCGGGTGATCCGCGTCGACCGCGGCCAGTGCGACGTCGCCACCGCCGAGGGCGTCGTCCGTGCCGACACGGCGTTCGTCACCCCGCACGATCCGCTGCGGGTCGTCTGCACCGGCGACTGGGCCGCCGTCGACCCGGAGGGCGCCAGCGACCCCCGGTACGTGCGGGCGTGCCTGCCGCGCCGCACGGCCTTCGCGCGGTCCACCTCCTCCAAGCGCTCCGAGGGGCAGATCCTCGCCGCCAACGTCGACCACGCCGTCATCACGGTCTCGCTCGCCGTCGAGCTCGACCTCGGCCGGATCGAACGCTTCCTCGCCCTGGCCTGGGAGTCCGGCGCCCAGCCGACCGTCGTCCTCAGCAAGGCCGACCTCGTGCCCGACCCCGTCGGGCTCTCCTACCTCGTCGAGGACGTGGAGACCGTCGCGCCCGGCGTGCAGGTGCTGCCCGTCAGCTCCGCCACCGGAGAAGGCATCGACGTGCTCGCCGCGACCGTCGCGGGCGGCACGACCGTGCTGCTCGGCGCCTCCGGCGCCGGCAAGTCGACCCTCGCCAACGCGCTGGTCGGCGAGGACGTGATGGACGTCCAGGCCGCCCGCGACGTCGACGGCAAGGGCCGGCACACGACGACCACCCGCAACCTCTTCGTCCTGCCCGGCGGGGGAGTCCTCATCGACACCCCCGGACTGCGCGGTGTCGGGCTCTGGGACGCCGAGGCCGGTGTCGGCCAGGTCTTCTCGGAGATCGAGGAGCTGGCCGCCGACTGCCGCTTCCACGACTGCGCCCACGAGGCCGAGCCCGGCTGTGCCGTGGCGGCGGCCATCGAGGAGGGCTCGCTGCCCGTGCGCCGTCTGGAGAGCTACCACAAGCTGATCCGCGAGAACCGGCGGATCGTGGCCAAGACCGACGCCCGGGTGCGCTCCGAGATGCTCAAGGAGTGGAAGCGCATGGGCCGGGAAGGCCGTACGGCCATGGAGATCAAGCGCGGAGGCCGGGCCCGGTAGGCCCGGCCCGGTGCCGCCGTGCCCGCCCCGATCGTGGTGTCCGAAAACCGCGAGCCGGGGCGGGGCGGCTCCCGCACACTGGGAGCCATGAGGGACGACGACACCCGCTACGAGGCGGTCAGCAGCAGGGACGCGCGGTTCGACGGAGAGTTCTTCTTCGCCGTCCGGACCACCGGCATCTACTGCCGGCCCAGCTGCCCCGCCGTCACCCCCAAACGGCAGAACGTCTCCTTCTACCCGACGGCCGCCGCCGCCCAGGGCCACGGCTTCCGCGCCTGCCGCCGGTGCCGCCCCGACGCCGTGCCCGGCTCCGCCGAGTGGAACGTACGGGCCGACGTCGTCGGGCGCGCCATGCGGATGATCGGCGACGGCGTCGTCGACCGCGAGGGCGTGCCCGGACTCGCCGGGCGCCTCGGCTACAGCACCCGGCAGGTGCAGCGCCAGCTCACCGCCGAGCTGGGCGCAGGACCCGTCGCGCTCGCCCGCGCCCAGCGGGCGCACACCGCGCGGCTGCTGCTCCAGACCACCGGGCTGCCCGTCACCGAGATCGCCTTCGCGGCCGGCTTCGCCAGCGTCCGCCAGTTCAACGAGACCATCCGGGCCGTCTACGCCCGCACCCCCACCGCCCTGCGGGCCGAGGCGGGCAGCGGAGCGGGAGCCCGTACCGCGCTCGCCGCCGGGGTGCCGCTGCGGCTCGCCCACCGGGGCCCGTACGCGGCCGACGAGGTCTTCGACCTGCTGGCCGCCGAGGCCGTGCCCCGGGTGGAGGAGGTCGTCGGCGCGGCCGGCGCCCGCACCTACCGGCGCACGCTCCGCCTCCCGTACGGCACCGGCGTCGTCTCCGTCGACGAGCGCTCCGGAGGACGCTGGCTGGAGGCCAGGATCCACCTCACCGAGCTGCGCGACCTGACCACCGCCGTGCACCGGCTGCGCCGTCTCTTCGACCTCGACGCCGACCCGTACGCGGTCGCCGAGCGGCTCGGGGGGACCGTCGGGCTCGCCGCCGAGGTGGCCGCCCGGCCGGGGGTGCGCTCCCCGGGCACGGCCGAACCCGAGGAGTTCGCCCTGCGGACGGTCCTCGGCGCCGAGGAGTCGGCCCGGGTCGTCGAGCTCCACGGCACCCCGCTGGCCACCGCCTGCGGCACCCTCACCCATGTCTTCCCCGAGCCGGCCGCCCTGACCGGCCACCCCGTCGCGGGGCCGCTGGCCCGTGCCCTCGTCGACGGAGCCGTACGCCTCGATCCCGGCGCCGACCGCGACGAGGCCGAGCGCGCCCTGCTCGCCGTCCCCGGCGTGACCCCCGCGGCCGCCGCGCTCATCCGGATGAGGGCCCTCGGCGACCCCGACGTCGCCCTCGTGGACGGGCGGGAGGCGGAGGAGTGGCGGCCCTGGCGCTCGTACGCCACCCGCTACCTGGGCGCGCTGCTCCCGGGGACGTAGTCCTCCAGGCCCCAGCTGTGCACCCGGCGCGGATGGATCCGGATGACCTCCTGACTGAAGTGCGGGCCCAGCTCGTGCGGGCCCACGAGCAGTTCCGCCTCGCCGCGGATCTCGACGCCCCGCACCCGCCAGGGGCGGACGCTCGCGAGGTCGTCGACGACCAGCGCCACCTTCGGGTTCTGCCGCAGATTGCGCCACTTCTTCGTCCGGCCCATGCGGAGCCCGCCGACCAGGACGGTGCCGTCCTCCTGCGGGAAGAACCCCACCGGATTGGCCTGCGGCTGCCCGGACTGGTCGACGGTCGCCATCCGGGCGAGCTTGCGGCCCTCGGTGAGGTAGGCGAACTCGGTCGCGCTGAATCCCTCGAAATCCCTCATGTGTCCAGGATCGCGCGCAGCTCCCCGATCCGGCCCGATCGGCGGGACACCCCGCGGGGTGTCCGGAAAGTCCCGCACAGCACCCGCGGCGCCCGGCACGCCCCCTAGCCCCAGATCACCGCGCCCGCCCACGCCCCCACGATCAGCAGGCAGGCGAAGAGCTCGACGAGCACGCTCGTGCCGGCCGCCCGCATCACGGCCCGGGTCGCCGCCCTCGCCTGGCCGTGGCCGCCCAGGCGGAGCCGTTCCGAGAGGTAGATCCCGCCGACGAAGCCGGGGATCGCGCCGATCACCGGGAGCAGGACGAAGCCCAGGACGGCGCCCACCCCCGCGTACGCCACCATGCGCCGGGTGATGCCGACGCCCCGGAAGCGGCGCGGTGGCAGCTGCCAGACGATCACCTGGGTGAGGAGCAGCAGACCGGTCGAGGAGGCGAGGAGGATCCAGGCGAGGTCGGTCCGCTCGTGCAGCGCCCACCAGAGCATGGCGGCCCACACCAGCCACGTCCCCGGCACGCCGGGCGCGAGCACCCCGAACAGACCGAGAAGCATCACCGTCGCGATCATCAGGAGCTGCCACACACCCACGCTGCCCAGCGTGCACGACGGCGCGGATTCCCGCAGGTCGCGCGGGGCGTACGGGGTACGGGAGGGGTCAGGCGGCCAGGGGCAGGGCGGCGACCACGAGGTTCCGCTCCTTGCGGCTGATCAGCGGGAAGATCACCTTCAGGGCGTGCTCGCTGTTCGGGGAGGAGAGGACGAGCGAGGAGTTCAGGATCCGTTCCCTGACCGCCGAGCGGAACAGGCCGTCGCGGGCGATCGTCATCGTGTGCTCGACCGGCTTCGCGAACACCGGGTCCGCGCGGAAGATGAAGAGCCGGCGGTCCGTCATCGCCAGGTACATGGGGACCGGCGTCGGTATCACCGCCATCGCGCCACCGCTGAGGACGGCGGACGCCACGCCGAACGCGGCGGTCCGGCGCACCGAGACGGTGCTCAGGCCGACGACGCAGGTCACCTCGACCCGCTCACCGGGCTCCAGCATCGGGGTCACGGTGGTCAGCAGGGCGCGACGGCGTCGTCCGTTCATGGGGGCGGGAACTCCTGGGGATGAGGTGCAAGCGGAACCGGCCGCTCACCTTCCCACACCCCCCGGGCTCAGCCGCGGGCGACCCAGCCCTTCTCGTACGCGTGCCAGCCCAGCTGCAGCCGGGTCGTCACCCCGGTCAGCTCCATCAGCCCCTTCACCCGCCGCTGCACCGTCCGCAGCCCCAGGTCCAGCTGCTTCGCCACGCTCGCGTCCGTCATCCCGGCGAGCAGCAGCGACAGGATCTCCAGGTCCATCACGTCCGGGCCCGGCGCCTCGTCCTCGGCGATCTGCGCGCCCGCCCCGAGCCGCAGCGGCAGCGCCTCCCGCCACACCGACTCGAAGAGGCCCATCAGCGATTCGAGGAGCCCGCTCGCGTGCACGACGATCGCCGCGGGCTCGGCGCCCCGCCCGGTCAGCGGCACCATGGCCAGGGAGCGGTCGGCGACGACCAGCTTCGTGGGGACCCGGTCCGCGACCCGGATCTTCTCCTCGCGGCCGAGCGCCGCCGACAGTTCGAGCAGCCCGGTCGGCAGGGTGAGCACCTCCCGCTCGATCACCACCCGGTAGCGGACCCCGCGCCCGGCCGCCTGCTCCTCCGCGTGGTTCTCCAGGCCGGAGACCGCGATCGGCTTGCCCGTCACGAGGGCGCAGACCTCCTCCTGGGCGCCCAGCTGGAGCTGGAGGAAGCGATGGGTGACCGCGCTCGCGCCGACGACCACCTCCACCAGGTCGTGCACGGCCGCCTCCTCGGCCTCCGCCCGGTACTCCTCGGCGAGCAGCGCGGCCGCCAGCTCCGCCTGTTCCAGCTCGTGGCGCTGCTGGGTGAGGAGCGCGCCGAGCGCGACCCCGGGCGGCGCCGCGACCCACCGGCCGGTGCGGGCCGAGGACTGGGCCGCGAGCCCCTGCGACTCCAGGCGGCGCAGCGCCCGCTCGGTGTCCTGCTCGGGCAGGGCGAGCCGGTGGGCGAGATCGGTGACCTCGGCCGCGCCCAGCGCGACCAGGGCGCGGTACGCGGACTCCTGGCGCTCGTCGAGACCTATCGCTCCCAGCATGGATGCCCCACCCCTCGCCGCACCTCCGGCGGGCGTCCCGGATCTTCCAGGGACGTTCGCCGGAGGGATTCGTTCCGTTGGTGACCTGGCGGGAAACGGCCACGGCGTATTCCCGCCTCACCCATCATCCCTGTACCGCCCTCACCTCTGCCAATGTGGCGCCACCGCAGCACCAACAGCCTCCGGCGAAGGGCGTCTTATGCCCATTTTCCGGATTCAGATGGGGAGAGCGATGCGTCCGATTTCGCGTACGGCCCTGGGGGCGGCGACCGCCGTAGTCCTGGCCGTCACCGCGGTCGCGCCGTCCATGGCCGATGGGCCGAGGGACGACACGGCCGGCAAGCGACCGCTGGTCGGCAGCGAGGCCTCGGCCCGCACCGGCGACGGAGCCAGGACCGCCACGGTGACCCTGGTCACCGGCGACCGCGTCCTGGTCACCCGGGACGCCAAGGGCAACCCGGCGGCCACCGCCCTGCCCCGCGAGGACGGGACCGTCCCCCTGGTCCAGACCCGCCGCTCCGGCCAGGACCTGTACGTCTACCCCGAGGACGCCACCGCCGCGCTCGCCGCCGGACGCGTCGACGAGGAGCTCTTCAACGTCACCGGCCTGATCCGCCAGGGCTACGACGACTCCGCCACCACCACGCTGCCCCTCATCGCGGTCTACGGCTCCGACCTCGCCCGCTCCGTCCCCGCCGCCCCCCGCGGCGCCCGGCGCGGCCAGGTCCTCAAGGCCGTCGACGGCGTCGCGCTCACGGCGGAGAAGAAGCAGGCCGCCACCTTCTGGGCGGAGATCAGCGCCCCGAACGCCCGCTCCGCCTCCGGCATCGAGAGGCTCTGGCTCGACCGCAAGGTCCAGGCCACCCTGGAGCAGTCGACCCAGCAGATCCACGCCCCCGAGGCCTGGGCCGCCGGATACGACGGCAAGGGCACCAAGGTCGCCGTCCTCGACACCGGCGCCGACGCCGAGCACCCCGACCTCAAGGGCCGCATCGTCGCCTCGGAGAACTTCACCGACTCCGACACCACCGGCGACCACCAGGGCCACGGCACCCACACCATCTCCACCGTCGGCGGCTCCGGCGCCGCCAGTGGCGGAAAGAAGAAGGGCGTCGCCCCCGGCGCGGACCTCCTCAACGGCAAGGTCCTCAACGACTCCGGCTCCGGCGCCGCCTCCTGGATCATCGCCGGCATGGAATGGGCCGTCGCGCAGGGCGCCGACGTCGTCTCCATGAGCCTCGGCAGCTCCGTACCCACCGACTGCACCGACCCGATGAGCGTCGCCGCCGAGGAACTCGCCCGGAACAAGGGCACGCTGTTCGTCATCGCCGCCGGCAACTCGGGCCCCACCCACAACACGGTCTCCTCGCCCGGCTGCGCGCCCGACGTCCTCACCGTCGGCGCCACCGACCGCGACGACTCCACCGCCTGGTTCTCCAGCCGCGGCCCGACGACCGTCCAGCACACCCTCAAGCCCGAGATCGCCGCCCCCGGCGTCGGCATCTCCGCCGCGGCGGCCGGCGGCCGGGGCGTCTACGCGTACCAGTCCATGTCCGGTACGTCGATGGCGACCCCGCACGTCGCGGGCGCCGCCGCCATCGTCAAGCAGCGCCACCCCGACTGGACCGCCCAGCAGATCAAGTCCGCGCTCGTCGCCTCCGCCGACAGCTCGGTCCCCGGCGACGTCCGCGAGGTCGGCGGCGGCCGCCTCGACGTCAAGGCCGCCATCGACCAGACCGTCCTCGGCGCCCCCGCCGTCCAGGGCGGCACCTTCGACTGGCCGCAGGACAAGAGCGACCGCACCACGGTCTCCGTGCCCTACACCAACACCTCCGACGCCCCGGTCACCCTCGACCTGGCCGTCGAGAAGGTCACCGGCAACGACGGCTCCGCCGTCCGGTCGACCGTCGCACGCCTCGGCGAGCGCACCGTCACCGTCCCGGCCGGCGCCACCGTCGAGGTACCGCTCGGCCTCGCCCCCGACGCGCGCCTGGAGCGCGCCCAGTACGGCGACGTCACCGGCCGCGTCGTCGCCACCGGCCCCGGCGGCGTCCACGTCTCCACCCCCTTCTCGCTCTACGTCGAGCCCGAGACGGTCACCCTGCGCGTCAAGCTGATCGACCGTCAGGGCAACCCGGCCTCCGGCGCCTCCTCCCTCGACGTCATCGGCACCGACGACGCCACGGGCGAGCGCCGCTTCAACGAAGGCGCCGTCGACCAGGTCTACCGCCTGCGCCCCGGCAGCTACTTCCTCTCCTCCTTCGTCACCACGCCCGACGAGGGCGAGGGCGCCCAGCTGAACGACTCGCTCAGCTACCTCGGCCGCCCGCAGGTCGAGCTGAAGAAGGACACCACCGTCGTCCTGGACGCCCGCCGGGCCCACCGGCTGTCGGTGAGGACCGACAAGCCCTCCGAACTCCGCGGCGCCACCCTCGCGTTCGCCCGCTCCTGGGACGACTTCTGGCTGCACGCCGGAACCGCCCAGGGACCGCGCAGCATCCGCGGCTACTACGCCTCGGTCGAAGGCAGGGCCGACGAGGGCGACTTCGAGTTCGGCAGCTACTGGCGGGCCGCCGCACCGCAGTTCACCTCGCTGACCACCGGCGACGGACTGACCCTGCACCCGCTCACGGCCTCCCTCGGCTCCGACAACCTCGACGGCACCGGCTCGGCCCGCCTCGTCGACGCCGGAACGGGCACGCCCGACGAGCTCAAGGCCGCCGGGGTCCAGGGCCGCATCGCCCTCGTCCGGCTCCCGGACGGCTCCACCGGCGCGGGCACCCTCGCCCGCAACGCCAAGGCCGCCGGCGCCGTCGCCGTCGTCACGTACCACTCCGCCCCCGGCCGCTGGTACCCCACGGGCGGCTTCACCGGCCTCGGCCTCCCCGTCCTCTCCGTCCCCTCCACGGAGGCGACCGCGCTCCTCGGCAAGCTCGCCGCGGGCGAGGTCACCCTCGCCTGGAAGGCCACCGCGAAGTCCCCGTACCTCTACAACCTGGCCTTCCCCGAGGCCGGCGCCGTCCGCGACGACGAGGAGTACCGGGTCCACGACGCACAGCTGGGCCGCACGGACTCGACCTACGGCTCGGCCGGCATCACCACCGACTTCACGGACTTCCCGGCCGCCTACCGCCCCAACGGCCTCGGCATCTCCTTCGGCTCCCTGGAGACCGTCCCCGCGCCCGGCACCCGCAGCGAGTACTACTCCGCCGGTGACACCGCCTGGCAGCAGATGGTCAACAGCAGCTTCCCGTTCGGGGAGATCATGATCGGCGCCCGCCACGCGTACGCCCCCGGCGAGCAGCGCACCGAGAAGTGGTACGACGGCGTCATCGCGCCCACCGCGCCCCGCGACACCACCGGGAAGCCGGTCCTCGTCGCCGAGCGGCAGGGCGACCTCATCGGCTTCGCCAACGCCATGTGGGGCGACTCCACCCATCACGCCGAGCCCGGGTCCTTCGGCGACATCGGCAACGTGCGCCTGAGCAGGGACGGCGAGCTCCTCGGCACGTCCGGCTGGCCGTTCGGCGTCTTCGAGGTACCGGCCGAAGCCGGGACGTACACGCTCGAACAGAACACCATGAAGATCGGCAGCAAGGTGTGGGCCCGCTCCACTTCCGTCAACTCGGTGTGGAAATTCACCTCCAAGCTTGACGAGAGCGTCTATTCTCAGGGCATCCCGATTCTCTTCCCCCGGTACGACCTTCCGGAGGACGGACTCAAGACCCTCGCCGCGACCGACGGCCAGCACATCGGCCTCACCGCGACGGGTCACGCGGGTTACACCCCCGCAGCGCTCACCTCGGCCAAGCTCTCGTACTCCTACGACGGGGGCACGACCTGGACCGAAGCGCAGGTCTCCCAGCAGGGCGGCGGCTGGACCGCGACCGTGGACCACGCGGGCGCGACCGGCAAGCCTGTCACCCTGAAGACCGAACTGACGGACGCCAACGGCAACTCCGTCACCCAGACCGTGGTCCGCGCTTACGACGTGCGCTGACCACGCCGGTCCGCCGGGCGTCCTTCCCGTGGGGGGTGGGGTCGCCCGGCGGACCACCCATTTGCAGCAACGGTTTTCCTGATGTCCCGTTTTCGGACGCCGTGCGCGGTGGACAATAAGGGCATGACTCAGCAGGGGGACAACTGGTGGGACAAGCTCTACGACGACGCGGCGCCGGACACGGCCCCGACGGCCTCGGGTGACACACTCGACGACCACTTCGACACGGCACCCCGCGCGGTGCCGAGCCGGGTGCCGCCCCAGGACCCGGTGACAGCACCGCCCCGGGTCACGGCACCCCCGCCGCAGACCCCGGCCCCGCCGCCGGCGCCCCCCGCGCCCCCGCACCCGCCACCGGCGCCCCCCGCGCCGAGCGCGCCCCGGCAGGCGCCGTCCGTGGTCGGGGCCGCGCCCTGGGAGGCGCCCGCGGATGCGGGACCACGGACCTTCCCGGGTCCGCCTCGGCCCGCCCCCGTGACCGTCGCGACGGACACCGTTCAGGTGCCCTTGTCCGAGGAGCCGGCCCCCGATCCCGATCCCACCGTCCAGGTGGCCGCGCCGGCCCCCGACCCCGACCTCACCGTCGAGGTGTCCGTGCCCCGGCCCAGGACCGGGTTCGTCGGGAGCAGGCCGCCCACCTACGAGGCCGAGCCCACCGCGCTGCCCGTCGCCCGGCCCGGTGAACTCGCCGAACTCGTCGCCGACACCGTCCTCGACGGCGCCCGGTACGGCACCTGCACCCTGCGGGCCGCCTCCGTACGCGGCGACTCCGCCCGCTACCGGGGCGAACCCCGGCGCGACGCCCTGCTCACCGCCCGCTTCGGCCACGACGAGACCGCGCTCGTCCTCGTCGCCGTCGCCGCCGGCTCCCGCGCCGCCGAGGGCGCCCACCTCGCCGCCGCCGACGCCTGCCACTGGATCGCCGAGGCCGTCTGCCGCAGCCACGCCCGGCTCTCCGAGGACATCAGGTCAGGCCGCCGCGGCGACCTCAAGTCCGGACTGCACCGGCTCACCGACCGGACCTACGGCAAGCTGCGGGCCCGCGCCGCCGAGCGGGGCCTCGCCCCCCACGAGTACACCGCGACGCTCCGCTGCCTCCTCGTCCCCGCCGACCCCGAATGCCGCACGCGCGTGTTCTTCGGCATCGGCGGCGGCGGGCTCTTCCGGCTCCGCGACGGCTCCTGGCAGGACCTCGAACCGCTCCTGCCCGAACCGGCCGCCGTCACCGGCGCCCCCGTCCTCGGCTTCGGCTCGCCGCCCGCGGTGCCGGAAGCCACCGAGGAGGGGGACAGGTTCACCATGGACCTCGGCATCACCACCGCCCCGCCGCTCATCGAGGAGCCCGTACCACCGCCCGCCGAGCCCTTCCGCTTCCGCGCCTCCGTGGCCCGCGCCGGCGACACCCTCCTCCTCGCCTCGCCCGGCCTCGCCGAGCCGATGCGCGGCGAACCCGCCCTCGCCCACGAGCTGGCCGCCCGCTGGGCCGACGCCGAGCCGCCCGGCCTCGCCGCCTTCCTCGCCGACACCCAGCTGAGGGTGACCGGTTACGCCGACGACCGTACGGGGGTGGCGGTCTGGGAGGCGTAACCCGCCGGGCCGTGTGTTGATGGAGCCATGGCCAAACAGAACGTGGCGGAACAGTTCGTCGACATCCTCGTCCGCGCGGGCGTCCGGCGCCTGTACGGAGTCGTCGGAGACAGCCTCAACCCGGTCGTCGACGCGATCCGCCGTACCCGGGCGATCGACTGGATCCAGGTACGGCACGAGGAGACCGCCGCCTTCGCCGCGGGCGCCGAGGCCCAGATCACCGGCAGCCTCGCCGCCTGCGCCGGCTCCTGCGGGCCCGGCAACCTCCACCTCATCAACGGCCTGTACGACGCCCACCGCTCGATGGCCCCGGTGCTCGCGGTCGCCTCGCACATCCCGTCCAGCGAGATCGGCCTCTCCTACTTCCAGGAGACCCACCCCGACCAGCTGTTCCGCGAGTGCAGCCACTACAGCGAACTCATCTCCAACCCGAAGCAGATGCCCCGGCTGCTCCACACGGCGATCCAGCACGCCGTCGGCCGAGGCGGCGTCAGCGTCGTCTCGCTGCCCGGCGACATCGCCTCCCAGCAGGCCCCGGAGAAGTCGGCGGAGACCGCGCTCGTCACCACCCGGCCCACCGTCCGCCCCGGGGACGCCGAGATCGACGCCCTCGTCCGGATGATCGACGCCGCCGACCGGGTGACGCTCTTCTGCGGCAGCGGCACGGCGGGGGCGCACCCCGAGGTCATGCAGTTCGCCGAGCGGATCAAGTCGCCGGTCGGCCATGCCCTGAGGGGCAAAGAATGGATCCAGTACGACAATCCCTATGACGTCGGAATGAGCGGGCTGCTCGGGTACGGCGCCGCCTACGAGGCCACCCACGAGTGCGATCTGCTGATCCTGCTCGGCACCGACTTCCCGTACAACGCCTTCCTGCCCGACGACGTCAAGATCGTGCAGGTGGACGTCCGGCCCGAGCACCTCGGCCGCCGCTCCCGGCTCGACCTGGCCGTCTGGGGCGACGTCCGCGAGACCCTGCGCTGTGTGATCCCGCGCGTCCGCGCCAAGAACGACCGCCGTTTCCTCGACAAGATGCTGAAGAAGCACACCGACGCGCTGGAGGGCGTCGTCAGGGCGTACACCCGCAAGGTCGAGAAGCACGTTCCGGTGCACCCCGAGTACGTCGCCTCCGTCATCGACGAACTGGCGGACGAGGACGCCGTGTTCACCGTCGACACCGGCATGTGCAACGTCTGGGCGGCCCGCTACCTCTCGCCCAACGGGCGCCGCAGGATCATCGGCTCGTTCAGCCACGGCTCCATGGCGAACGCCCTCCCGCAGGCGATCGGCGCCCAGTTCACGGACCGGAACCGGCAGGTCGTCTCGCTCTCCGGCGACGGCGGCTTCTCGATGCTGATGGGCGACTTCCTGACCCTCGTCCAGTACGACCTGCCCGTGAAGGTGATCGTCTTCAACAACTCCTCGCTCGGGATGGTCGAGCTGGAGATGCTGGTCGCCGGACTCCCCTCGTACGGGACGACGAACATGAACCCGGACTTCGCCGCGATCGCCCGCGCCGCCGGTGCCTACGGCGTCCGGGTCGAGAAGCCCAAGCAGCTCGCGGGCGCCCTCAAGGACGCCTTCAAGCACAGGGGACCGGCCCTGGTCGACGTCGTCACCGACCCCAACGCGCTCTCCATCCCGCCGAAGATCAGCGCCGACATGGTGACCGGCTTCGCGCTCTCCGCCAGCAAGATCGTGCTGGACGGGGGAGTGGGCCGGATGCTCCAGATGGCCCGCTCCAACCTGCGCAACGTGCCCCGGCCCTGAGCGGTGTCCGGAAAGCCCCACCTCATGAATGCGGACGGTGACACGGGGCATGCATCCCCGTGAGCCTGTTCGACGCGACCTGTGGGTGGGGGATATGGCCGGGGAGGCACGACAGCCGACTCAACTGCTCAGAAAGGTGGGATGCGCGGATCTCACCGCGGTGCCGGAGGTGCGACATGCCCTGCGTGAACTGCTGCGGAAGTGGGGCGGACCGGGCGCCTCCGACGTGGCCGAACTGCTCACCAGCGAACTGGTGACCAACGCCCTGGTCCATACCGAGCACGGGGCCGTCGTGACCGCGACGGTCGTGCCCGAGCAGTTGAGGGTCGAGGTCCGGGACTTCGTGCCCGGACTCGAGCGGCCGCCCGTACCGCCCGCCGACGACGGTACGAACGGCCGGGGACTCGTCCTCGTCCAGGCCCTCGCCGACTCCTGGGGAGTCGAGGACCACGGGGTGGGCAAGGTGGTGTGGTTCGAACTGAACGGCGGGGCCGCCTGAGAGGCGGCCCCGCCGGACTCCTTCTTCCCGCGCTCAGCCGAACTGCTGCTCCAGATCCTTGAGCTTGCGCTCCAGGGAGTCGAGACGCGGCAGCGCCTGGGTGTCGTCCTCGGCGGTGAGGTCCACCGTCCGGGACTCGCCTGGGCGGGGCTCATCGCCCCTCACGGCTTGCAGGGAGGGCCGGGGTCGAAGCGGCAGCTGTCCGGGGTCCGCTATGGCGGGCTCCGCGACGGCGGCCTGCACGGCGGCCGTCGCGGAGCCCGCACCACTGCCCGCACCCGGGCCCTGGCCGGTGCCGGAAGCGGCGCCCAGCGCCGCCATCTCGACCTGGCGTCCGCCGCCGCGGCCGAGCCCGAAGGCACGGTGCTGACGGTTGATCGCCTTGAGTCTCGCCCGGTCCAGCTTGACCTGGTCGCGCCGGCGGAGCCGGTTCTGCTCCTTCTCCTTCCGGTCCTCGCGCACCTCGTCGACCGCCTCGTCCAGGGTCCGTACGCCCTCCAGGAGCATCAGCGACCAGGCCGCGAAGGTCTCCCGGGGCGCCCTCAGCCACCGCACGATCCGGATCTGCGGCAGCGGACGGGGCACCAGGCCCTGCTCGCGGAGCGCGGCCCTGCGGGTCTGCTTCAGCGCCCGGTCGAAGAGGACCGCCGCCGAGAGGGACATGCCCGCGAAGAAGTGCGGAGCCCCGTCGTGGCCCATGCCACGGGGTGCGTGCACCCAGTTGAACCAGGCCGCCGCGCCCGCGAACAGCCAGACGAGCAGGCGCGAGCCGAGGGCCGCGTCGCCGTGGCTGGCCTCGCGGACCGCGAGCACCGAGCAGAACATGGCGGCGCCGTCGAGGCCGAAGGGGACGAGGTACTCCCAGCCCCCGGCGAGGTTCAGGTTCTGCCGGCCGAAGCCGACGAGGCCGTGGAAGGAGAGCGCCGCCGCGACGGCCGCGCACAGGAACAGCAGCCCGTACGAGGCGAATCCGTAGACGGCCTCCTTGCGTCTGCGACGCTCCTCGCTGCGTTCCCAGGAGTCGTCGGCCGCGGCCTGGTCACCGGCGCGCTTCCCGCGCGCGAGCACCGCCACCGCCGTCAGGACTCCGGCCACCATCACGCCACCCGGAAGCAGCCAGTCCAGCGATATGTCGGTCAGTCTCATGCGGTGTCCCTTGCATCGCAGTAGGGCGTTTGGCGGCCCATACTGGCCGACCCCGTGGGGCGCTCAAGGGGTTTCCGGGCAAGAGCACGCCATTGGGGTCGCGGGACATACGAATAGGTGCGATCTGGTCGAACACGCTTGCAAGGAAAGGGATTTGCGTTCGATTTACGCCACTCGGACGGGTGGCGTAATCCCTCGGGACCCTCAGGCGGTCGCCGTCAGCCGGCGGACGCGCTCGGCGTCACAGGTGCGCGGGCAGGTGAGGCAGGTGTCCTCGGGGCGCAGGGTGTAGAAGAAGCAGCAGCTGGCCCGGTCGCGAGTGGCACGCGGAGCGCCGTCCGGCCCCTCGGACCCCGCCAGCTCGCGGAAGCCCGCCGCCCCCGCGTACGGCTTGTACGGCTTGGGGGTGCCCGGCAGGAGCAGTTCGAGCTCGGCCGTCGCCCGCTGCTCCTCGCCGAGCAGGGCCGCGATGTACCAGAGGCCCTCGACGATCTCGTCCGTGGCCATCCCCCACAGGGCCCGGCGGCCGCGCCGCATCCGGGGCCCGAAGCCGCCGAGGACGGCCTCGAAGTGCTCGGCGAGCGAGGCGCGCACCTCGGCCCGCAGCGCCTCCTCGTCGGCGACGACCCGGGCGCCGGGCAGGGCGGCCGCGGGGTCGTCCGGCAGGCAGGCGAACTCCTCCACGCGGACCGCCAGACGGCCGAGCGCCCGTTGGAAGGCCACGTTCCGGACGGGCAGCCGGGGCACCCGGCGGTCCAGGAACCAGGGGACGGTGACGAGGAGACAGGCGGGCCAGGCGTACCGGTGCAGTCCGAAACCGGCGACGACGTCGGGGCGGGCCCGGGCGCCGTAGTCCCGCAGCACCTGCGCGTCGTCCCGGGCGAGGAAGGCGTCGAGGCCGGGGCCGCCGGCCGCGAGCTCCTCCGCGCCGACCCAGCCCGCGCCGCGGGGCAGTCGCTCGCCCCGGGCGGGTTCCTCTATGCGCAGGCCGGGGAAGGCCTCGGCGAGCCGGGCGTAGGAGGCCGCGACGGGCGAGGCGAGGGGCGTGGGCAACAGGGCGGGGACGGTCATGCGGACCACCGAATCGCGAGCGTTGGCAGGTTAGCCTTACCTTACCCGATGGGGGGTGGGCTCTCACCACCGGAGAACCCCCTCCCACCTGCGGAGGCAGCCCGTATGCCCCGGATGTCGGTCCGTTCGCCTATGGTGCACAGGGGACCCGGGCGACGCGAGCCGGGCCCGGCACGAGGCCGCAGGAGGACCCGGGTGGAGCAGGGCGCAGCGCGCGAGCGGGCGACGGAGAGACCGTCCCCGCCCTTCGGCGACGCCGCCGGTCGCCCCGGCGGGTCCCTACGGGTGCCCGAGCAGGCGCGTGGCACGGAGGCGGTCCGGGGCGAGCACACCCACGGCGACCCCGCGCCCCTCGCCCCCCGCACCGTCCAACGGCACTCCGTCCGCGGCCAGGTCCTCGAAGCCCTCCGCACCGCCCTCGTCGGCGGCGAGCTCCGCCCCGGCGAGGTGTACTCCGCGCCCGCCCTCGCGGAGCGCTTCGGCGTCTCCGCCACCCCCGTCCGCGAGGCCATGCAGCGCCTCGCCGTCGAGGGCGCCGTCGAGGTCGTGCCGAACCGCGGCTTCCGCGTCACCGAGCGCACCCCCCGCGAGCTCGCCGAGCTCGCCGAGGTCCGCGCCCTCATCGAGGTCCCCGTCATGCTGCGGCTCGCCCGCACCGTCCCGGCCGCCCGCTGGGCCGAGCTCCGGCCGCTCGCCGAGGCGACCGCGGCCGCCGCGGCCCGGGGCGACCGCGCCCACTACGCCGAGGCCGACCGGGCCTTCCACCGTGCGGTCCTCTCCCTCGCGGGCAACGAGCAGCTGCTCGCCGTCGCCGACGACCTCCACCGCCGCTCCCAGTGGCCCCTGATCAGCGCCCCCGCCGTCAGCCACGGCGTCCTCGTCGCCGACGCGGCGGAGCACACGGCCCTGCTCGACGCCCTGGTCGCCCAGGACCTGTCCGTCGTCCAGAGCTTGGTACGAGAGCACTTCACCGGATCGGAGTCGTGAGCGTCCCGGGCGACTAAGGTCGAAGACGTCAGCCGACCGCACCGCGTCGCCCGTGAGGTGCCCCATGACGTCCGCGACCCCGTCCCCGGCCTGGGACGGCACGGAAGCCGAGGCCGCCGCCCTGCTCGGCTGGCTCACCGATCCCGAGGCGCCCCGGCTCTGCCTCGTCACCGGCGCCCCCGGCAGCGGCAAGACGGCCCTCCTCGGCTGGCTCGCCGCGTACGGCCCCCGCTCCGGACGTGCCCGCCGCCGCACGGCCCGGATGCTCGTCCCGCTCGCCGGGCAGAGCGCGCTCGGCGCGGCCTGGACGATCGCCGACCGGCTCGGCGTGGTGGCCCGCTCGCCCGGCGACCTCGTCCACGCCCTCGCGACCAGCGAGCCGCGGCCCGCCGGCCGGGCCGTCCTCCTCCTCACGGACCTGCACGCCGCCGCCGAACCCGCCGCGCTCACCCGGCTCATCGCGGAGCTCGCCGGCGTCGGCCGGATCCGGCTCGTGGTCGAGGCCCGGAGCGGCACCCCGGCCCCCGCCGTCCTGCGGGGCGAACGCCGGGTCACCGTCGTCGACCTCGACGGCGAGCCCGAGACCGCCGACGGCGCCGCCGCACAGCCGGCGGCGCCGCTGCCGGACCTCTCCGACCCGGTCGCCGTCTGCGCCGCCGACCCGCTGCTCGTCACCACGGCGTACGTCACCGGCGCCGCCCTCGCCGGGGTGCCCGGCACCCTCGACGGGCCCGAGCCGTCCGGCCGGCCCGGCGAGGGGACCGTCGACGAGCACGGCGGCCTGCGGACCGCCTGGATGCGCGCCGGGCAGTCGCTCTGCCGCGAACAGACCCCGGCGGAAAGGGCGTTGGTGCTCCTCGCCGCGCTCGGCGACGGGGCCGACCCGAGGCTCCGCCCCGCCCTCGCCGAGCTCGCGGAGAGCGCGCCCTGGAGGGTCCGGTGGGCCCGTCACCGCGGCGACCTCAACCCGCCCTGGCCGGGCCCGGTCACGGTGCTCGGCGCGGCCGGCGGCCCGCTGGAGGGCACCCTCCTCGTCGGCGACCCCACCGGCACCGTACGGCTGCTCCACGAGGCCGACGCGAGCCCCGTCGGGCGCCTCGCGCACAGTGTCCCCGGCCGGATCACCGCGCTCGCGCCCGCCGCGGACGGGACGGTGCTGCTCCTGGACGACCGGGGCCGGCTGCACGCCGTACGGGGTACGGCGCCCCGGCCCCCGTACCTGGAGCGGCTCACCGAGGCGGTCTCGGCGACCCTGGCCCGCCACCCGGGCACGGCCCTCGCGGCGATCGCCGGCTCGGTGGTGGTGGGGGACCGGCTCGGCTCCGTCCACGCCTTCGGCCTGACGGGCCTTCACCAGTCGGCCTCGCACAGCGGCCGGGTCACCGCCGTCGCGGCGGTCGAGTCCGAGACACCGTTCGTCTGCTCCGGCGGCGCCGACGGGAGCGTCCGGCTCTGGACCCCCGGCCGCGACACGCACCCCGAACCCCTCGCCGAACGCCCCTCGCCGGTCGTCTCCCTGCACGCGACCGAAACCCCGTACGGGCCGCTGGTCGCCGCGGCCTGGGCCGACGGCCTCGTCGAACTCCACCGGCCCGAGGGCGGCCCGACCCTCTCCTTCCGGCCGGGCCCCCCGGTCCGCGCGGTCGCGGTCACCGGCGCCGGCTCCCTCCTCGTGGGAACCGACGACAGCCTGATCCGTCTCACCCCCAAGGAAGGATGACGCGACGTCACCGAGCGGTCATGGCACGGGACTTCAGTTCGCCGCCTGCGGCGTCAGCTGGGCCGACAGCCAGGTCGGGACCCCGCCGAGGAGCTGGAAGAGACGTCTCGCCTCCGCCCGCAGACGGCCCGCCTCCGGTTCGGTCTCCGTGGCCGCCAGGGCCGTGAGCGCCGGAGCCGTGCCGACCAGATAGCCCAGCTCCTCGCGGATCCGCAGGGACTCCGCGAAACCGTGCCGCGCCTCCGCCAACTCCCCCTCGCGCAGGGCGAGTCCGGCGAGGTGCCGCCAGGTGAAGGAGAGCAGGAGCGAGTCCCCCTGCGTGGTCGCCCCGGCGTGGGCCCTGCGGTACGCGGCGCGGGCCGCCTGCGGGGAGTCGCCGAGGTTCTGGGCGACGAGCCCGCGCCGGAAGTCCAGGAGCGGCCGCCCGCCGGCGGAGGGGGCGATCAGCGCCGCCGCCCGGCCGAGAGCCATCCGGGCCTCGTCGGCCCGGTCGCGCACGCCCAACAGCGTGGAGGCGTAGGCGAGATAGCCGCGTTCGCAGGCCGCGGCACCGCGTTCCTCGTCGGTGCCGGCCACCGCCTCGGCAGCCCGGAGGGCCTCCTCGGCGTCGGCCCAGCCCTTCTCGGTGTAGAGGCAGCGCTCGATGAGCAGCGCGGCCCGTTCGAGTGCGGCTGCCGGTTCGGTCGCGTGCGGTGCCAGCAGCGCCGCCGCGTCCGTCCAGCAACCTCGGGAGCGGAGCCGCCATATGGCGGTCTCCACAGGTGTCTCCTTGCCGTAGGCGAGGGACGGATCTTCGCCACCCCTTGATTCGGAACCAGACATGGCGGTATCCGCCACATTGCCCTCCCCGAGCGCGCCATTGAGCTGTTGAGTAGGACGGCATCTCAGCACGAACGGCTGCACCCGGCCAAGGGGTCGGGTGAAAGATTTCACAAACTCTCGTCGGGGCGGAGACCGCCGCCCCGATCCGGCGCGACGGGCCGCCGGAACGCCGTTCGGCCCGTGATCACGCCGTTGATCAGGCCCGGGCCCGGTCTCCCGGACGGGGCGCGCGGGGGACGCCGAAGGCCCCGGCACCACTCCTCCGGACTCGCCCGAAGGAGTGAATGGCCGGGGCCCCGAACCGTTCGAACCGGCTCTCGCGGCTCAGCTCATCCGCAGCGCGAGGAAGAAGTCGAGCTTGTCCTCCAGACGGGAGAGATCACGGCCCGTGAGCTGCTCGATCCGGCCCACCCGGTAGCGCAGCGTGTTCACGTGCAGGTGGAGGCGGGTCGCACAGCGGGTCCAGGAGCCGTCGCAGTCCAGGAACGCCTCCAGGGTCGGGATGAGCTCCGCCCGGTGACGCCGGTCGTAGTCGCGCAGCGGGTCGAGCAGCCGGGCCGTGAAGGCCCGCCGCACGTCGTCCGGCACGAACGGCAGCAGCAGCACGTGCGAGGCCAGCTCGTGGTGCCCCGCGGCGCAGACCCGGCCCGGACGGGCGGCGGCCACCCGGCGGGCGTGCCGGGCCTCCTCCAGGGCCCCGCGCAGGCCCTCCGCCGAGTGCACGGCCGCGCTGACGCCCAGCGTGACGCGCCCGTCGTCGGAGAGGCCCGAGGCGAGCGGAGCCCGTACGGAGGCGAGCAGCGCGTCCGCGTGCAGCCCGAGGGCGGGGGCCGGGCCGTCGTCCTCGCTGTCCGGCAGCGGCCCCGCGGCCAGCGGGACCAGGGCGATCGCCTCGTCGCCGCTGTGCGCGACCGCGATCCGGTCGGCCGACTCGGCACCGATGGTCGCCGGGTCGACGAGGATCTCCTCCAGGAGCGCCTGCGCGACCGGCCCGCCGTCCACGGGGGTCTGACCGGCCTCCTGCTCCCACTCGACGCGGGCGACGACCACCTGCCAGTGCGGGGCCGTGCCGAGCCCGGGCAGCAGCACCGGGGCGGCGACCCGAAGCCGGGCGGCGATCTCGGCGGGCGCGGCGCCCGTCTGCACCAGCTCCAGGACCTCCTGGGCGAGCCGGCGGCGTACCGTACGGGCCGCGTCGCGCCGGTCGCGCTCGACGGCGATCAGCTGGGTGACGCCCTGGAGGAGGTCGAGCCGGGCCGCGGGCCAGTCACCGGCGTCCGCCTCGACGGCGAGCAGCCAGTCCGAAAGCACCGTCTCGCGCACGTCCCGGGAGGCGGGCGCGGCCCCCCGGCCGGTGTTGCGGATCGGGAAGAGCGAGTACGTGGCCCCGGCGACGCTCAGCCGGTGCGGGCCGCGTCGTCCGGTGCGGGTGGCGGCCAGGTGCTCACCGGCCAGGGTGGCGGCGAGCCCGGCTTCCAGGGGCTCCCCCGCGCCCGCGATCTGGCGGCCGGTGGGGGAGAGGACCCAGGCCCGCAGGTCCAGGTCGGAGCCGAGGAGGTCGAGGACGACCTCGGGTCCGCCGCCCGCGGGTCCGGAGGTCATGAGCCGCCGGTGGCGGTCGACGACGGCCGCCAGGTCGCCGGCCCGCTCGCCGGAGACCTGTCGAACAACGTGCTCGGTGATCGTCGCGAACGCAACGGATTCGTTCACCGCGAAGAGCGGAAGCCGATGGCGCAAACACGCCGCCACGAGATCGTCGGGGATGTCGCCGAGCTCGGCCTCGCCGGCGGCGAGGGCCGCCACTCCGGCCGAGGCCAGGATCCGGACGAAGGGCTCGGCGTCGGCCGGTTCCGTCCGCCAGGCGAGGCCGGTCAGCACCAGCTCGCCGCCGGACAGGTACCGGCTGGGGTCCTTCAGGTCCGTGGTCATCACGCCTCGGACGGTCCGGTCCAGCTCGTCGTCGCCGCCGAGCAGGCGCAGCCCGAGCGCGTCGTTCTCCAGCAGTGCGCGCAGCCGCATCGTGTCGCCGCCGTTCCTTCGTTCGGTGATGGTGGGTGTCGCGTTGTCGACGGTGGGGTGGTGCCACCGTTTCCAGGGGGAAACGGCGAGGGTTCTGTTCCCCGCCTTTCGTTCGAATCTACAAGACGACGACGGGGACCGGCCAACTCCTTCATGTTTTCGGTGACTGCACCCGGGCGATCGTGGCTTGTGTACTAGGCCACACACCGCGTGAACAGCACATGAACACGATGTCGAGGGCCGGCCGTCCCCCCGGACCCACCAGTTCGACCCCCGATCACCAGAATCACTAGAAGAGAGCCACCATGGACTTCCTTCGCCCCGCCAGCTGGGAGGAGGCGCTCGCCGCCAAGGCCGAGCACCCCACGGCCGTGCCCATCGCCGGTGGTACCGACGTCATGGTCGAGATCAACTTCGACCACCGGCGCCCCGAGTACCTCCTGGACCTGAACCGTATCGAGCTGCTGCGCGAGTGGGAGGTCGGCGAGGAGAACGTCCGCCTCGGCGCCTCCGTTCCGTACACGCAGATCATGGAGAACCTGCGCGCAGAGCTCCCGGGTCTGGCACTGGCCTCGCACACGGTCGCCTCCCCGCAGATCCGCAACCGCGGCGGCGTGGGCGGCAACCTCGGCACCGCGTCGCCGGCCGGCGACGCCCACCCGGCCCTGCTCGCCGCGGGCGCCGAGGTCGAGGTCGAATCGGTGCGCGGCAACCGCTTCATCCCGATCGACGAGTTCTACACGGGCGTGAAGCGCAACGCGCTCCAGCCCGACGAGCTCATCAAGACCGTCCACATCAAGAAGGCGGACGGCCCCCAGCAGTACTCCAAGGTCGGCACCCGCAACGCGATGGTCATCGCCGTCTGCGCCTTCGGCCTGGCCCTGCACCCGGAGACCCGGACCGTGCGCACCGGCATCGGTTCCGCCGCGCCGACCCCGATCCGCGCCAAGGAGGCCGAGGCCTTCCTGAACGCGGCTCTGGAAGAGGGCGGCTTCTGGGACAACGGCAAGATCATCACCCCCTCGATCGCGAAGCAGTTCGCCGACCTCTGCTCGGCCGCCGCGAACCCGATCGACGACGTCCGCGGCACCGCCAAGTACCGGCGCCACGCGGTCGGCATCATGGCTCGCCGCCAGCTCGGCTGGACCTGGGAGCAGTACCGCGGCGCCGGCCGCACGCTTGAGGGAGCTGCATAACCATGCGCGTCAATTTCACGGTCAACGGTCGTCCGCAGGAAGCCGACGACGTCTGGGAGGGCGAGTCCCTCCTCTACGTTCTGCGTGAGCGCCTGGGTCTGCCCGGCTCCAAGAACGCGTGCGAGCAGGGCGAGTGCGGTTCCTGCACCGTCCGTCTCGACGGCGTGCCGGTCTGCTCGTGTCTGGTCGCCGCCGGTCAGGTCGAGGGCCGCGAGGTCGTCACCGTAGAAGGCCTGGCGGAGTACGCCAAGGAGCGCGAGGCGCACGGCGGTTGCGCCACCGGCGCCTGCGGCGGCACCTCGGTCGACGCCGCCAAGAAGTGGGAGGCCAAGCCCCAGGACTCGCAGACCGGTGAGGGCATCGAACTCTCCCCGATCCAGCAGGCGTTCATCGACGCCGGCGCGGTCCAGTGCGGTTTCTGCACCCCCGGCCTGCTCGTCGCGGCCGACGAGATGCTGGAGCGCAACCCGTCCCCGACGGACGCGGACATCCGCGAGGCGCTCTCCGGCAACCTCTGCCGCTGCACCGGTTACGAGAAGATCCTCGACGCGGTCCGCCTCGCGGCCGCTCGCCAGGAGCGTCAGGGAGAGGCGGTCTGACGATGGCTCAGAACACACTGCCGGTGGGTACGCCCACCGACGTCACCCAGAACCACGTCAAGGGCGGCATCGGCGAGTCCACGCTCCGCCCGGACGGCACCCTCAAGGTCACCGGTGAGTTCGCGTACTCCTCGGACATGTGGCACGAGGACATGCTGTGGGGCCAGATCCTGCGCTCCACCGTCGCGCACGCCGAGATCGTGTCCATCGACACCTCCGAGGCCCTCACGATGGACGGCGTCTACGCCGTCCTGACCCACGAGGACCTGCCGGCCGCGAAGAACTACGGCATGGAGTTCCAGGACACCCCGGTCCTCGCCTACGGCAAGGTCCGTCACCACGGTGAGCCGGTCGCCCTCGTGGCCGCCGACCACCCGGAGACCGCCCGCCGCGCCGCCGCGAAGATCAAGATCGAGTACCGGGAGCTCCCGGTCATCACGGACGAGGCCTCCGCCCTCGCCCCGGACGCGATCCTGGTCCACGAGAACCGCGACGACCACCACTCCGGCCACGTGCCGCACCCGAACATCGTGCACCGCCAGCCGATCATCCGCGGCAACGCCGACGAGGCCGCCAAGCGCGCCGACGTCATCGTCAAGGGCGAGTACACCTTCGGCATGCAGGACCAGGCCTTCCTCGGCCCCGAGTCCGGCCTCGCCGTGCCGGCCGAGGACGGCGGCGTCGACCTGTACGTCGCCACCCAGTGGCTGCACTCGGACCTCAAGCAGATCGCCCCCTGCCTCGGCCTGCCCGAGGAGAAGGTCCGGATGACCATGGCCGGTGTCGGCGGCGCCTTCGGCGGCCGCGAGGACATCTCCATGCAGATCCTCGCCTCCATCCTCGCGCTGCGCACCGGCAAGCCGGTCAAGATGGTCTACAACCGGTACGAGTCCTTCTTCGGTCACGTCCACCGGCACCCGGCGAAGCTCTACTACGAGCACGGCGCCACCAAGGACGGCAAGCTCACGCACATGAAGTGCAAGATCGTGCTCGACGGCGGCGCGTACGCGTCGTCCACGGCCTCGGTCGTCGGCAACGCCTCCTCCCTCTCGGTCGGCCCGTACGTCATCGAGGACGTCGAGATCGAGGCGATCGGCCTCTACACCAACAACCCGCCCTGCGGCGCCATGCGCGGCTTCGGCGCGGTCCAGGCCTGCTTCGCCTACGAGGCGCAGATGGACAAGCTCGCGGCCAAGCTGGGCATGGACCCGGTGGAGCTGCGCCAGCTCAACGCCATGGAGCAGGGCACGATCATGCCGACCGGCCAGGTCGTGGACTCGCCGGCCCCGGTCGCCGAGCTGCTGCGCCGGGTCAAGGCCCGCCCGATGCCGCCGGAGCGCCAGTGGGAGACCGCCGGCGAGGGCGCGGACGTCCGCGCGCTGCCGGGCGGTCTGTCCAACACCTCGCACGGCGAGGGTGTCGTACGGGGCGTCGGCTACGCCGTCGGCATCAAGAACGTCGGCTTCTCCGAGGGCTTCGACGACTACTCGACCGCCAAGATCCGCATCGAGGTCATCAACGGCGAGGCCGTCGCCACCGTCCACACCGCCATGGCGGAGGTCGGCCAGGGCGGCGTCACGATCCACGCGCAGATCGCCCGTACCGAGCTCGGTGTCCAGCAGGTCACCATCCACCCCGCGGACACGCAGGTGGGCTCGGCCGGTTCGACCTCCGCGGGCCGTCAGACGTACATGACCGGCGGCGCCATCAAGAACTCCTGCGAGATCGTCCGCGAGAAGGTCCTGGAGATCGGCCGGCGCAAGTTCGGCTCGTACCACCCGGCCTGGGCCAACGCCGAACTCCTCCTGGAGGGCGGCAAGGTCGTCACCGACGGCGGCGAGGCCCTCGCCTCCATCGCGGACGTCCTGGAGGACCAGGTCGTGGAGGTCGAGGAGGAGTGGCGCCACCGGCCCACCCAGGCCTTCGACCTCGTCACCGGCCAGGGCGACGGCCACGTCCAGTACGCCTTCGCCGCGCACCGCGCGGTGGTCGAGGTGGACACCGAGCTCGGTCTCGTCAAGGTCATCGAGCTGGCCTGCGCGCAGGACGTCGGCAAGGCGGTCAACCCGCTCTCCGTGGTCGGCCAGATCCAGGGTGGCACCACCCAGGGCCTGGGCGTAGCGGTGATGGAGGAGATCATCGTCGACCCGAAGACCGCGAAGGTGCGCAACCCCTCCTTCACGGACTACCTGATCCCGACGATCCTCGACACGCCGACCATCCCGGTCGACTACCTCGAGCTGGCCGACCCCAACGCGCCGTACGGCGTCCGGGGCATCGGCGAGGCCCCGACCCTGTCGTCCACCCCGGCCGTCCTCGCGGCGATCCGGGCGGCGACGGGCCTGGAGCTCAACAAGACGCCGGTCCGCCCCGAGGCGCTCACCGGCACCCTGTAGGACTCTCCGGGCGGTGTGTGCCTCCCAGGAACGTCACACTTCCCCCGCCCGCACCGCCCGGAGCACTCCCCCCTGGGGATACCCGCATCACCGCAGTACCCGCATCACCGCAGTAATCGCTTCACTTCAGTACCCGCTTCACGGCAGTACCCCGTTCGTCTCGGGCCGTCCCCCGGGTCGTGCAGCCAACGAAATATCCCAAATCCCGCAGATTCAACGTCAGAGCTTCGAAGTCTGATGCGGGTGCCCCTTTGAACCTTGGGAGTAGGCCCCATGACCCAGTCGTCTGTGGAGCCCAAGACCGCCTCGGAGGACGCGGGCTCCGGCTCCAACGTCCCCGCCGGCCGTTCTTGGCTCGACCGGTACTTTCACATCTCGGAGAGAGGATCCACCGTCGCGACGGAGATCCGCGGCGGCGTCACCACCTTCATGGCGATGGCGTACATTCTCCTGCTCAACCCGATCCTCCTCGGGGGCCCGGACGTCGACAAGCACGTCCTCGCCACCTCCGCCGTCATCACGGCGACCGCCTTCGCGGCGGCGGTGACCACCCTGCTGATGGGCTTCGTCGGCAAGGTCCCGCTCGTCCTCGCGGCGGGACTCAGCGTCTCCGGTGTGCTCGCGACCCAGGTCGTGCCCCAGATGACGTGGCCCCAGGCCATGGGCATGTGTGTCGTCTACGGTGTGGTGATCTGCCTCCTGGTGGTCACCGGTCTCCGCGAGATGATCATGAACGCGATTCCGCTGCCGCTCAAGCACGGCATCACCATCGGCATCGGCCTCTTCATCGCGCTGATCGGCTTCAACAAGGCCGGCTTCGTCGGCGCCGGTCCCCAGTTCGGTCCGCCCATCACCATGGGCTCCGGCGGCGAGCTCGTCGGCTGGCCCGTACTGATCTTCGCGGTCACCCTGCTCGCGATCTTCGCGCTCCAGGCCCGCAAGATCCCGGGCGCGATCCTCATCGGCATCGTCGGCGGCACCATCATCTCGCTGATCGTCAACGCGGTCGCGGACATCCCGGCCAAGGGCCCGGGCTCCTGGGCCAACGGCGCCCCCGAGCTCAAGGGCAGCGCGGTCTCCAGCCCGGACTTCTCGCTCTTCGGCGACGTCTCCTTCGGCGGCTGGGGCGACGTCGGCTACATCACCGTCGGCGTCATCGTCTTCACCCTGGTCCTGGCCGGCTTCTTCGACGCCATGGCCACCATCATCGGCGTCGGCACCGAGGCCAACCTCGCGGACGACAAGGGCCGGATGCCCGGCCTCTCCAAGGCGCTGTTCATCGACGGCGCGGGCGGTGCGATCGGCGGCGTCTCCGGCGCCTCCGGCCAGACCGTGTTCGTGGAGTCCGCCACCGGCGTCGGCGAGGGCGCCCGTACCGGCCT
Source organism: Streptomyces sp. NPDC015661 (assembly GCF_043077765.1). Taxonomy (NCBI): domain Bacteria; kingdom Bacillati; phylum Actinomycetota; class Actinomycetes; order Kitasatosporales; family Streptomycetaceae; genus Streptomyces; species Streptomyces sp. NPDC015661. The sequence goes on along the minus strand of NZ_JBIBST010000009.1, from coordinate 15,806 downwards.
CTCCTCGACGGTCACCGGTCTGTTCTTCGCGGCCTGCCTCTTCTTCACGCCGATCACCCAGATCGTGCCCCGTGAGGTCGGCTCCGCCGCCCTGGTCGTCATCGGCGCGATGATGATGATGAACGCCAAGCACGTGAACTGGGGCGACAGCTCCGTCGCCATCCCGGTCTTCCTGACCGTCGTCCTGATGCCCTTCACCTACAGCATCACCCCGGGTGTCGCGGCCGGCGTCATCGCCTACACCGTCATCAAGGTGGCGCAGGGCAAGGCGCGCGAGGTCGGTGCCTTCATGTGGGCCCTGACCGCGATCTTCATCGTGTTCTTCGCCCTTCATCCGATCGAGGGTTGGCTGGGCGTCAGCTGACGTCCGAGAATCACCCTCCGTACACACCCAAGGAGACCGACATGCTGGACATCGCCGAAGAGCTGCACCGGTGGGTCGAGCAGGGACGCACCTTCGCCGTCGCCACCGTGGTGGCCGTCGGTGGCAGCGCGCCCCGGCAGCCGGGAGCCGCACTCGCCGTCGACAGCGACGGCACGGCGATCGGGTCGGTCTCCGGCGGGTGTGTGGAGGGCGCGGTCTACGACCTGTGCGTCCAGGCCCTCGAAGACGGCAGGACCGTCGTCGAGCGCTTCGGCTACAGCGACGAGGACGCCTTCGCGGTCGGCCTGACCTGCGGCGGCATCATCGACATCCTCGTCACCCCGATCCGCGGCGGGGTCTTCCCCGCCGCGCTGGCCGCCGCCGTCTCGGGGGAGGCGGCGGCCCTGGCCCGGATCGTCGACGGACCGGAGGACCTGTTGGGGCAGGCCCTCCTGGTCCGCCCCGACGGCTCGTACGAGGGGAAGCTCGGCGGCCACCCCGAGCTGGACCGCACCGCGGCCGGCGAGGCCCGCGCGATGCTCGACGCGGGCCGCACCGGCACCGTGGAGATCGGTGAGGACGGCAGCCGCTGCGGACAGCCGCTGACCCTCCTGGTCGAGTCCTCCGTCCCCGCCCCCCGCATGATCGTCTTCGGCGCCATCGACTTCGCCGCCGCACTCGTCCGGGTCGGCAAGTTCCTCGGCTACCACGTCACCGTCTGCGACGCGCGGCCCGTCTTCGCGACCCCCGCCCGCTTCCCCGAGGCCGACGAGATCGTCGTCGACTGGCCCCACCGCTACCTGGAGTCGACCGAGGTCGACGGCCGGACCGTGCTCTGCGTCCTCACGCACGACGCCAAGTTCGACGTGCCCCTCCTCCGGACCGCCCTGAAGCTTCCCGTCGCCTACATCGGCGCGATGGGCTCCCGCCGCACCCACGAGGACCGCAACGAGCGGCTCCGCGAGGTCGGCGTCACCGAACTCGAACTCGCCCGTCTCCGCTCCCCGATCGGCCTCGACCTCGGCGCGCGCACGCCCGAGGAGACCGCCCTCTCGATCGGCGCCGAGATCGTGGCCAACCGCCGCGGCGGCAGCGGCCTCTCCCTCACGGGCGCCCACACCCCGATCCACCACGACGGACCGCGCGAACCGGACGGACGCATAGGTTCGGTCGCATAGCTCCGTTCCCCGGACCCCGCCGGTCCCGGCGGATAGATTCGGGACGTGGATCCGCTCACCCCCGAAGACCCGACGCACGTAGGCCCGTACCGTCTCATCGCCCGTCTGGGGGCGGGCGGCATGGGCCTCGTCTACCTCGGCCGCGACGACGTCGGCCGTACGGTCGCCGTCAAGGTCGTCCAGTCCGAGTACGCCGCCCAGCCGGAGTTCCGCAGACGCTTCGCCCGCGAGGTGGCGGCCGCCCGGAGAGTCGGCGGCAGCTGGACCGCGGACGTCCTCGACGCGAACACCGACACCGGGGTCGCGGTGCCCTGGGTCGCCACCCAGTACATCGCCGGTCCCGATCTGACCACCGTCGTCGCCCGGGACTTCGGCCCGCTGCCCGAGCACTCCGTCCGCGTCCTCGCCAACCGCCTCGCCCTCGCGCTGCGCGTCGTGCACGAGGCCGGCCTGATCCACCGCGACCTCAAACCGTCCAACGTCCTGGTGACGGTCGACGGGCCCCGCGTCATCGACTTCGGCATCGCCCGCGCCATGGACAGCCTGGCCGGGGACAGCCTGCACACCCGCACCGGCATGCTGATCGGCTCGCCCGGCTTCATGTCCCCGGAGCAGGTCCGCGGCCTCGAACTCACCGCCGCCAGCGACGTGTTCTGCCTCGGGGCCGTCCTCGTGTACGCCGCCACCGGGCGCCACCTCTTCGGCGCCACCGACACCGGTCTGAACGCCCACCTCTTCCGGGTCGCCGAGGAGGAGCCCGACCTCACCGGCGTCCCCGAGGCACTGCTCGGCCTCGTCCGCGCCTGTCTGGAGAAGGACCCGGCCGCACGGCCCACGCCCGAGCGGATCGCCGCCCTCACCGACGGGGACGGCGGCGGGGTCTGGCTGCCGGGTGAGGTCCTGGCCCAACTGGGGCGGCACGCCGCCCGGTTGCTGGACTATGTGCCGGCGGCGCGGGCCGAGGTGCCGGCCGAGCAGCCCGTGATGCGGCCCGTCGCTCAGCCCGTGACGGAGACGGCGCCCCGCGACTCGGCACCGGCGCCCGCACCGGCGCCCGCCTACACCCCCACGGCTCCGGCCCACGAGGTCCCCGCCCCGTCGACCGGCCGCGGGTGGGGCCTGGCGGTGATCGTGCTCGCCCAACTGGCGGTGCTGCTCGGGGCGGTGGCGCACGACCCGTTCGGCCTCGACCGGGAGAACCCGGAGCTGTACTCCTTCGCCGTTCCCTTCGCGGCCCTCCTGCTGCTCGGCGGGCACCTCGCCGACCGGCTCGGCGCCAGACGGACCCTGGTCGTCGGCCTCACGGGACTTGTGGCCGCCTGTGTGCTCCGCGGCTTCGCCGTCGAGATCGCCCCCACCGCGGTGCTGATCACGGCCCGCGTCCTCCAGGGCGGCTTCGGCGCACTGGTGACGGCGGCGGCGCTGACCCTGGTGGCCACCGCCTTCCCCGAACCGGGGGCACGGGCCAGGGCCTTCGGTGTCTACGCCACGGCCGGCATCGGCGCGCCGATCGTCGCGTTCCAGCTCGCCTGGCTGGACTGGGGTCCGGTCCTGGGCATCGCCGCCGTCCTCGCCGTGATCGCCCTGGCCGGGGTCCGCGTTCTGCCGCAGCACCGCCCGGACCGCACCGGCACCCGCTTCGACCTGCCCGGAGTCCTGCTCGGAGCCTTCGCGACCGCCCTGCTCATGTACGGCTCCATCAAGGCGACGCACGGCTGGGGCGGCCCCCTGGCCATGGGCCTGCTCGTCGGCGGCGCGGCGGTGCTGGGGGGCTTCCTGGGGTGGCAGAGCATCGCCTCGCACCCGCTGCTGCCCCCGTACGTCCTCAAGGACCGCAACAGGCTCGGCGGGCTCCTCGCCATGCTCCTCGCAGGCGCCGGCATCCTCGCCCTGCTGCCGCCCCTGGCGTCGATCCTGGTCTGGGACCTCGGGTACTCCCTGCCCCAGGCCGGTCTCGCCCTGCTGCCCATGGTCGCCGCGATCGCCGTGGCCGCCGTCCTGGTCGCCCCGCGGCTGCTGCGCCGGCGCACGGCGCCCCGCGTCCTCGTGGTCGCGGGCCTGGTGCTCACCCCGCTCGGCGTGGCCCTGACCATCGTCGCGGTCGAGGGCGGCGCCGGATACCCGGTCCTGCTCCCGGCCACCCTCCTCGCGGGTCTCGGGATCGGCCTCGCCTTCATGCCACTCTTCGCCATCGTGGTCGCCGCCGGCCTCGGCCGGCACACCGGCGCGGCGGCGGCCGCCGCCGTCACGGCCCAGACGCTGGGCACGGAATTCGGCGCGGCAGCCGCCGTCGGCCACGGCGGGCCGCCCTGGTGGGCGGTCGTCTGCCTGCTGCTCGCGGGCCTCGTCACGGGCCTGCTGGTGACGACCAGGGCGACGGCCTAGACGCCCAGCAGACCCCGCAGGTGGGCGCAGGCCGACGCCTCCGTGTCGTGCGTGGCGACCGGTTCGTACGAGCCCCGCTCGTACACCCCGGTCTCCCAGCCGCCGCCCGGCCGCGTCCGCAGATAGACGAAGTCGGGCGGGGTGGGCGCCGGTTCGTGGACGCCCTCGATCCAGTAGTACGCGGCGGGCACCCCGGCCTCCCGGAGTGCCCGCTCCAGCGCGCCGCGGTCGGTCACGCGGGGACGCGCACCAGGTAGCCGTTGTCGAGCAGCCACTTCACGTTGAGGCGCTGGCCCTCGCCCGGGTTCAGGAACGCCGGGTCCAGCTTGATCTGGCGGCCGCCGCCCGGCTGCTCGAACCAGGGTGCGATGGAGCCCTCCCAGACGACGAAGGTCCTCGTCACCTCGTACAGGTGGTAGTCGCAGGGGAAGGCCTCGTCACGGGTGTTGAGGTTCTGCGGGGGCAGCGCCCGCTCGGCGTAGGCGTCGCCGGCCGGGGCCAGGTAGGAGCCGTACTCCGAGCCGAAGCGGTCCAGACGCTCGCCCTCCTCCAGGAGCTCCGGCGCCTTGTCGACGGTGCCGTTGACCTCGGCGAAGCCGTCGTTCGGCGGGTACTTCCAGCTGCCGGTGTCAGCCGGGCCCTCCCAGTACTTCTTCAGGAAGTCGGCGGAGGAGAGCTGCCCGGTCCGGTGGTAGCGGTTGAGGAGCGGGCCGACCGGCTCCTGCCACCTCTTCGGCAGGAACTTCGGGCCGAGCCGCTTGTCGCCCTCGAACTCCCCGGTGCAGGGGGCCGGGGGAGCGGCGACGGGCTTCTCGGCGGGGGCGGCCTGTGCCGCGGGGGCCGCGGCGAGGGCGGCGGTGACGCCCATGGCGGCGAGGACGGCACGGATCCTGAGGACGGTACGGCTGCGCTCCACGCGGAGGCTCCCTGGGGTGGGGTGGTCAGTGGCGCGGCACACAGTAGTGGATCACCTGCGCAGAGTGATCGAACGCGGGACGGGATCCGGCCACGCGTGGCGCCCCGGCGGTTCGGGGTGGGGAGGGGCCGGTTCGAGTGCTTCGGGGGCGGGCTCATGCGCCGCCGGGGGCGGGGCCCGGCCCCCGACGTTGGCCGCCTCGGGCGCCGGTCGGGTCCGCCAGGGCGTCGTCAGGGGCCTCGCTCGGGCGCCGGCCGGGGCCGCTCGGGCCCTCCGTCGGCCGTCGAGTCAGGCCTTGCGGAGGCCGCTGAGCAGGAGTTCGGCCAGCTGCTCGTACGCCTCGGCGTCGGCCAGGCCCGTCGCCGCGGCCACCTGGCGGCGCTGGATGCGGACCATCACCGAGGAGATGACGTCGGCCGCGAAGGTCACGTGCACCTCGCGGAACACCCCGGCCCGCACGCCCTCCTCGATGAGCTGCTGCACCCGGCCCGCCGCCGCGCGCGTGTTCCGCTCGTACACCTCGGCCGCCGGCTCGAAGGCCGCCACGTCGTCGAAGAACGCCGGCGAGACGGGCGCCAGCTCGGCCGAAACCGCCCGCAGATAGGCGGCGAGCCGCTCGGCCGGGTCCGTCGCGGCGGCGAGGACCGCCTCGACCCGGGCCGTGGCGCGCCGGAAGAAGTGCACGACCGCCGCCCGGACCAGCTGCTCCTTGCTGCCCGCCAGGCCGTACAGGGTCCGCTTCGAGCAGCGCAGCCGCGCCGCGAGATCGTCGAGCGTCAGCCGGGCGAAGCCCTCGCCGACGAGGAGGGCGACGAGCTCCTCGAAGAGGGCGGAGCGGCGCGCCGCTCCGCGGCCCGTCAGCTTGGGGGCGTCGGCGGCGGAGGTCTCGATCACCCCGCCAGTATTCCAGGCCGGTCGTTCGGGGGGTTACGGCGGCACCCTTCTGCGCTACGCTAACCGGTACTGCAGTACCTTCCCCAGTACCACTTTGCGCGCCGCTGGAGTCGCCATGGATGTCGACCGCCTGCTTCCCACCCCCGAGGCAGCGGACCTCATCGCCCTCACCCGGGAGATCGCCGACAAGGAGCTCTCTCCGCGGGTGGACGAGCACGAGGCCGCCGAGAGCTATCCCGAAGGGCTCTTCCCGACCCTCGGCGAGGCCGGGCTCCTGGGCCTCCCGTACCCGGAGGAGTTCGGCGGCGGAGGCCAGCCGTACGAGGTCTACCTGCAGGTCCTGGAGGAGCTCGCCGCGCGCTGGGCGGCCGTCGCCGTCGCCACCAGCGTCCACACCCTCGCCAGCCACCCCCTGCACACCTTCGGCACCCCGGAGCAGAAGGAGCGCTGGCTGCCCGCGATCCTCGAGGGCCGGACCATCGGCGGCTACAGCCTCTCCGAGCCGCAGGCCGGCTCCGACGCCGCCGCCCTCACCTGCAAGGCCGAGCGCCAGGACGACGGCAGCGGCTACCGGATCACCGGCACCAAGGCGTGGATCACCCACGGCGGGAAGGCCGACTTCTACGCCCTCTTCGCCCGTACGGCCCCCGGCAGCCACGGGATCTCCTGCTTCCTCGCGCCCGGTGCCACCGAAGGCCTGAGCTTTGGCGCGCCCGAGCGCAAGATGGGCCTCCAGGCCGTGCCGACGACGGCCGCGTACTGGGACGGCGCCCTCATCGAGGGGGACCGCCGCATCGGGGACGAGGGCCAGGGGCTCCAGATCGCCTTCAGCGCGCTCGACAGCGGCCGCCTCGGCATCGCCGCCTGCGCGACGGGCCTCGCCCAGGCCGCCCTCGACGCCGCCGTGGCGTACGCCAACGAGCGCACCACCTTCGGCCGCCGGATCGTCGACCACCAGGGCCTCGGCTTCCTCCTGGCCGACATGGCCGCCGCCGTCGACGCGGCCCGCGCCACCTACCTGGACGCGGCCCGCCGCCGCGATCTCGGCCGCCCCTTCAGCCGCCAGGCCAGCGCGGCCAAGCTCATCGCCACGGACACGGCCATGAAGGTCACCACGGACGCCGTCCAGGTCTTCGGCGGTTACGGCTACACCCGGGACTTCCCGGTCGAGCGGTACATGCGCGAGGCGAAGATCATGCAGATCTTCGAGGGCACCAACCAGATCCAGCGGCTGGTGATCAGCCGGGGGCTCGCCCAGCCGGCCTGATCCCGGAGTACCGTCCGGCCCCGGCCGCAGCTCGGCGCCGGGGGCGGACGGCTTTCCGAGGAGGGCTCAGGCGGCCCTGCCGAGGGACCCGCCCGAGTCGGCCCTCCGGAGCAGGGCGGCGATCTCGATGAGGCCGTGGCGTTCGGCGTGGTGGAGGGCCGTGCGGCCGTGCGGGTCGGGGAGTCCCGGGTCGGCGCCCGCCGCGAGGAGCAGGGCGACGACCTTCTGGTGCGCGCCGCCGCCGTCGCCGAGGATCACCGCCTCCAGGAGCGCGGTCCAGCCGAGCCGGTTGACGTGGTCGACGTCGATCGCGGTCTCGTGGAGCACGGCGCGGACGTACGGCACGTGGCCGCGTTCCGCGGCGGGGATGAGGGCGGTGCCGCCGTAGCGGTTCGTCAGCTTCAGGTCGGGGCCCGCCGGGAGCAGCGCGCGCATCATGGCCACGCTGCCGGTGACGCCGGTGACGAGCCAGGGGGTGTCGGACCGGTCGTCCCGGGCGTTCGGGTCGGCGCCCGCGGCGAGGAGCGCCCGCGCGGCGGGGACGTGGTCGCGCAGCGCGGCCCGCAGCAGCGGGGTGCGGCGGTGCCGGTCGCGGACGTCGACGCGGGCCCCCGCGCCGAGGGCCGCGCGGACGGCGACGGTGTCCCCGTCCGCGGCGGCTGCCAGGAGGGTGTGATCGAGCGCGTTCATGGCGGGTGTCCTCGTACGCGGGCGCCTGACGTGGATCTCTACTTGCCGAGGGCGGCGACACCGGCCCGGGCGAACTTCTCGTCGAGGTCGCCCGAGGGAGCACCCGCGACACCGATGCCCGCGATCGGGGCGCCCTTGGCGGTCACCGGGGCGCCGCCGGCGAGGAAGAGGGTGCCGGGGATGTCCTTCAGCGTCGGGGCGTTGGTGAGGCGCTTGGCGAGCTCGGAGGTCGGGGCGTTCCAGGAGACCGCGGTGTACGCCTTCTTGACGGCCGACTCGTAGGACTGCGGGCCCGCGCCGTCGCCGCGCAGGGTGACGAGGGTGTTGCCGTTGCGGTCGACGACCGCGACGGAGACCCGCTGGTTCTCCTTCTCGGCGGCGTCCAGGGTCGCCTGCGCGGCCTTCGTGGCGGCCTCGATCGTCAGATGCGTGGAACGGGTCGTGTTCTTGTTCCCGGCGTCCGCCTTGGCGGTGGCGGCGGCCGGCGCGGCCGCCGTGTCCTCGCCGGTGGCGCTCGCGGAGTAGGCCCCGAAGCCACCGAGGGCGAGGGCGGCGACGATCGCGCCGCCGGTCACGACACGGGTGCGCGAGGAGGCCTTCTTCACGTGCTTCATGGGATCTGCTCCAGTGAACTCGGGGAACCGCGGGGGCCGTCGGGATGCCGTGGCCCGTTCTGCTCTCCATCCTGGTGCCGTACCCTGCCGCCGTCCGTCGTCGTCCCGGCTGCACCCGGCTCCCCGGGCGGTGGACCCCGGGGTCATCCGATCGGTTGACCCTCCTCCGCCCACCGCGCCGCCAGTTCGGCGAAGGCCCCCGCCGCCGCGCTCCGGTAGCCCGCCGCGCGCCGGAGGAGGGCGACACCCCGGGTCGGCAGCGCGGGGGAGAGCGGCACCGGGCTCAGCCAGGGGTGGTCCCGGGTGACGGCGTCGGGCAGGACGGTGGCCAGCGCGGTGCGCCGGACGATCTCGGTGAGCGCGGTCACCGAGTTGGCCTCCACCGCGATCGCCGGCCGGACGCGGTGCTCGGAGACGTACGCGTCGATGTGCAGCCGGGTCGCGAAGTCCGCGCTGAGGAGCGCCAGGTGATGGCCGTTCAGTTCTGCGGCCCGTACCGGCTCCGTACGGCCCGCGAAGGGATGGCCGGGGCCCACGACGAGGCCGAGGGTCTCCGTGAACAGCTCCGTGGCCTCGACGCCCGCGAGGTGCTCCCCGTGGAAGGCGATGCCGAGATCGAGCCGGTCGGCGAGGAGCTCGGCCTCGATGCGGTCCTGCGGCAGCTCCCGCACCTCCACGCCGATGCTCGGATGGCGGGTGTGGAAGCCCGCGACGAGGGGGCCGGCGAGGTACGCGGTGAACGTGGGCGTGACCGCGAGCCGGAGGTGGCCCCGGGACAGGTCGTGCACGTCGAGCACGGCCCGCTCGCCCGCCGCCAGGTCCCGCAGGGCGCGCCGGGCGTAGCGCGCGTAGGTCTCCCCGGCGTCGGTGAGGCGCACGGTGCGGCCGGTGCGGTCCAGGAGCTGCGCCCCGAGCGCCTTCTCCAGCTGCTTGATCTGCTGGGACAAGGTGGGCTGGGCGATCCGGAGCTCTTCGGCGGCGCGGGTGAAGTTCGCGTGCTCGGCGACGGCGAGCAGATAGCGGAGATGACGGAGTTCCGGCTGCATACGGCTGACTATAGATCGGATCTATCGCTGAGATCGACAGCAGGTCTTGGACGCTATAGGGCCAGGTCGTGCACGGTAGGGACATGCCCCACTTCGCCGAGGGAATCGCCCGCTTCCAGCGGGAGATCTTCCCTGCCAAGGCCGGCCTCTTCGCCCGCCTGGCCACCGCCCACCGGCCCGGCACGCTGTTCATCGGCTGCTCGGACGCCCGCGTCGTACCCGAACTGATCACCCAGACCGATCCCGGCGAACTCTTCGTCATCCGCACCGCGGGCAACCTCGTCCCCGCCCACACCCCGGGCACCGACGGAGTCACCGCCGGTGTCGAGTACGCCGTCACCGTCCTGGGCGTGAAGGACATCGTCGTCTGCGGGCACTCCGCCTGCGGCGCGATGACCGCGCTCGCCGAGGGCCACGACCTGAGCACCGCGCCCGCCGTCGCCGCCTGGCTGCGGCACGCCGACGCCTCGCTCGCCCGCGCCGCCGCCGGCGGGAGGGTCGACGTGGCCGCCCTCGTGCGGGAGAACGTCGCCGCGCAGCTGGCCAACCTGGCCACCCACCCCTCGGTGGCCCGCGCCCTCGCCGCGGGCGAAGTGCGGCTGCACGGCTGGGTCTTCGACATCGCCGACGGCACCGTCGAGGAGCTCCCCGCCACGGCGCGCCCCGCGCTCGCCGCCTGATCCCGCCCCCGCAAAACCCCAAGGCCCCGTAAAGCCCCGGGGGCCCGTAAAGCCCCGAGGGGCCGTAAAACCCCAAGGCCCCGTAAAACCCCGAGGGCCCGTAAAACCCCAAGGCCCCGTAAAACCCCAAGGCCCCGTAAAGCCCCGGGGGCCCGTAAAGCCCCGAGGCCCCCGTAAAGCCCCGAGGCCTCGGTAGAACCCCAAGGAAGGACGTACCTCTCATGGTGCACGCCCAGTTCGACCCCACCGCCCGCCGCGCCCTCGCGATCGCCGCCGTCGACGCCAAGATCCGCAAGGACCTGAGCTGGCAGCGGATCGCGGACGCCGCAGGCCTCTCCGTCGCCTTCACCACCGCCGCCGTCCTCGGTCAGCACGCGCTGCCGGAGGAGTCCGCGCAGGCCGTCGCCGAGCTCCTCGGCCTGGACGAGGACGCCGTGCGCCTGCTCCGGACGATCCCCACCCGCGGCTCGCTCGACGGCGCCGTCCCCACCGACCCGACCATCTACCGCTTCTACGAGATGCTCCAGGTCTACGGCACCACGCTGAAGGAGCTCGTCCACGAGCAGTTCGGCGACGGCATCATCTCCGCGATCAACTTCAAGCTGGACGTGAAGAAGGTCGCCGACCCCGAGGGCGGCGAGCGCGCCGTCATCACGCTCGACGGCAAGTACCTGCCGACCAGGCCCTTCTGACGGTCACTCAGCCGGTGGCGGAGGCCCGGCTCTCCTCGGCGCCGAGGAGAGCCAGGGAATCGGCCCACAGGGCGTCGAGGCGACCCGGGTCGTCGTACAGCTTGGCGAACAGCACCCGGCCCTCCAGGAGGGCGACCAGGGCCCGCGCGGCCGCGTCGGTGTCGGCCACCCCGACGTCGCCGCTCGCGCGGGCCTCGGCGAGGGTCTCCGCGACCAGGGCCACCTGCTCGTCGAAGATCTCCCGCAGCCGCTCGCGGACGCTCTCCGTCCGGGTGCTCAGCTCCAGGGCCAGGTTCCCGAGGAGGCAGCCCGTGACCGTGCCGCAGCTCTCCCGGCCGGCCCGCAGCTCGGCCTCCGTGGACTCGTACAGGCGGCGCAGCCGCCGGAGCGGAGGGACGTCCCAGCCGAGCGCGCGCGTCCACTCGGCGCGCTGGCCGGCCCAGTGCTCCTCGACGACGGCGAGGGCCAGCTCCTCCTTCGACGCGAAGAAGTAGTAGAAGCTGCCCTTCGGCACACCGGCCGCCGTGCAGATCTCGGCCACGCCCAGGGCGGAGTAGCCGCGCGACAGCATCAGCGTCCTCGCGGCGGTCAGGATGCGCTCGCGCGCGTCACTCGTTCGCCCCATGGCGAGAGTGTACGACCGGTCGACTATCCGCTGTGGCGGCCGTCCGGCATCCCCTTCCAGGGGTGCGGCCTGCGGTTCTATGGTGGGCGGCGCAGATCGCGCGGACCGCGCGGTCCTCCGCGGGCACGCGCCCGATCCGGCGGCCAACCCGGCGGCAGGGTCGCACCCGCACGACACGAACGAGGAGTTCCATGGACATCGCCGGCTCCGCCGCTCTCGTCACCGGCGCCGCTTCCGGCCTCGGCGCCGCCACCGCCGCAGCGCTCGCCGCCCGTGGCGCCACCGTCTACGGCCTGGACCTGGACAAGGCCGTGGCCGCCGCAGGGCCGCTGCCCGAGGGCGTCCGGCTGCTCGCCGCGGACGTCACCGACGAGGAGCAGGTCCGCGAGGCGCTCGCCGCGATCGACGCCGACGGCGCCGAGCTGCGGCTCGCCGTGAACTGCGCGGGCATCGCCCCCTCCGCCCGCATCCTGGGCCGCAAGGGACCGCACGACCTCGACCTGTTCCGTGCGGTGCTCAACGTCAACCTGCTCGGCACCTTCAACGTGATGCGGCTCGCCGCCGAGGCCATCGCCCGCCACGAGCCCGACGAGCACGGGCAGCGCGGCCTCGTCGTCAACACCGCCTCCATCGCGGCCTTCGAGGGCCAGGTCGGGCAGATCGCGTACGCCGCCTCCAAGGCGGGCGTCGCCGGGATGACGGTCACCGCCGCGCGCGACCTGGCGCAGTTCGGCATCCGGGTCGTCACCATCGCCCCCGGCATCGTCGACACCCCGATGATGGCCGGCTTCGGCGAGGACGTCCGGGCCGGTCTGGCCGCGAGCGTCACCTTCCCGCAGCGCCTCGCGCGCCCGGAGGAGTACGCCCGGCTCGTGACGATGATCGCCGAGCACGACTACCTCAACGGCGAGACGATCCGCATGGACGGCGCCCTTCGCATGACGGCCCGCTGAGCCTCCGTACCCTCGCGAGAGCACTCGGTGCCGGATTCTTCCGGCACCGAGTTCCACATGGACCCCGTCCGGGTGTTAGGTTCGGGCCATGGGAACAGCGTCGTCGAACTCCACGAAGCCCGCGATGCGGGACTCCCTCATCGCCGCGGCCTTCCAGCTCTTCCTGGAGCGGGGCTACGAGCAGACCACCGTCGACGACATCGTCACGCTCGCGGGCGTCGGCCGGCGGTCCTTCTTCCGGTACTTCCCGTCGAAGGAGGACGTGGTCTTCCCCGACCACGAGCAGTGCCTCGCCGACATGACCCGCTTCCTCGCCGCGAGCGCCGACTCCGACGACCCGGTCGTCCGGGTCTGCGACGCCGCCCGGCTCGTCATGCGGATGTACGCGGAGAACCCCACCTTCTCCGTGCAGCGCTACCGGCTCACCCGTGAGGTGACCGGGCTGCGGACCTACGAGCTGTCGGTGGTCTGGCGGTACGAGAAGACCCTCGGCGACTATCTGCGCACCCGCTGGGCCGACCGCAAGGACGGGACCCTGCGCGCCAACGTCGTCGCGGCGGCCGTGGTCGCCGCCCACAACCACGCCCTGAGGCACTGGCTGCGCTCGGGCGGCGAGGGCGACCCGCTGGCCGAGGTCGACGGGGCCCTGGAGTTCGTGCGCGGCACCTGGGCCACCGGGCAGGCCGTGGACGCGCCGGCCGAGGAGGCCGAGGACGTCGTCGTGGTGATCACCAAGCGGTCCACCCCCATGTGGCGCGTGGTGCGCGAGGTGGAGTCGAGCCTCGGCGAGGGCTGAGGGGATCACGAAAGGGCCACAGGGTTCTCAGTATCTCTAATTGAGGGAACTCAGGTCTTTATTTGATGGCACTCAGTGCCATATCTTTGCTCCATGCACGGTCGAGCCGCCGAGTGCAAGGAGAAGGCATCGTGTTCCACACGGGACTGAGGAGCGGGACCGCCATCCAGGCCGAGGATTCGGCCCCCGACTCCGAGCTGTACTTCCAGCGCTGCCGCTGGTGCCACACCACCACCTTCCAGCGCCTGCTCTGTCCGACCTGCGGGTCGACCGACCTGGCGCCCGAACTCAGCGACGGCGAGGGCGTGATCTCCGTACGCCGCGGGGTCGCCGCCGCCGATGCCGACCTCTGGCCGGTCCACATGACGGAGGGCTTCGTGGTCCGCTGCCGGGTCGACGGACCCCCGCACGCGGTGCGCCCCGGGGTCCGGGTCAAGGTCTCCGGCGCCGCGGTCTCCGGGCGCAGGCCGGTCGTCCGGCTCTGCGAGGAGGTCCCGCTCGACGGCTGGTACTGAGCGCGAGCACGACGAAGGGGCGGGTGGCACAGAGTGCCACCCGCCCCTTCGTGCTGCGTGAGGTCAGCGCGCGCCGATCTCGTCCGTCAGCTGCGGCAGCACCTCGAAGAGGTCGCCGACCACGCCGTAGTCGACCAGGTCGAAGATCGGGGCCTCGGGGTCCTTGTTGACCGCGACGATCGTCTTCGAGGTCTGCATGCCGGCCCGGTGCTGGATCGCGCCGGAGATGCCCGCCGCCACGTACAGCTGCGGCGAGACCTGCTTGCCGGTCTGGCCGACCTGGTTGGAGTGCGGGTACCAGCCGGCGTCGACGGCGGCACGGGAGGCGCCGACGGCCGCGCCGAGCGAGTCGGCCAGCTTCTCGACGACGGCGAAGCCCTCGGCCGCGCCGACACCGCGGCCGCCGGAGACCACGATCGCGGACTCGGTCAGCTCGGGGCGGCCGGTGGAGACGCGCGGGGTGCGCGAGACGACCTTGGCGGCGTTGCCGGTGAAGGCGACGGTGACGTCCTCGACCGTGCCGGCGGCCGGGGCGGCCTCCGGGGCGGCGGAGTTCGGCTTGACGGTGATGACCGGGACGCCGTGCGAGACCGTCGACTTCACCTGGTACGAGGCGGCGAAGACGGACTGGGTGGCGACCGGGCCGTTCTCGCCGGCCTCCAGCTCCACGGCGTCGGTGATCAGGCCGGAGCCGAGGCGGAGCGCGACGCGGGCCGCGATCTCCTTGCCCTCGCCGGAGGAGGTCACCAGGACGGCGGCCACCCCCTTGTCCTTCGCGATCTGGGTGAGCGCGTCGACCTTCGGGACGACGAGCTGCTCGGCGAACTCGGCGCCGTCCGCGACGTAGACGGTGGCCGCGCCGTACTCGCCGGCCGTGGCGGCGATCGAGGCGGTGGCCTCGCCGGCGCCGAGGACGACGGCGGTGGGCTCGCCGATGCGGCGGGCCAGGGTCAGCAGTTCGAGGGCCGGCTTGCGGACCGCACCGTCGGCGTGGTCCACGAGAACCAGGATCTCAGCCATGATTCCTTGCTCCTGAGGTGGTGTGACGGTGGGTCAGATGAACTTCTGGGTGGCTAGGAACGCGGCGAGCTGCTTGCCGCCGTCGCCCTCGTCCGTGACGATCGTGCCCTGCGTACGGGCCGGGCGGGCGGCCGCCGAGTCGACCAGGGTCCACGAGCCGCCGAGGCCGACCTCGTCGGCGTCGATGTCCAGGTCGTCCAGGTCCAGCTCCTCGACCGGCTTCTTCTTGGCGGCCATGATCCCCTTGAAGGAGGGGTAGCGGGCCTCGCCGGACTGGTCGGTGACCGAGACGACGGCCGGCAGCGGGGCCTCCAGGTGCTCGGTGGCGGCGTCGCCGTCACGGCGGCCCTTCACGAGGCCGTCCTCGACGGAGAGCTCCGAGAGCAGGGTGACCTGCGGCAGGCTCAGGCGCTCGGCGAGCAGCGCGGGCAGCACGCCCATCGTGCCGTCGGTCGAGGCCATGCCGCAGACGACCAGGTCGAAGCCGGTCTTCTCCAGGGCCTTCGCCAGGATCGCGGAGGTGGCGATGACGTCGGAGCCGTGGATCGACTCGTCGTTGACGTGGACGGCCTTGTCGGCGCCCATCGACAGCGCCTTGCGCAGGGCGTCCTTGGCATCGTCCGGGCCCACGGTGACGACGGTGACCTCGGCGTCGTCGGACTCCTCCGAGATGCGGAGCGCCTGCTCGACGGCGTACTCGTCGAGCTCCGACAGCAGACCGTCGACGGCCTCGCGGTCGGTCGTCAGGTCGTCGGCGAAACCGCGGTCGCCGGTCGCGTCGGGGACGTACTTCACACAGACAGCGATCTTCAGGGTCACGGCCTGTCTCCTTTCGAGAGGCTGGTGGTTACGGGAGGTTGCGGGCCATGACGATGCGCTGGACCTGGTTGGTGCCCTCGTAGATCTGGGTGATCTTGGCGTCGCGCATCATGCGCTCGACGGGGTAGTCGCGGGTGTAGCCGTAGCCGCCGAGGAGCTGGACGGCGTCGGTGGTGACCTCCATGGCGACGTCGGAGGCGAAGCACTTGGCCGCGGCGCCGAAGAAGGTGAGGTCGTTGTCGACGCGCTCGGACTTGGCGGCGGCGGCGTAGGTGAGCTGGCGGGCGGCCTCGAGCTTCATGGCCATGTCGGCGAGCATGAACTGCACGCCCTGGAAGTCGGCGATGGGCTT